>JADKKC010000009.1 GCA_016720685.1 Zoogloea sp.
ATGGATGTGCTGGGTCGTCCCATCGACGAAGCTGGCCCGATCCAGTGTGACGAGCGTCGGACCATTCACCAGAAGGCTCCGAAGTTCGACGAACTGTCCCCGTCTGTGGATCTGCTCGAAACCGGCATCAAGGTTATCGATCTGATCTGCCCGTTCGCCAAGGGCGGCAAGGTGGGTCTGTTCGGTGGCGCCGGTGTGGGCAAGACCGTGAACATGATGGAACTCATCAACAACATCGCCAAGCAGCACAGCGGTCTGTCGGTGTTCGCTGGCGTGGGCGAGCGTACCCGTGAAGGGAACGACTTCTACCACGAGATGAAGGACTCCAACGTTCTCGACAAGGTTGCGATGGTGTTCGGTCAGATGAACGAGCCCCCCGGCAACCGTCTGCGTGTGGCGCTGACCGGCCTGACCATGGCCGAGCGTTTCCGTGACGAAGGTCGTGACATCCTGTTCTTCGTGGATAATATCTACCGTTACACCCTGGCTGGTACTGAAGTTTCCGCGCTGCTGGGTCGTATGCCTTCTGCGGTGGGTTACCAGCCGACGTTGGCCGAAGAAATGGGCCGTCTGCAAGAGCGTATTACTTCCACGAAGGTTGGCTCGATCACCTCCATCCAGGCCGTTTATGTGCCTGCGGATGACTTGACCGACCCGTCCCCTGCAACCACCTTCCTGCACCTCGACTCGACCGTCGTGCTGTCGCGTGACATCGCTTCGCTGGGTATCTACCCGGCGGTGGATCCGCTCGACTCCACGTCCCGTCAGCTCGATCCGCTGGTGGTGGGTGAAGAGCACTACAACACCGCTCGCGGTGTGCAGCAGACTCTTCAACGCTACAAGGAACTGCGCGACATCATCGCGATTCTGGGTATGGACGAACTGGCACCTGAAGATAAACTGGCAGTGGCCCGTGCACGTAAGATTCAGCGTTTCCTTTCGCAGCCGTTCTTCGTTGCGGAAGTGTTTACCGGTTCGCCCGGCAAGTACGTCCCCTCTGAAGGAAACGATCAAGGGCTTCAAGATGATCGTGGCTGGCGAGTGTGACCATCTGCCCGAGCAGGCCTTCTACATGGTCGGCCCGATTGAAGAGGCCTTCGAAAAAGCGAAGACCCTCTAATCATCGCGACCATCGCCCGGCGGTGCTTTCAGGAGCCCCGCCGGAACGAGGAGGATACTAGCTATGGCAATGACCATTCATGTCGATATCGTCAGTGCGGAAGAACAGATCTTTTCTGGTCTAGCCGAGTTTGTGGTGCTGCCCGGCGAGGCTGGTGAGTTGGGCATCATGCCCGGTCACATGCCGCTGATGACCCGGATCAAACCGGGTGCTGTGCGCGTCAAGGTGCAGGGTCAGGCTGAAGAGGAACTGGTTTTCGTGGCCGGCGGTTTGCTGGAAGTTCAGCCGAATCTGGTGACGGTGCTTGCAGATACGGCCATCCGTGGCAAGGATCTGGATGAGGCAAAAGCGCTGGAAGCCAAGCGTATTGCCGAAGAAGCCCTGCAGAATCAGGATTCGGCCTTGGAGTACGCAAAGGCCCAGTCCGAGCTGGCTACAGCTTTGGCCCAGATCGCAGCGATCAACAAGCTGAAGAAACGCGGTCACTGATCGAAACGATACGTTGTAATGTAAAAAGGGCAGTCCGTGAGGACTGCCCTTTTGCATGGGTTACCGACTGCGGGTGAAAGTCCCGCCATAAAGTGATTACTGCAAACTAAGTTATGCGTGCATCGAAGTGGGGAGCCGATGAACGAGCACTGGATAGAAGGTGTAGCGAAGCCGGCGAGCAGACATGCTCCGGAGTCTGCTATGAATATCTCGCGTAATGATTCCGTGGGGTCCAGCGCGCCTGTTGAAAACGGGCAATTCCCCGAAGTGGGTCGAGGCGTGGCCGGCGTTACGTCTGGAACGGGCCTGGTGCGGACCGACGTCAGCTGTTGGACAAACGGCTGGCAACTCTGCCCCGATTTTCGGGCTGACCGGGATGTCGTGGTTCAAGCTTTCGATTTGAGTTTTTGCAGGCGCTTTTCGAGACGGGCAAGGCCGTCGCGCAGGTCGGCAGTGGAACGGGAAAAATCATCCAGGGCCGCGCGCTTGACGATGATCGGCTGTTCTTCGCTGAAGTATTCGGCCAGGTTTTCGATGACGTTCTGTGCAGTCTGGCGATGCCAGCCGACGACGTTGCGCGCGAGGCCCACGGCGCGATGGGCGGCGATATCACCGATAAACCGGGACAAGGCTTCCTCGCCGTCCCAGTGCAGCTTGCGCAGAACGAAACCGAGGGCGTCGGCGAAGTCGGCGTTGCCGCTGATGCGGATGTCGGCCATCAGGGCGTCGGCTCCGCCCAGTGCCTTGGGCATCGAGGCGAGCGGGATTTCGAGGGCAACGTCGGGTTCAGTGGTAACGGCTTCGGTGAAGTAGCCTTCGTTGTCGATACCCAGGCCGATCTCGAGCGGGCTAAGCTGGAATACCGCCGTGCGGCCGGCAAAAGGCATCAGACGTTCGCGCGCCCATGGCGCGTCGGCGAGAAGGTGGTTGATGCCGGCAATGGCTGGCGATGCGAGCATCTCGACTCCGGTATGGAAAACGGGGACCGCAGCACCCGCATGGTGAATCTGCGCGGGAACGGGGCTCAGACCTTGTAGCCGCGGTGCAGGGCGACGACGCCGGCGCTCATGTTGAAGTACTCGACACGGGCGAGGCCGGCTTGTTCCATCATGGTCTTGAGCGATTCCTGGTCGGGGTGCATGCGGATGCTTTCAGCCAGGTAGCGGTAGCTTTCGGCGTCGTTGGCGACTTTTTCGCCCATAATCGGCAGCAGTTTGAAGGAGTAGAAGTCGTAGGCGGGCGCTAGGGGTTTCCAGACCTTGGAGAATTCCAGCACCAGCAGACGGCCGCCCGGTTTGAGGACGCGGCGCATTTCGGTGATGGCCTGATCCTTGTGGGTCATGTTGCGCAGCCCGAAGGCAACGGTGACGACATCGAAATGATTGTCGGGGAAGGGCAGTTTTTCGGCGTCGCACTGGGCGACGGGAAGGAGTAAGCCCTTGTCCACCACGCGATCCCGGCCAACGGAGAGCATGGCGTGGTTGATGTCGGTGAGCCACACCTGGCCGGTAGGGCCGACCTTTTTGGCGAAGGCGAGGGACAGGTCGGCGGTGCCGCCAGCTACGTCGAGCACCTTGTCGCCCTTGCGGACGCCGGCGATCTGCACGGTGAAGGCTTTCCAGAGGCGGTGCAGGCCGAGGGACATGAGATCGTTCATCACGTCGTAGCTGCCGGCAACGGACGAAAACACGCTGCGGACCTTGCCTGCCTTTTCAGATTCGGCCACTTGCTGGAAGCCGAAATGGGTCGTCTTGTCGTTCATGATCGGAATTTGAATCGCTATCGGTTGGCCGGGCGCCGGGCCCGACGGGAGTTCAGTGGCTGTGACCGCAGCCGCCGGCCTTCGGGGCGGGCGGCGGGAGATCGGCCGGGTCGCGGCTGCCGCCTTCGGCGGCGAGGCGGGTGAGGTAGGTTTGCCAGAGATCTTCCTGGCGCTCACCGATGTCGTAGAGGTAATCCCAGGAGTACAGGCCGCTGTCGTGGCCGTCGGAGAACACCGGGCGAATCGCGTAGTTGCCGACGGGCTCGACGCGGGTGATGTCCACGTCGCGCTTGCCGAGCTGAAGGACTTCCTGGCCGGCTCCGTGTCCACGCACTTCTGCGGACGGCGAGTGGACGCGCAAAAACTCGTAGGTGAATTCGAAACGCTGGCCGTCGTCGAAGGCGACTTCCATGATGCGAGAACGTTGGTGCAACTTGATCTCGGTGGGGACGGGATCATTCTTGCGAAGGCCGGCCATGTCGGGTTCCGTTGTCTGAATGCTTAACCTGACTATGATACTAGAAGGCGCCGGCTCTGCCCGGCTGCGTGGCTTGCTGCGCTGTGTTGCAATCCGGTGACCTGTCATTAAAAGGTAAACTAGCTGCAATACACTGGCTGCGTTTTGTAATGCCACCGAGGTTTGCATGCCCGCTACGATCCTGCTTGTTGAAGACGAACCCGCAATCCAGGAACTGATTTCCGCCAACCTCATGCGCGCAGGGCACCACGTGCTCAGGGCGGGGGATGCCGAAACGGCCCAGCGCATCGTTCGCGAGGCATTGCCGGACCTGATCCTCCTCGACTGGATGCTGCCCGGCATGTCCGGCGTGGAGTTTGCCCGTCGCCTGCGCAGCGAGGAGCGTACCCGCGCCATCCCGCTGATCATGCTGACCGCTCGCGGCGAGGAGCAGGACAAGGTGATGGGCCTCGAATCCGGCGCTGACGACTACGTCACCAAGCCGTTTTCACCGCGCGAACTGGTGGCCCGCATCAAGGCCGTGCTGCGTCGTCGGGCCCCCGAGACAACAGAGGACACGGTGTCGGCCGGTGATTTGTGCCTTGATCCGGCAACCCACCGCCTGACCGCCGGCGGCAAGCCGGTGACCCTCGGCCCGACCGAGTTCCGCCTGCTGCACTTCCTGATGACCCACCCCGAGCGGGTCCATTCCCGTGCCCAGTTGCTCGACCAGGTGTGGGGCGACCACGTTTTCGTCGAGGAGCGCACTGTTGATGTGCACATCCGCCGCCTGCGCTGCGCGCTGGAGCCGAGCCTCCACGATGGTCTGGTACAGACAGTGCGAGGTAGTGGCTACCGTTTCTCGACTCAGCAGGAAAGCCCGGCGGTGGCGCGCTGATTCGTGACTGAACACTCTGTGGAAGGGATGGCCGTAACCCGTCCCATCAGCTACATCCGTGTGGCTGTCTTCACGGTGTTGGCACTCATCGGCCTCGTGGCGGTGGTTGTCGGCGTGTTCTTCGGTGCGGTGCCGGCGCTGCTTACCTTCTCCGCGCTGCTGCTCCTGGCGGGTGTCTATCACGTCGGAAACCTTTTCAAGCTGGTGCGCTGGTTGCGAACCCCGGTTGACGAGGCGGCGCCCTTGCCTCGCGCCTTCGGGCTGTGGGACAACGTTTTTGCCGAGGTGAATCTTCGCTCGCGCAGCGCAAGTACCAAGCAGGAACGTCTGTCGGCCGCACTCGAGCGTTTCCGCGAGGCCAGCCAGGCAATGCCGCATGGGCTGATGTTCCTGTCCAACACCCATACCATCGAGTGGGTGAATCGGCAGGGTGAGCAGCAGTTCGGACTTGATCGCGCCCGCGATCAGGGCGCTCCGGTGACCAATATCGTCCGCCAGCCGGATTTTGTGCGTTATCTGAAAGAAGGTAACTACGAGGAGCCGCTGACCTTCACCGCAGGCCGTCCGATCAGCCGCACGCTGATGGTGCACGTGGTGCCCTTCAGCGAGAACATGCGCCTGCTGATGTCGGAAGACATCACCCAGGTCGAGCGCGTGGACGCCATGCGCCGGGATTTCGTCGCCAACGTGTCCCACGAGATGCGCACGCCATTGACGGTGGTGGCGGGTTTTCTCGAGACCGTGATCGACGGGCTGGACGATCTGGACAAGGAGGATATCCGCCACTACCTCAACCTGGCCTTCGAGCAGGCCGGCCGCATGCAGCGCCTCATCCAGGATCTGCTGACGCTGTCGGCGCTCGAAACGGGCGAGCCCATCCTCCACGAAGAGCCGGTCGATGTGGCCATGCTGCTTGAAGAGGTGTGCCAGGAGGCCGAGCTGGTTTCCTCCGGGCGTCACACGATCGAGCTGGACTGTGGAAGCCATGCGCGTCTTCTTGGCAACGCCAAGGAGCTCTACAGCGCATTTGCCAACCTGGCGATCAACGCGGTGCGCTACACGCCGGCCGGGGGCCATATCCGCGTCGGCTGGCATCAGCGGGGCGCGGTGGTGGAATACAAGGTGGAAGACGACGGCATTGGCATTGCGCCCGAGCACATTGCCCGTCTGACGGAACGTTTCTACCGCGTCGACCGCGGCCGCTCGCGGGAAACCGGTGGCACCGGGCTGGGGCTGGCCATCGTCAAGCATGTGCTGAGCCGCCACCAGGGCGAGCTGCTGATCGATAGCGAGCCGGGCCGCGGCAGCCGTTTCACGGCTTCCTTTCCGGCGAGGAGGCTGGTGGGTTGACGCGCGAAGGACACGCTGAAAAATAAAAAGGGGGCCGGGATGGTCCCCTTTTTGTATTTCAGTAGCACTCAGCCCGCGATGAACTCGTAGGTGGCCTGATCGAAGTTGGTGCCGCGGGCGACCAGGGCGGTCACGCGGATCTTGTGGGCTTCGCCGTTGTACATTTCGATGACCCGGTCGGCGTGGAACCAGCCGCCCGGCAGCACGACGGTTGCCGGAGCCCGCATCGCGGCGATTTCCGGCAGCAGAAAACCCTGGGCGTAGGGCTCGTGGGGGTTGGTGTTCAGGCCGGTGGTGCGCACCGCCACCGCAGTCGGCAGCCCTGCCAGCAGGTGGATGCCGACCATCAGCGTGCCGTCCGGTTCGTACATCAGCCAGCTGACCTGGCCAAGCAGGTACTGGTTGCCGTCGCCAGGCTTGATGCCGACCATCTGGTGGTGTTCGATGCGCTGACCCGCGTGCCTGCGCTGGAGGCGGAAGCCGGAGACAGAATGGTCGACGGTCATCCAGTCATCGATCGCGAAACCGCGCCGCATGGCTTCGGCTTCTGGATCGGTGATGTCGGGGACCTCGTCGTCCACGCGGGCGCCAAAGGTGATCACATTGATGTCGTAGCGGCTGCCGATGGTCTGGCGCCGGTTGGGCGGGGTGAAATCCTTGCCCGACACCAGCAGGCCGATGGCGTCCCAGTCGGTGCAGATCTTGTTGCTGCCTCTTTTGTTGCGTCGGGGAAAGCGCCGGCCGGCAGCCGACATGCCCCACGGACGGTACAGCGAGACGAGGAGGCGCGCGCAGGCTGGCTGGGAGCAATCATCGCCAAGGCCGAGCGAGGCCGGCGTGGTGCCCTGCTTGAACTCGGCCAGCATGGCCTTGATCTGGGCCGCCAGACGGTGGCCGTCGAAGCGGCGCATGCCGGGACGCGCGCCGATCAGTGCGATGGGGCGCAGGCCGTGATCTTCGCTGAGGTCGAGCCCGTAAGCGCGGGCGTCGTCCTTTTCCCAGGTGCTCTGCATGATGCAGTAGGGGGCGAAGCGCTGGGCCCAGCGGCAGATCCAGCTGAGCTCGCGCTGGTTGCGGCCGTAGGGGTTGGTGAGATCGACCAGCAGCAGCGCGATGTAGGCTTCGTCGGGGCTCTGGGCTTTCCAGGTGTTGTTGAGCGGATCGATGACCCGGCTATGGGTGATGCCGGCGCGTTCCGCTTCGAGAAAGGCCGCATGCACGGCTTTCCAGGCGCCCGGCGGTTCGGTGCGGTGGGCGCGGAAATATTCGATGATGACCTGGCCGAGATACTGGATGCGGCGCTGGGCGAGCAGCGGCCACTGGGCGCGGAACTCGTCGGTGTCGCTGCTGCTCTCGGCGAGGCGCGCGTAGGCGGTGCTGAGGGCTGTCCAGAGGCGCACTACCTGGCGCAGGGTGGCGTCTTCCTGGCTATCCGGCGGCAGCGGGTGGGCGGCGTAGCGGGACGACATTTCGTGCTGCACGAAAGTGATCGTCTGGCGTGCCGATTCGAGCACTTCCAGTTGCTCTTCCGGTCCGAGCGGACTGGCTAGCAGGCCCTCCAGCATGCGCACCAGGGTGGCGTGGCTCTCGGCGGCATTGAGGGTGTGCAGGTTGCGCAGGAGCTTGCGGTACTGCTCCACGCTGCGCAGGTCGGTGTAGGTCTGGGCGCTGTCCGCCATGGATGGGATCTCCGGATTCAGCCGGCAATATGCTCGGCGATGGCGTTGCGTACGGCCAGGGCGAGGCGTGCATCATCGACCCGCGGGGCCGGCGAGCCGCCGGCCTTGCGCTGGGCCGCACCCCAGACGGGCTGGGGAAAGTGACGGTCGTCGAAATAGCGCGGGATGAGGTGCCAGTGCAGGTGGGGAACGACGTTGCCGAAGCTGGCCAGGTTGATCTTGTCGGGGCTGAAGCATTCCCGCAACGCAACTTCGACGGCCATCAGGATGTTGAAGCAGTGGCGCTGCTCGGCGGGCGAGAGGTCGCTCATTTCAGCGACGTGTTCGTTCCAGATCAGACGGCAATAGCCGGGGTAGTCCGGATCGTCGATGCGGATCACTCGGCAGCTGGCGTCGTGCCAGAGTACGTTTTCCCGCTCGGGGAAGCACAGGGGGCAGTCTTTCGGGGCGCTTGTCGGCATGACGGTCTTGAGCCGGAGTGTTACGAGATATCCGGCGATTCTAGCCCGGATGGATCGCAAATTTTCATTGTCAATCGGCGGATATGCAATTCATAAAAAATGAACTTCCTGACAATTTTGACATTAATTTGCTCAAGCCTGTGTCGGTGTGCTGTCGACGAAGGCAAATGTGCCGGCCGGCCCGGCGTTTACGGGGGCTCCGTCGACGAAGAGCATCAGGGTTCCGGGAGTGATCGGCGTCCAGGTTTCGTTGTCGGTCAGGGGCGTGGTGGCGACGACGGCCACCCGGTCACCCGGGGTGGTCAGTTCAGTGAAATCCACGGTGATGTCCTGATCCTTGAGGTGGGCGCTGGCAAAGGGCGTCTGGCGGACGATGTAGGTGAGCCGCGAGGCGCAGTGAGCGAACAGGCAGGTGCCGTTGGAGAGCAGGAAGTTGAACTCGCCAAAGCTGCCGATTTCAGTGCCAATCTGCCGGATCGCGGCAAACAAGGTGTCGCGGGATGGCTCACCTTCGGGAAAGCGGCGCCGCAGGCTCTCCATCAGGTAGCAGAAGGCCAGTTCGGAATCCGTCTGGCCGACCGGCCGGAACTCGCCATGCAGTGCGGGCTGGAAACCCTTGAGGTTGCCATTGTGGGCAAACACCCAGTAGCGCCCCCAGAGTTCGCGCTGGAAGGGGTGGGTGTTTTCAAGGGTGATGACACCCTGGGTGGCCTTGCGGATGTGAGCGATGACGTTGAGCGAATGGATCGGGTAATTGCGCACCAACTCGGCCACCGGCGAGGCGCTGCTGGCCTTCGGATCGAGGAAGGCGCGCACGCCGCGTCCCTCGAAGAAGGCGATGCCCCAGCCGTCGCCGTGCACGTCGGTGAGGCCGCCACGGGCCTGGAAGCCGGCGAACGAGAAGCAGATGTCGGTCGGGGTGTTGCAATTCATTCCAAGTAACTGGCACATGATCGTGATCTTTGCTTTGCGGTAGCCCTTGACCGTGGGCTCGGTCAGAATGAGGTGTGGTGAGAACATGGGGCGTGGACGCCGGTGCCGGGCGCCGAAACGCGCTCCGCCTTTCTCTCCACGCTTATATTTTCACTGATACGCCATGACAAATATTACCTTAGCCGACTACGCCGGCCAGATCGAGTCCGCGGGTCGTCTGCTTTCGACCGCGCGGCGCATTCTGTTCATCACCGGCGCCGGGCTGTCAGCGGATTCCGGCCTGCCGACGTATCGTGGCGTGGGTGGATTGTACGAGGGCGGGCTGACCGATATCGGCTTGCCGATCGAAGAGGCAATGTCCGGCGCGATGTTCCAGTTGCGGCCGGACATCACCTGGCGCTACCTGTCGCAGATCGAGTCGAGCTGCCGCGGTGCCCATCCCAACGCCGGGCATTACGCCATTGCCCGGCTCGAGGCCATGCATGGCGCGGTGACGGTGCTCACCCAGAACGTGGATGGTTTTCACCTCGACGCCGGTTCGCGTGACGTCATCGAGATGCACGGCACGCTGCGCCGCCTGCGCTGCGTGGACTGCGGCCGTTCGCGGCACGTGAACAACTATGCCGGCCTGTCGATTCCGCCGGACTGCCCCCACTGCGGCGGCATGCTGCGGCCCGACGTGGTGCTCTTTGGCGAGAGCCTGCCCGACCAGGCGATGCATCGCTTCGAGCAGGTGCTGGCCGCCGGCCCGGACATGATCGTGTCGGTCGGTACCGGCAGCTCTTTTCCGTATATCGCCGGGCCGACGCTGTGGGCGATCGAGCATGGCATTCCGACCATCGAGATCAACCCGGGCGGTACGCCGCTCAGCGACAGCGTGATGTTCCGCTTCCGCCTGCGCGCGGCGGAAGTGCTGCCGGCGCTGCTCGACGCCGGCGGTTATTCGCTGGACAGCGGCCGCGACGCCCGCGGCTGAGCGGCTGCAGGCGCTTCACGGCAGCCACAGTCACCCATTCCAGCCCGGCTACGCCTAGAATTGCGGGTTTTGTTTCGACCTCGCCCACCGTGGACCTCGCCCGCCTTCTCGCCCAGATCGACGACACCCTGCTTGGCGAGTTGTTTTCCGCCAATGCGCTCACCCGGGCGCGCGCCTACGTGGCGCGGGTGCGCAACATCGAAACGGCCGGAAACCAGATCCAGGGCCTCGTGCAAGGCACCGACACGGTGCCCTACCGGGTCACGGTGCGCATCGAGCGGCGCGAGTTCTTCGGCAAGAGCAGCATCGAACTTTCCACCCGCTGCACCTGCCCGGTGGGCCACCGCTGCAAGCATGCCGCGGCGCTGATCCTTGCCGCCCGCCGCCCCGGCACGCTGGTGGACCGGCCGCGGGCCGAGATCCTGGCGTGGGCCAAAACCCTGCGCGAACGCGTCGACAAGGCGACCGCCGAGCGCAAGCCGGCGGCGAGGAAGGAAGGCATCTTCTACCTCTGCAGCGCCTGGCAGAGCGGCGAGGACGTGGAGTTCAGCCTGCTCAAGGCCCGCCTTGGCCCATCGGGCGAGCCGGCCGGCGCCATTGGCGACTGGTACAACTACGAGCAGGCGCTGCTCAAGCCGCCCTCCTTCGTGCTTGACGAGGACATGCAGGTTTTTCGCCAGCTGCGCGAAATGAGCCGGCGTGGCGGTGGTTACGGCCGGCCGGTGCTGCGCGGTGCCGAAGGGCGCGCCTTGCTCGAAGCCGCGCTTGCCACCGGGCGAACCTGCGTGGCGCTCGACGACAGCGGCAATGTTTCTCCGCTGGCCGCCGGCCCGGCCCGCCCTGGCCGGCTCGAATGGGTGCCCGGTGAAAGCGGCCTCAAGGCCCGGCTGGTGGTCGAGCCGCCGTCCCAGCTGGTGATCCGCACCGAACCGCCGATATACATCGACGCCAGCGCCGGCGAGGCCGGGCGGGTGGCGATCGAAGGCGGCGCGGCGATCGCCGAAGTGCTGGCGCTGCCGCCCCTGTCGCCGGTCGAATTGCCGCTGGTCGCCAGTGCCCTGGCCGGGGTGGCGCCGGAACTGCCCTCGCCGCAAGGTGCAGGTGTCGCCGAACTGACACCCATCGACGCCCCCTGCCAGCCGCTCCTCAACCTGCAAACCCTGCACTGCTGGAGCTGGCGCAAGCACCGCGGCTACCCGGTGGATTTTGGCGGGCAGGAATACGACGTGGCGATTCCCGCCTTCGCCTACGGTGACGCGCGTTTCGAGCCCGGTTCGACCTACGACGTGGCCAGCCTTCCCGACGGCCGCGCGGTGCGCGTGCGGCGTGACCCGAAGCGCGAGGCCGCCGCCTGGAAGGCGCTCCTGGCCGCGGGTTTCCAGTCAGTGAAGCCGGCCTGGCTGGTCACTGCCGGCCCGCGTCCGGAGGGCGTTTTCGGGCTCGAAAGCGAAGCCCACTGGACGCACTTCTTCAGTCTGGTCGCCCCGGCCCTGCGCGCCGCCGGCTGGCAGATCGACTGCCCGAAGGATTTTCGCCACCGGCTGCTGGAGCCCACCGACTGGCACGTGGACATTCTCGATGCCGACGACGAAGGCGCCGGCACCGGCTGGTTCGAAGTGTCGCTGGGCGTCGAGGTAGACGGCCGCCGGCTCGATCTTGCGCCCATGCTCCACGCGGTCTTCCACCAGGATCCGCGCTGGCTCGACCGTAAGTTGATCGACGCCATTCCCGACGACGCCCGCATCATCATCCAGCTTGAAGACGGCGAACGCGTCGCGCTGCCCGCGGAGCGCATCAAGCCCATCGCCCGCACGCTGGTCGATCTGTTCGACAGCCCGTCGGCCACGCTCAAGGTGTCGCGCTTCGACGCCCCGCGCCTGGCCGACGCCCTTGGCGATGACTGGCAAGGCGAAGGCCGCGGCCGCCTCGACGACTGGATCGAGCGCATCCGCAGCGCCGAAAAGATCACCCCCGTCGCCGCGCCTGCAGGCTTTGCGCTCGAACTGCGCCCCTACCAGCTCGAAGGCCTGGCCTGGCTGCAACACCTGCGTGCGCACGGCCTCGGCGGCATCCTGGCCGACGACATGGGCCTTGGCAAAACCGCCCAGACCCTGGCCCATCTGCTCACCGAAAAACACGCCGGACGCCTTGCCAAACCCGCGCTGGTGGTGCTGCCCACCTCGCTGGTGTTCAACTGGCAGCGCGAGGCCGAACGCTTTGCGCCCGATCTCAAAGTGCTCAGCCTGCGCGGCACCGGGCGCGCCGATGCCTTTGCGAAGATTCCCGAACACGACGTCTGTCTCACCACCTATCCGCTGCTGTGGCGCGACCGCGAGCAGCTCTCTGCCCACCGCTATCACTCGCTCATCCTCGACGAAGCGCAAACGGTGAAAAATGCCGCCAGTCAGGCCGCCCAGGTGGTGCGCACGCTGCAGGCCGAGCATCGCCTGTGCCTCACCGGCACGCCGCTCGAAAACCACCTCGGTGAATTGTGGAGCCAGTTCGACTTCCTGCTGCCGGGCTTTCTCGGCGACAGCAAGGATTTCACCACCCGCTGGCGCAGCCCCATCGAAAAGCGCGGCGACCTGGTGCGCCGCGACATCCTGGCCCGCCGCATTGCGCCTTTCATCCTGCGTCGGCGCAAGGAAGATGTCGCCAAGGAGTTGCCGCCCAAGACCATCGTCGTGCGCAGCGTCGAACTCGAAGGCCGCCAGCGCGATCTTTACGAAACCGTGCGTAGCACCATGGACAAACGCATCCGCGACGAAATCGCCACCCGCGGCTTCGCGCGCAGCCAGATCGTCATCCTCGACGCGCTGCTCAAGCTGCGCCAGGTGTGCTGTGACCCGCGCCTCATCAAGACCGACGCGGCCGCCAAGGTGAAGGAACGCGCCAAGCTCGACCTGCTCATGGACATGCTCCCCGAACTCGTCGACGAAGGCCGCAAAGTGCTGCTGTTCTCCCAATTCACCACCATGCTGGCGCTGATCGCCGCCGAACTCGACGCCCGCAAAATCGCCTACGTCGTCCTCACCGGCGACACCGTCGACCGCGAAGTCCCCGTGCGCGCCTTCCAGGACGGCTCCACGCCGGTCTTCCTGATCAGCCTGAAAGCTGGCGGCGTCGGCCTCAACCTCACCGCCGCCGACACCGTGATCCACTTCGATCCGTGGTGGAACCCGGCCGTCGAAAACCAGGCCACCGACCGCGCCCACCGCCTCGGCCAGACCAAGGCGGTGTTCGTCTACAAGCTGGTGGTGGCCGGCTCCATCGAAGAAAAAATCCTCGCGCTGCAGGAACGAAAAGCCGCACTCGCCGCCGGCATCCTCGCCGAAGACCACGAAGGCACGGTGAAATTCGGCGAAGACGACATCCGCGCCCTGCTCGCGCCGCTGCCGGAAGCGAAGGGGGACGGGCCCAAGAAAAGCAGCCGGACGAAGGGTAGGTCGAGTTAGCGCAGCGTAACCCGACATCGTCGCTTCAAGTCCATCGGCCTGCCGCGTGAAACGCCGCTGCTCGCCACCCAGGAAAAGAATGGCTGGAACAGCAAGAGCGCCCCGGTGTTCGTGCAGTCTTTCGAGGTTTCCAACCTGAAGGAAATCGTCACCAACGCCCACGCGCTGGGCCTGGCGCTGCACATCTGGACCCTGCGCCCGGAAAACAACTTCCTTCCCGCCAGCCTCAAGGCCGCGCTCACCACCGACCCCACCGTGCGCGGCGACAGCATCACCGAAATCCAGACCTTCCTGAAGGCCGGGGTGGACGGCTTCTTCACCGACGATCCGGCTGTCGGCCGCGCGGCGGTGAATGGGCTGAAGAAGTAAGTCGACGTCGTCGCAATGCCGTCGGGTTACGCCCTGCGGGCTCTCGTACCTACGACTGTTCGATCCATTTCTCCAAACCAGCAATCCACTCGTCAAGCTTCTCAAACTGCCGCCCGGCGGATTTCAGCGTGCGCAAAATCTGCAAGGCGCGGCCCAGGTAGGCGTGGGCCTTGTCCGGCTCAAGCTGCGCCATGCGCGTCAATGACACGACCAAGCCTCGCTGCAGGTCGGCACGTTCCGGCTCGGCATCGGCCAGCCGCTCCCAGATGGCGAGGGATTGGCGGAAAGAGTCCAGTGCGGCGCCGATGTTTCCGTCCTTGTGCAGCAAATCGCCGAGGCGTTCGTAGGGAATGCACAGATCGCGCTGGTAGTCGGCGCGCTCGGGCTCGGCGCGGGCGAGGCGCTCGGCGATGGCGAGGGATTTCTGGAAGAAGTTGCGGGCGGCCTCTCCCTGCCCGAGTTTAGCCATGAGCTCGCCGAGCTTGATGTAGGAGACGGAGATCGCGCTGGTAGTCGGGCGCTCGGGCTCGGCGCGGGCGAGGCGCTCGGCGATGGCGAGGGATTTCTGGAAGAAGTTGCGGGCGGCCTCGCCCTGCCCGAGTTTAGCCATGAGCTCGCCGAGCTTGATGTAGGAGACGGAGAGATCGCGCTGGTAATCGGCGCGCTCGGGCTCGGCGCGGGCGAGGCGCTCAAAGATGGCGAGGGATTTCTGGAAGAAGTCGCGGGCGGCCTCGCCCTGCCCGAGTTTAGAGGTCGCCGAGCTTGATGTAGGAGACGGAGAGATCGCGCTGGTAATCGGCGCGCTCGGGCTCGGCGTGGGCGAGGCGCTCAAAGATGGCGAGGGATCTCTGGAAGAAGCCGCGGGCGGCCTCACCCTGCCCGAGGGCGGCCATCAGGTTGCCGAGCTTTTCGTAGGAGACGGAGAGATCGCGCTGGTAATCGGCGCGCTCGGGCTCGGCGCGGACGAGGCGTTCGCGGATGGCGAGGGATTTCTGGAAGAAGTCGCGGGCGGCCTCGCCCTGCCCGAGTTTAGCCATGAGGTTGCCGAGCTTTTCGTAGGAGACGGAGAGATCGCGTTGGTAATCGGCGCGCTCGGGCTCGGCGCGGGCGAGGCGCTCGGAGATGGCCAGATCTTTTTCGAAGAAATCGCGGGCGGCCTCGCCCTGCCCGAGGGCGGCCATGAGGTCGCCGAGCTTGTTGTAGGAGACGGAGAGATCGCGCTGGTGATCGGTGCGCTCGGGCTCGGCGCGGGCGAGGCGTTCGGCGATGGCGAGGGCTTTCTGGAAGAAGTCGCGGGCGGCCTCGCCCTGCCCGAGGGCGGCCATGAGCTCGCCGAGCTTGTCGTAGGAGACGGAGATCTCGCGCTGGTAATCGGCGCGCTCGGGCTCGGCGTGGGCGAGGTGCTCAGTGATGGCGAGGGCTTCGCGATAGGCTGTCAGCGCTTCGTTAGTGTGTCCGCGGAGGGCGAGGTGGTCGCCCAGCCGGTTAAGCCAAATCAGCAAGGCGCGCTGGGTGCCGAGCTCATCGGGGTGGGCGAGGGTGCGCTGGCGGGCGCGGTCGACTTCGCGGGCGAGTTCACGCCCTGCGGCCTCGTCGCCGGCTTCCATGTTGGCGGGCATCCGTTCGACAGTGGGCGCTTGCAGGGCCGGGCTGGCGTCGGCGGCGGTGGTTTCGGCTTCCATGGTGATCGACACGCCGCGCAGCGACCAGAAATCCGGCGCTTCCTGGGCGAATGCCGCTTCGAGCCGGGGCGACAGGCACAGCAGCAGGGCCGCATCCAGACGCCGGGCGAGGGCGTTGCGCTGCTCGTTCATGCGGCGAAAGAGCAGGCGCCAGGCGGGGATGTCGGCTTCGCCGGTGAAGGTGGCGTCGAGGGCGAAAACGAGGCGTTCGGCGGCGGCGGGCGCGGGAAAGGCATCCAGGTGCGTGGTGACGAGGGCGGCGAGGGCGGCGCCATCGAGGGGGGCGTCGCGGGGCAGGATGTCGTAGGGGGCGAGGTGTTCGCTGCGCAAGCTGCCGCCGCGCCGCGCGGGCACGGCTTCGGCCAGCGTGGCGAGCAGCTGGCGGATTTGGCGTGGCGATTGGCTGACGACGATGTGGAACTGAAAGCCGTCGCCCAGCGCGAGGGCGCTGATCAGGTGCTTCAGCGCGGCGCGGGAGTCGGCGGGCATCAGGGCTGAAAGTGGCAGCGGTTGTAATACCGGCGTTGGGTGGCGAAATCCATGATGGCTCCTGCGGGCATAGCGGCGTTCCGGGCGAACGCCGGCGAATCTTAGCGCAAACCTTTGTTGATCAAGATTTTCACGCCACCCGGTTCACCGCCGCACCGGCGACAAACGCTTCGATGTTGTCGATGAGCTGGTCGGCGAGGGTCTGCATCGCCTCGCGGCTGGACCACGCGACGTGGGGTGTCAGGATGAAGTTGCCGGCGTCGAGCAGATCCGGCGCCAGCAGCGGGTTAGTGACGGGCGGTTCTTCGGTGAGCACGTCGAAGCCGGCGCCGCCGATCTGGCGGGCGCGCAGGGCGTCGGCCAGCGCCGCTTCATCCACCAGGCCGCCGCGGGCGGTGTTGATCAGGATGGCCGTTGGCTTCATGGCCGCCAGTTCGGGTGCGCCGATCAGGTGGCGGGTGGCGTCGGTGAGCGGGCAGTGCAGGCTGATCACGTCGGCTTCGCGGATCAGGCGCTCGAAGGGCAGGTAGCCGTCGCGGCAGGTGGCCGCGCCCTTGTGTTCGCCAAGAACAACCCGCATGCCGAAGGCGGCGGCGATGCGCGCCACGCCCTGCCCGAGAGTGCCGCTGCCGAGGAGGCCAAGAGTTTGGCCGGCGAGGTCGCGGATCGGGTAGTCGAAATAACAGAACTGTTCGCTCTTCTGCCAGCGCCCGGCGGCCACCGAGCGGTGGAAAGGCCCGATCTGCCGGGCCAGCGCCAGCAGCAGCGCAAAGACGTGCTCGGGCACCGTTTCGCGGGCGTAACCGCGCACGTTGGAGACGACGATGCCGCGTGCCCGGCAGGCGTCGAGATCGACGTTGTTGTAGCCGGTGGCGGCGATGGCCACCATCTGCAGCGCGGGCAGGCCGGCAATGATTGCGGCGCTGAGCCGGCGCTTGTTGACGATGGCGATGGTGGCGTCGGCGAGGCGCTCGGCAACTTCGTGCTGGGCGGTGGCCTCGTGCTCGATCCAGGTGTGGGCAAATGCCGGGCGGCGGAGCTGGGCTTTGAGTGCGCCGGCTTCGATGGAGACGATGCGATGCATGGCGGTGGCGGGTGCGAAAGGCTAAGGCGCCAAGCTTACCGCGCCGCCACGCCCTGGTAGAACATGCGCTTGGCGCGAGGCCGCCGGGCTAGAACTCCACGCCCGCCTGGGCGGCGATGCCGGCCTTGAAGGCGTGTTTGACCACGCCCATGTCGGTGACGGTGTCGGCGGCTTCGATCAGGGCGTCGGGGGCGCCACGGCCGGTGACGATGACGTGCTGCATCTCGGGCCGGCTTTCGATGTCGGTGATGACGTCGGCCACGTCGAGGTAGCCGTACTTGAGCGCGATGTTGAGTTCATCGAGCACGACGAGGCCGATTTCCGGGTCGTCGAGAAAGCGTCGGGCCTGCTCCCAGCCGGCCTTGGCGCTGGCGGTGTCGGCGCTGCGGTCCTGGGTATCCCAGGTGAAGCCGTCGCCCATGACGTGCCAGCTCACTTCGGGCTGGCGGCGGAAGAAGGCTTCTTCGCCGGTATCCGAGCGGCCCTTCACAAACTGCACGACGCCAACCTTGAGGCCGTGGCCGATGGCGCGGGCGAGCACGCCGAAGGCGGCGCTGGACTTGCCCTTGCCGTTGCCGGTGTTCACCAGCAGCAGGCCGCGCTTGTCGGTGGCGGCGGCGATGGCGGCGTCGACGACGGCTTTTTTGCGCTCCATGCGCGCCTTGTGGCGGGCGTTGCGGGCGGCTTCGGAGGCGGGCGGGTTGGGGTGTGCGTCGCTCATGGTTTCTCTCGCTTGATGTTTTTTGTGCGGGTCGGATTTCAGACCGGCACGAACAGGGTCGAATCGCCATCGATCACCGCCCGCAGCGGGTGGCCGAAGGCGGCGGACAGGCGTTCGACGGTGAGCACTTTGCGGGCCGGGCCGAAAACGTGGCCGCCTTCGCCATCGAGCAGCAGCACATGGCTGGCGTAGCGGGCGGCGAGGTTGATGTCGTGCAGCACCATCGCCACACCGCTGCCGCTGGCGGCAAGCCCGCGGAAGTGTTCGAGCACGGCGATTTCGTGGTGCAGGTCGAGGTGGGAGAGGGGTTCGTCGAGCAGATACAGGCGTGGCTGCTGCACCAGCAGCGCGGCGATGGCGAGGCGCTGGCGCTCGCCCCCGGAGAGCGTCGGCACCTGGCGTTCGGCAAAGCCTTCGAGGCCCATCTGGGCGAGGGCATCCAGGGCGATGGCTTCGTCTTCGGGGCTTTCCCAGTCCCAGCGGCCCAGGTAGGGGTGGCGGCCGACGAGGGCGGTTTCGAGCACGGTGGCGCTGAAAAAATCGGGCTGGCTCTGGGCCAGCAGGCCGCGCAGGCAGGCTTCGTGACCGCGCGGCCAGGCGCCGTAGGGCTGGCCCGCCAGCAGCACCGCACCCCCGAGGGGTTCGCGCAGGCCGGCCAGGGTGTGGAGCAGGGTGCTTTTGCCGGCGCCGTTGCGCCCGAGGATGACCAGCGTGTCGCCCGGCTGCAGCGTGAAGTCGAGTTCGCGGCAGACGCTGTGGCGGCCAATCTCGACCGACAGCCGGTCGGCACCGAGGATGGGGGGGCGGACGTCCATTTTCATCGCGGATGCCTCGCCAGCAAAAAGAGGAACACCGGCACGCCGATCAGCGCGGTGAGCACCCCCACCGGCAGCTGGATGGGCGCGACGACGGTGCGCGCGGCGGTGTCGGCGGCGCACAGCAGCACGCCGCCGGCCAGGGTGGCGGCGGGCAGCAGCAGGCGCTGGTCGTTGCCGATGGCGAGGCGCACCAGGTGCGGCACGATCAGCCCGACAAAACCCACCGAGCCGACGGTGGTGACGGCCACCGCGGTGAGCAGCGCGCCGAGGCCGTAGACCAGCGCCCGCAGGCGCCCGACACGCACGCCCAGCGCCCGGGCGGTGATTTCGCCGCGGGCCAGCAGGTTGAGTTCCCGCGCGAAGGGCAGGGCAATCACCAGGCCCATGAGCAGCAGCACGAGTGCCGGCCACGGTTGGCTGACGCTGCTGGCGTCGCCCATCAGCCAGAACAGCATGCCCTTGACGCGGCCTTCGGGCGCGAGGCTGAGCATCAGCGCGACGGCTGCGCCACAGCCGGCGGCGACGATCACGCCGGTGAGCAGCAGGCGGGTTTGCGTCCATGAGCCGTCGCCGCGGGCGAGGCCGAAGACCAGCAGCGTGGCGCCCAGCGCGCCGACGAAGGCGCCGGCATCGATCCAGCCCGAGGCGGCGCCGGCCAGGATCGCGCCCAGCGCGCCCACCGCGGCGCCGCCGGAAATCCCCAGCACATACGGGTCGGCCAGCGGGTTGCGCAACAGCACCTGCATCAGCGCGCCGGCCAGGGCCAGCAGCCCGCCGCAGGCGAAGGCGGCGGTGGCGCGGGGCAGGCGCAGGGTGCGCACGATGTCGGTTTCCATGCCGCCCGCGCCGCCGGTGATCGCGTTGAGCAGATCGGAGCCGGAAACCGGCAGTGCCCCGGCCGACAGCGACCACGCAAAGGCTGCCAGCGCCGCCAGCACGAGGCCGGCCAGCACCCGCCGCGCACGACCGTGGCTGCGCCGGTATGGCGTGAGGGGGATGGCGGGCTGCGTCGAGGCCATCGTCAGTACGCCTGCGTCAGGCGGGAGCGGATTTTCTGCATGGGTTCAGCGGGTTGCGGGGGCGGCTGAGCGCCCGCGGTTTCGGGTGAGTCTTACTTTGGCGCGTAGCGTACGCCGAAGAAGACGTTGGCGCCGGCCGTCTCGTAACCCGCGACGGTGACGTAGTCCTTGTCGAGCACGTTGTTGGCGCGGGCGAAGACCGACCAGTCACGATCCGGGCTGTAGCTGCCGTAAAGGTTCAGCAGGCTGTAGCCGCCCAGCCGGGTGGTGTTGGCATCCGTGTCGAAACGGCCGCCCGAGGCGTACAGCTCCGTCCGCCATTCCCACTTGCCGAGCTTCTGGCCGACGCTCACGGTGCCGAAGTTGGCGGCCCGGCGAGCCAGGCGGTTGCCGGTGCTTTCGTCCTTGGGATCCTGGTGGGTGGCGTTGGCCGCCAGGTTGAAACCGGCGAGGCGGCCGCTGTAGGCCAGGGTTGCGCCGCTCAGGCTGGCGCTGCCGATGTTCACCGGCGAGGTACGGCCGGACCACGAAATCAGGTCGGTGATCTTGTTGGAGAACCACACCAGGCTGGCTTCGTGGTTGCCACTCTCGTAGTGCACGCCGGCTTCCCGGTTCTTTGAGGATTCCGGTTTCAGGTTTGGATTTCCTTCGTAGCCAAAACCATCAAGGGGGTAGTACAGGTCGTTGAAGGACGGCGCCTTGAAGGCCGTGCCGTAGGACGCGCTGGCGCGCCACGCGCGGCTGATCTGGTAGCCGTAGGCCAGCGAACCGGTGTTCCGGTCGCCAAACTGGGAGTTGTTGTCCCGGCGTAGCGTGGTTTGGAGGCGATGGGCGTCGAGCGAGGCGTTCCAGCCGAAGATGAACGAGTCGATGGTCCGGTCGTTCTGGGTAAAGGCAGACGACGAGTCGACCTGCTGCCGGAGGCGCTCGGCGGCGAGCAGAAAGCGGCCAGCCCGGGTCGTGATGTCGTTCTGCCAGGCGAACTGCTCCTGGATCGTGCGAAAGCGGCTGCTGGCGACGGCGTTCTTGATGTCGAAGGACTTGTCGGTGCTTTGCCCGGCGCGCAGGGTGCTGGTCCAGCTCTCGCTGAACGCGTTTTTCAGGTAGAGGCCGTAGTTGATAAGGTTCAGATCGTTGCGATAGTTGCTCGTCCGGCCGGTGCCGTCGTAGCGGTTGGAGCCTTCGCTCTGGAACAGGTTGAGGCCGATCTCGTGTCCCTTGGCCAGCTGGTAGGCGAAGTTGGCACTGGCGCTGTTGTTCTCGAAGCCGTCCCGGTCCGGGTTGTAGGTGGGGCCGACCCGGCTGCTGAAGCCGTCGGTCTTGGTGTGGGTGGCCTGCACGCTGTAGTTGAAAACAGCCGTGCCGCCCGCAACGCCGGCACTCACGGAGCGGGTGCCGTAAGTGCCCATGCCGGCTTCCACATTGGCGCGGGTCGGGCCTTCTCCGCGGCGGGTGAAGATCTGGATCACGCCACCGATGGCGTCGCTGCCATACAGGGCCGACGCCGGGCCACGCAGAATCTCGATGCGCTCGATCTGGCTGACCGGCAGGCGCGACCAGGAGAACTGGCCGAGGGAGGCCGAGCCGACCCGCATGCCGTCGATGAGCACCACGGTGTGCCTGGCATTGGCGCCGCCGCGCATGTAAACGCTGGAACTGGCGCCGGGGCCGCCGTTGGAGGCGTATTCCAGGCCGGGCTGGCGGGAGAGGATCTCGGCAACGGTGCTCTGGCCGGCGTCGTCCAGATCGGCACGCTCCAGAACCGTGACATCGCTCAGCTGTTCGTTGATGCGGGTCACCTGGCGCGTGGCGGTGACGACGACGGTGGGCTGTTCGTGTTCGGCAGCCTGCGTGACGGACGGCAATGCGGCGGCGACCGCGAGAACGGTGAGGGTGGGGCGGATGATCATCTGATGGTTTCTCCCTGACCCGCTGGCGTCCCCGCCGACGGGTGGATTGCGTCTGGAGGCGCCGGGGAGATGACTGAAGAGAAAGGCCCGGAAAAATCCTTGACCGCGCTCGCCGCCACTACCCCGTGGCACTTCCGCTGGATGTGATCGAGGCCGGTATCCGGGCTTGCAGATCAAGGCGGGCCGAAAGGGCGGACCGCTTGCGAAGCGTCGCCTTCCCAGGCCCGAAGACCCAGTGGCGGTGTGACGCGTCGTTATCCTGCTTACCGTTGCGGGGGCAGCACAGGTATTGCGGCTTCGCTGGAAGCTCGCGCACCTGTTTCCCGTTTAACTCCTGGGCCGAAAGGCCTGGGGAGCACCTGGAACACGTCTGTCGCCAGCGGCAGGGCCGTTGGCGAACAGCCCCCGATGATAGCATTGAAAAATTCAATTTTTCGGTAAGGGGCAGGCGTGATGAGTGAACGACGTGAGTTTGGAATGCGGGCGCCGGCGCTGCGGGGCGGGTGCGGAGTCTTCACCTCGCCTGCCTTGCGCCTGGCTGCCCCATGACCCGCGAACTGATCCTCGGCGGCGCCCGTTCGGGCAAGAGCCGCCTGGCCGAGCAGCAGGCTGCCGCCAGCGGAATGGCGGTGCATGTCATCGTGACCGCCGAAGCGCTGGACGAAGAAATGAGCGCCCGCATTGCCCGCCACCGGGCCGATCGCCCGGCCGGCTGGACGGTGCTCGAAGCGCCGCGCGCGCTGGCTCTTGCGCTCGAAGCGACGGCCGCGCCGGAACGCTGCGTGGTGGTCGATTGCCTCACCCTGTGGCTGGCCAACCTGCTCGACGGCGCCGAAACCCTGCCGCCCGGCGCCGGGGCCGAGTTGCTGCCGGCCTTCGCCCGCGAGCGCGCCGCGCTGCTCGGGCTGGTCCCGCGCCTGCCGGGCCGGGTGATCTTCGTGGCCAACGAAGTGGGCCTCGGGCTGGTGCCCGAAACCCCGCTTGGCCGCCTGTTTCGTGACGAAGCGGGCCGCCTGAACCAGGCCATCGCGGCGCTGGCCGACCGGGTTGTCTTCGTGGCCGCCGGCCTGCCGCTGGTGTTGAAGAGCTGACGCAGCGCGAAATGCCTTTGAATGGTGCATTTTTGTGGTGCTTCGTTCATCGCGATCCCGTTTGAATTTTTATATCCAAATTGGTGCGTAAATTATAGATAATCCCTGTTTTGGTGCATCCAGTTTCCATTTCAGAGTGATCCCCATGAAATACACATCGGCAAAACAATTTCTCCTGCACGTCTCGGATCGCAATCCCGGCCAGCCCGAGTTCATCCAGGCGGTTACCGAGGTCGTGGAAAGCCTGTGGCCCTTTATCGAGAAGAACCCCCGCTACGTCGAACACGGCTTGCTGGATCGCCTGGTCGAGCCCGAGCGCACGCTGATGTTCCGCGTTGCGTGGATCGACGACCGCGGCCAGGTGCAGGTCAACCGCGGCTACCGCATTCAGCACAGCATGGCCATCGGCCCCTACAAGGGCGGCATCCGCTTCCACCCGTCGGTCAACCTGTCGGTGCTCAAGTTTCTGGCCTTCGAGCAAACCTTCAAGAACGCCCTCACCACCCTGCCCATGGGCGGCGGCAAGGGCGGTGCCGACTTCGATCCCAAGGGCAAGAGCCCGACCGAAGTGATGCGTTTTTGCCAGGCCTTCGTCAGCGAGCTGTTCCGCCACGTGGGTTCCGACACCGACGTGCCCGCCGGTGACATCGGCGTGGGCGGCCGGGAAGTCGGCTACATGGCCGGCATGTACAAGAAACTCAGCAACCGCGCCGACTGTGTGTTCACCGGCAAGGGCCTGAGCTTTGGCGGCTCTCTGATCCGCCCCGAAGCCACCGGCTACGGCACCGTGTATTTCGCCGACGAAATGCTCAAGACCCGCGGCCTGTCTTTCCAGGGCCTGCGCGTCAGCGTGTCGGGCTCGGGCAACGTGGCCCAGTACGCGGTCGAAAAGGCCATGGCGCTGGGCGCCAAGGTGGTGACGGTGTCCGATTCCAGCGGAACCGTCATCGACGAAGACGGCTTTACCCCGGAAAAGCTCGCCATTCTGATGGACGTCAAAAACCACCACTACGGTCGAGTCAGCGACTACGCCGAGCGCACCGGAGCCCGCTTCGAGGCCGGCAAGCGGCCGTGGAGCGTGAAGGTGGACGTGGCGCTGCCCTGCGCCACCCAGAACGAACTCGACGCCGCCGACGCCGCCGCGCTGATCAGTAACGGCGTGATCTGCGTGGCCGAAGGCGCCAACATGCCGTCCACCATGGAGGCCGCCAAGGCGTTTGAAGCGGCCGGCGTGCTCTACGCGCCCGGCAAGGCCAGCAACGCCGGCGGCGTGGCCACCTCGGGCCTCGAAATGAGCCAGAACGCCATGCGCATGTCGTGGCCGCGCGAGGAAGTGGACGCCCGCCTGCTGGAGATCATGAAGGGCATCCACGCGGCCTGCGTGCAATATGGCAAGCGCGCCGACGGCAGCATCAGCTACGTCGATGGCGCCAACATCGCCGCCTTCGTGAAGGTGGCCGACGCCATGCTGGCCCAGGGCGTGGTCTGAACCCCGCGGGGGGCGTGTTTCCGGCAAAACGTACGGGTTGGCCCGCAGGGCGTAACCCGACACGCAGCCGGCACGCCCGGAACGGAGGGCGCGGCAGGGCGCCCCGTTTCCCGTTTGGCGTTCCCCCGCGCTACCATCCCGGCCTTCGCCCGTCCGACACCGCCACCTGCCATGACCTACGCCATCGTTCGCCCCGACCCGCACATCGCCCCGGCGCTGCAGCAGCGCATCGACACCAAGACCAAGCCCCTCGGCGCCCTCGGCCGCCTGGAAGGGCTGGCCCGGCAGATCGGCCTGATCCAGCAAAGCCTGGCGCCGGAACTGTGCAAGCCGCAGATGCTGGTGTTTGCCGGCGACCACGGTGCAGCCAGGGCCGGTGTGTCGGCCTACCCGCAGGACGTGACCTGGCAGATGGTCGAGAACTTCCTGGCCGGCGGCGCCGCGATCAACGTTTTTGCCCGCCAGATGGGCATGGCGCTGGCGGTTGTCGATGCCGGCGTGGCCCATGAGTTTGGCGCCCGGCCCGGCCTGATCGACGCCAAACTCGGCGCCGGCACCGCCAACTACCTCGAAAAGCCGGCCATGGACGCCGCCACCCGCAATCTCGCGCTGGCCCGCGGCCGCGAGCTGGCCAGCGGGCTGGCCGCGCAGGGCTGCAACGTCGTCGGCTTTGGCGAAATGGGCATCGGCAACACCGCCGCCGCATCGCTCATCACCCACTGCCTGACCGGTGTCGAGCTGGATAGCGTGATCGGCCGCGGCACCGGCCTCGACGACGCCGGCATGAACCGCAAGCGCGCTGCTGGCCCAGGCCATCGCCCGCGGCGGGCGTCCGGCCGACCCGCTGACCGCGCTGGCCGAGTACGGCGGCTTCGAGATCGCCATGATGGCCGGCGCCATGCTCGGCGCGGCCGAATCCGGCATGCTGCTGCTGATCGACGGATTCATCGTCACCAGCGCGCTGCTGGTGGCCCACGCCCTGGCCCCGGACATCCTCCACTACTGCGTCTTCGCCCACCGCTCCAACGAGCAGGGCCACGTGGTGCAGCTTGCCCACCTGGGCGCCGAACCGCTGGTGCAGCTTGATTTGCGCCTCGGCGAAGGTACCGGCGCCGCGCTGGCCTACCCGCTGGTGCAGGCCGCGGTGAATTTCCTCAACGAGATGGCGAGTTTCGAGTCCGCGGGAGTGGCAGGCAAGGCGTGAGACGGGTTGGCGGACACGTTTTTCGAGCCCCGCACGCGGCCCTTCACCCCTGACTGATCTTTCCTCGCCTGCCCCATGCTCGCCCAGTTCGAACTCTTTTTCATCGCCCTCGGTTTCTTCACCCGTCTGCCGGTGCCGCGCTGGGTGGATTTCACGCCGGACAAGCTCGGCCAGGCGGCGCGTTTCCTGCCGCTGATCGGCTGGCTGATCGGCCTCGTCGGGGTGGGCGTGTACTGGCTGGCGGTGCAGGTTCTGCCGGTGGACCTGGCCCTGGTGCTGTCGATGGCCGCGACCATCCGCGCCACCGGCGCCTTTCACGAAGACGGCTGGGCCGACACCTGCGACGGCCTCGGCGGCGGCTGGACCCGCGCCCAGGTGCTGGCGATCATGAAGGATTCGCGCATCGGCAGCTACGGCGCCATCGGCCTCGTGCTGATGCTGCTCGCCAAGTACCTGGTGCTGGCCCACCTTGGCGCCGACGAGGATTACCCGGTGATCGCCGCGCTGCTGGTGGCCCACCCGCTGTCGCGCCTCGTGGCCGTGGGCCTGATGGCGCTGCTCGATTACGCCCGCGCCGACGACAGTTCAAAATCTGCCCCGGTGGCCCGCCGCCCGACCTCCGCCGAGCTGGGCATTGCCACGCTGGCCGGCGTGCTGCCGCTGCTGTTGCTGAGCCCGCGGGAGGCGCTGGCGGCCCTGGTGCTGGCGGCCCTCGTCGTGGTGCTGGCGGCGCGCACCTTCAAACGCCGCCTGGGCGGCTACACCGGCGATTGCCTTGGCGCCGCCCAGCAGGTGGCTGAAGTTTCAATCTATCTGGGAATCCTCGCATCGTGGAGCTTTACCTGATCCGTCACCCCCGGCCCGCTGTGGCGCCGGGCATCTGCTACGGGCAGACCGACCTCGGCCTGGCCGAATCCGCCAGCGCGGTTGCCGAGCGTCTGCGCCCGCTGCTGCCGCAAGATTTTGCCCTCTACGCCAGCCCGCTGGCCCGCGCGCGCCTGCTGGCCGAAGCCCTCGGTACGCCGCAACTCGACCCGCGCCTGAAAGAGATCCACTTTGGCGACTGGGAAGGCCGCAGCTTCGACGATATCGGCCAGGCCGCGCTGGACGCCTGGGCGGCCGAGCCGCTCGATTTCGCCCCGCCCGGCGGCGAATCGCCGCGCAGCATGGCCGCCCGCGCCCTCGATTTTCTGGCCGACCTGCGCGCCGCGCCGCCGGCCCCGGCGGTCGTCGTGGTGGCCCACGGCGGCCCCCTGCGCGCACTGGCCGGCCAGCTTTTGAGCGTGCCGCCGGAGCATTGGCTGGGGCTGGATTTTGCCTGCGGCCAAGCCACCCGCCTCGATCTCCACGACTGGGGCACGGTGCTGCGCTGGTTCAACCGCTAGCGCAGCCCGCAACCCACGCATGACCGACTTCATCGCCTGCACGCCCAAACACCCCATGGACGGCTGAAACCACCATGACCATGGATGTCTTTTGCGCCGATGACGGCGAAAAAATCCACCTGAAGATTTCCGGCAACGGCCCGCCGCTGGTGCTGCTGCATGGCTGGACCTCCACCCACCGCGACTGGAATCCCTTCCTGGCCGCCTTCGAGGCGCGCCACCGGGTTTTTCGCTGGGACGCCCGCGGCCACGGCGGCCATCCCCTCGTCACCCGGAGCATTCCGTCTGCCCCGCGCATGGCCCACGACCTGCACAACCTGCTCGATCACTACGGGCTCGAAAAAGCCGTGGTGGCCGGCCACTCGATGGGTGCGCTGACGCTCTGGCAATACCTGCGCGACTTTGGCGAAGAGCGCCTGTCGCACCTCGTGATCATCGACCAGTCGCCCCGGCTCCTCACCGACGACAACTGGAAAAACGGCATCTACGGCGACTTCGACCACCACCAGAATGCCGCCTTCATCGACGCGCTGGAGCGCGACTTTGCCGAGGCGCTGCTGCGCCTGGTGGCCTTTGGTCACAACGCCAGGGCTCGCGCGGCCTACCTGGACAACACCGCCGGCATGGTGTCGGCCCGCCAGCGCCTGCAAAGCCTGGTGCCGCGTCCGCTGATCGACTGCTGGGCCAGCCTTTCAGCGGCCGACTACCGCGACGTGCTGGCCACCATCACCCTTCCGACGCTGCTGGTGTATGGCGGCGCCAGCAACTTCTATTCGACCGCCACCGCGCGTTACGTGCGCGACAGCATTCCCGGCGCCCGGCTCCACATTTACGACGATGTGGACCACGCACCGCACCTGTGGGAGCGCGAGCGCTTCGTCCGCGATGTGCTGGATTTCGTGGCCCAAGCCTGACGCGGACGCTCCCGCAGCCCGTCCGCCAGAATGAAAAAATGTAAATTAGGTTAAATGAGTTAATCCGCGTGACTCGGCCGTCGCGCCGGGCCGGGCGGGTGATAGGGTACAAGCTGATCAACAAGAAATGGGCGAGGTGCCCGTCGTCAGCTCTGTACGCCGGCGCCGTGGTTTCCCGATGCAAAGATGGGTGCACAAGGCTTCGACTATGACCGCATTCAACGGATCGTCGTGATTGCCGGGATGGTGGTGGTGTTTGGCTTGTGGCTTGCCGAGGAGGCCGGCCTGATCCGTACCGCCGCACCGCACGCATCCGCAGTCATCCCGTTGTCGGCCCTGCCGGGGCTCCAGTCCTCGGCGGAAGGCCTGGCGTTGCAGGGCGTCATCGCCGGCAGCGCCACCGCGCCGGGAATCGCGATCCTGGCGGCGACCGGCAAGCGTCCGGTCCTGGTGGCCGAAGGCGCCTATTTCAACGAGGACATCCGCGTCGAGCGCGTGCTGCCCGATCGCGTGCTGCTGCGTCTGCGGGGCGACGCCGTGCCGGTTGTCCTGCCCCTTTCTCCCCAGCCTGCCGCCAAGGCGCCCTGACATCCCCGCCCGGCAGCGCAACGCGCGCCCGCCTTTGCACCCTCGTTACCCGCCGCAGGCGGGGTCGTGGAAACACAAGTTGTCGGTTGTCCGGCCTCCACCACGAGCGCAGGTATCTTCCCTTCCTTCGGCGCGCCGCCTTGCAGGCATGAGCCTGCTGCCGGGCCGTCCGCTTCGCGCCGGTCAGCCGCCCGAATGTGCTAACGGGCGCGTCAACCCGAGCACCGGCAAGGCGCTGAAGACGACCCTGTGGGGCTATGGCTCGACGACCCAGGCGCCGTCCTATCCCGGCCGCAGCTTCAATGTGCGCCGCGATGTGCCGATCACGGTGCGCTAAGTCAATGAACTGATGAACAGTGCCGGCCCGCTGCCCCATCTTGTCCGGGCGATAGGCATTGAAGGCCTTTTGCACGCTGGCGCTGGCCGCGCTGCTGCCGGTCAGGAAGAGCCCGCTGTCGTCGGCGCCAAACTGGCGGGCGTAGTCCTTGAGCTGCCGGGGCGTGTCTGCACCTCGGCAAAAATCCGCGTCATGGGTGGGCCGATGGCCGTGCAGCTGGCCGTGCAGCTGGTGTAGATGAAGTTGAGCAGTACCGGCCGCCCGTCGTCGAGGCGGCGGGCGCCGCGTGATGGCGGTGGGCGTGTTCGTCGGCGCGTGGGCAGCCGTCCGGGCTATTGACCCGTCCATTATTAACTTGTCGAAAGGCAGAGGCGGCGCGGCAGACTGTGGGGGCGACTTCAGTCGCCCGCGGACTCTGATATGCGGCATGTCGATGATTCAACGCGCCGAGGGCGACTGAAGTCGCCCCCACACGCCCAGCCCGAACGGTGGCAAGGGAATCAAAGGGCTGGGTTAATAACTTTGGTTAAATGGGTTAACTCGCGTCAATTCGCGCCGGCGCGGGCCTGGGCCGGTGATACGTTGCGGGCATCTTCAATGCCCCGGTTGCAAGCAGGTCATGAGTCGTTTCGATTACAGGCGCGTGCTGCGTGTCGGCGTGGTGGCCGGTGCGCTGCTGGCTGTCGGGATATGGATCGTCGAGGAGGAGGTGGTGCCCCAAGTGGCGTCGCCGCCGCCAGCGGAATTTGTCGTGTATGACGAACGGCCAGCCTTGTACAGCGCGCTTCAGCCGGGGGCGCTGCCGAGCCTGCAAGGCATTATTGCCGGCAGCGACGGGGCGCCGGGCGTGGCGATCCTGGCTGCACTGGTCAGTGGCCCCAGCCTGGTGCCCGAGGGCGAGCTTTTCAACGAAGACCTCCGCGTCGAACGCGTGCGGCCCGACGGGGTGCTGCTGCGCCGACTGTCCGATAACGCGTCTGTTGCGCTGATCCTGGAACCGTCGGCCGAGAACGCACTGCCGATGCCGTCGGCGGGTCTGCAGCCGCCCGGGCCGGCGCTGCCGGGGTCGGTTTCCGGCGGGGAGTAAGCCGGCGAGTCCTTGCGTCGAGCCGCCCTGCGCCGCACAATTGGCCGTCATTTTCCGAGGCCATTCCCATTTCCATGCTTGCGCCCGATGCGCACCCGAGTCTGCCTGCTGCGCTGATCGCCTGCCACGAGTGCGACCTGCTGCAGACCGAGCCGGTGCTCGCCCCCGGCGAAACGGCCCGCTGCGCCCGTTGTGGCGCCTTTCTGGCGCGTAACCCGCCGGATAGCGTCGATCGTTCGCTGGCCTTGTGCCTTGCCGCCGCGATTCTTTACCTGATTGCCAATGTTTATCCGCTGGTTGGCCTCGAGATGCAGGGCCAGCGGGTGGAGGTGACGCTCGCCGGCGCCCTGCTGATCCTGTGGCGCGACGGCATGCAGCCGGTGGCGGCGCTGGTGGGCGTCACGACCCTGGTTTTTCCGCTGCTCGAGCTGGCGATGATTCTCGTCGTGCTGGTGCCGCTGCGCCTCGGGCGGGTTTCGCCGCGGCTGGCCCCGTTTTTCCGGCTGGTCCGCGCGGTGAAGCCGTGGAGCATGGTGGAGGTTTTCCTGCTCGGCATGCTGGTGTCGCTGGTCAAGCTTTCGCATCTGGCCGACGTCATCCTCGGCGCGGCCTTCTGGGCCATGGCGGCGCTGATCGTCGTGCTGACCCTCGCCGGGCGGGCCTTCGACAGTCGCCTGCTGTGGCAGACGCCGGTCATCGAGAACAGCCCGTGAGCCGCGAGCTGCCCTTTATCGCCCGGCAAGCCCGCCAGGCCGGATTGCTCAACTGCCACATCTGCGGGCAGCTCTCCCGCGCGCCGGCCGGCGGCGGTTTCTTGCGCTGCCCGCGCTGCCGGGCGCCGCTGCACATGCGCAAGCCGGCCAGCCTCGCCACCACCTGGGCGCTGGTGATTGCCGCGGCCATCCTCTACATCCCGGCCAACCTGCTGCCGATGATGAGCACCGCCTCGCTGCTCGGCAGCCAGGAGGACACCATCATGAGCGGCGTGATCTTTCTGTGGCAGTCGGGCTCGTGGCCGCTGGCCGCGGTGGTGTTCTTTGCCAGCGTGATGGTGCCGCTGCTCAAGATATTCGCCCTCGTCTATCTGGCCGCCTCGGCCCAGCGCCGCTCGCGCCATCGGCTGATCCAGCGCACGCGGCTGTACCGCATGGTGGAATTCGTCGGCCGCTGGTCCATGCTCGACATTTACGTGATCACCATCCTCGTGGCGCTGGTGAAGTTCCAGGGGCTCGCCACCATCCAGGCCGGGCCGGCGGCCGTGGCCTTTGGCGCGGTCGTGGTGCTGACGATGTTTGCCGCCATGAGCTTCGACCCCCGCCTGATCTGGGATCCCGCCGCGGATTCCGCACCCTCCTCGCCTGATCCGGATTCCGACCATGCCTGAGCTCACTCCGCCCGCCCTGCCCGTCGCCACCGTCGAAAAGCCGCGGCGCTTCCGCATTCCTCTGGTGTGGATCATTCCGCTGGTGGCGGCGCTGATCGGAGTCTTCCTGGCCGCCCGCACGTATTACGAACAGGGCCCGACGATCACCATCCAGTTCAATACCGGTGAAGGCCTCGAACCCGGCAAGACCCGCATCAAGTACAAGGATGTGGACGTCGGCCAGATCACCGCGGTGGCCCTCGCCGAGGACGGCTCCCACGTGGTGGCCACCGCCAGGCTGGCCCGTCAGGCGAGCCGCCTGCTGGTGGATGACACCCGCTTCTGGGTGGTCAGCGCAAAGGTGTCGGGCAGCTCGGTGTCGGGCCTCGGCACCTTGCTGTCGGGCGCCTATGTGGGCCTCGACGCGGGCAAGTCGGAAACCGCCCGCCGTAATTTCGTGGCCCTCGATACGGCGCCGGCCGTCACCTTCGACGCGCCGGGCCAGGTTTTCGTGCTGCAGGCCGACACCCTCAGTTCGATCAGCGCCGGCACCCCGATCTACTTCCGGCGCATCGAGGCCGGCCAGGTCACGGGCTTCCGGCTCGACGCAGAAGGCAAGCGCGTCGAGGTGCAGATTTTCGTCAAGGCGCCCTACGACCGCTTCGTGAGCGCCGACAGCCGCTTCTGGAACGCCGGCGGCGTGGATGTGAAGCTCGGCCCCGAAGGGGTGCAGGTCAATACCGAATCCCTCGCCTCCATCGTTGCCGGCGGCATCGCCTTCCTGACGCCCGAGGGCGCCGACAGCGAACCCGCCAAGCGCAACCAGGCCTTCCGCCTTTTCCCCAACCGCAGCGAGGCGCTCAAGCAGCCCCACAGCCAGGTGCTCAACTACGTGCTGCGCTTTTCGGAATCGGTGCGCGGCCTGTCGGTGGGGGCGCCGGTGGATTTCCGCGGCATCCCGGTGGGTGAAGTCACCGCCATATGGCCGGATTTCAGCCCCCGTGCCACCGATCTCGGGCTGATGGTCGAGGTCGCCATCTTCCCCGGCCGCCTCAAGGTCGCCCCGCAGCCGGGCAAGACCACCTTCTTCGGCAAGGATGCCCAGTCCAGCGATCTCCGTGCCTTCAGCGACCAGCTCATCGCCAACGGCCTGCGCGCCCAGCTGCGCAGCGGCAGCCTCGTCACCGGGCAGATCTACGTCGCCCTCGACTTCTTCCCCGCCGCCAAGCCGCTGAAGATCGACTGGAACCACGTCCCGCCACTCTTCCCGACCCAGCGCGGCAGCCTCGACGAACTGCAAACCACGCTGATGCGCATCCTCGCCAAGCTCGACAAGCTGCCCCTCGACGAAATCGGCCAGGACACCAAGAAGGCCCTCGCCAGCCTCGTCCGTACCATCGACGAAGCCGAGAGCCTGGTCAAACGCCTCGACGGCCTCGCCAGCGGCGATGTGCGCGACACCGTTGTCGAAGCCCGCAGCGCCATCGCCGACGCCCGCAAGCTGCTCGCCAGCGATGCCCCGCTGCAGCAGGACATGCGCGCCAGCCTGCAGGAGCTGGGCCGCGCCGCCCAGGCCCTGCGCCACCTGGCCGACACCCTCGACCGTCACCCCGAAGCGCTGCTGCGCGGCAAGCCCGAGGAAAAACCATGACCCGCCCCGAATTCCCATCGAAAGGACACCGATCATGAACACCGCACGAACCCTTGGCGCCGGCCTGCTGCTGCTGTGCGCCAGCGCCGTCGGGCAGGCCGCCGCCATCCGGCCCGGACTGTGGGAATTCCGCTCGACGCGGATGAGCGTCGCCGGCATGCCCGACATGTCGGCGCAAATGGCCGAAATGCAAAAGCAGCTCAAGAACCTGCCGCCCGAAACCCAACGCATGCTTCAGCAGCAGATGGCATCGCGGGGCGTGCAAATGGGTAACGACGGCTCGGTGCGCAGCTGCATCACCCCCGAACAGGCCGAACAGGACAACATCTATTCCGGTCGGACCGACGGCAGCTGCACCCTCGTCAGCGTCACCAAAACCGGCAACACCGTGCACGGACGCCTCAACTGCACCCAACCCCAGGGCACAGCGGATTTCGAAACCACCATCGGCGGCCCGGAACACTTCACCACGCGCGTCAAAATGCGCTCGACGCAGGGCGACCTGCAGGCGGACACCGACGCCCGCTGGCTCTCGGCCCAATGCGGGTCGCCCGCCCCCACCAAGCCGTGATGCCGACCATGCGCCCCGTTCTGTACGCCTCCGTCCCCGCCTTCATCCTCGCCCTTGTCCTCACCGCCTGCGGCACCACGCCGCCGGTGCGGCACTACACCCTGGGTCCGCTCGCGCCGCTCGGCGTGGCGCCCGAGGCCGGCCCGGCGGGCATCGCCGGCGCCAGTCTGGTGGTGGGCCCGGTGAGCGTGCCGGCCGCCATCGACCGCCTGCATATCGTGCGCCTGCTGGACGGCGCCCGTGCCGACGTGGCCGACGGCCACCGCTGGGCCGCGCCGCTCAAGACCGAGATCGCCCGCCGCGTGGCCGGCGAACTGGCCCGCCGCACGCCCTACGTCCGCGCGGTGGCCTGGCCCCAGGCCAGCATCGCCGACCCCGACCTGAGCCTGCCCATCGACGTGCAACGCTTCGACGCCGACGGCTTCGAGCGCGTCACGCTGGAAGCCGTGTGGAGCCTCCGCAAGGCCGGCCGGGATATAGCCAGCCAGCGCTTTGCCGCCACCGAAGCCCTCACCGAGCCCACCTGGGAAGCCCTCGCCGCCGCCCACGGCCGGCTGGTGGACGCCCTGGCGCGGGACGTGGCGACGGCGCTGAAGCCGCGCTGAGCCGTTCCCGCTCTCTCTGGGCGGAATGGAAAACGGCCCGCCTTGCCGGCGGGCCGTTGCCGGGGGTTTTCCCCCGAAGCCGGTGCGGCCGCTCAGGCCTTGCGGCGGCGCAGGCAGGCGAGGCCGGCGAAGCCCAGGCCCAGCAGAGCCATCGAGGCGGGTTCGGGAACGGCGTTGGTCCGGTCGAAAGTGATGTTGTCGACGACCTCGATGAGGTTCAGCGCGCCGCGGTTGGCGTTCGTATAGGTGAACACGGCGCGGTCAAACAGCTGGCCGGTGTAGCTGATCGTCTGGTTCATGATGTCGTCGTTGTTGGACGCCATCAGCACGTCGGCGATCATCGTGCTGGCCGAGAAGAGTTGCAGGTAGGCGAAGATGTCCTGACCGATGGACCTGTCGTCGTTGCCGAAGGCCAGGGACAGGCTGTTCATCTGGGTGGCAAAACCGATGCTCAGCGCGCTGGCGTCGTCGTCGAAGATCCCGAGGCTCTTGCCGATACCCTGACTGCCGTAGTTACCAACGTACAGGTTGCTGCCGGAGGTGTCCGTGAAGGTCACGCCGGCCTGGCCGGCGACCGAGAAGCCGTTGGCCTTGGCGCCGCTGGCCACCGATTCAAAGTTGATGGTCGTCGGTGCGGCCTGGGCGGAAGCCATGGCGGACAGGGCGATAGCGGCGGCGATGAGCGTTTTGGTCATGGTGAAAGTCGATTTCGTCGATAGTAGTTATCCTGGTGGTCACATAGCATAAATCGTGCCATGTGAAATAATTAACGGTTAATAAAAGTAAAAACCATAAAAATCAAATACATAAAAAATCGTGAATTTGTCACTGTAAATAATTTCGACAAAATTAAGCGATTTTGTCGTTTTTAAACGGATGTCTGAGGCGTCGGGCGGAGGGCGTGTCGCAGGCGTGATGAGCGCCCGCCGGCGTCAAGCGGCAGGGCGTGAGGCGGGGGTTGAGCGTGCCAGCCCCGGCGGCGTGTCAGTCGGCGCCGGCCTTTGGCGGGGTGGTTTTCTTCCGGGGCGTGGTGGCCTTCGCCGCCGCCTTGCGCGGGGTTCTGCCGGCCGGCTTGATACGCCCCAGCCGGCGCCGGATTTCGTCAGAGTCCATCCACAAATCGCTGCCTTGCAGGATGTGGGCGATGTCGCTGAGGCTGAGGAACGGCGTGCAGATGCGCGTGGTGACTTTTTCGAACCAGCTGCCGAGGGCGTGCACTTCGGCCATCTGCTCGCTGCCCTTGCCGGCAAAGCTGCTCGAATAGGTGTGGAACATCAGCTGGCAGTTGTCGTGGACGATCAACTCGTCGCCGGACAGGAAGATGAAGGCGGCCATCGAGTAGGCCCGCGCTTCGAGCACGGTGATCACATGGGCCTCGGAGGCCAGCATGTTGTTGATGATCTGCAGCCCAGTGTTGAAATCGCCGCCCGGCGAATTGATGTGGATGTAGATCAGGTCGGTTTCGGCGGCGGTGCGCAGCGTGTAGAAAAGCTCGGTGTAGTACTGGGGATCCTGCAGTTCGCCGCACAGGTAGTACGAAACCTGGTGGATGGGCACGTGCCTTTCGTAGCGCACCAGGCCTTCAAAAGGCAGTTCTTCTTCGACGGGCTGCTCGTCGCGGCCCCGGGGGCGTTGAAGCATGGCGATGTTCTCCGCGGACTGACACCCGATCAGTATGCAACCGCGCCGCCAGCGCTACAACGCCGGGCGGAGGCTTCTGGTTTGGTGCCGTCCATCTGCATCAACCCGACGATGCACCCTGGGCGATGCAGGGGCGAAGCGTGGATGGGTGATTGAAGTCGCCCCTGCAAAGGCACAACAATTCACCTGTAACCGACGCCAGGATTCCAAAGGTAACGGTGACGGAGCCTCAGTTTTCGGCTTCGACGAAGACCGGCTGGACGGACGGTTGCGGCGGGGTGTCCAGGTCGCTGATCGGAAGTTCGATCTTGAAGAGGCCGTGCTCGGCCGCTTCGCCCCACAGCCTGCCGCCGTGGGTGGCGACGATGGCTCGGCTGATCTCGAGCCCGAGGCCGCGCCCCTTGGCCTTGGGGGCGACGCGGGGGTCGAACAGGCGGCTGGCCTCTTCGACGGTCAGGCCGGAGCCCGAATCCTCGATGCGCAGGCAGACCCGTTCTTCGCCTTCCTTCCAGGCGGCGAGCCAGATCCGGCGTGGCTGGTGGGGGCTGGCGATGACCGAATCGAAGGCGTTGTTGATCAGGCTGCGCAGCACCACTTCCATTTGCAGGCGGTCGATGTGCAACTGGGCGTGGGGCATCGGGGCCACCCGCAGGCGCACGCCGGCCTGCTCGGCGCGGGGCAGGCAGGAAACGACGACGGTTTCGACGAGATCGTCGAGGAACACCGCTTCGAGTTGCGGCTCGCCGGTACGGAAATAGTCCTGGAGACGCCGCAGCACGTCGTTGGCCCGGCCGGATTCACGCTGTACGCAGCGCAGCGCGGCCTCTAGCGGTTCGCCGGATTCGCCCCGTGCGAGCAGCTGCTCGCAGGCGCCGGCGTAGGCGTTGAGGGCGGTGAGTGGCTGGTAGAGCTCATTGGCGAGGGCGCCGGCCATTTCACCGGCGGCAGCCAGGCGCAGGCTGTGGCGCAGATCATCGGCGGTGCGGCGCTGCTCGCTGACCGTGGCGCCGACGAAGAAGCCGACCACGGCCATCGCCATGGCCAGGATCTGCAGTTCGGCAACGGTGACCGCGTTGTAGTCCAGCACGCGCATGGCAACGATGACCCCGACCTGCAGCGCGGCGGCGCAGACGATGGCGCCGGCCATGCCCTGGCGGGCGGCGGCCCATACGATGGGCAGGAAGAGCAGGTAGAAGAGCTTGAAGCCGCCGTGGCCGCCGGTGCCGAAGGCCAGCCACAGGGTGGCCACGCCGAGCAGCAGGTAGGCGGCGCTCTCCCGTTTGGCGACCGAGCGCCACAGCCGCGCGCGCCCGCGTTCGCTGGAAAGCCACAACAGGAGCGGCATCATCACCGTGATGCCGACACCGTCGCCAACCCAGAAGCGCACCAGCCCCGTCCACCAGCCGGCTTGCGGCAGCAGGCCGACGATGAGCAGTGAACACAGGTAGGCGAGGCTGATCAGCAGGGTGCCGACGGCCACGTGGAGCAGCCAGACGACGAGGCTGCGCCGGTCGTCGAGCAGGGCGTCGCGCGGCAGGCGACGGGCCAGCATGGCGCCGAGCAGCGCGTAACCCGTGGTGAGCACAAGGGCCGGCACCACGCTGCTCCAGGGCGTGCCCAGCGGGCCGCGGGTGGAGATCTCGGCCAGCATGATCGCCACGGCCAGCGGCAACCAGGCCTGCCGTCCGATCTGGATCAGCAGGACCAGCCCGAGGGCTGGCGCCGGGTTCCAGGGCGTGATGTTGAGACCGTGCAGCGGGTGGATGAAGCTCGCTACGTCGAGCGCGACGTACAGGCCGATGAAGGCGATGAACAGGGGCAGGCGGCTCAGCCATGCGATGACTGCAGCCTTGGTGGTACGCATCATGCCGGGTCGCTGTAGGGGTTCAGGGGCAGCTACAAAGTGTTAAATCCTTGCCATTGTGAACGCATCGGCCGAAACGGCCAACCCGAGAAGGGTTAAGGCACCCGGGTTGCGGTGTTTTTTATGCGGGATCGGGTCGGCATGGGCATGAAAAAGCCGGCCTGATGCAGATCAGGCCGGCCGTGTGCTGCTCGGGTGGAGGGTTTTCAGCTGGTCGCGGTAGCCGGCCGGGGGGCGACAACGGCGTGATCGTCGTGCAGCTCGCCGGCCAGGGCCCGCTCCATCCTGTCCATGTCCAGCTCGTTTTCGGAGCGGGAGATCACCACCGTGGCCACTGCGTTGCCGATGATGTTGGTCAGCGCGCGGGCTTCGCTCATGAAGCGGTCGATGCCCAGGATCAGCGCCATGCCGGCGATGGGAATGCTCGGCACCACCGCCAGGGTCGAGGCCAGGGTGATGAAGCCGGCACCGGTGATGCCGCTGGCGCCCTTGGAGGTGAGCATCGCCACGCCGACGATGGTCAGCTCCTGCATCAGGGTCAGCTCGGTGTTGGTGGCCTGGGCAATGAACAGCGCCGCCATCGTCATGTAGATGTTGGTGCCGTCGAGGTTGAAGGAATAGCCGGTGGGCACCACCAGGCCGACCACCGAACGGCTGCAGCCCATTTTCTCGAGCTTGGCCATCAGTTTGGGCAGGGCCGATTCGGATGAGCTGGTGCCCAGCACGATCAGCAGTTCTTCGCTGATGTGCTTGATGAACTTGACGATCGAGAAGCCGGTGTAGCGGGCAATGCTGCCCAGCACGATGAAGATGAACAGCGCACAGGTGATGTAGAACGCACCCATCAGCTTGGCCATCGGCACGAGGGCGCCGACGCCGTACTTGCCGATCGTGAAGGCCATGGCGCCGAAGGCACCCAGCGGGGCCAGCTTCATCACCGTATTCACGATGCCGAACAGCACATGCGAAACCTGCTCGACGAAATCGAACACCGGCTTGCCCTTGTCACCCGCGGCGGCCAGCGAAAAGCCGAACAGGATGGCGATCAGCAGCACCTGCAGGATGTCGCCCTTGGCAAAGGCGTCGATGAAGGTGTTGGGAATGATGTTGAGGATGAACTCGACCGTCGACTGGGCGTGGGCCTTGGCGGCGAAGCCTTCGACGGCCTTGGTGTCCAGCGTGGAAAGATCGGCATTGAAGCCGGCGCCCGGCTTGGCCACGTTGGCCACCACCAGGCCGATCAGCAGCGCAAAGGTGGACACGATCTCGAAGTAGAGCAGCGCCTTGCCGCCTACCCGGCCTACCTTCTTCATGTCCTGCATGCCGGCGATGCCGTGCACCACGGTGCAGAAGATCACCGGGGCGATGATCATTTTTACGAGTTTGATGAAACCGTCGCCGAGGGGTTTGAGATCGACCCCCATCTTGGGCTCGAAATACCCCAGCAACACACCGCAGGCGATAGCGAACAGCACCTGCACATATAGAACCTTGTAGAACGGCTTTTTCATGATGTTTTCTCCTCCTGTGGTGAGTTCCACGGAGCGCATCTTGAAGTCGTTACCGCAAGCCGAAAATTGGGAGCGTCCACATTGGGGGCGGCCCTATTGTGGAAAGCCGCAAGGGGCGGCGTTTACAGCATCACGCCAAGGCGCCGCAGCGGCGGGAGCAGCACAAGGTAGGCCACTGACGTGAGGCCGCAGGCCGTGAGCAGGCTGGGCCAGAATCCCCAGCCCCAGCGGATGAGCACCGGCAGGGTGATGAACAGAACCAGGGACGGAATGACCAGCCAGAAGATCTGCCCCGAAAGCTCGGCCACGGCCTCGGCCCGGCCGGTGTCGGCGTACAGCCACACAAAGGCCATCAGCGAGGTGACGGGCAGGGCCGCGATCAGCGCAGCAACGCCGCTGTGCCGCTTGGAAATCTCGGCAATGGCAACGATGAGCGTCGCGGTGAGGGCGATCTTGATGGCGTACTGGAGCATGAACCCGGTGGCTGGCGTCGTTGATCGGGGCGTGCTGATTTTACGCGTAGCGGCGAGCGGGCAGGGCGGCCCGGCTTCAGCCAGCCTCCACCGCCAGCCGCCTTTCCAGTTCGATGCCCGCAGGCCAGACCGTTGCGCCGAGGGCGATCACCTCGACGCCGGCGGCAAGGGCTTCGCGCAGCGTGCGGCCATAGACCGGGTCGATGTGATCGGCCGGGCGCACGCAATCCACGTCGCCGCGCTGTACGCAGAAGACCAGCACCGCGCGGTGCCCGGCGGCGACCATCGCGCTCATCTCGCGCAGGTGCTTGGTGCCGCGGGTGGTGACGGCGTCGGGGAAGTAGCCGATGCGGCCGGCCACGGCGGCGGTGACGTTTTTGACTTCCACGTAGCAGTCGGGCCGCCCGGGGGCCGTGAGCAGCAGGTCGATGCGGCTGCCTTCGCCGTATTTCACTTCGGGGCGGATCGTCGGGTAGCCGGCCAGCTCCGGCACGCGGCCGGCTTCGATGGCCTCCCGCACCAGGGCGTTGCTGCGTCCGGTGTGCATGCCCACCACCACGCCGGGCAGGGCTTCGACGAGTTCCCAGGTCCAGGCGAGCTTGCGCGCCGGGTTGGTGGCCGGTGACAGCCACACCCGCATGCCCGGCTCGGCGCAGCCCTGCATGGAGCCGGTGTTGGGGCAATGGGCGGTAAGGATGCCGGCGGCGGTGTCCACATCGGCCAGAAAACGCTGGTAGCGCCGCAGCAGGCGGCCTTCGAGGAGTGGCGTGGGGAAGCGCATGGGGAAGGCTTGCCTCAGCCCGCTCCGCTCAGCCACAGGAAGCCGCTGATCGTGAAGAAGGAGAGGGCGGTGGCGGCGATGAGGGCCGCGGCGCAGATGCCTTCCTTGCCGTATTTCTGGCCGAGGATGGGGTAGATGCTCATCATCGGCATGCAGGCGTTCATGATCGCGATGGTCTTGAGCTGCGGGGCCATGTTGGGCAGGGCCAGGATGACGACGAACACGGCGAGCGGATGGAGCAGCAGCTTGCCGACGACGATCAGGCCGATGTCGGCACCCAGGCCCTTGAGGTGGAGACCGGCGAGGGTGCCGCCGATGCAGAACAGGGCTACCGGGGCCGAGGCGGTGGACAGCATGTCGACCACGCGTGCCAGGGGCGCCGGCAGCGGAACGCCCGTGGTGGCCCAGGCGACGCCGGCGGCGATGGCGAGGATGAAGGGGTTTTTGGCGAGGCGCAGCAGAATGTCCCCGAGCACGTTGTACCAGCGCCGGCCACCGGAGCCGCCGGCTTCGGCCAGGGTGAGCGTCAGCGGCATCATGACCAGGCTTTCGACCAGCGCGTACACCGCCAGCGCGGCGCTGGCCGCCGGGCCGAAAACCTGCAGCGCGATGGGGTAGCCGATGTAGGCGCTGTTCGACGCGGATACGCCGAGGGCCAGCACGGCGCCCGATTGCAGATCGCGCTTCTGCACCAGGCACACGTGGCCGAGGGCCAGGCCGGCAACGAGCAGCGAGCCGAGGGTGTAGGCGATCAGCAGCTCGGCGCTGACCAGCTCGCCCAGGGAGCGCTGTGACAGGGCCTTGAAGAGCAGCGCCGGCAGCGACACGTTGATGACGAAGACGCCCAGCACGCGCATGTCGGCGCGGGCCAGGAGGCCCATGCGCACCGCCGCGAAGCCGATGCCGATGATGATGAAGATCGGGCCGGTGATGCCCAGGATGGTCAGCAAGGTGGAACTCGTGGAGGTTGATGCCGGGGGGGCGATTCTAATTGTTGCGCCAAATTTTATAAATCGAAAGAAACAACATCTCTGTTTGTTGTAATTGAACAATGTGGGTGAGGTGCGCGCGGGCCGCGGCGCGCCTCACGGCCCCTGGAACAACTCTGCCAGCCAGTCCACAAAAACCCGCACCCGCGGCGACAGGTGGCGGTTTTGCGGGTAGAGCACGGTGAGCGGCAGCGGCGGGGGGCGGAAGTCGGGCAACAGTTCCACCAGCGTGCCGGCAGCCAGCTGGCGGGTGACGTGGTAGACCGGCACCTGGATCAGGCCGAAGCCGGCCTCGCAGGCCGCCACGTAGGCGTCGCCGTTGTTCACCGCCACGGTGTAGGCCAGGCTGCGGGTTTCGACCTTGCCGCCAACCGTGAATTCGAAGGGCACCGATTTGCCGGTGGACGCCGACAGGTAATCGACGGCCTGGTGCCGGTCGAGATCGGCCAGGGTGTCCGGCATGCCGTGTTCGGCCACGTAGCCCGCGCTGGCGCAGCACACCTGCGGCAGCATCGTGAGGCGGCGGGCGACGAGGGACGAATCGCGCAGCTCGCCAATGCGCAGCACGCAATCGACGCCTTCGCGGATCAGGTCGATCTGGCGGTCGGTGACGCTGACGTCCACCTTGATCAACGGGTAGCGGGCACAGAAGGCCGGCAGCGCCGGAAGCATCACCAGGCGCCCGAAGGACACCGACAGATCCACCTTGATGCGCCCCTGCGGATGGCTGGCGGCCAGCGAGAACGACGCTTCCACGTCCTCCACGTCGGCCAGGATGGACAGGCAGCGCTGGTAATAGACGTCCCCGTCGAGGGTGGTGCGCACCTGGCGCGTGGTGCGCTGCAAAAGGCGCACGCCCAGATGGGCTTCGAGTTGCTTGATGATCTGGGTGGCCGAGGCCCGAGGCAGGTCGAGCTTTTCGGCGGCGCGGCTGAAACTGCCCAGTTCCACGATGCGGGTGAACAGCTGCATGGCCTGGAGACGATCCACGAAGTCCTCCGATTGTTTTGAATTTATAAATAGTGTTGCTGTTTTTAGCCCATTTATCAATCCAGGAATGACACCCATAATCGGCGCCATCATCCCGAATCTCGAGGAAACGCATCATGGAATACGTCCGCTTCGGCTCTACCGGTCTCAATGTGTCCCCGCTGTGCCTGGGCTGCATGACCTACGGCACACCCACCTGGCGTGAATGGGTGCTCAGCGAGGAGGCCAGCCGCCCCTTCATCCGCCAGGCGCTGGAACTCGGCATCAACTTCTTCGACACCGCCGACATGTATTCGCTGGGCGCCAGCGAGGAAGTCCTCGGCCGGGCGATCCGCGATTTCGTGCCCCGCGAGGACGTGGTGCTGGCGACCAAGGTGTTCTACCCGATGAGCAGCAAGCCGAACGATCGCGGCCTGTCGCGCAAGCACATCCTGGCCAGCATCGACGCCTCGCTGAAGCGCCTCGGCACCGATTACGTGGATCTCTACATCGCCCACCGTTTCGATCCGCACACGCCCATCGAGGAAACCCTGGAAGCGTTCGACACCGTGGTGCGCTCGGGCCGGGCGCGCTACATCGGCGCCTCGTCGATGTATGCCTGGCAGTTCATGCAGATGCTGGCTTTCCAGAAGGCCAACGGCCTGGCCCGCTTCGTGTCGATGCAGAACCATTACAACCTGGTTTACCGCGAGGAAGAGCGCGAAATGCTGCCCCTGTGCCGCGACCAGGGCATTGCCGTGACGCCGTGGTCGCCGCTGGCCCGCGGCCTGCTGGCCGGCACCCGCGGCAGCGGCACCGCGCGCGACGAAACCGACACCCTGGCCCAGGGCTGGTACAACCAGCCGGCCATGGAAGACGCCATCGTCGCCGCCGTGCAGCAGGTGGCCCGGGCCCGCGGCGTGCCGCCGGCCCAGGTGGCGATTGCGTGGGCAGCCAGCCGGCCGGGCATCACCCTGCCGCTGATCGGCGCCTCCAAGCCCCACCACCTCGATGACGCGGTGGCCGGCATCGGCCTGGCGCTGAGCGCCGACGAAGTCGCGCTGCTCGAAGCGCCGTACCGCCCGCGCCCGGTTGCCGGCCACGATTGAATGTTTATAAAAAAACCAACAGAGCAGCCAACATGATTACCAAAGACTGGTCCGTCTCGTCAGTCACGGCGGGTTTCCTCGCCGTGCTCATCTCCTATTCCGGGCCGCTGATCATCTTCTTCCAGGCCGCCCAGTCGGCCGGCGTGTCGCCCGACATGATCTCGTCGTGGGTGTGGGGCATTTCCATCGGCGCCGCGCTGTCGGGCATCTTCCTGTCGTGGGTGCTCAAGGTGCCGGTCGTCACGGCGTGGTCGGCGCCCGGCACGGCCTTGCTGGTCACCTTGTTTCCCGGCTTGTCGCTGAATGAAGCCGTTGGCGCCTACATCACCATCGCCGTGGTGCTGTTCGCGATCGGCATCACCGGCTATTTCGACCGCATCCTGAAGCACGTGCCCAAGGGCGTCGCCGCCGGCATGATGGGCGGCATTCTGTTCCAGTTCGGCACCAACGCCTTCAAGTCGGCGGCCTCCATGCCGCTGCTCACCTTCGGCATGATCGCCGCTTATCTCGTGCTCAAGCGCTTCGTGCCGCGCTACTGCATGATCCTGGTGCTGCTGGTCGGCATCCTGCTGGCGGTGGGCATTGGTGGCGCCAACCTGAGCGGCGTGCAATTGAGCTTTGCCACGCCCATCTTCATCGCGCCGGAATGGACCTGGGCCTCGACCCTCAGCTTCGCCGTGCCGCTGATCCTGGTCAGCCTTACCGGGCAGTTCCTGCCGGGCATGGCGATCCTGCACGGCTCGGGCTACACCACCCCGGCCAAGCCCATCCTGGCGGTAACCAGCATCGCCTCGCTGATCGTGGCCTTCTTCGGCGGCATCACCATTGTCATCGCGGCCATCACCGCGGCGCTGTGCACCGGCAAGGACGCCCACGAAGATCCCTCCAAGCGCTACGTGGCCGGCATCTCCAACGGCGTGTTCTACCTGATCGGCGGCTTCTGCGGCGCCACCATCGTGTCGCTGTTCACCCTGCTGCCCAAGGAATTCGTCGCCGTGCTGGCGGGCCTTGCGCTGCTGGGCGCCATCACCGCCAACATCATGGGCACGGTCAGCCAGGAAGATCACCGCGAAGCCTCGGTGATCACCTTTCTGGCCACCGCTTCCGGCATGAGCTTCCTCGGCCTCGGCTCGGCCTTCTGGGGCGTGGTGATCGGTTCGGTAGCCTACTTCGTGCTGCACCGGGTCAAGGCCGCCGCGAAGTAATCGCCGGCTGTCGCCGCCCGGGCGCAAGCCCCCAGGAGCCCCGCGGGTCGACCCGCGGGGCTCCTGGCGTTTACGGCCGTCGGGTTGGCGGCCGGCGGGTTTCCGTTTGCATAAAAAATTCTGATTAAATATTTTTACAGTTACTGAATATAATGCCAGTCAATGTCATTCGATTAATTCCAATGTCCTTATCGCGGTAATTCACCCGGCGTCAGAGCGGGGCGAGCCGCGTCATCGAACCGTCGCCCGCCATGCCCGCTACGCCCAGACACTTCGCTCCCCGCCACCGCCAGGCCCTGGCCGCCTGCGCCGTCTCCATCCTTCTCGCCGTCCCGGCCTCGGGCCACGCCCAGACGCCACCCGGCGTCGCCGACACCCAGGAACTCCTCCGCCAGCAGGAGCGCGAACGCCAGTTGCGCGAACAGTTCGAGCGCGCGCCCGACGTCCGCCTCGAAGCCCCCTCCGCCGCCAGCGCCGATGCACCCCTCGCGGTGGACGAAACCCCGTGCTTCCGCATCGAGCGCATCGAACTGGCCGGCGCTCGCGGCGAGGCCTTCCACTGGGCCCTCGCCGCCATCGACCGCCCCGACGATCCCCCCACCGGGCGCTGCCTCGGCACCCGCGCCATCAATCAGATCATGACGCGTCTGCAGAACCGCATCGTGTCGCGCGGCTACATCACCACCCGCGTCGTCGCCGCCGCCCAGGATCTGACCCGCGGCGTGCTCACCCTCACCGTCATTCCCGGCCGCATCCGCGACATCCGCCCCGCCGACGGCACCCGGCTCCACGCCCGCCTCGGCGCCGCCCTGCCGGCCGCCAGCGGTGATCTCCTCAACCTGCGCGACATCGAACAGGGCCTCGAAAACCTCAAGCGCGTGCCCACCGCCGATGCCGACATCCAGATCGCCCCGGCCGCCGATCCGCTGGCCGGCCCCGGCGAGAGCGATCTCGTCGTCGCCTGGCGCCAGGAAAGGCTGCTGCGTCTCAACCTGTCCCTCGACGACAGCGGCACCCGGGCCACCGGCCGCTTCCTCGGCGGCGCCACCGTGTCGCTGGATAACGCCCTCGGCCTGAGCGACCTCTTTTACGCCAGCTTCAACCACGATCTTGGCGGCGGCGTGTCCGGCAGCCGCGGCACCCACGGCTACACCGTCCACTACGCGCTGCCTTGGGGCTACTGGCTGGCGAGCCTCACCGCCGGTGGCAACACCTATCACCAGGCGGTGGCCGGCGCCAATCAAACCTACCGCTACAGCGGCGAATCCGAACACGCCGCACTGCGCCTCACCCGCCTGCTGCACCGCAACGCCACAGGCAAAACCAGTGCCTGGGTGCAGGCCTGGATGCGTCAATCCAGCAACTTCATCGACGACACCGAAGTCGTCGTCCAGCGCCGGCGCATGGGCGGTTGGGAGGCCGGCTTCAACCATCGCGCCTTCATCGCGGCCGCCACCCTCGACGTCGATCTGGCCTACCGGCGCGGCACCGGCGCCTTCGCCGCCCTTCGCGCCCCCGAAGAAAACTTCGGCGATGGCACGTCGCGGCCCGGCATCTACACCGCCAGCGCCCAGCTCAACCTGCCCTTCCGCGCTGGCGAGCAGGCCCTGCGCTACACCAGCCTGGCGCGCCTGCAGCGCAGCGAATCGCCCCTCGTCCCGCAAGACCGCTTCGCCATCGGCGGGCGCTACACGGTGCGCGGCTTCGACGGCGAAAGCGTGCTGTCCGGCGAGCGCGGCTGGCTGTGGCGCAACGATCTGGGCCTGGCGCTCCGGGAAACCGGCGCCGAGGCCTACGTGGGCGTCGACGTCGGCCTCGTCAGCGGGCGCAGCACGCGCGGCCTCCTCGGCCGGCGCCTGGCCGGCGGTGTGCTGGGCGTGCGCGGCAGCGTCGGCGGCCTCGCCTACGACGTCTTCGTCGGCACCCACCTCGCGCGACCCACGGGCTTCGCCAGCCCCGACGGCCTCGCCGGCTTCTCTCTCAACTGGGCCTGGTAGGCCGCGCTCCCAACTTTTCGGGTTATCGACGCCATGAACAAGCACTGCTACCGCATCGTTTTCAACCAAACCCGTGGAATGCCGATGGTCGTGGCCGAATCCGCCCGTAGCCAGGGCGGGGCCGGGGAGCCCGACGGCGCGGGCGGTTTGCGTGCGAGTCCGCCAGCCCGGCGGGCCGCCTTCGCGCTGTCCACGCTGTCCCTCGGCGTGCTGCTGATCACCGGCGGCATGAGCTGGTCCCCATCCGCCGGGGCTCAGATCGTCGCCGACCGCAGCGCCCCCGGCGCCCGTCAGGCCACCGTGCTCAACACCGCCAACGGCGTGCTGCAGGTCAACATCCAGACCCCGAGCGCCGCCGGCGTGTCGCACAACGTTTACAGCCAGTTTGACGTGCCCGCCCGCGGGGCCATCCTCAACAACGCCCGCAGCGGCGCCACGACCCGGCTGGGCGGTCTGGTTCAGGGCAACCCGTGGCTCGCCGGCGGCACCGCCCGGGTGATCCTCAACGAAGTGAATGCCACCAGCCCCAGCCAGTTGCGCGGCTACATCGAAGTCGGCGGCGACCGGGCCGAAGTGGTCATCGCCAATCCGGCCGGCATCGTCTGCGACGGCTGCGGCTTCATCAACGCCAGCCGCAGCACCCTCACCACCGGCGCGCCGCTGCTCACCAACGGCAGCCTCGACGGTTTTCGCGTGCAGGGCGGCCGCATCGAGGTTCAGGGCGCCGGGCTGGATGCCGCCGACAGCGACTACACCGGCCTCATCGCCCGCGCCGTGGATCTCAACGCCGGCATCTGGGCGAAGGATCTGCGCGTGATCACCGGCGCCGCCGAGGTGAGCGCCGATGCCGCGTCGGCCACCGCCCTTGCGGCCAGCGGCACCGCCCCGGCCTTCGCCCTCGACGTGGCCCTCCTTGGCGGCATGTACGCCAACAGGATCACCCTTGTCGGCGCCGAGGCCGGACTCGGCATGCGCAGCGCCGGCCACATCGGGGCCGCCGCCGGCGAGGTGCTCGTCACCCTGGATGGCCGGCTCGAAAACAGCGGGCGCCTTACCGCCACGGGGGCCATCGGAGTCGCGGCGGCGGGGGGCATCGCCAACAGTGGCAGCCTGTATGCCCTTGGCGACACCACGCTGGCCACGCCCGCCGACGTCACCAGCAGCGGCCTCGTCGCCGCCGGTGGCAATGTCGAACTCAGCGCCGCCCGCATTGCCGGCAGCAGCGCGTCGGCCTTCGTCGCCGGCTTGCACGAAGACGGCAGCCTCGGCGCCGGCTGGCTCCAGGCCGATGCCAGCGGTGCCCTCGCAGCCAACGGGCAAAACCTCGCCCAAAGCGGCATCCGCTTCGCCGCCGACAGTCTCAGCCTTGCCGGCAGCCAGACTGCCACCCGCCAGCTCGATCTGCTGGCCCGCCGCGGTGACATCGACGCCAGCGCCGCCCGCATCGGCGTGGACGAAAGCCTGCAGGCCCGCAGCACCGGAACCCTGCGCAGCGACGCCGCGCACGTTTCCGCCGCGCGCCTGCAAATCAGCGCCGAAAATCTCTCCAACCGTGCCGGCAGCCTGGTCCAGACCGGCCCCACCGCGCTCGCCGTCACGCTGCCCGGCAGCCTCGACAACCAGGGTGGCTACATCGCCTCGGCGGGCACGGCGTTCGATCTTGCCGCCACCACTGTCGCCAACGCCGACGGCCATATCGAGCACACCGGCAGCGGCACGTTTGCACTTTCCGTCACCACCCTCGATGGCCCGCGCGGCAGCCTCGCCAGCGCCGGCACGCTGCGCCTCGGCGCCGCCACGCTCATTCTCGACGGCGGCAATACCCGTGCCGACAGCCTGCAGATCGACAGCGCCCGCCTGTCCAGCGTGGGCGGGCAGATCACCCAGAGCGGCAACGGGCCGATGCAGGTCCGGGCCACGCAGCTTCTCGACAACAGCGGTGGCCGCCTCGCGTCCAATGGCAGCCTTGGCGTGGATGCCGGCGAGCTGCGCAACACGGCCGGCAGCATTCAGGCCGGCGCTGATGCCAGCCTCCGCATGGCCGGCGCGGCCGACAACTCCGGCGGCAGCATTGTTGCCGGGCGCCAGCTCAAGCTCGGTGCCGCCAGCCTCGACAACAGCCGCGGCCTTGTCAGCAGCGCGGCTGGCAGCCTGGGGCTAACTTTGTCCGGCGCGCTCGCCAATCCCCTCGGCGACATCCTCGCCGGCGCCGACCTGAGTCTCACCGCGGCCAGCCTGGCCAGTAGCGGCACTTTGTACAGCCAGCGTCACCTGCGCATCGACATTGCCGAAGCCCTTGCCAGTACGGGCGTGATTGCCGCAGCCGGCGATGCCAGCCTTTCTGCCGGCCGCATCGACAGCAGCACAGGCAGCCTGCTCGCTGCCGGCATGCAGGCCGACGGCAGCGCGGCGGCCGCGGGGTCGCTGAGCGTGCTCGCTCGCGACGGCCTGCTCGCCCAGGGCCGCAACCAGGCCGTCGGTGCGTTTGTTGCCAGCGGCCGCAACGTTGATCTCGCCGGCAGCCAGTCCCGCGCTGAAAACATCAGCCTTGCCGCCCTGGCCGGCGATGTCGTCACCCGCGACGCGATCGTCGCCGGAAGCGCCACGCTCGAGATTCGCACCGCCGCCGACCCCGCCCGCCAGCTCGACAACCGCGGCGGCCAGCTCTCGGCCGCACAGCTCGATCTTTCTGTCGCCAATCTCGACAACCGGGCCGGCAGCCTGCAGCAAAGCGGCAGCGGCGATCTCACCCTCGCCACTGCCAGCCTCGACAACCGGGGCGGCCGCATCGCCACCAACAGCCGGCAGCTCACGCTCTCGGCCGACGGGCTCGACAACGCACAGGGCCTCATCGTGCACGCCGGCAGCGACAGCCTCGTCATCACCGCCACAACGCTGGCCGGCGGCCAGGGCCGCATCCTCACCAATGGCAGCCTGAACCTTGCCGCAGGCGAGATCGATCTCGACGGCGCCGAAACCCGTGCCCACCATATCCGCATCAATAGCCCGCTGCTGTCCCACCAGGGCGCGCTGCTTGCCGGCAGCGGCACACTGGATATCAAGGCCGACACCCTGCTCGACAACACCGGCGGCCTCATCACCGCCAATGGCGACACCACCGTCCAGGCCGGCACGCTGCTCAACCGGCAGGGCGCGCTGCAAGCCACCGGCAACGCCAGCCTCACGCTTGCGGCCAGTGACGTGGTGGATAACAGCGCCGGCAGCCTGAGCACGCAGTCCGGTCATTTGGTCGTCGAAAGCGGCGGGGCGCTGCTCAACCGTCTTGGCGCCATCGGCAGCGGCGGCGCCTTCGATGCACGGCTGGCCTCCCTCGACAACTCCGGCACGCTTTACGCGGCAGACAGGCTCGCCATCGTCTCGGCCGGCCTCATCGACAACACCGGGGTGCTGGCGGGCCGCTCAAGCGTGCAGCTTGACGCCGCGCGCCTGTCTGCCGGCGCCGCCAGCCTGCTTGCCGCCGGCCTTCAGTCCGACGGCAGTTCTGGCGCCACGGGCGATCTGACTGTCACCACCGCCGATCTGCTGGCCGCCCATGGCCACAACCAAGCTGCCGGCCGCCTCGTTTTCAGCGGCCGTGACGTGGACCTCTCGGGTGCCACCACCCGCGGCAGCCGGGTCATGCTCACCGCCACCGGGGGCGATCTCGTCACCGCGGGGGGCAGTGTCGCGACCCCCGGTGAGCTGCTAATCGAAGCCCGTTCCGGCTTCGCCAGCCGCCTCGACAACCGGGCCGGTCATCTTGCTGCCGGCCACCTGGACATCCAGGTCGCCAACCTCGACAACCGGGCGGGCGCCATCGAGCAGAGCGGAACCACCGCCACCGTGCTGGCGCTCACCGCGCCGGGCGGCCTGATGGACAACCGCGGTGGTTTCATCGCCGGCAACGGCCTTGATTTTGCCCTTGCGGCCCATACCCTGCTCAACAGCGACGGACGCATCGCCCATGCCGGCAGCGGCACGCTCAATCTGTCGGCGGCCAGCCTGGACAACCAGCGCGGCGTGGTCCTCGGCAACGGCTCAATCCGCGTGCTCGCCGATCTGCTGAACAACGACACCGGCAGCTTCAATGCCCGCAGCCTTGATCTGCACGCCGCAAGCCTGCTGAACCGCGGTGGTGACATCGTCCACTCCGGGCCCGCCGCCGGTGCCATCGGGGTGGCCGGCGTCTTCGACAACCGCGCCGGGCGCCTTGCCAGCGCGGGCGACTTCAGCCTGGCCGCTGGCGTGCTGGACAACCGGGGTGGCACCCTGGCCAGCGCGGGCACCGCCAGCCTGGGCATTCATGTCGCCGGCGTCACCGACAACAGCTCAGCCGGAAAAATCCTCGCCGGCGGCAGCGCCCGCCTCGAAACGGCCGCCTTCGACAACACCGACGGCCAGCTCGCCGCGAGCGAATCCCTGGGCGTTGTCGCCGCCAATGGCCTGGCCAACCTCCGCGGCACCCTCGCGGCCGGGCAGGCGCTGTCCGTCACCGCGGCCACCCTCGATAACACCGAGGGCAGCCTGCAGTCGCTGCACGCGGCCCTCGCCATCGACGTGGCAGGCGAATTTGCCAACCGGCGCGGTCAGGCGCTTGCCGGCAGCGATCTTCGCGCCGTCGTCGGCAGCCTCGACAACAGCGGCACCCTTTACGCCGGCGGCAGTGCCTTTGTTGCGGCCCGGGGCGATGCGCTCAATACGGGGCTCGTAGCCGCCGGCAGCAATCTGGTGCTGGCGGGCGCCGGCATCGCCAGCGACGCCACCAGCGTCCTCGCGGCGGGCCTGCAGGCAGACGGCAGCCTGGCCGCAGGCGGCGATCTCACCGTCAGCGCCAGCGGCCCGCTCATGGCCACCGGGCACAACCTGGCTGGCGGGCGTCTCGCCTTCAGCGGCGCCAGTGTCGATCTGACAGCCAGCCGCACCGAGGCCGGCCACATCGCCATTCTTGCCACCGGGGGTGACATCCTCACCATCGATTCACGCCTGTCCACACCCGGCCAGCTCAGCCTGAACGCCTCCGGCGCCGACAACCGCGGTGGCGAGCTGCTTGCCGGCCAGCTCCAGATCCCGGCCGCCACCCTCGACAACCGGGATGGCCGCATCGCCCAAAGCGGCAGCGGCCCGGCAGGCATCACCGCCACACAGCTGTTCGACAACCGCCTCGGCAGCCTCGTCGGCAATGGCGACACCACCCTCGTCGTCGGTCAGCTGCTCAACAGCGAGGGCCATATCCAGACTGCCGCCAGTGCCGCCCTGGGCATCCATGCCGGCGGCCACGTGGACAACCTCTCCGGCGCGCTCGTGGCGGGTGGCCGCCTTACGCTGCAGGCCGCCAGCCTCGACAACCGCGCTGGCCAGATCAGCGCCATTGCTGGCGGCCTCGGCGTCAACCTGGAGTCCGGCCGGCTCGACAACGCCGGCGGGCGCCTCGAAGCCGCCGAAACCCTCAGCCTCGCGGCCCGGGGCATCGTCAACGCTGCGGGCAGCATCACCGGCCGCCAGATTCACGTCGACAGCGCCGGCCAGGCCTTCGACAACCGCGGCGGCCTGCTTGCCGCCCGCGAAGGGCTGAGCCTTGCCAGTGGCGAGCTCGACAACGCCGCTGGCACCCTCCAGGCCGGCGGCGAACTCCTTGTGGATACCGGCGGCCAGCGGCTTGCCAACACGGCCTCAGGCAGCGCGGCGGGCATTTTCGGGCGGGGTCGGGTCGATCTGCGCAGCGGCATCCTCGACAACAGCGGCGGCTTCATCGGCGCCACCGCCAATCTCGCCATTGCCGCCAGCACGCTGCTCAACCGCGACGGCGCCGCCATCAGCACCGAACAATCCCTCGTCGTGGCCGCCTCCGTGGTGGACAACCGGGGCGGCCAGATCCAGGCCCTTGGCGATCTGGCCATCGATACTGGCGCCGGGCGCATCGACAACACCGGCAGCCTCATCCGCGCGGCGGGCCAGGCAAGCCTCACCGCCGGCCAGCTCGTCAACGCCGCCACGCCTGACGGCAGCGGCCTTGGCATCGAAGGCCGTTCGCTGCGCATCCAGACCACCGATCTGGACAACCGCCACGGCGCCTTGCGTGCCAACGACAACCTCGCCGTGCTCGCCTCGGGCAGCGTGGATAACAGCGGCGGGCTGATGTCCGCCGGCCATACCCTGCGCCTCGCCGACAACAGCCCCGGCGCTGCCGCCGGCAGCCGCACGCTGTCCATCCTCAACACCGGTGGCACCCTCATCGCCGGTCGCCTGCTCGACATCGACGCGGCCCGCCTCGGTGGCGACGGCAGCCTCCTCAGCCGCGGCGACATCACCGTCCGGCTGACAGGTGACTACAACCATTCTGGCGTTTTCCGTGCCGCCGGCAATGCCAGCCTCGTCACCGCCGGCAACATCGTCAACCACGCCGCGATGGAGGCCGGGCAAACGCTGCACCTGTCCGCCGCCCACATCACCAACCTCACCGATGCCACCCTCAGCGGCGACACCACCGAGCTGAACGCAGCCGTCAGCCTCCTCAATCGTGGCCTCATCGATGGCCGCGAAACCCGGATCAGCACCGCCGAACTGCTCAACGCCGGCCGCGGCCGCATTTACGGCGATCACCTGGCCATCCAGGCCGGCACCCTCGTCAACGAGCAGCAATACGGCAACAGCGCCACCATCGCGGCCCGCGAGCGGCTCGATCTCGGCGTGCACAACCTGGTCAACCGCGAGCACGCGCTGATTTTCAGTGCTGGCGACATGGCCATCGGCGGCACCCTCGACGCCGCCGGCCGGGCCACCGGCATGGCGGCGCGCATCGATAACAGCAGCGCCACCATCGAGGCCCTGGGTCAGCTCAGCCTGGCCAGCGCGCAGCTCGCCAACACCAACGCCCACTTCAGCACCCGCATCGCCAGCGTCGGCAGCCCCGAAGAAATCGTCTACATCACGCCGTCCGGGGCAAGCGGCATGTTCCCGGTTGCGATGTTCAACTGGGGGCACTGGAGCAAGGCCGGCGCCTATTACTGGGCGGTGGACAAGCTCATGCCGGAATTCGGTGTCCTCGGCGAATCCCCCGTGCCGCGGGTGGGCGAAGTCGGCTGCGCCGATGACTTCCCCGGAGACGAATGCCAAAGCATCTACGAGCTCGCCATCAGTTCGAGCTATCCCCGCAACGACAAGGCGTGGGCCTACTTCCACCTCACACCGCCCGATCCGCAGCCGGTCACGCCCACCATCGCCAAACCGGCCGAGCCAATGCTGATCAAACCCGTCGCGCCCGATCTGGCGCGCGCCGCCAGCTGCCAGCCCGGCGCGGGCTACAGCGATACGGCGTGCAGCGCTTACACCATTGAACTCGACACCTACACGCAGCAACTCGCCAGCGATAGCGCCGCCCTGGCTGCCTACAGCGCCAGCATGGGGGCCTACGAGGCGGCGTGGTCGGCGTATCGCGATACCGAAGCGGCCTGGGCGGCGGCCACTGAAATCCGTTACACGGCGCTGGACGAAGCCATCGTCAAATACAACGAGGCCATCGACGGCGGACGGATCAAGTCATGGACCCAATACGAAGTCACCCGCACCCACAGCCAGAGTGAAGTCGTCAGCTCCGACCCGGCACAAATCCTCGCCGGTGGCGCCATGCGCATAACAGGTCTCGACCTCCTCAACGACAAGAGCCGGATCCTCGCCGGCGGGCTGCTGAGCGGCGACCTGGGCAGCCTGCGCAATGTGGATGGCGAAGGCGTCTACATTACCCATGAGGCCGGGACCAGCCAAACCACCTGGACCAAATACAAAGGTGACCGGAAAGGCTATTCCGTCCGGAGATGGAGCGCTCCCACTCCCTATCTCCCCGCTGACAAAGTCACCACCATCACCCTGCCGGTCGCCGAAACCCGCGGCGATACCGCTCCGTCCGGCAGCGGCGCCTCTATCGCCGGGCGCAGCACGAGCACTCTCGATACCCCGGTAGAAAGCACCGGCACGGCCACCGCCGGCACCCGGGCCGCTGCCATCATTGAAGTTCGCGCAAACCTTGCCGCGCCGGTGGCCGGCAGCACGGGCTCCGCCCCGGTTGCCGCCCCGCAAACGGCGGGCAACATTGCCACCGCCGAGGCGGCAGGCGCGGCGCCGGTGGCGCTCGTCGCCGCGCCTGCCGTGGGCGCGTCGGGCCTTGCCGGCATCAAGACCGCCGCGCTGCCCGTGGCTGCGGCGCCCGCCCTTGTGCCGGTGGACGCGGCCCCGGCCGGCGTCACGCCAGCCCTTCAGGGCTCGCCGACCGCCGCGAGGCCCCAGGCTGTCGGCGCGGCGCCGGCCGTTGTCATCCGCAGCGTGGCGCCCGACACCCGCTTGCCGTCGTCCAGCTTGTTCACCGTCAATCCGGCCGGCGACGCCCGCTACCTCGTCGAAACCGACCCGCGCTTCACCGACCGCCGCCAGTGGCTCAGCTCGGACTACATGCTCAGCGCGCTTTCCGTCGATCCGGCCACGGTGCAAAAACGCCTCGGCGACGGCTTCTACGAACAGCGCCTGGTTCGCGAACAGGTCGCCCAGCTCACCGGCCGGCGCTTTCTCGACGGTTACGCCGACGACGAAGCCCAGTATCTTGCCCTGCTCGACAACGCCGCCACCTACGCCCGCGCCTGGAACCTGCTGCCCGGCCTCGCCCTCAGCGCCGAACAGATGGCCGGGTTGACCAGCGACATCGTCTGGCTCGTGGACGAAGCCGTCACCCTGCCCGACGGACGTCTCACCCATGCCCTGGTTCCGCGCCTCTACGTCCGCGTCCGCGAGGGCGATCTCGACGGCAATGGCAGCCTGATTTCCGCCGACGCCCTCGACATCGCCCTCTCCGGCGATCTCCAAAACAACGCCACCTTGGCCGGGCGCAGCGTGGTCAGTCTGAGCGCCGAGAACGTGAAGAACCTCGGCGGACGCATCCGCGGCACTGACGTCGGCATCAGGGCCGGCCAGGATCTGAGCATTGAAGGCGGCCGTATCGAAGCCACCGATCGCCTCGCGGTTCTCGCCGGGCGCGACCTCAATATCGCCACCACCACTCGCAGCACCGCCACCGCCCAGGGCAACTACACGGGCATCGACCGCATCGCCGGGCTCTACATCACCGGCAGCACCGCCGCCGGCGAACTCATCGCCGCAGCCGGACGCGATCTCGGCCTCACCGCCGCCACCGTCGAAAACGCCGGCCAGGGCAGCACCGTCCTCTCGGCCGGGCGGGATCTCAAGCTCGCCACCGTCACCACCACCCGCCGCCAGGAAACCGTCTGGGACGCCAGCAACTACCGCAAGGACGCCAACAGCCTGGAAATTGGCACCACCCTTGATGTAGCCGGCAAGCTCCGCCTTGAAGCTGGACAGGACATTGCACTGCGTGCCGCTAGCATCACCAGCGACCAGGGCGCCCTCGACGTGCTCGCCGGCCGCGACATTGCGCTCTCCAGCGGCCGCGAAACGCTCTTCATGGCAGAAGCCCACCGCGATACCGACCGCAACATATTCGGCAGCGAAACCTCCATCAGCCGCCAGACCCTGGCACGCGACAGCAGCCTGTCCATGACCCTCTCCGCCAACACCGTTCGCCTCCAGTCCGGTCGGGACATCGTCCTCACCGGCAGCAACGTTGCCTCCACCGCCGGCACCGCCCTCCTCGCCGGCCGCAATATACGCATCGAGGCCGACACCGACCGGCTGCAGGAAAGCCGATACAGCGAAACGCGGCAGTCCAAACTGATAAGCAACAACGGCATTGGCGTCACCATCGGCTCCCGCATGCAGAGCCTGGATAACGGAGATGTCAGAACCAGCACAGCAAGCAGCACCGTCGGCAGTATCGAAGGCAATGTCCTGATCGAGGCCGGGAAGACCTACAGCCAGATCGGCAGCAGCGTCTTCGCCCCTCGCGGCGACGTCGGCATTTCTGCCAGCAAAGTCGACATCCTTGAAGCCCGGGAGACCGGCAGCAACCAGACCGAGATGAAGTTCCGGCAAAGCGGGATGACGGTGGCCGTCACCAGCCCCGTGATCAGCGCAATACAAAGCGCCGAGCAACTGAGCCGGGTTGTCAGCCGCTCTGGCGATGCCCGCATGCACGCACTGGCCGCCGCGTCGACAGCGCTATCGGCCCAGAATGCCTATACCGCGGTCCAGGCTGGCCAGGGCACCAAGATCAACGGAAAGGACGGCCAGATCGCCACCGTAAAGGATGCCGACGGCAACGCGACAAGCCGCGATGCCAATGCCGCCGACAAGGTGGGCGGCATCAACCTCAGTATCAGCATTGGCACCAGTGCAGGCCAGAGCAAATCCCTCCAGAAGAGCGACAGCGCAGAGGGCTCCACTGTCATGGCCGGTGGCAACACGCAGATCGCGGCCCGCGGCGCCGTGCAGGACAGCACGCTGACCGTGCAGGGCAGCGACATCCGGGCCGGTAACAAGCTATCCCTCAGTGCCGAAAACGCAATCCGACTGCAGGCAGCGAAAAACACGGCGGAGCAGCACAGCACAAACACAAGCTCCAGCGGCAGCATCGGCATCGGTTTTGCGTTGGGCGGAGCACAAAACGGCTTCACCCTGCAGGCAAGCGCCAGCGCCGCACGGGGCAACGCCGACGGTAACGACGTGAGCTGGCGCAACAGCCACATTGAGGCCGGCAACACACTGGCATTGAAGTCGGGTGGCAATACAACAGTGAGAGGCGCTGTGGCTGCCGGACAACAAGTAAGTGCAGAAATCGGCGGCAACCTGGCCTTGAAAGCCTCCAGGACACCAGCCAGTACAAAAGCAGGCAGCAGAGCGAAGGCCGTTCGCCACGCATCCAGACCACCAGTCTGGACAACCGCCACGGCGCCTTGCGTGCCAACGACAACCTCGCCGTGCTCGCCTCGGGCAGCGTGGATAACAGCGGCGAGGGCTGATGTCCGTAGCCATACCCTGCGCCTCGGGGCCGACAACAGCCCCGGCGCTGCCATGCCGCACCGGCACGCTGTCCATCCTCAACACCGGTGGCACCCTCATCGCCGGTCGCCTGCTCGACATCGACGCGGCCCGCCTCGGTGGTGACCGCAGCCTCCTCAGCCGCGGCGACATCACCGTCCGGCTGACAGGTGACTACAACCATTCTGGCGTTTTCCGTGCCGCCGGCAATGCCAGCCTCGTCACCGTAAACATCGTCAACTCCGCCGCGATGGAGGCCGGGCAAACGCTGCACCTGTCCGCCGCCCACATCACCAACCTCACCGATGCCCACCCTCGGCGACACCACCGAGCTGAACGCAGCCGTCAGCCTCCTCAATCGTGGCCTCCATCGATGGCCGCGAAACCCGGATCAGCACCCGCCGAAATACCAACGCCGGCCGCGGCCGCATTTTACGGCGATCACCTGGCCATCCAGGCCGGCACCCTCGTCAACGAGCAGCAATACGGCAACAGCGCCGCCATCGCGGCCCGCGAGCGGCTCGATCTCGGCGTACCTGGCCTGGTCAACCGCGAGCACGCGCTGATTTTCCAGTGCTGGCGGCACGGCCATCGGCGGCACCCTCGACGCCGCCGGCCGCGCCACCGGCGCTGGCGGCGCGTATCGATAACAGCAGCGCCACCATCGAGGCCCTGGGCCAGCTCAGCCTGGCCAGCGCGCAGCTCGCCAACACCAACGCCCACTTCAGCACCCGCATCGCCAGCGTCGGCAGCACCCCCGAAGAAATCACCTACATCACGCCGTCCAGGGCAAGCGGCGGCATGTTCCCGGTTGCGATGTTCAACTGGGGGCACTGGAGCAATTGGCGCCTATTACTGGCCCAGGTGGACAAGCTCATGCCGAATTCCAGTGTCCTCGGCGAATCCCCCGTGCCGCGGGTGGGCGAAGTCGGCTGCGCCGATGACTTCCCCGGAGACTAATGCCAAAGCATCTACGAGCTCGCCATCAGTTCGAGCTACCCCGCAACGACAAGGCGTGGGCCTGCTTCCGCCTCACGCCGCCCGATCCGCAGCCGGTCACGCCGACCATCGCCAAACCGGCCGAGCCAATGCTGATCAAACCCGTCGCGCCCGATCTGGCGCGCGCCGCCAGCTGCCAGCCCGGCGCGGGCTACAGCGATACGGCGTGCAGCGCCCACCATTGAACTCGACACCTACACGCAGCAACTCGCCAGCGATGGCGCCGCCCTGGCTGCCTACAGCGCCAGCATGGGGCCTACGAGGCGGCGTGGTCGGCGTATCACGATACCGAAGCGGCCTGGGCGGCGGCCACTGAAATCCGTTACGCGGCGCTGGACGAAGCCATCGTCAAATACAACGAGGCCATCGACGGCGGACGGATCAAGTCATGGACTCAATACGAAGTCACCCGCACCCACAGCCAGAGTGAAGTCGTCAGCTCCGACCCGGCACAAATCCTCGCCGGTGGCGCCATGCGCATAACAGGTCTCGACCTCCTCAACGACAAGAGCCGGATCCTCGCCGGCGGGCTGCTGAGCGGCGACCTGGGCAGCCTGCGCAATGTGGATGGCGAAGGCGTCCCATTACCCATGAGGCCGGGACCAGCCAAATCCACCTGGACCAAATACAAAGGTGACCGGAAAGGCTATTCCGTCCGGAGATGGAGCGCTCCACTCCTATCTCCCCGCTGACAAAGTCACCACCATCACCCTGCCGGTCGCCGAAACCCGCGGCGATACCGCTCCGTCCGGCAGCGGCGCCTCCATCGCCGGGCGCAGCACGAGCACTCTCGATACCCCGGTAGAAAGCACCGGCACAGCCACCGCCGGCACCCGGGCCGCTGCCATCATCGAAGTTCGCGCAAACCTTGCCGCGCCGGTGGCCGGCAGCACGGGCTCCGCCCCGGTTGCCGCCCCGCAAACGGCGGGCAGCATTGCCACCGCCGAGGCGGCAGGCGCGGCGCCGGTGGCGCTCGTCGCCGCGCCTGCCGTGGGCGCGTCGGGCCTTGCCGGCATCAAGACCGCCGCGCTGCCCGTGGCTGCGGCGCCCGCCCCTGTGCCGGTGGACGCGGCCCCGGCCGGCGTCACGCCAGCCCCTTCAGGGCTCGCCGACCGCCGCGAGGCCCCAGGCTGTCGGCGCGGCGCCGGCCGTTGTCATCCGCAGCGTGGCGCCCGACACCCGCTTGCCGTCGTCCAGCCTGTTCACCGTCAATCCGGCCGGCGACGCCCGCTACCCTCGTCGAAACCGACCCGCGCTTCACCGACCGTCGCCAGTGGCTCAGCTCGGACTACATGCTCGGCGCGCTTTCCGTCGATCCGGCCACGGTGCAAAACGCCTCGGCGACGGCTTCTACGAACAGCGCCTGGTTCGCGAACAGGTCGCCCAGCTCACCGGCCAGCGCTTTCTCGACGGTTACGCCGACGACGAAGCCCGGTATCTTGCCCTGCTCGACAACGCCGCCACCTACGCCCGCGCCTGGAACCTGCTGCCCGGCCTCGCCCTCAGCGCCGAACAGATGGCCGGGTTGACCAGCGACATCGTCTGGCTCGTGGACGAAGCCGTCACCCTGCCCGACGGACGTCTCACCCATGCCCTGGTTCCGCGCCTCTACGTCCGCGTCCGCGAGGGCGATCTCGACGGCAATGGCAGCCTGATTTCCGCCGACGCCCTCGACATCGCCCTCTCCGGCGATCTCCAAAACAACGCCACTTTGGCCGGGCGCAGCGTGGTCAGTCTGAGCGCCGAGAACGTGAAGAACCTCGGCGGACGCATCCGCGGCACTGACGTCGGCATCAAGGCCGGCCAGGATCTGAGCATTGAAGGCGGCCGTATCGAAGCCACCGATCGCCTCGCGGTTCTCGCCGGGCGCGACCTCAATATCGCCACCACCACTCGCAGCACCGCCACCGCCCAGGGCAACTACACGGGCATCGACCGCATCGCCGGGCTCTACATCACCGGCAGCACCGCCGCCGGCGAACTCATCGCCGCAGCCGGACGCGATCTCGGCCTCACCGCCGCCACCGTCGAAAACGCCGGCCAGGGCAGCACCGTCCTCTCGGCCGGGCGGGATCTCCAATCTCGCCACCGTCACCACCACCCGCCGCCAGGAAACCGTCTGGGACGCCAGCAACTACCGCAAGGACGCCAACAGCCTGGAAATTGGCACCACCCTTGATGTAGCCGGCAAGCTCCTGCTCCAGTCCGGGCACGACCTCACCGCTCGCGCCGCGACCCTCAAGAGCCGTGGCGACCTCACTCTGCAGGCGGGGAACGACCTCAGGCTCGAGGCTGGCCGGGCAAGCACCGCCTTCGACGAAGCCCAGCGCACCACCGACGATGATCTGTTTGCCCGCAAAACCTCTGTCACCCGCAACGCGGTCAGCCGGCAGACGCTGGTGAGCAGCACGCTGGACGCTGCAAACATCGATCTGGCGGCCGGCCGGGACATCCGCACCGAAGCGGCTCAGTTGGTGGCGCGGCAAGGGCTCGGCCTGGACGCCGGGCGCGATCTTCACATCGGCGCCGCCACCGAGAGCGTGACCGAAACCCACCTCAACCAAACGCTGCGCCAAGCCAAGGGCTTGGGCAAATTTGCCGGCGCCCTGTTGCTGCCGAGTGCCGGCGTGCCGGGTGTTTCGTTCGCTGCCGATCTGATGGGCTCGCAACGCTTGTCGCAGGAAGGATGGCAGTCGAGTTCCCAGGCGGTCGGCAGCACCGTCAGTGCCGCCACGATCCAGGCCCGCAGCGGTCGCGACGCCGTCGTCCAGGGCTCCACTCTTGTGGCGGATGGGGATATCCGTATCGAAACCGGGCGCGATCTGCAGGTCGTGGCGGTGTCGGGCAGCCGCGAAAGCACCAGCAAGTCCAGCGCCGCCAAGAGTGGCTCCGTCGGTAAAACGTGGCAGCCGGCCATCGGCCGTGCTACCTCGAGCAGCAATCTCGCCGAGGCGGCGAGCACGCTCACGGCCAGCCAGGTGGCGAGCCTCGCCGGTAATGTGGATATGCGTGTCGGGCAGGCCTACACGCAGCGCGCCAGCGACATTCTCGCCCTCGGGGTCCAGCCCGACAGCGTCAATATCGCTATCCGTGCTGCCGAGGTGGTGCTTGACAGCGCCGCCACGACGCGCGACAGCACCTACCACGCCGAAGCCCGTCGGGTGGCCCTTGGCGGTTCTGTCAGCGTGCCGATCGTAAACGCGATCCAGGGCGTCACCGCCACAGTCGAAGCGGCCGGCCAGACCCGCGACAGCCGCAGCCATGCGCTCGCCGCCGCAACCCTCGCCCTTCAGTCCTATGCCGTGGTGGGGGCCGTTACCAACCCCACCGGTGTCAAGGTGGGGGTGAGTCTGGGTAGTAGCAGCAACACCAGCGATACCGTCCAGCACAGCACCGACACCGTCGGCAGCAAAATCGCCGCCACCGGAAACATCGTCCTCGAAGCCAGCGGCAAAGGCGATACGAGCCGCATCCAGGCCACCGGCGCCCGTATCGAGGCGGGGCGCGATCTCGATCTGAAGGCCGATGGCGGCATCAGTCTCGAAGCCGCGCACAGCAGCTACAACCAGTCCAGTACCAACTCGAGCAGCGGCGCCAGCATCGGGGTGGCCTACTCTTCCGGTGGCAGTCAGAACGGCTTCACCCTCGAACTGAGCGCCAACAAGAGCCAGGGCAAGGGCGACGGGCAGGATCTCCAGCACACCCAGACCCGCCTCGTGGCCGGTGAAACCGCCCGTCTCAAGGTTGGCGGCGACACCACGCTCCGTGGCGCCAGCATCACCGGCAAACAGCTCCAGACCGACATCGGCGGCCAGCTCACCATCGAAAGCGTTCAGGACTTCAGCAGCTTCCATAGCAAACAGGACAGCGCCGGCTTCGGCCTCAGCCTGTGCATTCCTCCCCTGTGCGGTGGCATCAGCACCGCCAGTATCAACGCCGCCCAGAATCGCATTGCCAGCAACTTCCTGAGCGTCACCGAACAAAGCGGGCTCTTTGCCGGCGACGGTGGTTTCCAGCTCCAGGTCAAAGGCAACACCGACCTAGCCGGCGCGGTTATCGCCAGCAGCGACAAGGCCGCCGCAGAAGGTCGCAACCGGCTCACCACCGCGGGCATCAACACCCGCGACCTGCACAACGCGGCCGCCTACGACGCCCAGGGCTTCAGTGTCGGCATCACCCTTTCCAGTGCCGGCGCCCCGAAATCCGAAGGCAACACCGCGAGCACGGAAAGCCCGCGCACCCCCGGCGCCCGCCCCGGCGAGCAGAGCCGCGCCACCCCCGGCGCCAGTGTCGGCTATGGCGCGGCCAGCGGCAGCAGCGCCAGCCTCACCCGCAGCGCCATTTCCACCGCGAACATCCAGCTCACCGGCCAGGAGCCGACCGCGCTCGCCAGCCTCAATCGCGACACCGAACGGGAGGTCGGCCCACTCGACAGTGAAGGGCGCAGCACCCGTACCGTCAGCGCCCTCAAGCCCATCTTCGACCAGAACGCGGTCAGCAAGGACGTCGCCGCCCAGGTTGCCATCTCCAAAGAAGCCAGTTACCTTCTGCCGAAGGCGGTGGGGGATTACGCCAACACACAAACCAGGGATTACGAGATCGCCGTCGCCGCCCGCGACGCCTCACGTAAAAATCTTCAAACCGAGACCGACCCCGCCAGACAGGCAGAACTCCAGACCACGATCGCGTCGGCGGAACGCCTTATCGCCGACCGTCAGGATACCTACGACAACTGGAAGGAAGGCGGCGCTTACCGGGTCGCGTTGCACACCGTCGTCGGCGGCCTGTTGAGCGGCAATGCCGCAGGCCTTGCCGGTGCCGGCGCAACAGCTGCGGCCGCGCCCCGTATCGACGCCCTCACGCAAGATCTCCCCGAACCCGTCAGCCAGGCCGCCGGGATGGTGCTGGGCAGCGTAATCGGCGCAGTGGCCGGCAGCGCAACCGGCGGTGGCCTCCCGGCAACGGCAAGCGGCGCGGCAGCCGGGTTGGTGGTGGATGCGAATAATCGGCAGTTGCACGTAAGCGAGACCGAGAAACTTAAGCAGAAAGCCGACGAGCAGGCCCGTGCAAGCTTGGCCGGGCGGAATGCCACCGAGACAGAAACGGCTCTGGCGAAGAAATACTGGTTCGACCTGCTGAGCTCCGAAGCGCTTGCTGTTGTGGATGTCACGGCCAATCGGGCTCGTACCGACTATCTCGGACAGGTGGAAGCAACACGTCAGCCCGGTCTGGCAGGGCAAGCTCAAGCCGAACGCTATCTTCAGGACGCAGCAACAGCCCGCCAAATCGTCGCCAGCATGTCAGGGGCGCTTTTGATTGGCACAGATGGCAAACCCATCGTTGCCGATGGCGCTGCCGTGCGTGCCTTCCAATCGACCGATAAGCAGTTCGCCGATAGTCAGCTCTTTCTGGCACGAGACGCGGCCACGCTGTCGCGTCAGTTCGGTAGCTCTCAGGCGGCATCGGGTGCCTTTGCACGGGAGAGCAGCTTGGAGAATCGCCTCGCCGCTTCGGGGAGGCTGGCGCGCGAAGATGCGCAACTAAGCAGCTTGCGTGTCCCGAGCGAGGGGGTGACGCGGGTTTATCCAGAGTTGGATCTATCGCCAGCGTTTGGGCCGGTTCGGCAAGTGGGGAAGGTGCTTTTACGAGGGGCGGATCAGGTTTTGGAAGGGGCATTCCGCAGCGCACGGGATGTGTTATTGAATCGCCCGCCTGCTGAAGTTGTGGGGATGGAGAATATTGCTGCGTCAGAGGTGAGGGGCGCTCGGCGGATTGGGGAAAATAGTGAAGTAGATATTGCGGTAGCCATCAAAAGCCGAGTATTAAGCAATATCGATGCAAGCAAGGCAGCTCGCCAAAGCTCGAATTTTTTTGAATTTTCGAGTACAGAACGATTGGTTAAAGAAGCTCTAGCATCCAATCAATCTCCATGGCCGTTGGGTTACTATCCTGTTTCTCGTCCAATGAGTATTGGAGAGGAATTCAATATGGTAATTGATGCAAATCAAGCAGTTGGTTTGAGTGGGCCTGGTGGGTTCGGCACATTTAGCAGTATTCCGGATCAAGGATTTGCCAGGAGTGTTCTTGCGATTACTGAGCAGTTTAAACGTGATGTCTCGTTCTCTCAGCGTTATGAGGTTGCAAAAAAATTCAATGCGTTGGAAGGCCCGATTGGGCCTCAGATTGACCAGGTTAGCGGTAGATTGCTTCGCGGTAGTCAGTCAATATGGCAATTGGATTTGCAACTCCCGTGGAATCAACGGACTCAGTATTTGAGACCAATAGGCGATCCCATTCCTCTTAAGCCTTGAATGTAAATGCAATAATGAAGTCAATAAAGATAATGTGGTCTGTTTGGGACTCAAATCCAGTGGTTTCGTGGACTTCAGAAAATGGCATTTTTTCAGTTGAAAGAAAATTGCCGCCGATCGCTGTCTCTCTGCTTTCTCGAAAAGGAATGATCGCGATCGTGGGGGACTATGCGGAACTCGGCTCATGCAATCTGATTTTTTACTCCCTTGATGGAAAGCTTGTCCGTACATTTGCAGCCCCGAGTTACGGGAAAGATTCTCAGTTTGGTGGGATAAGAGAGACGGAAAATGGTTTGGAAGTGATTGTTGGGTATAGTGTTGATGGGGATTGGGTTGAAAAATGTGGGGAGTTGGATTTGGCTACCGGAAACATTACGGCGCTTCATAGAAACTATTAGGGGAAAAGAGTGCGTTTGCTGCTTAAAATATTGCTTCGGATGGAAGCAATGTGGTTGGGCTGCAAACGCTCTGGTCATAGGGGCGCCATTCCATTAATAACACCTCTTGAAAGTCAAAAAGGATCATCAAGACCGTTCAAATATTCGGCTATGACGTCTCCGTGACATGGAAGGGGTTTGCAATGGCAGCCAAGTCTCATTCCCCGCAAACCTAATATCTGCTTTCTTTTTTCTGGATCGTTGACTATTTCTTCGTAAAAGTAGGTTCGGTATCTCTCAATTACATCCTCGCGACCAACATCGAGAGCATGGTCTATTGGAAAAGGATTTCCCCAAGGCGAGCCTCTTCCGATGTATACATCAAACAGTTGATTCTTGTCCTTGTTTGCTACGGTGGTTAATGGAATGGCGACAATTTTCGTCGGAATTTTTTTTGCTGAGGCAAGGAAAATGAGTTCACTGAGATCGTTGCCTGACCAAAAAACAATAAGATAGTTGGCGCCCGAAATTGCTTGCTTAAATCCTATTCGCGTAGTTGCGCTTGAAAATGTAATTTTCTTATTGCGTTCGTTGGCAAATGACTCTAGGGCCTTAGTTTTGTCATTTACGGCAATGATTTGATACTCTCCAATTTCGGCCAGAAGTAGGTCCAGTTTGGCAGAAAAATTAAATGGGGGGATGTCGGATGATACGCCGATAACAACAACTGAACTCATCGCTTTATGACCTGTTTAAAATGCCTCTAGAGATGGACGATCTGTAAGTCACCCCAATAATGCGTGAGGTACTCCACAACTAAACGTCTATGGCAGTGATGGGGTTTGTCTTCACTGCAAAGCAGGCAAGCTCCGTCTAATAAATGCTTGTCGATACTTTCGATATGGCGACTGCTCATTAACTTCAAAAATTTTTCTTCATAGATACTCCATTCCCCGCCGTTTTTCTTGTATTCATCCAAAATGTCTTTGGTTGGTGCTAGTTTTTGGATGTGGCGATATTCGATTCCGCAAACGGTTTTGGCGAAATACTTGAGGTCGTCGCGCTTCGCGAATCCCGCCAATTGAGAAACATTGTTTAGTCGAACGTCAACGATAGCATTTGTTCCGGATTTCTTTAGTCTTTCAAAGAAATTTTCGGCGGTTTTGGTAAAGCCAATGGTAAATTTTTTCACATTTGCCCTCTGAGCGCTTTTATTGGTAATAATATTGTAGCGTTATGTTTTTAGCAACGCTCCGGCGTAATAATCGATGCGGCCAGTCTGAATGCGTATCCGTTCCAGACCTCAGCAAGGCTTACGCACATGAGAGATCGTTCAATCGCATAATGACCAATTTCGCGCGAAAGATAATGCTCCTCAATAAAAGGGTCGGTGACGGAAAGTATATATCTCCTGCCATGGTAGCAGAAAGATGAGTGAACTCTTTTTCTGTTGGGGGCGCCTTGGTAGCCTTCTTCACTAAGAATTTGAATTTGTAGATTTTCGGGCTTAATTAGTTTGAGTGACGAATTTATTCTTTGGGCTGCGCGCTCAGAAATTTTATCGTTCATTCCATAGTGAGTGCTTTCGGCAGTAGTCCAAAAGTTTTCTTGATATGGATCTATAAGTGTATTTAATTCACTCCAAGTGGCTCGACCATGTTGAGTCCAGTAATAGTTGTCAGCCAGGATTGCATTTTCTGTTTGGTGTCCAATCGGATCTGGTGCAATTAGTGGTATTTGGATGTATTCCAGAATATTTGCACGTTGTCCATTCTCATAGCGGCGCTCTTCTTCCGAAACCTCCTTGCTGGGACGAGTACTCACAGGCCGAAGCCACTGACCTGCATGAGACCCTTCAGTTACCTTGCCCGCGATACACCGACCGGATGGAGGTTTGCGCGAATTTGCTAGACAAACAATTTTTCGAACGTACATAAAGCCCCCTTTGAAATATACCAATTGCGTCCATATGTAGATGCTCTGGGTAATGACGAGTAGGTTATGTGTGTTGGTGTTTGTTGTCCAGAAGATGGTGACATTTGCATTGGGCCGCCTCGAAAAAGCCACTGACTCCCACCTCTAGCGTTTTTTAACTCATTGATTTGTATATGCGTAGTTTTTGTAAAATGAGGTTTTTCGAGTTGCCCGGTTGTTGAGTCGGGTGTGTCCTCACCGTGACTGTGTTATTTCCACGGCAAGTGGGCGGCACCGATCAGCCGTGCTGCAGTTCTGCATGAACCCGCCGTTTCGCCGTATGATTCGGCGAGATTCAAGTTCGACGCGGGTTACCGGCGATTTGGCCGTGTTGTCCGCGAAGCTGCAGCCTTTGAAGCGCCCCCATGCCTAACACCACGTCCGCTGCCACCTCCGTCCCCGATTACCTTCGCGACACCTACACCTGGGCTTACCTCGATCACCGTATCGTTCCCTGGCTGGATCAGCTGGTGGTGGTTTCGGCGATTCTGTGGGGCAACGCGGGCCGCCTGATGAACGCTGCGGTGCGCGAGTTCAGTGCCGGTCAGCGGGTGTTGCAGGCGGCGGCGGTGTATGGGGATTTTTCGCAGCGGCTGGCGCGGCGATTGGGGGGCGAGGGGCAATTGACGGTGCTCGATGTGGCGTCGATCCAGATTGCCAACGTGCAGACCATTTTTGCCGAACGGCAAGCTCTGGTCCGAGCCTCAACTGCTTACAACCATCAAAATTGGGGAGTAGGGCATGACGACCTACGTGATACAGAAGGAAGCACTGGCACAAGCGGCGGTCAAGTTGCGCGAAGTTCTGTTAAGTGCCAGAAAAGATTTTGAACAAAAAGATCTTCATGTCAGTGTGGCGGATGTCGACTACGCCCTCAAGCTCCTTGATCCCATTTTGGATTTATGCATCGCCAAGGAACTGGAAGAGCCGTTTTATTTCACTGCGTACATGGGGCGAATCATGGGAGATCACCTGGCCTTCCCTGAAATCCAAGACCACTGGTTTCATTTATGCCGCCTTGGGCGCGGCGGGCTGACGCCAGAAGAATTTTCTAGAACTGACTTCGTCAAACACCGCTTAATGCCCAAACAACTCCGACAGCCATCTGAGCAAAAATAGCAGACACATCACGTACACGTCTCTGGGGAAAAAGGGAGCAGCTTTGATTAGCCCAGCTCCCCCTTGTCTCCATCCATGCACCCCCAACTCCATCACCGCCGGCCTTCACCCCCATTTCAATTTCGGCCGTTTTTCCAGGTTGACCGTAGCAATGCCGCATTCGCCCTGCAAGCCAACTTCACCCACAAGGCCCAACCAGATCAGTTTGAAGTGCAGTTTACTAGCCGCTTTGATGCCGAATACAGGGAGAACGGTAGAGTGATTTCAATCTACGTGGAGAGTGGCCGACATGAGGGGCAGCCCTGCATCATCCTTTACCCGAATGCGTTTGAGCGTTGGGATGATTCCCCTCCTGAGATGAAATTGCCGGCCAACGAGCAAACACGAATCAGTCAAAATTTCATTGAGGCAATGGCTTTTCAGGGGCTCCGAACGATATTGGAATCAGGCGACTAGTGTAGTGCTTTCGAAATTTTCGAACCAATCACGGTTTTGCCTGTCATATTTGCACCCTGTCGATGGAGCGAATGATGAATCAAGGCAAGCCGATCAATCTGACCGAGGTACAGCGTGTTAAACTGGAGCGCCGAGTGCGATCGCAGACATTGGATGCGCGCAGCGTCGGCCGGCAAAGATTGTTTTGCTGGCCGCCGATGGCGTAAGCAATCACGAGATTGCCCGTCGGCTCGAAATCGGTCGCGGACAGGTGATTGCCTGGCGTGGCCGGTTTGCCGAAGGTGGGGTGGAGGAAGCGATTGCGTCGGACTTGCCGCGTAGTGGACGCAAGTCGCGCATTGATGCGGCCGAGATTGTGCGTCTGACGACGCAAACGACCCCGGAAGGCGCGACCCACTGGAGCACGCGCACACTGGCCGCCCGGCTCGGCATCTCGGACACCACGGTACTCAAGGTGTGGCGTGCTCATGGCCTCAAGCCGCACTTGGTGGAAAACCTTCAAGGTGTCGCGCGACCCCAAGTTCGTCGAAGCTTGAAGATATTGTTAGCCTGTACATGTCGCCGGAGCACGCCTTGGTGCTGTGCTGTGACCAAAAGAGTCAGGTGCAGGCGCTGGATCGTACCCAACCCGGCTTGCCGCTCAAGAAAGGTCAGGCCGGAAACGATGACCCACGACTACAAGCGCCATGGGACGACGACCCTGTTTGCCGCGATGAGTTCGCTTGATGGTTCGGTGATCTCCCGCTGCGCGCAACGTCACCGCCATGTTGAGTGGCTTGATTTTCTGCGCCAGATTAACCGTGAAACGCCCAAGGGCAAGGAACTTCATCTCATCTGCGACAACTACGCGACGCACAAGCATCCCAAGGTCAAGGAATGGCTGGAGAAACATCCGCGCTTCCACGTTCATTTCACGCCCACATCTGCCTCCTGGCTCAATATGGTCGAGCGCTTTTTCCGCAGCATCTCGACCGACCACCTGGCGCGCGGCGTCTGTCGCAGCGTCCCCGAACTCGTGGTCGCCATCGAGGATTACATCACCGCATAACCAGAACCCAAAGCCCTTTATCTGGACCGCCAAGGCCAATGACATCCTCCAAAAAGTCATTCGCGCCAACCGCCAACTCGGTTCGAAGAAAAACGAAGCACTACACTAGTGAACGTAGTTGCATATCCATGCAGCGGCCCGCCTGAGCAGGAACATCGCAAATACCCAAGGGCTCCGCGCGCGGCAGCAGCCCCACCCCGGCGGCCCAGTGCGCCGGCCTCGCCAGCGCCAGCCCGCGCAGCCAGACGATCATCGAGGTCGCGGCCAGCCTCACCACGGCCGCCCCCGTCGACAGCACCGGCCTCACGCTCTCCGGCAGTACTAGCAGCATGCCGGACACGACGCCCCCGCTTCCTCCCCGCGACGCCCAGCCCGGCACCGGCCCCGACAACCGCCTCTTTACCGTCCGCCCCGAACCCGGCGCCGGCTACTTGGTCGAGACCGACCCGCGCTTCACCGACAGGCGCACCTGGCTGGATTCCAGCTACATGCTCAGTGCCCTGTCCGTGGACGCGGCCACCATCCACAAGCGCCTGGGCGACGGCTTCTACGAGCAGCAACGTGTCCGTGAGCAAGTCGCCCAGCTCACCGGCCGACGCTTCCTCGACGGCTACGCCAACGACGAAGCCCAATACCAGGATCTGATGCGCGCCGGCCTCGCCTACGCCAAGGCCTGGAACCTGATCCCCGGCGTGGCCCTGAGCGCCGCCCAGATGGCCCAGTTGACCACCGACATCGTGTGGCTCATCGACACCCCGTGACGCTTGCCAGACAGCGGCGTCCAGCATGTCCTCGCGCCGCAGGTCTACGTCCGCGTCCGGGATGGCGACATCGATGGAAGTGGCGCGTTGCTGTCCGGCAACAGTCTCAACCTGAACCTGGGCGACACCCTGCTCAACAGCGGCACCGTGGCCGGCCGCCAATGGGTCGACCTGTCCGCCGATACTCTCACCAACCTCGGCGGCCGGGTCAGCGGCAACAAGGTCGCCCTGAATGCGCTCCTCGACATCACCAACCTCGGCGGTCGCATGGAGGCGATGCAAGCCCTCGAACTGTCCGCCAGCCGCGACATCCGCGTTGCCAGTACTACCCGTTCGAGTACGTCTGAACAAGGCAGCCAGACGCAGCGCGACCGGCTCGCCGGCCTCTACGTCAGCGGCGGCAGTCTGACGGTCCAGGCTGGCCGCGACATCCAGTTCGACGCCGCCGAAATCCTCAACAGCGCGCCCACCGCCGCCGGCCCCGCCGGCACCACCACACTTGCCGCCGGGCGCGACCTCAATCTGGGCACCGTCACCGAAAGCGCCGAGCAGCGCATTGTCTGGGACGGCAAGAACCGGCGCAGCGAGGCCGGTACGACGGAGATCGGCAGCACCATCCGCACCCAGGGTGATCTCCAGTTGATTGCCGGCCAGGATCTGAGCCTGCGTGCCGCCAACCTCACCAGCCAGGCGGGCGTCCTCCAGGCTCTGGCCGGGCGCGATCTTACCCTCGCCGCCGGCCAGGCCACGGCTCGGCTCGACGAAGCCCACCAACACCAGGAACAGGGCTTCCTGAAGAAAACCACCATCACCACTCGCGATACGCTTGATCAAACCACCGCCCTGGCCACCACCTTGTCGGGCAACACCACCAGCGTGGCAGCCAACCAGAATGTGCGCATCCAGGGCAGTAACGTGGTCAGCAGCCAGGGCACGCAGGTGCTGACCGGGCGGGATCTGAGCATTGAGGCCGCCACCGACACGCGTCATGAAACGCATGCCTACACCGAGAAGCAATCCGGCCTCTTCAGTGGTGGCGGTTTCGGTATCACGATCGGCACCCAGCAGCAAAAGACCGACCAGGACATGCAGGGTGGCACCGCCGCCGCCTCCACCATCGGCAGCACAGCCGGCAACGTGCTGTTGCAGGCCGGCCAGGCCTACACACAGACCGGTAGCGACACGCTGGCGCCCCAGGGCAGCATCGACATCGTTGCGCCACAGGTTGATATCGTCGCGGCACGCGAAGTCCGGCGTAGCCAAACGAACACGCAATTCACCCAAAGCGGTCTCACCCTGGCGCTGAGCAGCCCGCTGATCAGCGCCGTCCAGACGGCCGTGCAGATGAAAGACTCAGCGAGCCAGACCACCGACAGCCGCATGCAGGCGCTAGCGGCAGGCAATACCGGGATGGCGGCCTACAACGCGGCGACGGCGGTTCAGGAGAGCGGTGCAAGCAGCGGCATCAACCTCACCCTCAGCCTCGGTGCCAGCCGGAGCCGGAGCCAGGTCGTCCAGAACAGCGACAGCGGGCGCGGCAGCTCCGTCTCAGCGGGCGGAGACGTGGCCATCGCCGCCACCGGCGCAAAGGCCGGCAGCGATCTGACCGTCCAGGGCAGCACGCTCCAGGCCGGCAACGACATCCGCCTCGCCGCCGACAACGCCATCCAGCTACTGGCCGGCAAAAACACCGCCGACCAGCAATCAACCAACAACAGCGTGAGCGGCGCGGTCGGCATCAACATCGGCAGCCGTGGTCTCGGCGTCACCCTCAGTGCCAGCGCCGCCCGCGGCAAGGCCGACGGAAACGACGTGACCTACGCCAATAGCCATGTTGAGGCGGGCCGGCAGCTCATCCTGCAATCGGGCGGCGACACCACGCTCAAGGGAGCGCTCGCCAAGGCGGAACAGATCACCGCCGAAGTTAGTGGCCATCTGGCCATCGACAGCCTGCAGGACACCAGCACCTTCAAGAGCCGCCAGCAGAGCCTTGGCGGCAGTGTGACGGTCGGCGCGGGCGCCTCGGGCAGCCTCAGCTTCAGCCAGAGCAAGATCGACAGCGACTTTGCAAGCGTTGCAGAACAAAGCGGCCTCAAGGCCGGCGACGGCGGTTTCCAGGTTGCCGTCAAGGGAGACGCGGATCTGAAGGGCGGGGCCATCACCAGTACGGACAAGGCGGTTCAGGAACGGAAAGAACCGTTTCCAGACCGGCGGTACCCTTACCACCAGCGACATCCGGAACCAGGCGGATTACCGCGCCAGCAGCGTCGGCATCAATCTCGGCACCAGCCAGGCCAACGACGGCCAGTTCAAGCCGATGGGCAACACGGCGCGGCGGGATTGGCCAGGACAAGCCAGACCAACAAACGACAGGCCACGGACAGGCCTGCAGCACGCTGCGCGTTTCGCTGTCGCGCGTTCAAACAACACGGCTACGAGAACCGGCGATGCCGAAACCGGTATCCAGAAGATCTTCGACGCCGACAAGGTGCAGAAGGACGTCACTGCCCAGGTGCTCATCACCCAGACTTTCGGGGCGCAGGCGAGCAAGGTGATCGGGGACTATGCGGACAAGCAATCGACCAACCTAAAGCTTGCCGCCGGACAGGAAAACGACCCGACGAAAAAACAGGACCTGCTGGACGAAGCGCAAAAATGGGACGATGGCGGCGCCTACCGCGTGCTGGCCCATACGGTTATCGGTGGATTGACCGGTGGGCGGCATGGCTCCGCCGGCGCGCCCGGCCGGTACGACCGGCTACAGCAAGAGCACATCAGTGAGTGGCGCCGTGACAAATGGCTTGCCGGAAGGCGTCAAACAAGCACTTGGCGCGGTAATAGCCTCGGGTATCGGCGCCGCTGTTGGAGGTACGGCCGGAGCGGCAGCAGGGTTTAGCAGGGCGTTGATTTATTCAATCCCCAGCACCAGCAAGGGTTTCGGCTGAATTACAATTCATAAGGCATTCACGACATCCAATTCCCATGCGCGGCCCCGACCATAAGCAGAGCAGCCTTTTCAGCTACACCCAGATCGAAGACCGGATTGCCGCGGATCACCCGCTGCGCAGGATCAAAGTGATGGCCGATATGGTTTTGCATTCGATGTCGCCGAGCTTCGATTCCCTTTATGCCGAAGGGGGGCGCCCGTCGATTGCCCCCGAGCGGCTTCTTCGCGCCCTGCTGCTGCAATGCCTGTTCTCCATTCGCTCCGAGCGGGGATTGATCGAGCATCTCGATTTCAACATGCTGTTCCGCTGGTTCGTCGGCCTGAGCCAGGACGAACCCGTGTGGGACCATTCAAGCTTTTCGGCCAATCGCGATCGCCTGCTCAAGGAAAGCGTGATGCGCGAGTTCTTCGGTGGCGTCGTGGGCATCGCCGAATGGGCCGCACTGATTTCGGATGAGCACTTCAGCGTCGATGGCTCGCTCTTGCGGGCCTGGGCCTCGCACAAGAGCCTGGCGGCGCGGGATGGCTCGGATGAGCCGCCGGGGCCGGACCAGGGGCGCAATCCGGAAGTGAATTTCCGCGGCAAGAAACGCTCGAACACGACTCACGTCTCCCGCACCGATCCGGATGCCCTCCTGGCCACCAAGAACACGGGCGTGGCCTACCTGGAGCTTCACCACCCATACGCTCAGCGAGAACCGTCACGGCCTGATCGTCGATGTGCACACCACGCAGGCCACCGGCACGGCCGAACGGGAAGCGGCCAAAGTCATGCTCGAGCGCCGGCCGGCGCCGCGTCACGCGGATCGCCCCATCACGGTGGGCGCCGACCGGGGCTATGACGTGGCCGAGTTCATCGAGGCGCTGCAGGATATGAACATGGTCCCGCATGTGGCCGCAAAGACCCAAGGCAGTGCCGTGCCCGAGGCGATCAAGGAGACGGAAGGCTACGCGGTCAGCCTGCGGCGCCGGAAGATGATCGAGGAAGCCTTTGGCTGGGTGAAGGAGATTGGTACGCTCGGACGCGTCATGCTGCGCGGGCTCGATCGTATTCGCGGGGAGGTGCTGCTCAATTTTGCCGCTTATAACCTGGTTCGGCTGGGCAATTTGCTGGCACCGTCCCGCTGAATAGGGGGACGTATTTGGCGGGGCAGTCGGGCAGAAACTTTGGAGTGGCCGCGGTGGGATTGCGGCGCAATAGAGGTGTGGGTGGCAGCAGAATGAACGCGTCAAAACGGCAGCGCTGCGGATTTGAGGGGTTCATTGGAGTTTGATTTTTCGGACAGGGGAAAAAGCCGCGAGGGACGCTGAGTTTTTCAACACCCTGTTTAATGAGGATTTGAATAACCGGCAGCTGCATCCGGATCAGATCACCCGCATCCGCCAGCTCAACAAGAACAATTCGGAACGGGAAGCGCAGCAACTGGCGGTCTTGTGCTACTTGCAAAAATGCGACATCGCGGGCATGGATGGCCGGTTGAGCGGAGACGCAGCACGTCTCTATCAAACCGGCGCACAACTCCTTGTCGCCGATCCGCAGTGGTTCAGCCAACTGCAAGGGGAAATCCTCGCCGACTCTGCGCTACTCAGAGGGAACAACAGCTATGGCTATTTGGACAAGTCGGCAGATCTGGTCGGCAGCACTCACTACAAAGGGATGGGGCCGACCTATCAGAACGTTCTCGTCCAGCCGGCCAAGGACTATGTTTCGGAGGTGGCGGAGAGCTCCAAGAATACGGTCGTCAGTAGTGCCAAGACTGTCAGAAAGCGATTGTTGAGAACGTTCCAGGCTTGTCCGGATACGAGGGCGCCCAGGCCGACAAGGCGCAAAGCCTGCTGATGCAAAGCAGGATCGAGGCGGGCGATGCCGCGACCATCAATGCCGGCATCAACCAAGTCGCCAATTCGACCAACCAGTTACTCGACGGCGACGCCAAGGCGGTCGGCGCGGCCCTTGGCAACGTCGCGCTTGCCGTCGCCCCCATCGCGGTCAGCAAAGGGCTGGGGGGGCTGGCCGGCATACAGGAAAGCAATACTTTGGCTGCGGCAGAAGCGAAAGCAAGGGCCCAAACCATTATCGAAAACAATATCTACAAGGAAGGTAGCGCCGCGAATCCCGACAAGGCCCTGTCGCCGGGTTTCGGCAGCACCAACGGCATCGAGTTGACGGGAGCCCAGGCCAGCCAGATGGTCAGGAATGGCCTGCCGGCCAATATCACCGTGGTCGGCACGGAATCGGCGGATGCGCTCAATGCGGCGGTTCTTGCAGGTAAAGAAGGGTACAAACCACCTTACATTGCCGGCAGCGAAGCGATTACCTTCCGCACGCAAACGCCGACCCAGTTCGTTCGTGTCTATACTGCCGAACAGGGCGGTTCCGGGCAGGTCAGTAGCTGGATGCTGAACGCGGCGGATATTAAGGGCTTGTCGGTTGAACAGATCGCCAGTAAGTACAGTTTGCCGCAAGTGCCGAACATGATTGCCGATGTGAATGTCCCGGCCGGGCAAATGATTCGTACCTCCGCGGCAAGTGATGTGCAGATCAAGCAGGGTGTAGCCGGAAATGGTGGGGGAAGCGGGGTGCAGTTTGAGGTGCTTGTTCCCGAAGGAGCAAAGATTCCTCCAACGTGGTTCAGCAATCCGAGGTCATTGCCATGAGCATCGAGCGATTCCTTGCTATGCCATTTCAACAAATCCCCGTTTTAGGTGGAGGGCGCCTGATTTGCTTGGAAAATATCTATGGTTCTGGAGACATTTGGCCCAACCTCCAAACCGCCAACCACAATGTTTTCCTGCTTGACGCCAATAGCAAGATGGTTTGGCAAGTTATTCGGGAAGAAAAAAATCATATGAATTGGGAGATTTTGCACAAAATAGCCAAAGAAAAAGACCCCACTTGCGAAGGTTATTTCGACCCCTTCTGGAATTTGGGTTTGGACGAGCGTACCGCGACCAGCCCGGAACCAGCCGGCGTGTACCGTCCGGGCTGCAAGGTCTATCTGACGACGCGCTGGTGGCTCTACGAACTGGACGTGGAAACGGGAATCGCGACGTGTACCGGGGATCAGGTCAAGTAGCCCGCGCAGCCAGACCATCATCGAGGTCGCGGCCAAGCTCACCGCCACCCCCACGGGCGCGCCGCTGCCGACGGCCCCCGGCAGTGGCGCCCCGCCCATGCTCATCCGCAGCCTTGCCCCCGCGCTCACCCTGCCCGACAACCGCTTGTTTACCGTCCGCCCCGAACCCGGCGCCCCCTACCTCGTCGAGACCGATCCGCGCTTTACCGACACGCGCACCTGGCTCGATTCAGCTTCATGCTCAGCGCCCTCTCCGTGGAATCGACCGCCATCCAGAAGCGCCTGGGCGACGGCTTCTACGAGCAGCAACGTGTCCGTGAGCAAGTCGCCCAGCTCACCGGCCGACGCTTTCTGGACGGCTACGCCAATGACGAAGCCCAATACCAGGATCTGATGCGCGCCGGCCTCGTCTACGCCAAGGCCTGGAACCTGATCCCCGGCGTGGCCCTGAGCGCCGCCCAGATGGCCCAGTTGACCACCGACATCGTGTGGCTCATCGACACCCCCGTGACGCTTGCCGACGGCAGCGTCCAGCATGTCCTCGCGCCGCAGGTCTACGTCCGCGTCCGGGACGGCGACATCGATGGAAGTGGCGCGTTGCTGTCCGGCAACAGTCTCAACCTGAACCTGGGCGACACCCTGCTCAACAGCGGCACCGTGGCCGGCCGCCAATGGGTCGACCTGTCCGCCGATACTCTCACCAACCTCGGCGGCCGGGTCCGCGGCGACAGCGTCGCCCTGAATGCGCGTCTCGACATCACCAACCTCGGCGGTCGCATCGAGGCGATGCAAGCCCTCGAACTGTCCGCCGGCCGCGACATCCGCGTTGCCAGTACTACCCGTTCGAGTACGTCTGAACAAGGCAGCCTGACGCAGCGCGACCGGCTCGCCGGCCTCTACGTCAGCGGCGGCAGTCTGACGGTCCAGGCTGGCCGCGACATCCAGTTCGACGCCGCCGAAATCCTCAACAGCGCGCCCACCGCCGCCGGCCCTGCCGGCCCCACCACACTTGCCGCCGGGCGCGATCTCACGCTGGGCACCGTCACCGAAAGCGCCGAGCAGCGCATTGTCTGGGACGGCAAGAACCGGCGCAGCGAGGCCGGTACGACGGAGATCGGCAGCACCATCCGCACCCAGGGTGATCTCCAGTTGATTGCCGGCCAGGATCTGAGCCTGCGTGCCGCCAACCTCACTAGCCAGGCGGGCGACCTCCAGGCTCTGGCCGGGCGCGATCTCACCCTCGCTGCCGGCCAGGCCACGACCCAGCTCGAGGAAGGCCGCCAGCGCCCGCGACACGCTTGATCAAACCACGGCCTTGGCCACCACCGTGTCGGGTAACACCACCAGCGTGGCAGTCAACCAGAATGTGCGCATCCAGGGCAGTAACGTGGTCAGCAGCCAGGGCACGCAGGTGCTGACCGGGCGGGATCTGAGCATTGAGGCCGCCACCGACACACGCCATGAAACGCATGCCTACATCGAGAAGCAATCCGGCCTCTTCAGCGGCGGCGGCTTCAGCATCACGATCGGCACCCAGCAGAAAAAGACCGACCAGGTTTCAAAACGGCCTTCTATCACCTACTTGAATCAGTCAAGATCGACCGCAAGAACCATCACTGAATAACCTCTTTTTCTTCTGGGAAGGATGGGGGTGCGCCAGGCGTCAGGTTGGCTGCGGATGAGCGAGAGCGAATTCAGCAGAACTTCACCGAAGCCATGCTTTTTCAGGGACTGAAGACGGTTGTTGAGTCGGGCGTGTCCTGACCTCGATGGTGCCATTCCCACGGCAGGTGGGCGTCACCGATCAGCCGTGCTGCAGTCTGCATGAACCCGCCGTTTCGCCGTATGATTCGGCGAGATTCAAGTCCGACGCGGGTTGCCGGCGATTTGGCCGTGTTGTCCGCGAAGCTGCAGCCTTTGAGAAGCGCCCCCATGCCTAACACCACGTCCGCTGCCACACCTCCCGTCCCCGATTACCTTCGCGACACCTACACCTGGGCTTACCTCGATCACCGTACCGTTCCCTGGCTGGATCAGCCGGTGGTGGTTTCGGCGATTCTGTGGGGCAACGCGAGCCGCCTGATGAACGCTGCGGTGCGCGAGTTCAGTGCCGGTCAGCGGGTGTTGCAGGCGGCGGCGGTGTACGGGGATTTTTCGCAGCGGCTGGCGCGGCGATTGGGGGGCGAGGGGCAATTGACGGTGCTCGATGTGGCGTCGATCCAGATTGCCAACACCCGGCGCAAGCTGGCGCCGTGGCCGGCTTCGTCGGCCCACGTGGCGGATCTGACCGAGCCGGTGGGGGCGACTTTCGATGCGGTGTGCTGCTTTTTTCTGCTCCACGAGGTGCCGCCCCACGCTCGGCGGCGGATTGTGAGCAACCTGCTTAACGCGGTCGAGCCGGGTGGCAAGATCGTTTTCGTGGATTACCACCGGCCGCGCGGCTGGCATCCGATGCGGCCGATCATGGCGCTGGTGTTCCGCTACCTGGAGCCCTTCGCCAATTCGCTGCTGGCCGAATCCATCGACAGCCTGGTGCCGGAGACGGCCGGTTTCGAGTGGACCAAGGAAACCTTCTTCGGCGGGCTTTACCAGAAGGTGGTGGGCGTGCGGCGCTAAGGCCGCAATTGCCCTGAGCGCCGCCCTTTGCAGCTGCCTGCTTCAGCCGAGGCGGTCGAGGCAGCGCCCGATGGCGGGCAGGCCTTCGCGGATGGCGGCGGGGCCGGGCGCCAGCAGGATGGCCGATTTGATCTCGACGACGTGCCCGTCTTTTACCGCGGGGATGGCTTCCCAGCCCGGCCGGCTGGTGACATGCGCCGGCTGAAAGTGCTTGCCGCACCATGAACCGATGATGAGGTCCGGCGCGCGGGGGATGACCACCGCCGGGTCGGCGAGAATGCGCTGTTTGGCGTTGGGGTGCACCGAGAGTTCGCCGAAGCAGTCTTCGCCGCCGGCGATGCCGATCAGCTCCGAGACCCAGCGGATGCCGGTGATCAGCGGTTCGTTCCATTCCTCGAAATAGACTTTAGGCCGGCCCCCGAGGCGGGTTGCGCGGGCTTCGCCGGCGGCGCGCTCGGTGGCGATGGTCTGCTCCAGTTCGGCGACGAGTGCCAGCGCCCTGGCGTCGGCGCCGACCAGCCGGCCGACGGTTTCGATCATCGCCAGGATGCCGTCCACGCTGCGGTGATTGAAGACGTGACGGCCACGCCCGCTTTAACCAGGTCGCGGGCGATGTCCCCCTGTAAATCCGAAAATGCCAGCACCAGGTCGGGTTCGACGGCGAGGATGCGTTCGATCCTGGCGCTGCTGAAACCGCTGACCTTGGGTTTTTCCTTGCGCGCCCGGGGCGGGTGGGTGGTGAAGCCCGAAATGCCGGCGATGCGGGCTTCCTCGCCGAGCAGATAGAGCACTTCGACGGTTTCGGTGGATAGGCAGACGATGCGTTGGGGCAGGCGGGCCATGCTTGTCTCAGCGGGGAAAAGGTGATGGACAGCCCGACGTGTCGCCGGCCGGATTGCACAGGCGCACATCGGCGAGAAAGGCTTCGGCGGCGGCCTGCGGGCCGCGGCTGTCGGCGCGAAGCTTGGCGTCGTCGCCCGCCGGCAGGCGCCAGCTGCGCTGAACCAGATACAAAAAATCCGGCCCTTCGATGGCTTTGACGACGGCCAGTTCGGCGAAATTGGTGTCGGGCACGCGGGGGCAGACGAGCAGGGTTTGCAGGGCGTGGCCCGATTGGCCGTCATCCCGGCGCACGCTTTCGATGCTGCCGGCGGGCACGCCGCAGCGCCTGGCCCGCGCGGCCTGCATGCCTTCGAGCAGGGCGAGGGCCTGCCCGGGGCGCTTGCTGCGCGGCAGGCCCTGCACCGAGATCAGCTGGGTCCATTCGCGGATGCTCTCGCCGAGGGGGGCGAAATCGGCGCTCCAGCTTCCAGCTTTGCCGGTATTGCCGTTGGCAACGGGAAGGGTGTCGGGCGGCAAGGGCAGGTTGAGCCAGCGCGCGCCGCCGGCCGCCTCTTCGGTGCGGCGTTCGGCAGCCAGTTCGCGCAGGCGCCGGTAGGGCGGGTCGAGTTCGGCCTGGAAGTCGGCGGCCTTGCTTTCGGCCACCACCACGCGCGAGGCGTCGCGTTCGAAGCGATACCACACGTCGTACTGGCGGGTGGCGCCGCAGGCCTGCACCGTCCAGTGTTCCAGCGCATGGTGGACCCGCGCGGGGCGGGTTTCGATGAGATCCGGCGCAGCCTGCACGGTGTTGGTGATGCGCACGTCGGTGCAGGGCGGCGTCGACTTCGCCTCCAGCGCCGTGATGCGTTCAAGCACCTTGTCCTGGGATGCCGCCGTGCGCCAGGCGCCGGCAAAACCGGGCACCTTGCGCTGGTCGGCCGGAATTGCCGCAACCTGGCCGATGACGGTGACGAGCTCGCCGGGCAGCGGGCCGCTGTCGGCTGCCATCGCCAGGCCGGCGGCCGAGGTCAGCAGCAAGGCGACAAGTGCGTTTGCCGTCATCGACGGCTCCGCGCTTCGTCGAGCTGGCCGCACAGGCGTTCGGCGCCGTCGAGGATGCGCGGCGTGTGGCGCTGGATTTGGTCTGGCGGGATGAAGAACAGATTGCCCTGCGCCACGGCCGGCAGTTTGGTCCATTTGCGCCAGTCGTCCAGCCATTCCGGCCGGCCTTCGCCCATGCCGCTGGCGACGATGACTTCGGGCATGGCGGCCAGCACGGCTTCGGCGTCGATGGTCGGAGCCAGCATGGGCAGTTTGGCAAACACGTTGTCGCCGCCGCACAGGCGGATCACGTCCGAAATGAGATGCTCGCCGTTGATGGTCATCAGCGGGCGGTTCCAGGCTTCATAAAAGATGCGTACCGGCGGCCGCGCCGAGTATTTGGCGGCCAGCGCCGCGTGGCGCTTGCGGAAGGCCTGGGCGGCGGCTTCGCCAGCGCTGTCGGTGCCGGCAAGCTTGCCGAGCTGGGCGATGCTCCTGGCCACGTCGTCGATGCGGCGCGGCTCGTTGATGAACACCGGGATGCCGAGGGCGCGCAGTTTGTCCAGGTGGGCGCCGCGGTTGCCGCTCTTCCAGGCCACGACGAGGTCGGGCTTGAGGGCGGCGACCTTTTCCATGTCCACCGAGGTGTAGCCGCCCACCCGGGCGATTTTTCTGGCGGCTTCGGGGTAGTCGCTGTATTGCACCGCGCCGACCACCCGGTCGCCGGCGCCGGCGGCAAACAGCATTTCGGTGATGTGCGGGGCGAGGCTGACGATGCGTTTGGCCGGCTGCGCGAGGTGCAGGGCCTGGCCGGTATCGTCGGCGATGTCGATGGCGGCCTGGGCAGAGCCCGCGGCAAGCAGCAGGGTGAGGAGCAAACGGCGCATGGGGCGGGCTTTCTCAGAGAGTCCGGAGGCAGATGAGGGCGGCGGCGAGGCGTGCCCATTCGGTTTCGTTGCCGGGCAGGCCGAAGCGCAGGCCGGGCGGGGTGTCGAACAGGCGGGTGAGGATGCCCTGTTGGGCAAGCTGGCCGTGGATGCGGGCCGCGTCGGGACGGGGACGCCACTGGAACAGCGCGGTGCCGGCGCCGCCGCCAAGCCCGTGCTGGTCCAGCAGGGCGGCGAGGCGCTGGCTGTCGGCGGCAAGTTGCGCCCGGGCGGCGGCCTGCCAGGCGGTGTCGGCCAGCGCCGCGGCAGTCACCGCCCGCGCCGGGCCCGACACGGCCCACGGCCCGAGCCGGTCGGCCAGTTTTTCAAGAAGCGCGGTTTCGGCAAACACAAAGCCGACCCGAGCCCCGGCGAGGCCGAAGAACTTGCCCACCGAACGCAGTACCACCAGCCCCGGCTGCCCGGCGAGGGGCACAAGGCTGGCCATGGGTTCGGCGTCGAGAAAGGCTTCGTCGACGATCAGGCGTCCGCCGCGGGTGGCCAGATCGGCGTGCCAGGCGAGCAGTTGTTCGCGCGAAAAACGCTGCCCGTCCGGGTTGTTGGGCTGGACGAGGAGCAGGGTGTCGGCGCTGCCCACGGCGGCATCGATTTCTGCGGCGGGCAGGGCGCTGAGCGCGTGCCCGCGCCAGGCGTGGGGATGTTCGGCGTAGGTGGGCGCGAGGGTGATCACGCGGCCGGGGGCAAAGCAGGCGGGCAGGGCCTGGATGGCGGCCTGCGAGCCGGCCACCGGCAGCAGCTGCGTGCTGCCGTAATACGCGGCGGCGGCGGCTTCGAGGCCATCGTCGGTTTCGGGCAGGCGCTGCCACACTTCCGGCGCCAGCGGCGGCACCGGCCAGGCTTGCGGGTTGATGCCGGTGGACAGGTCCACCCAGTCGGCCAGGGGAATGCTGTAGTGCTGAGCGGCCAGGCGCAGGCGTCCGCCGTGCTCAAGCATGGGCAAACACGCTCACGCCGGCCACGGCCAGCAGCCACAGCCAGATGCTGTTGTGAACCAGCGCCACGGCTTTGTCGATGTCGGTGGCGCGGGCTGCGTCGCCGGTGCCCAGGCGCGGGCGGTCTTCCAGCTGGCCGTGGTAGATCGCCGGGCCGCCCAGGGAAACGCCCAGTGTGCCGGCGCCGGCGGCCATCACCGGGCCGGCGTTGGGGCTGTCCCAGGCGGGGGCCTGGGTGCGCCAGCAGCGCAAGGCGTCGGCGGTGTTGCCGAGCAGGGCGTAGCTCAGCGCGGTGAGGCGGGCCGGAATGTAGTTGAGCACGTCGTCGATGCGCGCCGCGGCCCAGCCGAAGCGCAGGTAGCGTTCGTTGCGGTAGCCCCACATGGCGTCCAGCGTGTTGGCGAGGCGGAACATCAGTGCGCCCGGGCCGCCCAAGAGCGCAAACCAGAACAGCGCGCCGAAGATCGCGTCATTGCCGTTTTCGAGCACGGATTCGACGGTGGCCTTGGCGACGCCGGATTCGTCGAGCTGACTGGTGTCGCGGGAGACGATCCACGACAGGCGCTGGCGCGCGCCGGGCAGATCGCCCGCGATGAGCGGCGCGGCCACCGCGCGGGCGTGTTCGGCCAGGCTGCGGCTGCCGATCGCAAAATACAGCAGGCCCACGTCCAGCAGCAGGCCCAGCCAGATGTTGCTCTCGCGCAGCGAACCGGCCAGCGCCACCCACGGCAATATGGCGGCGCTCCAGGCCAGGAGGCCGATGCCCCGATTGGCGCCGAGGCGCCGGAACAGCCGCTCGATCGCCGACGCGTAGCGCCCGAAACCGACCAGCGGATGATGATGCGGCGGCTCGCCGAGCAGGCGGTCGAGGAGCAGGCCGAGGCCCATCGGAATGGTTACGGAGAGCAGGGCGGCGAGGTGCGGGGTGGGCATGGGATAATCGAAAGCTTTTGCGCCCTGGATTGTAAGTCATGCGTCAAGCCCGCACCCTGATGGTTCAAGGCACCACCTCCGACGCGGGCAAAAGCACCCTCGTCGCCGGCCTCGCCCGCCTGCTTTTCCGGCGTGGCGTCAGCGTCGTGCCCTTCAAGCCGCAGAACATGGCGCTCAATTCGGCGGTCACCGTCGATGGCGGCGAGATCGGCCGTGCCCAGGCCCTGCAGGCGATCGCTGCGGGCCTTGCGCCCCATACCGACATGAACCCGGTGCTGCTCAAGCCCAACACCGACATCGGCGCCCAGGTCATCATCCACGGCCGCGCGGTGGCCAACCTGTCGGCCCGGGCCTACCACGACTACAAGCCCCGTGCGCTGGCGGCCGTGCTCGAAAGCTACGGCCGCCTCACCGCCGCCTACGACGCCGTGCTCGTTGAAGGCGCCGGCAGCCCCGCCGAAATCAACCTGCGCGACCGCGACATTGCCAACATGGGCTTCGCCGAAGAAGTCGATTGCCCGGTGATCATCGTCGCCGACATCGACCGGGGCGGCGTTTTCGCGCATCTGGTCGGCACGCTGGAGCTACTTTCGCCGACCGAGCAGGCGCGGGTAAAGGGCTTTGTGATCAACCGCTTCCGCGGCGACATCGGCCTGCTGCAATCCGGCCTCGACTGGCTGGAGGCGCGCACTGGCCGCCCGGTGCTGGGCGTGCTGCCCTACCTGCACGGGCTCTTCCTCGACGCCGAAGACGGCCTCGCCGATGCCCGCGTGGATAAATCCGGCGGCGACGCTGCGGCCCGCCTGCGCGTCGTTGCCCCGGTTTATCCGCGTATTTCCAATCACACCGATCTCGACGCCCTGCGTCTGCATCCGCAGGTCGATTTTTCGTGGGTCGGCCCCGGCCAGCCCATTCCGCCGGCCGACCTGATCGTGCTGCCCGGCTCCAAGGCCGTTCAGGCCGACCTTGCATGGCTGCGTGCCCAGGGCTGGGAGCCTGCGCTGCGCCGCCATCTGCGCTACGGCGGCAAGCTGGTGGCCATTTGCGGCGGCTACCAGATGCTCGGTCGCCAGGTCCACGACCCGCTGGGCCTCGAAGGCGCTCCCGCCAGCATCGCCGGCCTTGGCCTGCTCGACATGGAAACCACCCTCGAAGCCGAAAAGCAGCTCGAGAACGTCACCGGCACCCTCGCGCTGCCCGGCCACGCCCCGGTTTCGGGCTACGAAATCCACATGGGCGTCAGCCGCGGCCCGGCGTTGGCACGGCCGTCCGTGCGCCTCTCCGGCGGCCGCCCCGATGGCGTGCTGTCGGACGACGGGCAAATCCTCGGAACCTACCTCCACGGCCTCTTCGACCACCCGGACGCCCTTGCCGCATTGCTCGCCTGGGCCGGAGTTTCCGATGCCGAACGGGTCGATCTCGCCGCCCGCCGCGAGGCCGATCTCGACCGTCTTGCCGACAGCCTGGCCGGGCACATGGACCTGGCCCGCCTCGCCGATTGCTTTGGCGACGGCGCTGCCGCCACTGCGCTTCGTGCCGGGCTTGCTTGACCGCTCATCCGCCCCTCTCTAACATTCCGTCGATGGACGCCGAACTCGCTTCACTCGAGCTCAAGCTCGAACAACTGATCAGTCAGCACGCCACGCAGCAGGCCCGGCTGATGAGTCACTACGCCGATGCCGCAGCGGAAAACAGCCGCCTCAAGGAGCGTGTAGACGCCCTCGAAGCGGCCAACCGCGAACTCACCGACAAGCTCGGTCTCGTAGGCTCCCGCCTCGAAGCCCTGCTCGCACGCATCCCGGAGGCCTGACATGGAACCCCTCGACATCAAGCTGCTGGGGCGCGAATACCGCGTCGCCTGCAAGCCCGAAGAGAAGGAAGGCCTGCTGGCTGCCGTCACCTATCTCGACGAAAAAATGCGTGATCTGGCCGGCAAGACCAACTCTGCCGGCGAGCGCCTGGCCGTCATGACGGCCCTCAACATCACCCACGAGTTTTTGCAGTTTCAGCGTGCGGGCGGATTTGACATCCCGACGCTCAAGCGTAGAATCGAACGCATCAACGGTCGCCTGGATGGCGTTCTGGCAGAGCAGGAAAAGCTCTCCTAGATCCCGCCCGAATCACCAGCAACCTTCGATTTGATAATCCCCTGCGGTGTTGGTTAAGGCTTTAAACTCCTTGAACCAATGTCCTTGTGACATGGGTCGCCGCCCATAGAAATCGCCGGTGTGTGCGCTCCTCGTCGAGTGTGCCTGAGGCGAAAGGAAAGCGACCTCCCTGAACTCCGGTTCAGGATGCCGGCCTGACGGCACTCGCGGGGGACCCTACAAAAAAACGCAGACCAACCGGTCTGCGTTTTTTTATGCCCGGCGTTTTTACGCCGACCATGGCTGCTTCCTTCCGGCCGGCTTCGTTCAGCGATGCCAGCTGGAAGGAAAGGCTCGAACTCAGTCCGGAGCCTTGAAGCCGGCACCTGCCTTGTTGGCCAGGAAGGCCACCACGCGCTTCAGTTCGCCGTCGGTCAGGTCGGCCGCACCGCCCCTCGGAGGCATTGCATTCTTGCCCGCCGCCGCAGACTTGACCAGGCCATCGAAGCCCTGCGCCAGACGGGGTGCCCAGGCGGCCTTGTCGCCCGCCTTCGGGGCGCCGGCCGCGCCGCTGTCGTGACAGGCGCCGCAAACGGAAGCGTAGATATCCTCGCCCTTGCGGGCACCCGCTGCCACGGCCGGCGCGGCAGCCAGTTCGATACGGGCGACCGGCTGGATCAGCGCAGCTGCGAGTTCTTCATCGACGGCTGCTTTCTTGCCACAACCCGCAAGCTGGGTAGCCAGGGCGGCAATGCCGATGGAAAGGGCAACCCGCGCGTACGAACGGGCGGGGGCAGAGCGATGAAAATCCGACATGCTGAATTCCTCGAGTACGGTCAAGATTGATTAAGGCGTTGATTATAGCGACGCTATTCCCTTTCTGTCAGGCAAAGCATGGACTCTGCCCCCGATTCGCGCTATCCTGCGCGCCGCATGACGCAAAGTCGTGCATTCAACCGCGCGCCCGTAGCTCAGCTGGATAGAGTACTGCCCTCCGAAGGCAGGGGTCACACGTTCGAATCGTGTCGGGCGCGCCAATAAATCGTTTTAAATCAATCGCTTAGGCCACCCCGTTCGGTGGCCTTTTTCATTCGTACGGAATCTGTACGGAAATCAGATTGAGTGTGCGCCCTGGTAGGCGGCGACCGGCTGGCCGTCTTTCGCTATCGTTGCCCGCCGCAGGTGGTGGGTTCTGGCGTGGCACGCCCCGCACCTCCCTTGCTGCCAAACCTCACGGGTTCAGTACCTGCCGGCCTATCGCGCCAGCAGCGCGCACCGATTGTTCAGCCGTGACAGGCCATAAGGCTGCATACGCGGGCGTTGGTGGCCCTCCTGTCTCTCTGGTGGCTGCCCTGGTGGATAGCGGCCTCCTTGCCTCGCGCGTAGCGCCTCGATCTGTCTTTCTCGTTCCCTCGGCGCGCAGCGCCCTTTTGAAACTCCAAACAAACGGCGAAGCCGCATGCTTTTCGGGATGATCGGAAACCGAATCCGAAGCGGCACCCGTCTTTCCGAAGTGGGGGGTAGGGTGATTTACCTCGCAAACCTTCGATATTTTTTCAGAAATTTCTGTAGACTCTCAATATGTTACGCAGTAACGAACAGAGGGAATCATGGCAAAGACAGCAGCAGCGCGACAGGCGGACTATCGAGAGCGTAGGGCTACGGCCGGCGAGAACGGCGAACGGCGGTTGAATACGTGGGTATCCACGGGCGCAGCCTTGGCCTTGGATCGATTGGCGCATCGTCATGGGCTATCGAAGCGGGCAATGCTCGAACGGCTGGTGCTGGATGCGGATGAAGGCATTGTCTCCAGCCTTGATCCTGACGCAGCCGAGTGGGCGACCTATTTTGAGGTTACGCAGTAACATGGATGCGATCGCTAAGCTCACCACGCCGGCAACGGTTCGCCGATGAATACGTGTTGTGTGGGAGTGGGGCAGAAGCCGCGCGCCGGGCGGGCTACAGCGAGAAAACAGCGCGTGCGATTGCCGCAGAACTCTTAACGAAACCTGACGTGCTGTCGGCCATACAAGCCTTGAAGGCGCAGAACGCTGCGGCGTTTGATGTCACCCGGCAGGATGTAATCGGCGGCGTCCTGGAGGCTATCGCAATGGCTCGGCTGGCCGGTGATCCGGGCGCGATGCTTACCGGGCTGCGCGATCTGTCCAGAATGATGGGGTTCAATGAGCCGGAAGCTGTCCGGGTGGCCGTGGCTGGCTCGGGTGCTGCCGCGCTGGCGGCGAAGTTTGTCGCTATGTCGGATGCCGAGTTGATCGCCTTGGCCGGTGGATCGGTGTGAATACTGTTTTTTTCTATATAGAAAATACCTACCTACACACCTACACTTCTACACAAAGCCGCGCCGATACTGGCGTTTCGGGTGTAGATCGGTGTAGGTGTGTAGGTCTTTTTGGCGACTGTGGCAGACTGCCGCGCGTCTCGCCCTTTTGTGGGCCTTCATTCGCACACGATGTTTGTGGTGAGAGTCGCGCCGCTCTTTTGGCTTAACTGGTATTGCACGACAGCGCCGCGATCCATCAGCGCCCGCAATTCAGGTTTTGCGCAGGCGATTTTGCGCATGCCGTCTTGGATGTACTGCTGGTCTAGATTTTTACTCAATTCCCGCTCGCCCCGTGCCGTTGTGACATATTGAAACCGAATGCCTTTGCCAATCCGCTCGACGGCGTGAAGCTGGGTTTCGCCCTTGGGGTCGGGCGGCGGAATTTCATAGTTGGCTGCGTATCGTTGGATGTCAACAAGCAGGCGTCGTTCTTCGGGTGGAAGCGGCGTTGATGTCGATTCAGTCACTTCATTGGAACGCCCTAGGCCAACTATTGCTGACACCCCGAGAAATGCAGAGAGCGCTGCCGTCAAGTACACAGCCAAGGGCGTGCGTGCTTTTGAGGGGGCTTGTGTGTTGATTGAGTAGTTTGAGTATTCAAGCAATCGACCGTCGGCTGTGCGCTCAAAACTGTAACGGCACGTCGGGCATGTAAGTATCAAATCGCCCCTTGTTGGAGTGCGAAGCTGTTGTGCACATCTTGGACACTTGATGATTGTGTAATTTGCAGGGGCTTGCGCTAAATGCGCGGCTTCAGGTGGGCTAAATTTCGGTTTTTCTGCCGCAGGCGGTGCAGGGGGTGGCGGCTTTGGGTTGCGCAACTGACCCTTTTTCTCGATGAAGCCTCTCCCGGATCGAATCGGCTCTGCTGATGCCGTCAATCCTGCAGTAGAGCTGCCTCTTCTTCTGGGTCAAGCGCTAATCTTTCCGTCTGCTGTTCGACCTTGGTCGCAGCTTGGGCAGCCGCTGCCGCGGCTTTCCTTGCCTCATCTGCCGCACGCTTTTCATCTTCCTTCCTGTCAAAGAACGCGCACGCTTCTCGCACTGCCTCTAGTGCGGTAGCGGCGTCGATTCTGAAATACTCTTTGCGGAAGCGGTGTCTCTTGAGATGCTTATGTGCGCGCTTCTCCGCCCGCCCGCAATCAACTGTTCGCACCTCATGAAGAACAGAAAATCGGCCGGGGTTTTCTGTTCCGCACTTGTCGTTCAGCTCTCGCGCTCGGGCCGCAGCAGACCTTGTGCTTTGCCCAATTTTCAACAAATCGTCGGCGGCGTCATAGGCGAGGATGTAAACGACGCCCGGCCTGCCGTCATTCCGGTTGTACTTGTTCCATGCTCCTATGTGCCGTTCGGTGACATTCCAATATGAGTTTTCGGCTGGGTGAGGGCGCATGCCGGGTATTTAACGACAAAACACCTTCGGCATGCTACCGCTCTTAACTTTCACTCCCGAACGATGCGCACCTTTGCACCTGTTGCGCCTCGTCCTGCTGGTTCGATACGAATGCCTGCGCGTCGCAAACCCGGCGCAATCCGTTTGATCTGCCCTGATAGGTGACGCGGCGATCGCGGCCAGTTGCTCCGGTCAATCTCCTGCATCCTGTTCAACTCGGTAAGCAGTTGCAGGTAGGTTCCCTCCCACTCTCGGCCCTCCGGCCGCGCTGCAAGCATTTGCACACCGACTGCCACGCCGTAGCTTTCTAGCCCTCGGGCGAGGGAGTCGCTGTGCAGTCGATCAAGCTGCTGTGAGAACTCGCCCGCCTTGCCACCCAGTGCAATGCAAACAGCTTCGCCCAAGCGCTGGAAGTCCAACATTCGCTTCTGCATGCCCTCCGGTATCTGCACCGTCGGCAGCAATGCCAGCGCTTTGGAGAGCAGGGCGAGCATTCCCGTGAAGTGGCGGGTAGCCCTTTGCCACGCTGCTTGCAGGCTCTGTTCGTCCTGGCGCTTCTTTGCCATGATGGCCGGCAACTCCACACTGATGACCCGTCTCGATCAAGTCGGGGGCTGTTGCCACGCCGTTAATTCCATTGAGCACAACCGGGCGCTTGCTCTGGATAACATGCTCGCCGCCGTTGGTGTAAAGCTGGCGGGTTGCGTAACCGCCACCTGTAGAGAGGATGCACAGGGCGTCTTGCATCTCGGCGGATAGGCTGCTCAAGTTTCTCGAAGCTGCATACCTGCGCGTTCGCGGCGGCGATGTGGATGTCCTCCACCGATTTCGGGCACCTCGTAGCGGCACCTGTGCAGGGTCGATCAGGGCACGTAAGCGGCGCTGCGTCGTGCTCTTACTGCTTCCCATCTCGCCCGCCAGCTCAAGCACTGGATAAGGTGTGTCGGGGCGCATGCTGTCGAGTAGCCAAGCCAGCACAAGCGGGCGTGCGTCCTTCGGCACATTTACATGCCGCCACAACAGGCCGATGTTCCCCCGCGCTGGCGGTGTCGGCAGGGGGCGGGCGCCTGCGGTGCGCGTGAAATAAACGGGCGGGCGGTCCTGCACCGTCCATCCATCGGCGGCAATGCGCACAGCTTGCCAATCGTCATTACACAGATCGAGAAAGTAGGCACCTTCGTGCTTTACACACCTCATGTGTGTTTCAATCTCTAAGCCTTCGAAGGTGCCAATTGCCGTAAGGGTTGCAAGCGCGGTCTTTAGTGCTTGGTCTGGAATGCCTACCTTGTGGGCCGCATATACCTGCCCGCGCAGCCAGCGTTCAAAGCCGGGGGAGTTGAGCATGTGAACTTCGCGGTGCCCGCCAGCTTCGATCAAGGCGATGCCTGCGCCCTCTGCGTTGTGGGCAAAGGTGGCGTGCTCTCGCGCCACTGACAGAATCATGTCGGTGCTCGTGTCCTGCTGGTGCTGCCCGCTGCCTTCGCCCTTCGTCAGTTTGTCGAGGCGCGTGCGCTGCCCCTTCATGTTTGCGACAAGGCGTTCATACTCGGCGCCGCTCTTGCGGCGGATGATGCGCAGTGCGTCGATAACCTCGTCTTCGTAGATGGCCTTTTTGTCGCCCGGCAGGCGTGCCAGGGCATCGCGCACGATGGCTTGCGGGTCGGCTGCGTCGTCGGCGGCTTGCTTCACCTGTGCCGGTGAGAGTTTCAGAGGGGCGTTCATGCTGCGGCCCTCCCTGTGTTACGCAGTAGTGTTTGAATGAAGTAATTGAAGTCGGTGATGTTGCGGTCTGCGCAATGGCCGTGCTGACACTTAAAACCGCCGCGCATGTCATTCTGTTCGGCGGGCTCGAAGTAGGCTGTTCCGGTGGTGCCCTTGCCGGTGTGGCCGTCGTGCCAAGGGCAGATGATGCGGTGTGCGCCTTCAATTCCACGAATGGTGTCGATGTAAAGCCCGGCTGCCTCAAGGATCGACAGATAGCCGTCGCC
>JADKKC010000010.1 GCA_016720685.1 Zoogloea sp.
GAGCACTACGCGGTGACCACGCTCACCGCCGACGGCACCAGCCGCCTCGCCGGGCTGGAAACCGCGCCGCGCCCCACCTGGCGGGGCGTGGCGCTGGGCGCCTCGCGGGCCGACCCGGAGTTTGGCAATGTGGCGCTGCCCGGCGTAACGCGGGAGGTGTGCGGCGTGGTGCGGGCTTCGTCTGACCAGGCCTGTCGGCCGGGCGAGGGTTCGATTGGCGGGCGGCGCTATCTGGACGATGGCTTTACCCCGGAGGTATTGCAGGGCCTGTTCGGTTCGGCCAGCGGTGGGGCGAGCTTTCTGCACATCGCGACCCACTTCAAGCTGGAAAAGTCGCTGCTGCTGCTGGGGGATGGCAGCAAGCTCCGCACTGCCGACATCCTGAAGTGGACTCCGCGGCTCGGGCAGTACGATCTGATTGCCCTTTCGGCCTGTGATTCGGGGGTGAGCGAAGGTGGTGTCGAGTCCCTCGGCGGGGTGTTCCGCGCCCAAGGCGCCAAGGCCGTGCTGGCAACCCTGTGGCCGGTGGCCGATGTTGGCGCCGCGCCGCTGATGGTGGAGTTTTACCGCCAGCGCGGCGAACAACAGGCGATGAGCAAGTCGGCCGCCTTGCAGGAGGCGCAACAGGCCATGTTGAAGGGGCGGACCAAGGACGCCAGCGGCAAGGCCGACCTGCGCCACCCGTACTTCTGGGCGCCGTATGTGCTGATGGGGAACTGGTTGTAGCTTGCGCGTGGGGTGTCGGCTTGGCGGCACCCCGTCCGAGAATGGACCGAACCACGGACTGAAAGCCCGCCGCCTTCAAACGCTGTCACTGACCGGCACAATAGAACCACCTCTGACCGGCATATAGGAGCCAGTTTGAATAGGCTCTGACGAACGTCTTCGGGGGTTCAAGGTTGGTTGTTTTTTCGGGGTGCTGGCAAGCGTCGTTTTGGCCTTGTTCGGGCCCTGCCGCGGCGCACGGTAAGACGCCCCGTCGAGGGTCAGGCAATAGGCGTTGTGGCGCAGCCGATCGACGGTGGCCGAAGCGAGCAGGCGGTTGCCCGGGAAGGCCTGGTCCCACTCATCTGAAGTCGAGGTTGCTGGTGACGAGGTGGCGGCCTGTTCGTAGCGCTCGGCGATGAGGTCGTGCAGGTCCTCGTCGGCCGGCGCCCGCAGCGGCTTCAGGCCGAAGTCGTCGATGATCAGCAGCGGCACCTTGGCCAGCGCCGCCAGCTTGCGCTCGTAGCTGCCGGTTGCTCGCGCGGCGTTGAGGCTTTGGGCCAGCAGCTGCGCGCAGGCCGCAAAGACCACGTCCTGCCCCTGGCGCACCGCGCAGTGCCCCAGGGCCTGGGCCAGGTGGCTCTTGCCGGTGCCGCAGGGTCCGACGATGAGAACCGGGGCCTTCTCGTGCAGGTAGCGGCCGGTGGCCAGGTCATGCACCAGCGCCCGGTTGGTGCTGGGGCAGGCGGTCGAACTCGAAGCCTTCGAGCGTCTTGGTGGCGCGGAAGGCCGCGCGGCGCAGCCGGGTGCCGAATTTCTTCTGCTCGCGGCGGGCGATCTCGTCCTGGATCAGCAGGGCGAGGAATTCCGTGTAGGCGAGCTTGGCGTCGATGGCCTGGCGGTTGCGGGCCTCCGAGCGAATCGAGGATGCCCGACAGGCGCAGCTGCTTGAGTTGGGGCCAGTTCGGGGGCGGGGATTCATCGTGGACTCCTATGGGGGATGGAGAGACGCCGGGATGGGTCCTGGTCCAGGTGAATCGGGGCTCGTCGGCGAAGAGGCTTGCCGTGCCGCGGGCGAAGCGGGCTCAGCCAGCGTAGGGCTCAGGCTGACCACGCCGGTGGCGGGGCGCACGGTCGTGGCCGCCGACGAGAATGGTCTTGACGGTTCGGTAGTGCGGCGTGTCGTGCGCCAGGGCCCGGTCGCAGGCGGCCTCGAGCCGCGCGGCGCCGCTTGGCCTTGAGGGGCAAGACGCCCTGGCCGCCCGCAGGCGCTCGGCGACGCGGTCCCAGCAGGAGGCGCTGGACGAGTCCGGCGCAGGCCGGCCCGACCCCGCTGGCCTGCTGCAGGCACCAGTCGCGGTCGCGCGCGAAGAAGGCCCGGGCCTCCGGCGGCAGGTGGTCGGTCACGGTGCGCGCGCTCACCGGGTCGGCGGCTACGGGCATGCGGGGCGACCGGCTGGAAGTCCTGATACACCGTCACCACGCTGTCGGTGGCGCGCACAGGCGCTTGCCCACCAGCGCGAACGGCACCGAAGTAGAGGCCCCGCTCGAAGCTGCACGTGGCAGTCCCGATGCACCGTACCCAGGTGCCAGGTGCCCAGGTCCGGCGCCACCGGCAGACGGGCAACAGCAGCGCCCGCTCCACCGCGAAGCTCTCCAGCGGCTGGATGCGGGTCGTGCCGTGGGTCCGCTGCCCGGCCACCTGCAGCACCCAGTCACGCACCTGGGCGTTGAGGTCCGTCATGTCCCGGAAGCTACGGGTGGGCAGGAAGTTGCCCTTCACGTACTTCACCCCGGCCTCGACGATGCCCTTCTTCTGCGGGTCCCGCGGCGGGCAGGCGTCGATGCGAAAGCCGTAGCCCTCCGCACACTCGGCGTAGGCCCGCTGCACCTCGGGGTCGCGCGCGCAGGCGCGGGTGATGGCGCACTGGCGTTGTCGATGATCAGCCGCTGCGGCACGCCGCCGAACCACTCGAAGGCACGCTGGTGGCAGCCGAGCCAGGTGCGCCACGCTCTGGTCCCACACGAACTCCACGTACTGGTGGCGCGAGCAGGCCAGCGTCATCACGAGCCCAGGTGCGGCGAAGCGCCCCAGTGGCCGGATCAACCAATTCGGGGCCGGCGCCGAAGTCCACCTGCGCGGCCTCGCCCGGCTCGAAGGACAGGCGCACCGTGGTGTCGGGCGGCAGCTCCTGGGCGACCGCGGCGATCAGGCGGCGGACGCTGGAGTAGTGGCCGGTGAAGCCATGCTCGCGGACGAGCGCGGCGTGGATCGCCACGCCGGAGACGCCCTGGCCGAGCCACTGGGGGCCAGCGCGGCCGCAATCTCAGCGTCTGGCGGCAAGGGCCGGGTGAGTTCGAGCCAGCCCTTCTCGCGGGCCAACTCCCGGAACCGGGCCACCTTGGCCCGTCCCATCAAACCGGAGCGGGCAATCTCGCGCTCCGAATCGCCCTGACGCAAACGCATCAGGGCCTGGCGGTACTCGTGCATCTCGATACTCCTGCGGGCCACCGGCTCTCTCCTGCCAAACCCGGCAGGGTAGCGGTGGGCCGCGAAATCGAGACGTCCGTCAGAGCGGGGAAACTGGCTCCATTACGCCGATCCAGCGCTGGCGCCTATGTGCCGATCCGTGGGTGGCTCCATTACGCCGATCACGGGTGGCTCAATATGCCGATCACGCTCTGGCTCCATTGTGCCGATCATCAACTGGCTCCTGTGTGCCGGTCGGTGACAAACGCTGATTGACCAAGGCATCGACCCGCGCCAGGAGAAGGCCGAGCGCATTGCTGCCAGTGAAGCCAAGCGTGAAGAGGCTCGCCGTGTCGAAGCGCCTGCGCTCGATGCGTGGAACGCCTACCTTGAGGCGCGCAGGCCGAAATGGGGCGAACGCACCTACGCCGACCATCTGTCGGTGACCAAGGCTGGAGGTGAGGTGCGAACCAGAGGCCGCCGGCCCGGCGAGAGTGACAGAACGCTGCCTGGCGCTCTCCTGCCGCTGCTGGCAGAGCCATTAGGGCGTATCGACGCGGAGCGGGTGCGCGCATGGTTGGCGGACGAAGCCGCGAAGCGCCCGACGCACGCAGCGCTCGCCTTTCGGCTGTTGCGTGCCTTTCTCAATTGGTGTGCCGACCGCCCGGCGTACAGCAGTCAAGTGCAGGCCGGTGCATGTAGCTCCAAGCTGGTTCGTGACGAGTTGCCAGCGAAGTCCGCCAAGGACGATTGCCTGCAGCGCGAGCAGCTCCTGCTGTGGTTTGGTCATGTCCGCCAGATCGGAAACCCTGTCATCTCGGCCTACCTTCAAACTGCGTTGCTGACGGGCGCACGCCGTGAGGAAGTCGCCGGCCTCCAATGGACGGACGTGGACTTTCAGTGGAAGAGCCTCACGATCCGGGACAAGGTTGAAGGGCTGCGCACCATTCCCCTGACACCCTACGTCGCCGCGCTGCTGGCGGCCCTGCCGCGCCGGAATGAATGGGTGTTTTCAAGCCTCACCGCTGCCGATGGCAGGCTTCAGGAGCCGCGCATTGCCCACAAAAGGGCGCTGGTCGCCGCCGGTCTGCCTGACCTATCCCTGCACGGCCTGCGCCGCTCGTTCGGCACCCTTTGCGAATGGATAGAAACGCCCGCGGGCATCAGTGCGCAAATCATGGGCCACAAGCCAAGCGCAACGGCCGAAAAGCACTACCGCCACCGGCCACTCGACTTGTTGCGGTCATGGCATGTGAAGATTGAACGCTGGATTCTTGAGCAGGCCGGCATCGAGCAGCCGGGCGAGGAACAACCGGCAGGGCTGCGCGTGGTGACAGCCTGACCGGAGCACGCATTGATAATTTATAGCATGAAAGCTATATTGCGATGAGCTACACCATTGAGTTCTACAACGAAGCCGTGAAGGGCGAAATTCTGGAGTGGCCCGCGGGGATTCGCGCCAGTTTCATCCGCATCGCGGAGCGCATGACCGACACCGGGCCAAATCTGGGCATGCCTTACACGCGGGCGATGGGGGCGGGCTTTTCGAGATCCGCGCGAAGGGCCAGGAAGGCATCGGCCGGGCTATGTTCTGCACCCTTGTCGGCCGCCGGGTGGTGGTCCTTCATGGGTTCATCAAGAAAACCGAGCAGACGCCGGCAAAGGATCTCGACACCGCTCGCCGCCGGATGAAAGAGGTAAGACCATGACCGACTACAAACCCGTTTCCTTCGATCCTCGCGCCTATGCCGAGGACGCCAGCAAGCACGACCCGGCATTCCGGGAGGCTTACGAAGGGTTGGCCGACGAATTTGCGGCGCTGGCTGAACTGCTGCGCGCCCGCCAAAGTGCCGGTCTGACGCAGGCGGAGCTTGCCGAGCGGATGGGGGTATCCCAGCCGGTGATTGCCCGCATCGAGAGCAGTGCCGGAAGCCACAAGCACGCCCCATCCCTTGCAACGCTTCGCCGCTATGCGGAAGCCTGCGGGCAGCGCCTGGTCATTCGGCTTGAGCCGAAGGAGGAGCACGCAGCTTGACCGAGCAAGATAGGAACGCAACATGAGCACGATGCACAGCCCGCCCCACCCGGGCGAAACCCTGCGGGAGGACGTGCTGTCGGCTCTGGGGCTGACTGTGACCGAAGCCGCCGCGCAGCTTGGCGTGACCCGTGCTGCGCTGTCCCGCGTGTTCAACGGCAGGGCTGCAATCTCGCCTGAGATGGCCTTACGCCTTGAGGGCTGGCTGGGGGTCGAGAACGGCGGCCGGGATCGGAACAAAACAGCCAGAACCCGCGCCACGACTGGGATTCAAGAGAATCGGACGCGCCTTTCTGGCGCCGTCCGCGTCCTTCGTGCGGCCTGCGCCCCGTCAAAAAGCCAAACGGGCCAAGGGTTTGCCCCCGGCCCGTTCAAAACTGCTCATTCCAGTAACGCCAGTGCGTCAACATTCGTGCACTTCCGCTCAAAAAATAGGCAGCCCTGATCAAAAGTGTTGCATAGCGCCCGATTCCCCAAATCCCCGGAAACCCGCGCCCTTGCTGGGATCATCCCGCCAAGCCCGGACACTTCCCATGTTGCAAATGATCAGCCCCCCACATTCGTGCCTCGGCGTTGATCGCTGCGGGAGCAACGAGCCACAAACGCAAAAAGGCCAACCCCGGAGGATTGGCCTAAGCGCTTGAATACTTGGTGGGTTGTGAGTGGCTCGAACACTCGACCTACGGATTAAGAGCCCGAAAACCTCGTTCCGGACCGAGCATCGCGGCGCTTGGGCGCCGTTCGAGGTGTCTTGCAAGAGGGGCTGCGCCGGGACGCGCCGGGCATTGCCTCTATCTCCATGCCGGATTCACCGAACCCTTCATAAGTGATTGTCTAGTATTGTTTTTTTCTGATGGGGGCGATGCGTGATGAGCCTGCGCATTCGCTGATTTGACTTGCGATGGGTCGGGACAGGACCGGGCATTCCCCGGTCCGATGTGGGGCGTTTCCCGTTGGGAGAGAACGCCCGATCCGATTTTGAAGAGCCAGTCCTGGCGCGGCTTTCCCCTTGGTTCGGACCGGCTAAGGACCGGGGCGTCCGGAACGGTGTCGGTACGACGACCGAAAAGTCCTTAGTTGAGTATGGGCCTCATGGTCAGCCCCCGGCCTATAATCTAGCTAACCAACTCCGTCAGGATTCCCGTGATGAAAATCGTTCCCGTCTACGAGGCCAAGACCCGGCTCTCCGAGCTGCTGGCCGCCGTCGAACTCGGCGAGGAGGTCACTATTACCCGGCGCGGCAGGCCCGTTGCCCGGATCGTTGCAGCGGTGGAATCTCCCGCGGCTGCCCTGACTCAGCAGGAGCGGGTCGCTGGCACCTTTGCGCGCTTGCGGGAGATGCGCCAAGGGCGGACGCTGGGCGGGAGTCTCCGTGAAGCGATTGAGGACGGCCGGGACTGATGCGTTTTGTCCTCGATAACTCCGTGGTCGTTGGGTGGTTTCTGGAGGACCAGGCGACCCCTTACACCGATGCAGTCGGCGTCCTGCTCGAACAGGAACAAGCCGTCGTGCCCGCCTTGTGGGAACTGGAGTTTGCCAACGTGCTCCGGACTGCATGTCGCAAGCAGCGGCTGACGGCAGACGATGCGCATCATGTCATCGAGCAGATCTGCGCGTTGCCGATAGCAATCGACCGTGACACGCCCGGTCCCGCGGAGCTGCTGACTCTGGCGCTGCGTTACAACCTGAGCAGTTACGACGCTGCCTACCTCGAGCTGGCGTTGCGGCTCCAGATCCCGATTGCCACCAAGGACGAGCCGCTGCAGGCCGCGGCCCAAGCCGCGGGTGTTGGGATTGTGCGCTGCTGAGAATAGGTACTTTCAGAACGCGCTTCACAGCTCGGTGCATGTCCCAGGATCGGGAGTGGTATACACGCTAGTTACACCCTCGGTGTGGGCTCGTCATCTGATCGCACGAAGGCAATGGCATACTGCCGGCTGACATCAACGACGGGGCAGGGCGCCTCCGTGACGACGCATGGCGACGAGCAGCAACTTCTCCTTCCTTGCCGAGCATGACCCGGTCTTCCTGGACCGCGGTGTCTGGCTGCTGCACGGCGACGACACCAAGAACGGCAAGACCCGCCGGATCGCGTTGAGCGGGGCGCTGGTTGAGCTCCTGCAGGCCCAAAGTAGCCGCGGCGTGTCCGAATGGGTCTTCCCCGGCCGCGATGGTCCGGCGAAGCCGATCTACAACCTGACCAAGCCGCTCAACCGGATGCTGAAGGCGGCCGGGCTGGAAAAGGCGCGGGTGCACGACCTGAGACATACCCACGCAAGCATGTTGCTGGCGAGTGGCGTTGATGCTGTTGTCGTGAAAAATGCGTTGGGTCACAGCTCCTTGAACGTCACGTCCCGCTACCTGCATCTGGTCGATACCAGCCTGAAGTCGGCGTCGGAAGCGATGGCGCGGGTTGTTGGCCGGGCTGCGGGTGCGGAAGTCGCCGCGGGTGAGGCTCAGGTGGAGGGCTCGACGGGCGGGTTGGGCGTGGCCAAGGCCGTGTAAAGGCTTGGGCGAGCCACGAAGAAAGAAGACGGAACCGGGGCGGCCTGACGGCCACTCCGGGCTTCTGCTGGATTTTTTCTTGGCTGCTTGCGCGGATAATGAAGCTGGCTATACTTGCAACGCGCAGCGCCCGTGGGCGAGCGTGTAGTGTCAGTCCGGCTTAAACCGGCTGATGCCCGTGATGCCTCTTAAAGGACAGCGGGGTTCTCTTGAAATCCAAAAGGAACCTTGATGTCCTCCCGCCTTGCCAAACTCCGTCGATCTGCTTTTAGTGCCCAGAATGGTTGCTGCTTTTATTGCGGCTTGCCGATGTGGGAAGACGATCCCGAACGATTCGCCCAGACTCTCGGCCTTACCGTCCGCCAGGCTCAGAGGCTGCGCTCCACGGCTGAACACCTGCAGGCCAGGTGTGACGGCGGTCTCGATCGCCCGTCGAACATCGTGGCGGCCTGTGCCCACTGCAATCACAAACGGCATGAAGGTCGCAAGGTCGCGCGTGACTGGCTGGCGCACAAAGCCTGGGTGCAGCGTCGCCTCAGTGCAGAGGCGTGGTTCGACAAGGCCATGCTCTCCCGCTTGTGGCGGGCAGCCTTGCGTTGAGTTGCTGTGTCGGGAGAAGGTCGGTCGGGAATGGACCGAACCACGGACTGGAAGCCCGCGCAAAAAGACTTAGGCCACCCGAAGGTGGCCTAAGTCTTTAAATTTTTTGGTGGGTTGTGAGTGGCTCGAACACTCGACCTACGGATTAAGAGTCCGCTGCTCTACCAACTGAGCTAACAACCCATACTTTCAGGAACCGGTGCTTGACCTGATTTCCACCTTTTTCTGGTGGGTCGGGCGAGATTCGAACTCGCGACCAACGGATTAAAAGTCCGCTGCTCTACCGACTGAGCTACCGACCCCCGAAAGAGATGCGCATTATAGCCGCCACAAATAATCCGTCAACCCTTTTTTAGCTGAATGGCTATCGACAGGCTGGCGCCCGCGGCGATCGCAAGGGTGGTGAGGGCGGACCCGATGGACAGGGTGGATAGGCCGCTCAGGCCCTGGCCGATGGTGCAGCCGAGGGCCGTGACGCCGCCGAAACCCATCAGGATGGCGCCGATGAGGTGGCGGGCGAGGTCGGGAGCGTCGCGAAAGCTTTCGATGCGGAAGCTGCGGGTGGTGATGGCGGCCAGCAGCGCGCCGGCGATGACGCCTGCGGTGCTGGCGATGCCGAGGGTGACGATGCGGCTTTTGTCGGTCCAGAGCATCAGCAGCTCGAGGCTGTAGGCGTAGGGGGCGACGAAGCTGAGGGATTCCATGCGCCCGCTGTTGGTGGCGAGGAAGGCAGGGGCCAGGGTGTCCGCATCTTCGGCGAGGTAGCCGAGGTGGCCGCTGAGATACCAGCCGGCGACGATCGAGGCGCCGATGGCGAGGCTGCCGAAAAGTGGGCCGGGGCGCCAGCAGTCGCGGCTGGAGAGGCCGAAGAGGGCGAGGCTGCCGGCGCTCACTGCGGCCGAGGCGAGCCAGGCGCTGTGGCCGTCGAGCTCGAAGCGGGCTGCGAGCAGGCTGGGGATGTCTTGTGGTGTGTCGAGGTAGAGGGCGACCGGGTCGAGCCAGGCCACGCGCCAGCCGCCCAAAAGGCCGCGGAGCGTCATGTAGGCCGACAGGCCGAGAAAGACGAAGACAACCAGGGACTTGAGGTTGCCGCTGCCGAGCCGCACCAGGTTTTTTGCGCCGCAGCCGGAGGCGAGGGTCATGCCGATGCCGAACAGCAGGCCGCCGGTGAGGTGGGACAGCCAGGGCAGGCGGCTGCCGGTGTAGATGGCGTTGTGGACGTCGATGAGCCCGGCGAACTGCAGCCAGGTGGTGCCGGCGATGGCTACGGCGAGGGCCAGGGCCCACATGCGCAGGCGGGTCCAGTCGCCCATGATGAGGATGTCGGCGATGGCGCCCATCGTGCAGAAGTTGCTGCGCTGGGCGGCGACGCCGAAAACGCCACCGATGGCGAAGGCCAGCCAGGCGAGCGTTGGCAGCGACAGGGCAGTTGCGGGGGCGTCCATGCGGCGTGGACCGGGCGTGGTTTTGCTTTGTTCAGGCGTAGCGGGTGGGGTCGGGCACGCCGGCGGCCTCGAAACCGGCCTTGCGCAGCCGGCAGGCGTCGCACAGGCCGCAGGCCTGGCCGTCGTCGTTGGCCTGGTAACAGGACACGGTGAGGCCGTAATCGACGCCCAGCGCGGTGCCGCGGCGAATGATGTCGGCCTTGGAAAGGTCGATGAGCGGGGCGTGGATGGAGAGGCGGTGGCCTTCCACGCCGGCCTTGGTGGCCAGATTGGCCATTTTTTCGAAGGCTTCGATGAAGGCCGGGCGGCAGTCTGGGTAGCCGGAGTAGTCGACCGCGTTGACGCCCACGTAGATGTGCTCGGCGCCGAGCACTTCGGCCCAGGCCATTGCAATGGACAGCATGATGGTGTTGCGGGCCGGCACGTAGGTGATCGGGATGCCACCGTCGAGGCCGTCGATGGGCACGGCCAGCGAGGCGTCGGTGAGCGCCGAGCCGCCAAACTGGCCGAGGTCTACGTGGGCCGTGCGGTGGGCGACGGCGCCGAGGGCCTTGGCGACGCGCTGGGCGGCGGCGAGTTCGGCTGCGTGGCGCTGGCCGTATTCGACCGACAGCGCGTAGGCGTCGTAGCCTTCGGCACGGGCGATGGCGAGGCAGGTGGCGGAATCGAGCCCGCCGGACAGCAGGACGAGGGCGCGGGGCTTGGTCATGGCTTTTCCCAAAATAAGGAGGTCAGGTTCGGGCATGTGAATCAACCGTGGCGGGCCGGGCCGGGAGCGCTACGACCGCATGCGGCAAGAGCGGGGGGCGTCGAGCACCGGAATCGCGGGATCGTACCGCGCCGCCGGTTTGGTGACGAAGCTAGCGCCCCGGTTCGTTGCCCCAGATGATCTTGTGGAGCTGCACCTGCAGGCGCACCGGCAGTTTGTCGCGAAGGATCCAGGCGGCGAGATCGGCGGGGGCGAGCTGGCCCTGTACCGGCGCCAGCAGCACCGGGCAGCGCCGGGTGAGATCGTGCTCGGCGATTTGCGCCTTGGCCCAGGCGTAGTCGGCTTCGCTGGCGAGCACCAGCTTGAGCTCGTCCTGGGGGGTGAGCAGTGCAATGTTGGACAGCAGGTTGCGGGCTTCCTCGCCGGAGCCGGGTGCCTTGAGGTCGACGATGCGCGAGACGCGCGGGTCGACGCTGCTGATATCGAGGGCGCCGCTGGTTTCGAGGGAGACCGAGTAGCCGGCGTCGCACAGGGCGGTGAGGAGGGCCAGGCAGCTTTTCTGGGCGAGGGGCTCGCCACCTGTCACGCAGACGGTCTGGCACTGGTGGCTGGCGATTTCTGCGAGTACATCCTCGAGCGTGCGGGTGGTGCCGCCGGTGAAGGAATATTCGGTGTCGCACCAGGTGCAGCGCAAGGGGCAGCCGGTGAGCCGGACGAAAACCGTCGGCAGGCCCGTGCGCGAGGTTTCACCCTGCAGCGAGTGAAAAATCTCGGTGATGCGAAGGGTGACGGGGCGTGCGGAAGATGGCATGGCGACGGGGGCTGGAGCGCCGCCCCGGCCGTGAAGGCGGGGCGGGCGGGATTACTTCTTGAGGCGCTGGCGGGCGATGGTCGCGGCCGAGCTGCTCGGGTACCTGGCAAGCAGTTTCTCGAGCGTTTTGGTGGCGGCAATATTGTCGTTGCGGGCCTGCTGGGTGCTGGCAAGGCCGAGCAGGGCGTCGGGCGCGCGGGTGTCGTCCGGCCACTGGCTGGCGACTTTCGCGTAGTGCTCGGCGGCGCCGGCGTTGTCCTTCAGCTGATACAGCGCGCTGGCGCACCAGAAGTGGGCATTGGGCTGGAAGCTGCTGTTCGGATAATTTTTGGTGAAGCTGACGAAGCCGATGGCCGCTTCGCGGTATTTGCCGCCGCGCAGTTGCGTGAGGGCGGCTTCGTAATCGCGACTCTCGGCGGCCGGGTCGAGCGCGGCCGCCGGAGCGGGCGGCGGCGCATCGGCCGTCGCCTGGGGCTCGATTTTCCGCAAGCGGTTGTCGAGATCCACGTAAAAATCCTTCTGCCGTTTGTTGGCGTTGGCCAGATCGTTGCCGAGGACTTCGTTCTCGCCGCGCAGGCGGGCGATTTCGGTCTTCAGCTGTTCGATCTGGTTGGCGAGTTCGATCTGGGCCCTGGCGCCGGCTTCGAGCTTGTCGAGGCGGGCGTTGTACTCGCTGCGCATCTGGTTGATGCGCAGGCGGGCCTCTTCGTCGTCAAACAGGCCCGCGTGGGCCTGGCTGAACGCCAGTGTGGTCAGCAACCCGACCAGCAAACGAGGCAGAAGGGGGCGGAACATCAGAACTCACCCGAATAGAGCATGTCGCCACGACGGTTGGCAGACCAGCAGGTCTCGCTGGCGTCGCTGCAGCTGGGCTTCTCTTCGCCAAGGCTGACGGATTCGAGCTGGGCTTCGGACACGCCGAGCAGGCTGAGTGCTTTCTTGACGGCGTCGGCGCGCTTCTGACCGAGGGCCAGGTTGTATTCGCGGCTGCCGCGTTCGTCGGTGTTGCCCTGGATGAGCATTTTCATCTTGGGGTGGGCGACGAGGAACTTGGCGTGGGATTCGACCAGCGCGCGGTATTCGTTCTTGATCACGAAGCTGTTGTAGTCGAACAGCACGCTGCGCTTGGAGAGGATGTTTTTCGGGTCGGTGAGTTCCGGGTGGTTGGCGACGCCGTATTTGGCATCGGCATTCACTGCGACGACGCGGTTGGCGTCCACGCCGGAGCCCGTAGCGCCGGAACGGTCTTCAACTGCGGCGCCCTGGCCTTCGGTGGTGGGGGCAGAGCTGCAGGCTGCCAGCAGGCCGGCGGCGATCAGGGACAGGGTGAAACGAGCGTACTTCATGGGTGAACTCCGAAAACGGTCGCGAGCGGCCGGGTAAAAAGGCTTGTTTTTGCGGTGCTGTGTCAATTGCGCGGCTGCGGACCCCAGGCGGGTTCGCGCACGTCGCCCGATTGTACCGACAGACGCTGCTTCACACGACCGTCGGATGACACGGCCGCCAGCACGCCGCGGCCGCCGACTTCGGTGGCGTAAAGCACCATGCGGCCGTTGGGGGCGAAGCTGGGGGATTCGTCCTTCGACGAGTCGGTGAGGGTTTGCGTCTGGCGAGAGGCCAGGTCGAGCATGGTGACCTGGAAGCGACCACCGTTGCGCGACACATAGACGAGGCTCTTGCCGTCGGGAGAGGGGCGCGGGCTGACGTTGTAGCTGCCTTCGAAGGTGACCCGCTGGGCGTCGCCGCCGCCGGCCGGGACGCGGTAGATTTGCGGGCTGCCGCCCCGGTCGGAGGTGAAGTAGATCATGCCGTCGGTGGACCAGGCCGGTTCGGTGTCGATGCCGGACGAGCTGGCCAGGCGCAGTACGCCGGAGCCGTCGGCATTGACCGAGTAGAGCTGGGACTGGCCGTCCTTGGTGAGCACCACGGCCAGCCGGCGCCCGTCGGGCGACCACGCCGGAGCCGAGTTGGAGCCCTTGAAGTTGGCCGCCACGTTGCGTTGGCCCGTGGACAGCGAATGCACGTACACCACCGGCTTCTTGGCCTCGAAGGAGACGTAGGCGAGGCGCGTGCCGTCCGGTGACCAGGCCGGCGAGATGATGGGCTCGCGGGATGCCAGCGCGGTCTGGGCGTTGCTGCCGTCGGCGTCGGCGATCTGCAGTTCGTAGCGCGCGCCGGACTTGAGCACGTAAGCGATGCGGGTCGAGAAGACGCCGGGCTCGCCGGTGAGCTTTTCGTAGATGAAATCGGAGATGCGGTGGCCGGTGGTGCGGTACTGGTTGGGCGACATCACCATTGCCTGGCTACCCAGGCTGACCTGCTTGGCGGCGTCGTGGAGGCGCACCTGCACCTGGTAACGGCCGCCGCTGGGGCTGAAGGTGCCTACGGCGACGGCATCGGCGCCGCGGGAGCGGACGCGGCCGAAATCCACCGGTGCGTCGGCGCCCATCGGGCCCGGGCCGAGTTCGACCATCTTGAAGATGCCGCTGCGTTCGAGGTCGGCGCGCACGACGTCGGTGACCGCGCGGGGCAGGGCGCTCTCGCCTTCGAAGCTGGCCACCGCCACCGGCATGCGGTTGGTGCCGGCGCCGGTGATTTCGATGGCGAGCTGGGCCTGGGCCAGCGAGGACGCAAGGGCCAGCAGGCAGGCGGGAGCGGCGCTCTGCAGGAAGGACGGGATGCGTAGGTTCATGGATATGGGCTTTTCAGGGGTTTAGTCGCGGAGCGGGTAGAACTTCAGCTCCAGCGTACGGTTGAAGAGTTCCGGCTTGTCGGGCTTGGGCAGCGGGCTGGATTTCTGGATCGAGCGTTCGATCGCGGCATCGAGCTGGGCGTTCCCGGTGGAGCGCTTGAGACGGACTTCGATCACCGAGCCGTCGGGCAACTGGTCTACATAGAACAGCGCGAAAGGATCGCCGCTGACGCCGGGCGGCAGCACGATGTTGCCCTTCACCTTGGCGCGGATTTTCTCGACGTAAGCCTCGATGGCCCTGTTGCGGTTGGCGCTGGCCTTGGCGCCGGCGACCCGTGCGAGTTCTTCCTGGAGCTGCCTGGACTGGCTGGCGTTTTCGCTGTCGCGGCTCATCAGCTCGCGCATGCGGCGGTCTTCGAGTTCGCGGGCGCGGTCGGACGCGACCTTCGCCTCCTTGTCGGCCTTGGCTTTGTCGAGTTTTGCCTGATCGGCCCGGGCTTTGGCCTCGGCCTTGGCGTCGGCTTCCCGGCTGGCCTTCAGGTCGGGCCTGGCCTTGGGTTCCGGCTTCACCTCCGGCCGGGTCTTGGGCTCCGGCTTGGGTTCCGGCTTCGGCTCCGGTTTTTTGGGCTCGGGCTTGGGTTCGGGTTTCGGCTTGACGACGGGCTTCTCGACCGGCTTGACGATTTCCTTCACCGGCTTGGGGGGCACTTTTTTGGGCTCGGGCGCCTTGATGGCGATGTCCGGCTGCTTGCGGGGCGGCGGCTCGGGTTCGGGCTCGTCTTCGGGTTCGGGAGGCGGCGGGGCCGGGCGTACCGGGGCGGCAGGCGCGGGGGCGGGCGGTGGCGCGAGGCGGGCGGCCGGCGGCGGTGCGCTGACCAGTTCGACCTCGACGGGGTCGGGCGGGCGGTTCTGCCAGCGCACGCCGTAGAAGAGAAACAGGCCGAGCGCGACGTGGACAAAGGCCGCCAGCGCGAGCGACGACCATTTGCCCCGCTCGCTGGCGGGCAGGGCTGGATTCATCGGGCGGACTTGCCGACCTGTGTTTGCAGGCCGACCTTGTTGACGCCCGCGTTGCGCAGGTCGTTGAGGGTGTTCATCACGAGCTCGTACTTGACGCTCTTGTCGGCGGCGATGATGACGGACTGGCCGGGGTTGGCGGACACCGCGGCCTGCACTTCACCGATCAGGTCGCGGCGGGAAAGGGGTTTTTCCTGGGATTGGCTGGTGGCGCGCAGGGCCAGTTCGCCGTCCGGCTTGACCTGGACGATCATCGCGTCGGTGGGCGGAGCGGGAACCTTGTCGACGCTGGGCAGGTTCACCGAACCGGACTGGATCATCGGTGCGGTGACCATGAAAATGACGAGCAGAACCAGCATCACGTCGATGTAGGGCACGACGTTGATCTGGTTCATCAGGCGGCGTTGACGCATGACGGCGGGACTCCGGTCAACGCAGCTGGCGCTGGAGGATGTTCAGGAACTCTTCGGTGAAGCTTTCGAAGCGGATCGCCACGCGGTCGATGTCGTGGGCGAAGCGGTTGTAGGCCACCACCGCCGGAATCGCCGCGAAAAGGCCGATCGCCGTGGCAACCAGCGCCTCGGCAATGCCCGGCGCCACGTGGGCGAGGGTGGCGGCGCCAACGTTGGCCAGGCCGCGGAAGGCGTTCATGATTCCCCACACCGTGCCGAACAGGCCCACGTAGGGCGATACCGAACCGACCGAGGCGAGAAAGGCCAGGTGGGCCTCGAGATCATCCACTTCGCGCTGGTAGGTGGCGCGCATGGCGCGGCGGGCGCCGTCCATGATGGCGCCGTTGTCGAGGCTCTTGCCGCGCAGCTTGGCGAATTCGCGGTAGCCGGCCTCGAAGATGCGTTCCATTCCGGCAGCCTCGTGGCGGCCGGTGGCGGCGCTCTGGTAGAGCGCGTTGAGGTCGCCGCCGCTCCAGAAATCGCGCTCGAAGAGATCGGTTTTCTTCTTGGATTCACGGATCTGGAACCATTTGCGGAAGATCCAGTACCACGACATGAATGAAACGGTGCCGAGCAGCGCCATGACGAGCTTGACCAGCAGGCTCGCATTGGAGATCAGGGACAGGATGGATAGGTCTTCGGTGACGTTCATCGGTTTAAACCAGGGTGGCGAACTGTGCGCGCACAGAGGGTGGAATCGGGGCTGCGCGTTTCGAGCTGCGGTCGACGCAGGCGATGGTGATCAGGGTTTCGAAGAGGGTCTGCCCGCCGCGCTGGATTTTCTGGTCGAAAACCAGGCTGGCGTGGCCGAGCTTGCCCAGCGTGGTGACGACATCCAGCAGGTCGTCGAGGACTGCCGGCTGCAGGTAGTCGGCCTTGACGGAGCGCACCACGAAGATGATGTTCTGATCGGTCGCAAGGCGGCCCTGCTCGAGCCCGACCGCCCGCAACCAGTCGGTGCGGGCACGCTCGCAGAACTTGAGGTAGTTGGCGTAGTAGACAACGCCGCCGGCATCGGTATCTTCGTAGTACACCCGGACCGGCAGCGAAAACAACGCCTTGCCTGTCGCCGGCGCGAGATCGTTCGTGAAATGCATCGCAACATTTTACCGCACGAGTAGCCTTGATCCGAAACAAAGCGGTAGATTCGATGTTTCAGGATGTTGGTTCGTGGCGTGCGAATGGGCCGTGCTCGTTGTCATTGCGGCCTTCCTGTGCTTAAAATCGCGGGCTTTGATTAAAACTGGTTCGCTTTTTTTGCCAGTTGGAGTAAAAGGCGCCAGAGCGTCTGGGAAGATTTGCGCTGCCACGTGCCGCAAATCGTCCAAGAGTCGCGAGACGGGCCGATAACGCGGGGGCCGATAACGCGGGGGCCGCAAAGCGGGTTGCCGTCGGCACCCTGGCCCGACAGTCGATTCATGGGAGGAATGAGACATGGTTGCTACCACCAGCAAAGACAAGCTGATGACCGAGGCCGAAATTCTGGCGATGCCGGAAGACGATTACATGAACCCGGCACAGATGGAGTTCTTCCGCCTGCGCTTGTCGCTGATGCGTGACGAGCTGCTCGAGAATGCTGCCAGCACCGGCGCCAACCTGCGCGAGAACGAACTCGTTGCCGACCCGGCCGACCGCGCCACGGTCGAGGAAGAACACGCCCTCGAGCTGCGCGTTCGAGACCGCGAGCGCAAGCTGATCAAGAAGATCGAGGAAGCCCTTGGGCGCATCGCCGAAGGCGATTACGGCTGGTGCGAAGAAACCGGCGACCCGATCGGCATCGGCCGCCTGCTGGCCCGCCCGACCGCCACGCTGTCGATCGATGCCCAGGAGCGGCGCGAGCGGACCCAGAAGCTTTACGGGGAGTAATCCCCGGCGCGTTTCTGTTCGCCCCTCGCTTGATGCTGTTTCGTCGGCACGGCCCGTCACGCTCATGACCGCAGCGGCGACTCGCATTCCTGTCACGCTGCTTACCGGTTTTCTCGGTTCGGGCAAGACAACCCTTCTGAACCACCTGCTGCGCCAGCCCGCGCTGGCGGGCACGGTGGTGCTGATGAACGAGTTTGGCGCCGTGCCGATCGATCATCTTCTCGTCGAAAAGATCGACGAGGACATCGTTCTCCTCGAATCCGGCTGCATCTGCTGTTCCGTCCGCGGCGATCTCGCCCGCGCGCTGAAGGATGTCTTCATGCGCCGCCTGCGCCGGCAACTGCCGGCCCTCGATCGCGTCGTCATCGAAACCACCGGCCTGGCCGACCCGGCGCCGGTGATCTTCACGCTGATGCAGGATTTCTTCATTGCCGAACGTTATCGCCTCGATGGCGTGGTAACGGCCGTCGACGCGGTTTTTGGCGCCGAACAGCTCGCCCGCCAGCCCGAAGCCGTGAAGCAGGCCGCGATGGCCGACCGGCTGCTCATCACCAAGTGCGACCAGGCTGCGCCTGAGGCCATCGACGCCCTGGCGGCGACGCTTGCCGGGCTCAACCCCGGCGCGCCGCAGTTGCGGCTTGCCGGCGGTGACGTGGCGCCGGAGTTCGTTCTCGACTGCGGGCTGTGGAATCCAGGCACCAAATCCGCCGACGTGGCCCGCTGGCTGGCCGATGAAGCCGTGGCGGCCTTGGCCCGCCGTAATCCCTACGCGCCCCGGCGCAGCCGTGCCGGCGGCGACCTGTCGCGCCACGACGCCGCCACGCACGCCTTCGTGCTGCGCATCGAATCGGCCGTGGGCTGGGGGGATTTCTCCAGCGCCCTCGACATGCTGCAAAGCCTCAAGGGCGACCACCTGCTGCGTGTGAAGGGCATCGTCAATGTGCGCGGCGAGGACGTGCCGCGGGTCATCCAGTGCGTTCATCACCTGCGTTACCCGGATGCCTCGCTGCCGGCCTGGCCCGACGACGATCGCGCTACCCGGCTGGTCTTCATCGTCCGTGATCTCGAGCGCGACATCGTCGACCGGGCTTTCGCCTGCTTCTGCGCCGATGCGCCGGAGGCTGCCGCATGATGCGCTCGGGCCGGCGCCCCTCCGCGGTCTTTCGCAGTGCGCTGGCGCTGGTGCTGGTGTGCGCCCAGATTTTTGCTGCGGCCCACGCCCTCAGCCACGTGGGTGAATTGTCGCAGCTGGCGCGCAAGGACGCGGCGCAGTCGGCATCCGCTCCTTACGAAGGCGGAGTGCCGGCCGCCGAGCGCCACGAGCGCTGCCTGCTGTGCCTGTCCGCCGCCGAGCTCGGCGCGGCCTTGCCGCCTTCCCTTCCGCTGCGGGTCGTCGCAGCTCTGCCGCCGGCCTTGCCGGGCGACGTTTCGTTCACGCTGCCGGCCCGCCGCCTGCCGCGGCCGCACAGTCGCGGCCCGCCCCTTTCCTCCGTCTGACCCCGTTTCCGAACTGCTGACCGGCACGGATCTGTTCCCGTGCCGGCGGCGTGCCTTTACCGGATCGATCCGACTGGAGTTCTACCCATGGCTTTTCTACGCCCCGCCGCGCTTTGCGTGGCCCTTGCTGCTGCCTTTCCCGCCGCCGCCTTCGCGGCCTCCGATGCCGACCTGAAGCAACTCCGCGACCAGCTTCGCGAGCTGCGTGACACCTACCAGCAGCGCATCGACGCCCTCGAGCAGCGCCTTGCCGCGGCCGAAGCCCGCAGCGCCTCGGCTTCGACGGCTGCCGTCGAAGCCGGCACCGCCGCCAGCGAGGCCATCCGCTCGGTGGCCGAAGTTCGTGCCACGGCAGACAGCGTGGCCCGCCGCCCGGCCTCCGCGAGTGCCTTCAACCCCGCGGTGTCCCTGATCATCGACAGCAAGCTCACCCGCTTCCAGCGCGACCCGTCGGCCTACCGCATCGACGGCTTCATCCCCTCGGGCGGCGAGATCGGCCCGCCGCGCAAAGGCTTCTCGCTAGGCGAATCCGAGCTGGCCTTCTCGGCCAACGTGGATCATCTTTTCCGCGGCAACGCCCGCTTTGCGCTGGCCGAAGACGGCGGCGCCGGAGTGGTCGAGGTGGAAGAAGTGAACGTGGAAACCCTCGCGCTGCCATCCGGCCTGAAAATGAAAGCCGGCCGTTTCCTGTCCGGCGTCGGCTATCTCAATCAACAGCATCCCCACGAGTGGGACTTCTCGGATGCACCGCTGGCCTACAAGGCCTTCTTCGGCTATCGCCTGCAAAACGATGGCGTGCAGCTGCGCTGGGTGGCGCCCACCGAACTCTTCCTGGAGCTGGGCGCCGAGGCGGCCAATGGCGGCAAGTTCCCCGGCGCCGAGCGCAACGCCAACGGCGCCGGCCTGTGGACGGCCTTCGCCCACCTGGGCGGCGACATCGGCGAGTCGTCGGCCTGGCAGGTCGGCGTGTCCCATGTGCGCGCCAATCCGCGGGCGCGAGGTTTCGAGGATGGCGTGGATCCCGCGACGGGGGCCGCTCTCCAGCACAGCTTCTCGGGCAGCAGCCAGACCTGGATCGCCGATTTTGTTTACAAGTGGGCGCCCAGCGGCAACGCCAGCGACACCCACTTCAAGCTGCAGGGCGAATACCTGATGCGGCGCGAAACGGGCGAACTGAACTACGGTGGCAACGGTAATGATTACGCGGCACGCTTCCGTCAGTCGGGCAGCTACCTGCAGGCGGTGTACCAGTTCATGCCCCACTGGCGCGTCGGCGTGCGCGGCGACTGGCTGCGCAGCGGGACGGCCGATCTCGGCGGGCTGGACCCGGCGGGCCTGCCCATCCTGGCCGGCTACAACCCGACCCGCCAGACGGCGATGGTCGATTGGTCGCCGTCGGAGTTCTCGCGCCTGCGCCTGCAACTGGCCCGCGACAAGTCCCGCGATGGCGAGGCCGACAACCAGATCTGGCTGCAATACGTCATGAGCCTTGGCGCCCACGGCGCCCACAAGTTCTGAGGAGAAGAACCATGTTTTCAAAACTGAGCCTGCGTCTGGCCGCATTGCTCCTGCTCGTTGCGGCCTTGCCGGCCGCGGCGGCCGTCAATGTCTTCGCCTCGGTGCCTGAATGGGCCGCGCTGGCGCGTGAAATCGGCGGCGACAAAGTGACCGTGTTTTCCGCCACCAACGCCCTGCAAGACCCCCATCGCATCGAAGCGCGGCCCTCGCTGATCGCCCGTGCGCGGAGCAGCCAGCTGGTGGTGGCGACCGGCGCCGAACTGGAAATCGGCTGGCTGCCGGTGGTGTTGCGCGAGTCGGGCAACGCAGCGATCCAGCCCGGCCAGCCCGGCTATTTCGAGGCGGCCTCGGTGGTGCGCATGCTCGAAGTGCCGGCCCGCGTCGATCGCGCCGACGGTGACGTGCACGCCAGTGGCAATCCGCACATCCAGCTCGATCCGCGCAATGTCCTGAAAGTGGCCGACGCGCTGGCGGCCCGCCTGGCCCTGGTCGACCCGGCCGGCGCCGTTGTTTACAAGGCCAACCTCGCGCGTTTTGCCGAAAAATGGAAGGCCGCCATGGCGCGCTGGGAGCAGGCCGCCGCGCCGCTCAAGGGGGTGCCGGTGTGGGTCCAGCACCGCTCCTTTCCGTATCTGGCCGACTGGCTTGGCCTGAAGGAGCTCGGCGCGCTGGAACCCAAGGCCGGCGTCGAGCCGGGCAGCGCCCACCTGGCCGGCATCCTCGAGCGCCAGAAGGCGACGCCGGCGAAGATGATCCTGCGTCCGGCCTACACCCGGCCGACGGCGTCCGACTGGCTTGGCGAGAGGGCCCACATCCCGGTGGTGGTGGTGCCCTTCACGGTGGGCGGCTCGGCGGAAGCGACCGATCTGTTCGGACTGTTCGATGACACCCTACGGCGCCTGCTCGCCGGCTTGAAGTAAGGAGGCCGCATGGCTGAGGTTTTGCTTCGCGTGACAGGCCTTGTTGCCGGCTACGCCGCGCCGGTGGCCGGCCCTCTCGGTTTCGAGCTGCGCCGGGGCGAAATCCTTGGCCTGGCCGGCCCCAACGGTGCCGGCAAGTCCACGCTGCTGAAGGCTTTGTGGGGCGGCGTGCGGGTGTTTGGCGGCCACATCGAAAAGGCTCCGGGGTTGGCGATTTCGCATCAGGCCCAGGGCTTCGACGACCTGCGCGGGGTGCCGCTCACCGGGCGCGAGCTGCTCGGCCTGACCGGCGCCACCCCCGACGGCCTGCCGCCCTGGCTGGCCGGGCGCCTCGGCGAACGGCTCGACCGGCTGTCCGGCGGGCAATTGCAGTTTCTGCGCCTGTGGGCCTGCCTGGCCGTGCCGGCCGACCTGATCCTGCTTGACGAGCCCACCAACAACCTCGACCGCGCCGGTGTGGCCTACCTTGCCGACTGGCTCGGTCGCGCCCATTCCGGGCAGGGCATCGTCGTCGTCTCCCACGACCACGGGCTGATCGACGCTGTGTGCACGCGGGTGGTGGAGGTCGGGGCATGAGCATCGACACGAGTCGGCGCAGTCGCGTCGCGTCAGGGAAACCCTTGTGAACTTCGATCTGCTTCTCGATCCGCTGTTTCGCGTGCCCTTTCTTACGGGCCTGTTGCTCGCCGCGCTGCTGCCGCTGATCGGCATGTATCTGCGCCTGCGCCACGAATGGCTGGCGGCGCTGGCCTTCGCCCAGATGGCGTCGGCCGGCGCCTTGCTGGCCATGGTGGCCGGCTGGCCGATGATCCTCGGCGGTGTGCTGGCCGCGCTGGTGGCCGCGCTGGCCAAGGGCCTGATGGCACGGGCCGGCGCCGGCGCCTACGCGCTGATGATGTTGCTGGCGTGGGGCGGCGGGGTGCTGCTGGTGGCCAATCACCCGCTCGCCGAGCAGGCCGGCCATGCGCTCTTCGACGGCCAGCTCTACTTCACTGGCGACGGCCACCTGTTGGCGGCCGGCATCGCCTGTGCGGTGGTGGTGCCGCTGCTGTCCTGGCTGTCACGACCCCTGTTGCTGGGGCGCCTGTTTCCCGAGTTCTACCGGGCGCGGGGGCTGGATGCCCGCCCGCGCCTGATGCTGTTCGATCTCATCGCCGGGCTGTCCGTGGCGCTGGCGACGGTCAGCCTCGGTGTCATGGCGGCCTTTGCGCTGGTGTTCGTTCCGCCGCTTGTGGCGTATCGTTTTGCCCGCAGCTGGCGGGCCGGAATGGCGCTGTCCGCGGTCATCGGAATGGGGGGGTACAGCGTTTCCTTTGCAGTGTCGCTGGGCCTGGATCAGCCCTTCGGGCCGGTATGCGCCGTGGTTCTGGTTATGCTGGTGGCGAGCGCCAGTCTTGATCCCAGCAGGATGTAAATCACGGAGTCGGGACAGGGTTGAGTGATATCCTGTTTCACCGTAAAAATACCCAGGAGGATGTGCGAGTGGCGCTACCGTTCTTCGGCAAAAAGCCTGTACCTGCCGGAAGTTCTGCATCCCGTTCCCGTTCGGGCCAGGGTGCCGCGTCAGCTTCGTCGTCTTCCTCTTCCCGCCTGCGGCCTGCGGCAGCCCGCAACGATACGTCCTCCCTCGACTTCACCGTTGCCGGCGGCGACGTGAACCGGGTGCTCGCCCAGTGCGCCGACAAGATGCACGTGGAGGAGGGCGTCGACGAGATGGCTCCGTCGGCCGAAGAGGCCGCCATCCTGTACGCCAACGGCGGCTACGACGAAGCGCGCGCCGTGCTCGAGCATGCCCTGGAAACGACCACCTCGCCCAATGCCCGCTTTGAGCTGTGGACCATGCTGCTCGACCTCCTGCGCCTGACGGCGCAAAAAGATCGTTTCGAGCAGATCAGCCTGCATTACGCCACCGAATTCGAACGTTCGCCGCCGGCCTGGATGGATTTGTCGTCCCAGGCCGCCCGCGGCGATGCGCCGAAAGTCCAGACGGTGAGCCTGTCCGGTCAGCTCGGCGGAAACGCGGCGGCGCAGTTTGCCCAACTGATCCAGGCCGGCATGCGCTCCGGTGCCCTGCGCATCGACCTGAGCCGCCTGCGCAGCGTCGATGCGGGCGGCGCGGAGCTTCTGTACCGGGCCGTGCGTGGCCTGCGCCGGGCCAAGATCAAGTTGAGCCTGGTGGGCGCGGTTTCCCTGTCCAACATTCTCGGCGGGCAGGTTGCCGGCGGCACGCGCGAGAACCAGACCCTCTGGCTGCTGCTCCTCGAGGTGCTGCAGTTCACCGACCAGCAGGAGCGCTTCGAAGAGCTTGCGTTTGAATACGCGATGACCTTCGAGGAGTCGCCCCCGTCGTGGGAACCGCTCGCCGAAGCGGTCAACAGCAACATTGGCGTCGACGCCGTCGATGCGACGATGAGCCAGATCTACAAGCTGGAAGGCGAGATCGTCGGGCCGAACGTGGACACGCTGCGCAAGATCACCGCTTTCGCTGCCGATCGAACCAAGGTCGAAATCGATTGCGGCCATCTGCGCCGCATGGATTTTGTGTCGGCCGGAACGCTGTTCAACATCGTTTCGCAGCTCCACACCCAGGGCCGGCTGGTGGTGCTCACCGGCGTCAATTCGATGGTGGCGGCGCTCATGCAGGTCATGGGGCTGCACCAGGTCGCGCGCATCGAACTGCGCGGCTGAGCGGCCCGTTTTCCGCTGCATCCGGCTGGCGCCCTGCCGGCCTTGTAATCCGGTTTTTCATCCCCACATCAATCCGATGGAACAATATCGCGGCACCACCATTCTCTCGGTCCGGCGCGGCCGGCACGTGGCCCTTGGCGGCGACGGGCAGGTCACGCTCGGGAATATCGTCATCAAGTCCACCGCCCGCAAGGTGCGCAAGCTCTACCAGAACCGCATTCTGGCCGGCTTCGCAGGCGGCACGGCGGACGCCTTCACGCTCTTCGAGCGCTTCGAGGCCAAGCTCGAGAAGCACCAGGGCAACCTGCTGCGCAGCGCCGTCGAGCTCGCCAAGGACTGGCGCACCGACCGCGCCCTGCGCCGCCTGGAAGCCATGCTGGCGGTGGCCGACCTGGACAACTCCCTGATCATCACCGGCAACGGCGACGTGCTGGAGCCCGAGCAGGGCATCGTGGCCATCGGCAGCGGCGGCGCCTTCGCCCAGGCCGCCGCCCGCGGTCTCATCGAAAACACCGAGCTGACGCCCGAAGAAGTGGTCAAGAAATCCCTGACCATCGCCGGCGACCTGTGCATCTACACCAACCAGAGCCACATCATCGAGGTGCTCAACCCATGAGTCCGCAAAGCCGCCTTAAGGGCGAATGCTCCCGCCTGGCGGGAAGGCGCGTAGCGCCGAGGGTGCCCAAATGACCCAGATGACGCCTCCGGAGATCGTCTCCGAACTCGACAAGCACATCGTCGGCCAGGGCCGCGCCAAGAAGGCCGTAGCCGTCGCCTTGCGCAACCGCTGGCGGCGCGCCCAGGTGGCCGAGCCGCTGAAGAGCGAGATCACCCCCAAGAACATCCTGATGATCGGCCCGACCGGCGTCGGCAAGACCGAGATCGCCCGTCGCCTGGCTCGCCTGGCCAATGCGCCCTTCATCAAGATCGAAGCGACCAAGTTCACCGAAGTGGGCTACGTGGGCCGCGACGTGGATACGATCATTCGCGACCTCGTCGAAATCGCCATCAAGAGCCACCGCGAACAGGCCATGAAGAAGGTTCGCGACCGGGCAATGGATGCCGCCGAAGATCGCGTGCTCGACATCCTGCTGCCGGCGGCCCGGCCCTCGGCAGGCTTCGGCTCCGACACCGCGCCCGAAGATAGCGCCACCCGCCAGAAGTTTCGCAAGAAACTGCGCGAGGGCGAGCTGGACGACAAGGAAGTCGACATCGAGGTGTCGGTGCCGGGCATGAGCGCCGAGATCCTCGCGCCGCCGGGCATGGAAGAACTCACCGGCCAGCTGCAGAGCATGTTCCAGAACATCGGCGGCGGTAAGAAGAAATCCCGCAAGCTGAAGATCAGCGAAGCCATCAAGCTGCTCGCCGACGAAGAGGCGGCCAAGCTGGTGAATGACGAGGAGCTGAAGCTCGAGGCCCTGCGGATGGTCGAGCAGAACGGCATCGTCTTTCTCGACGAGATCGACAAGATCGCCACCCGCTCCGACAGCCACGGCGCCGATGTGTCGCGCCAGGGCGTTCAGCGCGACCTGTTGCCGCTGGTCGAGGGCACGACGATCAGCACCAAGTACGGCATGGTGAAGACCGATCACATCCTCTTCATCGCCAGCGGTGCCTTTCACCTGTCGCGCCCTTCCGACCTGATTCCCGAGTTGCAGGGGCGCTTCCCGATCCGTGTCGAGCTGGATTCGCTGTCCGTCGAGGATTTCGAATGCATCCTGACCCAGACCGACGCCTGCCTGACCCGTCAGTACGAGGCCCTGCTGGCCACCGACGGCGTGCAGCTGGAGTTTGCGTCTGAGGGTATCCGCCGCCTGGCCGAGATCGCCTTCCAGGTGAACGAGAAGACCGAGAACATCGGCGCCCGTCGCCTTTACACGGTGATGGAAAAGCTGCTCGAAGAGCTGGCTTTCGAAGCCGGCAAGGCGGGCGAGCAGACGGTGCTGATCGACGCGGCTTTTGTCGATGGCCGTCTCGAGATGCTGGCCCAGCGCGAAGACCTGGCGCGCTACGTGCTCTAAGCCGACGCGCGGCGCAGATTCTTCGGGAAAACCCCGACGCCGGCCCTGCGGGGCCGGTCCTACAATGAGCGCCCACCGGCATCCGTCCGGATTCACCGAGTTCCGGCCATGTTGCTGCGCATTGTCTCCATCCTTTTTCCGCTTTTCGCCATCACTGCCGTCGGCTTTCTGGTCGGGCGCAAGATGCGGCCGGATCTCTCGCAGGCCAACAAGCTGAACATGGATGTGTTTGTGCCGGCGCTGGTCTTTGGCGCCCTGGCCAACAAGTCCTTCCACATCACCGAATACCTGCCGCTACTTGGCGCAACCTTTGTTGCGGTGGTGGGGTCGGGTCTTGCCGGCTGGGGCGTGGCGCGGATGATCGGGGTTGCGCCGCGCACCTTTGCGCCGCCGATGATGTTCAACAACTGCGGCAACCTGGGCCTGCCGCTGGCCGTGCTGGCTTTCGGCGAGCAGGCGCTGGCGCCGGCGGTCGTGATGTTCATGGTGTCCAACCTGCTGCACTTCACCTTTGGCGCCTGGTTGCTGGACCACAACATCAAGCTCCTGAGCGTCTGGCGGGTGCCTTCGGTGATTGCCACGCTGAGCGGCCTCGCGGTGGGCATTGCCGGCATCGAGGTGTGGCCGCCGGCCATGCTGGCGATCAAGATGCTGGGCGACATTTCGATTCCGCTGATGCTCTTTGCGCTCGGTGTCCGCATCAGCGAATCGCGCATCTCGGCGATCCGTCTTGGCGTGATCGGCGCAGTGGCCAGGCCGGCCATCGGCCTGGCGCTTTCCGCGGTGCTGGTGATGCTGGTGCCGCTGCCCGAGCGGGAGCGGGCGCTGCTGCTGGTTTTTGGCGCCCTGCCGCCGGCCGTGCTCAACTACATGTTTGCCGAGCGTTACAACCAGGAGCCGGAAAAGGTCGCTTCGATGGTGCTGCTCGGCAACCTGATGGCGGTGATCTTCCTGCCGCTGGCCCTGGCAATCGGCCTGTAGGTGCGGGGCTGGGCGCTCATGCGCGGCGTCTTCCCGGCTTTTGAGGATCAATAAACACTCGAACAACGGGTTTGCGCTGCACAAGGCCCTGTTCTTTATCGCAAGGCATCCACCGCCGCGGGCACAGGCCTGCGGGCGCCCGCAGCTTGATGAAGGCATTCATGGGTGCGGCAGGAGACGGCGCCTGAAGTCCTGGCGGTAGCGCATTTTGAGCCTGCGCAACTCGAAGTCGACGCTCTTGTAGTAGCGCTGCTGCTTTAGCGCGATATAGGCACGTCGCTGCGGGTCGTCGGAATCCTCGCCGCGGAAGTGGTCGCAGCGTTCGCGACGTTCAACGAAGCGGGCCACGTCGTCGGGGGGCGGCGAGGGCGAGGCACGGGGCAGGCGCGATGGTGTTGAGGATTTCATGCTTGGGTGGGCTCTTCCGGTCGGGCGCGAGGCTGAATCAGCCCTCGCCGGTAAAGCGCCCCATCTGCCGCCGGTCGCGTTTGGTCGGGCGGCCGTGGAGGTTGGCGCCGGGCGTGGCGGCGAGCTTGCGCTGTTCGCGCTGGGCCTCGCGGGCGGTGATGCTGTCGGGGGTTTCCTCGTAAAGGGCCTGGGCAATGGTGGCGCTGCCGCGCTTGTCGGCGATACCCTTCACGAGCACGCAGAAATGCGTGTCGGCGATCTGGATGTCCACCCGGTCGCCGATCTTTACGTCGCGCGCGGGCTTGACCCGCACTTCGTTGAGCTGGATCTTGCCGCCGTCCACGGCTTCGGTCGCCTGGGTGCGGTGCTTGAAAAAGCGGGCCGCCCACAGCCATTTGTCGAGGCGGACGCGTGCGTCGAGGTCTTCTGTTGGTTTCATTCCCTGACCGGCCGCTTGGCCAGTTTCCGTTGCAGTGTGCGACGGTGCATTTTAAGCGCGCGGGCGGTGGCCGAGATGTTTCCGTCGTTTTCGGCGAGCACGCGCTGGATGTGCTCCCATTCCAGCCGGTCCACCGACATCGGGCTGGCGGCTACTTCGTCGTCGATGAGCACGTCGGTTGCGGAGAGGGCCTTGAGGATGGCGTCCACGTCGGCCGGCTTGGCGAGGTACTGGGTGGCGCCGAGTTTGATCGCGTCCACGGTGGTGGCGATGCTGGCGTAGCCGGTGAGCACGAGGATGCGGCAGTCGGGGTTGGCGGCCAGCAGCGGCTTGATCAGGCGCAGGCCGGAACTGCCGCCGATGTTCAGGTCGAGCACCACGTATTCGGGCTCGTGCTGGCGGGCGAGTTCGAGGGCGTTTTCCGGGTCGGCGGCGCCAAAGACGGTAAAGCCGCGCTGGCCCAGGGCGCGGGTGAGCACACGGTTGAAGGCGGGGTCGTCGTCGATGACGAGGATGTGGGGGGCGTCCTGCGGGTTCATGGGCGAAGGGCTGCGATCGGAAGGGTGAGGGTAGCGATGGTGCCGCCGCCGGGGCGGGGCGCGAAGGCGATGTGGCCGCCGCAGCGCTCGACGGCGCCAAAGGCGAGCAGCAGGCCGATGCCGAGGCCGGCGCCGAGGCTGGGCGGCAGCTCGCGGCCGGCCTGCAATGATTCGGGGATGCCGGGGCCGCGGTCGAGAACGCGCACGACCAGGTGTTGGCCGTCGCTTCCGGCTTCGCATTCGACGCCTTCGGGGCAGGCGTCGGCGGCGTTGTTGATCAGGTTGTGGATGGCCTGCTCCAGCGTGGTGTCGGCCACCAGCGAGGGCGCCGGGTGGCCGCAGTCGATGCGGGCGGCGAGGCGCACGTGGGGGCGCAGGCTGCGCCAGCGGTCAATGATGCCGTGCAGCCAGGCGTCGGCCGGCAGGGTCGTGCCGCCTTCGGCGCGCAGGCTGCCGGCGCGCAGCGTGAGGCCGCCGAGAATGGCCTTGCAGTGGTCGATCTGGGTGCCGAGCAGGGCCGCGTCGGCGCGGGTTTCAGGGTCGAGGGCGGGGTTGCGGGCCAGTTCGCCGGCCAGAATCGCCATGGTGCCCAGCGGTGTGCCCAGTTCGTGGGCCGCGCCCGCGGCCAGGTTGCCCAGCGCGACGATGCGCTCGCCCCGCAGGCGGGCCTCGCGGGCTTCGGCCAGGGCTTGGTCGCGGCTGCGGATCACGGCGGTCATGCGCACCACATACCAGACGATGACGCCCGCCGACAGGGCGAAGGTGAGCCACATGCCGGCCAGGTGCCAGTGCACGGCGAGGCCGGAGTCGTAGATGTCGAGCTGTTCGTTGAAATCCCACAGGATTGAGTAGGCGGCCACCGCGAGCACGGCAAGGGCCCAGGCGTAGGGGGCCGACAGGGTTGCCGCGCCGATGGCGACGAGGGGCAGCAGCAGCGAGATCAGCGGATTGGTGGCGCCGCCGGTGAAGTACAGGAAGGCACTCCAGGCGGCGAGGTCGATGCATAGCTGGGCGAAGAGCTCGGCCGCGCTGACATCGCTGATGCGCGAGAGGCGCAGCCGGGTGAGGCCGTTGGCGACCAGCAGCGCAGCAGCCACCGGCAGCAGCGAGGCGCCGGGCAGGGGAATGTCGAGCAGCCAGGGCACGATCAGCAGCACGCCGAACATCGCGGCGATGGACAGCCGGCGCAGCCCGATCAGGCGGCGCAGGGCATCGGTGGAGCTGGATGGGCGGGGCATGGTGGGCTCGGAAGGCATCGGGGCATTATCCCCGAAGGGCCTGGCAGGAAGGGCCGGCCGATGCCTGGGTGACTCAGCTGGGTGGCGCAGTTGGGTGACTCAGCTGGTTGAAACAGACGCCGGGGGGAGGGCGGGCAGCGGTCGGCCAGCACCGAATTTAACGTGCCGGCCGGTAGGGCGGAATGTGGTGGATTGTCGCAGCGCCGCAGAGGTGTGGCGGCAGGCCGGCAGGGTGGGAAAACCGGTTTTCTCATCCATCCATAAATAGATTATTGCATTGCCAGGCGAATCAGGGCAAAGTCTTGCCTCGCGATCTTCAAGTAGTGTTGTTGTTGTCTGGTTCAGTACCCGCAGCCCTGCGGCAGTCTTTCCTTCATCACCCCGCCCTCTTGAGTTTCGCCCTATTCAGGGGCATTCCCTGTTTTTATTAGTTTTTTCAAGGATATTCAAAATGGCAGCAGGTACCGTGAAGTGGTTCAATGATTCCAAGGGCTTCGGTTTCATCACCCCGGAAGCCGGCGGTGACGATCTGTTCGCTCACTTCTCCGCTATTCAAGGCAAGGGTTTCAAGACCCTGACCGAAGGTCAGCGCGTGACTTTCGACGTGGTTTCCGGCCCCAAGGGTCAGCAAGCCGCCAACATCGTTCCGGTTGCTTAATTGCCGAACGATGCCGGCCGGCGCCAAGCGCCAGGCTGGTGGTAGTGCCAGGTAGCGTGGCCTGACTTTTCAGATCATGCTCCTGATGAAAACAGCCCGGCTCATGCCGGGCTTTTTTTTTTGCCTGTCAGCGTTAGCGGTGGAATCTTTGCGTCGCTTGCAGGTGAGTTGTCGCCCCCACAAGGGCCCTGGATCGCATCGGGTGCTTCGCCGGGCTGGTGACATCGCCAAAGAAAAACGGCGCCCTGCGGCGCCGTGAAAACCCCCGTTGACGAGGGTGGAGACTTTTTTTGGGTGTCGTGCCCTGGGCCTAGTGCGAGCTGGCGGAGGCGGCGCCGATGCCGGTTTGCGAGCGCACGTACTGGTCGTCGAAGCCGGCCTTGTCGGTCGTGGCGCGGGCGCTGCTGTCGGTTACCGAGAACAGCCAGGTGCAGAAGAAGGCCAGCGGCATGGAGAACAGGGCCGGTTGCTCGTAGGGGAAGAGGGCTTCCTTGTTGCCGAGCACGACCACCCACACGGCCTTGGAGAGCACCACGAAGGTGACCGCCGAGACGAGGCCGGCGAGGCCGCCCAGGAGCGCGCCGCGGGTGGTGAGACCGCGCCAGTACATCGACAGGATCAGGATCGGGAAGTTGGCCGAGGCGGCGATGCCGAAGGTCAGGCCGACGAGGAAGGCGATGTTCTGCTTCTCGAACAGGATGCCCAGCAGCACGGCCACCACGCCGAGACCGACGGTGGCGAACTTGGAGACGCGCATTTCTTCGGTTTCGCTGGCGGTGCCCTTGCGGATCACCCGGGCGTAGATGTCGTGGGCGATGGACGAGGCGCCAGCCAGGGCCAGGCCCGACACCACCGCGAGGATGGTCGCGAAGGCCACGGCGGACATGAAGCCGAGGAAGAGGTTGCCGCCGACCGCCTTGGCCAGGTGCATCACCGGCATGTTGCCGCCGCCGAGCATCTTGCCGGCGATGTTGCCGCCTTCGTAGTACTCGGGGTTGGTGCCGACGATGACGATCGCCATCAGGCCGAGGGCGCACACCACCATGAAGAAGTAGCCGATGCAGCCGCTGGCCACGAAGACGCTCTTGCGGGCTTCCTTGGCGTTGGGCACGGTGAAGAAGCGCATCATGATGTGCGGCAGGCCGGCGGTGCCGAACACGAGGCCCAGCGACAGCGACACGGCGGTGATGGGGTCGGCCATCAGGGTGCCGGTGCCCATCAGCTTGATGCCGTCCTTGTGCACTGCGACCGCCTTTTGTGCGGCCGTTTCAAGGCTGAAGCCGAACTGGGAGAGCGACAGGAAGAGCAGCACGGTGCCGCCAAAGAGCATCAGGCAGGCCTTGATGATCTGCACCCAGGTGGTGGCGATCATGCCGCCGAAGGTGACATACACCACCATCAGCACGCCCACCACGACCACCGCGGTGGCGTAGTCGAGGCCGAACAGCAGCTTGATGAGCTGGCCCGCGCCAACCATCTGCACGATCAGGTAGAAGCACACCACCGTCAGCGAGCCGAAGGCGGCGAAGGTGCGGATGGTGCCCTGGTCGAGGCGGTAGGAGGCGATGTCGGCGAAGGTGAATTTGCCGAGGTTGCGCAGGCGTTCGGCCATCAGGAAGAGGATCACCGGCCAGCCGACGAAGAAGCCGATGGCGTAGATGAAGCCGTCGAGGCCCTTCGAGAAGGTCATGGCCGACAGGCCGAGCAGGGTGGCGGCGGACATGTAGTCGCCCGCGATGGCCAGGCCGTTCTGAAAGCCGGTGATGCCGCCGCCGGCGGTGTAGAAGTCGGCGGTGGATTTGGTGCGGCTGGCCGCCCAGTAGGTGATGCCCATGGTGCTCATCACGAACACGAAGAACATGCCGATGGCGGTCATGTTGAGCGGCTGCTTCTGGACGGCGCCGATGGCGTCGGCGGCGAAGGCTGCCGCGCCGGCGAGGCTCAGCAGCAGTGCCCCGAGGAGATGTTTGCGCGTGATCACTTGGTGGCCTCCCGGATGATTTCGTTGTTGAGGCTGTCGAACTCGCCGTTGGCGCGGTGCACGAACCAGCCGGTCAGCAGCCACGAACCGATGATGATGACGGCCCCGATGGGGACGCCGATGGTGAGGGTGGCGCCGCTGGAGATGGGCGTGCGCAAGGCGTCCGGCGCAAAGGCCACGAGGGCCATCATTCCGTAGTAGCTGACCATCACGATGGCGGTGAGCATCAGCGCGAAACGGCTGCGCTTGCCTTCCAGTTCTGCGAATTTCGGATTCGCCCGCACTTTTTTGTAGATGTCTGCCGACATGATTCCTCCTGAACAGGTGCTTGGGTTTGTTGTGGTTTTTTATGGGGTGGTGACGGGGTGAGTGCTGTTCTCCTCCCCGGGTGGCGCTGTGCTGCGGTGGCAAGCTGTTTGCCCCCGCAGCCTGTGTGCCTTAGAAAAGCGCTTCTTCGAGGGCGAGGACGGACTCGGCGCCATTCACGATGGCATCCCGGTAGGCGTTGGCCTCGGGCATCACGTGCTGGGCAAAGTAGCTGGCGGTGCCCAGCTTGGCCTTGTAGAAATCGCCATCGGCGCCGTCCAGGCGGCCGGCGGCAACCTGTGCGGAGCGGGCCATCAGCCAGCCGCCGACGACGATGCCGGTGAGCTTGAGGAAGGGCACCGAGCCGGCTGCGGCAGCCTGCGGGTTGGCGTCATAGGTGGCGAGCAGCCAGTTGGTGGCTTCGCCGAGGGCGGCGATGCCGCCGCCGAGGCTGTCCGCCAGGGCCGCCAGCGCCGGGTTGCCGGTGGCGTTCAGCGCGGCGCGGGTTGCGGTGATGTCGGCCAGAAGCGCCTGCATGCTCTTGCCGCCTTCCTTGGCGGTCTTGCGGCCGATCAGGTCGTTGGCCTGGATGGCGGTGGTGCCTTCGTAGATGGTGATGATGCGGGCGTCGCGCATGTACTGGGAGGCGCCGGTTTCTTCGATGAAGCCCATGCCGCCGTGCACCTGCACGCCGTTCCAGGTGATGCCCTGGGCGTTCTCGGTGCACCAGCCCTTGACCACCGGGGTCAGCAGTTCGAGGCGGGTCTGGTTGGTCTTGCGCACGTCGGCGTCGGGGCTGCTCTTGGCGCGGTCCATGCAGCCGGCCACGTAGTAGGCGATGGCACGGCCGGCTTCGGTGCGGGACTTCATGTCCATCAGCATGCGGCGCACGTCCGGGTGGTGCAGGATCGGCTTCTTCTCGCCGGACTTGTCGCCGATGATCTTGCCCTGGATGCGGTCGCGGGCGTAGGCCAGCGCGTGCTGGTAGCTGCGCTCGGACACGCCGACGCCTTCCAGGCCCACGTTGAGGCGGGCGTGGTTCATCATCGTGAACATGTATTCGAGGCCGCGGTTGGGCTCGCCCACCAGGTAGCCGGTGGCGCCGCCCTTGTCGCCGAAGGACATGACGGCGGTGGCGCTGCCGTGGATGCCCATCTTGTGTTCGATGGAGGCGCAGATCAGGTCATTGCGTTCGCCCAGGCTGCCGTCGGCATTGACCAGGAACTTGGGGGCGATGAACAGCGAGATGCCCTTCACGCCCGGGGGCGCGTCCGGCAGGCGGGCCAGCACGAGGTGGACGATGTTCTCGGCCATGTCGTGTTCACCCCAGGTGATGAAGATCTTGGTGCCGGTGATGGCGTAAGTGCCGTCGCCGCGGGGCTCGGCCTTGCTGCGGATGGCGGCGAGGTCGGAGCCGGCTTGCGGCTCGGTGAGGTTCATGGTGCCGGTCCACTTGCCGGACACCATGTTCGGCAGGTAGGTGGCCTTGAGTTCGTCCGAGCCGTGGTGGGCGATCGCCTCGACCGCGCCCAGCGTGAGCATCTGGCACAGCGAGAACGAGATGCTGGCCGATTTCCACATTTCCAGCACGGCGGTGGACACCGTGACCGGCAGGCCCTGGCCGCCGAACTCGGTGGAGGCGGGCATGCCGTTCCAGCCGGTTTCGCAGAAGGACGCATAGGCTTCCTTGAAGCCGTCGGCGGTGGTGACCACGCCGTCCTTCCACTTGTTGCCCTGGCGGTCGCCAACGGGGTTGAGCGGGTCGACCACTTCGGTGGCGAACTTGCCGGCTTCGTCGAGGATGACCTCGACCAGATCGATGGAGACTTCCTCGTTGCCGGGCAGCGTGACGATGTCCTGCAGGCCGGCCAGCTCGTTCATGGCGAACAGCATGTCCTTCACGGGGGCGATATAGGTGCTCATGGAGTGCTCCTTGCGAATTCAGTGAAAATGGGTAGGGCTGTCGGGCGATGCAGGGGCGACGTGGGGCGACTTCGGTCGCCCTCGGTGCGTTGAATTACCGGCAAGCCGTTGATCGGCGTCCGCGGGCGACTGAAGTCGCCCCTACAAATGCTTCAGAGGGCGCCGACCAGCTGCGGAACCGCTTCGAACAGATCGGCCACCAGGCCGTAGTCGGCGACCTGGAAGATCGGGGCTTCGGGATCCTTGTTGATCGCGACGATCACCTTGGAATCCTTCATGCCGGCCAGGTGCTGGATGGCGCCGGAGATGCCCACTGCGAGGTAGAGCTGCGGGGCGACGATCTTGCCGGTCTGGCCGACCTGGTAGTCGTTGGGCACGAAGCCCGCATCCACGGCGGCGCGGGAGGCGCCCATGGCGGCGCCGAGCTTGTCGGCCAGGGGTTCGAGCACCGTGCGGTAGTTGTCGCCGCTGCCCATGCCGCGGCCACCGGAAACGATGACTTTTGCAGCGCCCAGTTCGGGGCGGGCGGACTTGGTCAGCTCGCGGCCGACCAGCTTCGACTGGCCCAGATCGGCGCCGGCGGCGATCGCCTCGACGGTGGCAGCGCCACTTTCGGCGGCCGCATCAAAGGCGGTCATGCGCACCGTGATGATCTTGATCGCGTCGGCCGACTTGACGGTGGCCAGCGCGTTGCCGGCGTAGATCGGGCGCACGAAGGTGTCGGCGGATTCGATGCTGACGATGTCGGAAATCTGCGCCACGTCCAGCAGTGCGGCAACGCGCGGCAGCACGTTTTTGCCGAAGCTGCTGGCGGGGGCCAGCACATGGCTGTAGCCGCCGCTCTTGATGACATCGACCAGCAGCGCGGCAAGGTTCTCGGCGCCGGCTTCTGCGTAGGCGGCGGCATCCGCAAGCTTTACCTTGCTGACGCCGGCCAGCTTGGCGGCGGCTGCGGCCGCACCGCCGCAGGCCGAGCCCGCGACCAGCACGTCGATGTCTGCGCCGAGTTTGCTTGCGGCGGTAACGGTGTTGAGGGTGGCGGCCTTGAGGCCGGCGTTGTCGTGTTCGGCAATGACGAGGATGGGCATGGGTTTGTCTCCTGACTCGCGTTCTTTATTTCTGTAGGGGCGAATTCATTCGCCCGTCGTGCGTGGGTTCCCTTCGGCGGGCAGATGAACTCGCCCGCGGAACTCGCCCGCGCGGGGCTCAGATCACCTTGGCTTCGTTCTTGAGTTTTTCCACAAGCTGAGCCACATCGGCCACCAGCACGCCGGCGCTGCGTTTGGCCGGCTCGACCACCTTGAGGGTGGTGAGGCGCGGCGTCACATCCACGCCCAGATCGGCCGGCTTGAGGGTTTCAAGCGGCTTCTTCTTGGCCTTCATGATGTTCGGCAGGGTGGCGTAGCGCGGCTCGTTGAGGCGCAGGTCGGTGGTGATCACGGCCGGCAGCGGCAGGGCCAGGGTTTCGAGGCCGCCGTCGATTTCGCGGGTGACGCGCACGCTGTCGCCGCTCACTTCAACCTTGGAGGCGAAGGTGGCCTGGGGCCAGCCGAGGAGGGCGGCGAGCATCTGGCCGGTCTGGTTGGAGTCGTCGTCGATGGCCTGCTTGCCCAGGATGACGAGACGCGGCTGTTCCTTGTCGACCACGGCCTTGAGCAGCTTGGCGACGGCCAGCGGCTGAAGATCCACGTCGGTTTCGGCCAGGATGCCGCGGTCGGCGCCGATGGCCATGGCGGTGCGCAGGGTTTCCTGGCACTGGGCGACGCCTGCCGAGAAGGCGACGACTTCGGTGGCGGTACCGGCTTCCTTGAGGCGCACGGCCTCTTCGACGGCGATCTCGTCGAAGGGGTTCATGGCCATCTTGATGTTGGCCAGCTCGACACCGCTCTGGTCGGCTTTGACGCGGATCTTGACGTTGTAATCGACGACTCGCTTGATGGGTACGAGAATTTTCATGTGAATGGGTCTCCGTTCTTGTGATCGAGGTACTCGCTACGACCCCAAGATTCGCAGACAAACTTGTCTGAAGTTTCGTGAAAATGTACTCAATCTTGTCGGGCGCCTGACGTTTGCCGACGGCTGGCTAGAATCAACAGACACGTGATGAAACTGGAGTGGCAATGAGCGGGCAGGATGTGGATGGGGTTGAGCCTTCGGCAGATGAGCTGCCGTCCTTCGACCGGCGCTACCGGGAGATGCTGGGGGCAGGGCTCGACCTGCTCGACCAGGGGGTGACGGTGTTTGATGCCGACCTGCGCATGGTGGCGTGGAACAAGGCCTTCCTGCGCCTGCTGGACTTTCCGGAATCCCTGGCCCGGGCGGGCGGGAACTTCGAGGATTTCATCCGTTACAACGCCGAGCGGGGCGACTACGGCCCCGGCGATGTGGAAGCGCAGATCGCCGAGCGGCTGGCTCGGGCGCGGAGCTTTGAGCCCCACGCCACCGAGCGGGTGCGGCCCAACGGGCAGATCCTGTCGATCCGCGGTTTTCCGCTGCCGCATCAGGGCTTCATCTCCGTGTATACCGACATCACCGGGCAGCGCCACAGCCAGGCGCAGGCCGCCCGCTACCAGGCCGAGCTGGAGGCGCACATCCGCTCCCGCACCGACGCGCTGACCCGCGCCAACGTGGAGCTGACCGCAGCCGTCGAATCCAACAAGGCCATCACCTGTGCGCTGCAGCGCAGTGAGCAGCGTCTCCGCGAGATCGCTGACGCGATTCCGGCGGCGGTGGCGTACTTCGATCGCGAGTGGGTCTATCGCTACGCCAACAAGGGCTATGCCGAGTGGTTCGGCTGGTCGGTCAGCGAGGTGGAAGGGCGGAAGATCCGCGAGGTGGTCGGGCAGGAGGTTTTCGCCATCGTCTCGCCGTGGGTGAGCCGTGCGCTGGCGGGCGAACGGGTGACCTACGAATACACCCTCACCGGCCGCGACGGCATGCCGGCCCAGGCCCGCAGCACGCTGGTGCCGGACATGGGGTCGGATGGCACGGTGATCGGCTGCTACGTGCATTCGGTGGACGTGACCGAAATCCGGCGCACCCTGGCGGCTCTCGCCCAGGCCCAGAAGATGGAAGCCATCGGCCAGCTCACCGGCGGCCTGGCCCACGATTTCAACAACATGCTCACGGTGGTCATCGGCAACCTGGTGGCCCTCAAGGAAAACCACCCCGACGATCCGCTCACCGAAAACTTCGTCGAGCCGGCCATGCACGCCGCCAACCGGGGCGCCGAACTCATCCGCCGCCTGCTCGGTTTTGCCCGCCGTCAGCCGCTGGAGCCCAAGCCGGTGGAGGTGAATGAGCTGATTCTCGGCATGTCGAAGCTGATCCGCCGTTCGCTGCCCGGCACCATCGCCGTCAGCACGGCCAGCCGCGAGCCCTGCCTGGTGGCGCTGGTGGATGCCCATCCCCTCGAAAACGCGCTGCTCAACCTGGCCCTCAACGCCCGCGACGCCATGCCCAACGGCGGCGAGCTGCGCATCGAATCGTCCCTCGAGCAGCTCAGCCCGGCGGCCGCCGCCGATCTTGAAGTGCTGCCCGGCGACTACGTGCAGATCGCCGTCAGCGACAACGGTATGGGCATGGACGGCAGCACCATGGCGCGGGTTTTCGAACCCTTCTTCACGACCAAGCAGTTCGGCTCGGGCAGCGGCCTGGGCCTGTCGATGGTTTATGGTTTTGTGAAGCAGTCGGGCGGCGGGGTGCGTATCCGCAGCCGGCAGGCGCGGGGCACCACGGTGGCGCTGCTGCTGCCAAGCGTTGCCGAGGCCGAGCAGCCCGACACGCTGCCGGCCGGCGGGCGGGTGCATGAGGCCGACCTGGCCGGCAAGCTGGTGCTGCTGGCCGAAGACGACGCCGACGTGCGCGCGGTGGTGCGCATGCAGCTGGCCGAACTGGGCTGCGCGGTGGTCGAGGCCGAGAGCGGCGCCGAGGCCGCCGACATGGTCGAGAACATTCCGGCCATTGCACTGGTGATTTCCGATGTGGTGATGCCCGGCACGATGGACGGGCGGGCGCTGGCCCGCTTCGTGCGGCGTTTCCGGCCGGGTCTGCCGGTGGTGCTGATGAGCGGCTTCGCCGAAACCCGTGCCGATCTGCTCGACGAGCCGGACCTGCCGCTGCTGTCCAAGCCTTTCTCGCGGGACAAGTTGCTGGCCGCCTTGCGTCCGCTCGCGGCTTGAGCGAAGCTGATCCATCATGGCCCAGACCCGCAAACCCGAACTCATCTACGTCGTCGAGGACGAGGCGGCGATCGCCCGCCTGATTGCCGATACGCTGGAAAAATTCGGCTATCGCGCCGAAACCTTCCGCACCGCCGAAGCCTTCTTCCACGGCCTGCGCCACCAGGTGCCCGAACTCGTCGTGCTCGACCTTGGCCTGCCCGACATGGACGGCATGGCGGTGCTGCAGCAGATGCGCGGCAAGCACGCCTGCGGGCTGCTCGTCGTCACCGGCCGCGGCGATACCCACGACCGGGTGATGGGGCTCGAACTGGGGGCCGACGACTACGTGGTCAAGCCCTTCGAGCCGCGCGAGCTCATCGCCCGGGTGCGCAGCATCCTGCGTCGCTATCCGGGCCAGGTGACGCTGCCGGCCGACCCGGCGCTGCGCGTGGCCGAGTTTGCCGGCTGGCGTTTCGAGCCCGGCAGCAACACCCTCACCAGCCCCGGCGGCCAGCCCGAAACCCTCAGCACCGCCGAAGCCCAGCTGCTCAGCGTGCTGCTGGCCCACCCCAACCACATCCTGACCCGCGAGCAGTTGCTGGACGGTCGCGACGTGTCGGCGCTGGATCGCAGCATCGACCTGCGCATCTCGCGCCTGCGTCGCCGCTTCGAGGAAAACCCGCTCCACGCCCGGCTGATCAAGACGGTGTACGGCGCCGGCTACCTGCTCGCGGCAACGGTCACCTGGTCCTGATCCGCCGTAAATGCAAAAACGGCGACCTCGGTCGCCGTTTTTGCAGGGCGCGCGGCCCGCTCGCCGCCTATCTGCGCCGGCGGTTCAGGATGCCGAGGCCGGCCAGGCCAAGGCCGATCAGCCCGATGGCGGCGGGTTCGGGCAGCCCGCTGGTGGGGGCCGTGACATCGCCGGTGATCGTGATGCGGTAATCACCGTGATCGTTCTGGACGCGCGTACACGAGCCGGTGGGCGTTGCGCAACTGACCGGGTAGTACGTGTCGTGGTTGATCCCGCTGATCGCGTCGAGTTCGTTCAGCAGATAGGCGCCGATCGCCAGCAGGTAGTTGCCCGCGGTGAGCTTGAGAGACAGGCTGGAGTCGAGTTCCGACTGGGAACCGTCGTCAAAGGTGGCGCTGCTGTCGTTGTTGGCGGCCACCATGTCGGACGCGTCCAGCGCGCCGTCATCGCGGAACAGGTAGATCGCGCTGTCAAAAAAGGCGATTTCGCCGTCGCCATTGAGGTCGGTGGCGATGCCCGACGGTGCCTCCCACGAGAGCACGTCGATTGCCACCAGGCCGGTGCTTCGGGCAGTGAACTTCCAGTGGTCGACGGTGCTGCCGATCCGGGTGCCGGACTGGTCGTTGATCGCTCGGATGGTGCCTTCCAGGCTGGCGGCTGCGCTCGAGAGGCTGGCCAGCACAAGCAGGGTGGCGATAAATGCCTTTTTCATGTTGAGGGCTGTTTTTTAACAAGCAACTATTTCACGGCATCAAAGCAAATTTAATGCCGAAATTAATTTTTTTGAAAAAACAGTGACTTGGAGCTGCGGTTTTGTCGTTTGTGGCTGATTTGTAAATTTTTTCGACGCGCGCGGGCAAACAACTCAGGCCTGTTCGATGATCGCCCGTTTGCCGGAGGCCGGGGCCGGCTTCACCTCGTCGGGCAAACGCCTGACCAGCCAGGCGATGACGAGCGGAATCAGCACCAGGTCATCCACGACGCCGATCACCGGCAGCACGTCGGGAATCAGGTCGATCGGCGAGAGCAGGTAGAGGCCGATCAGGCCTACGGCCGGCAGCAGCCAGACGGGCCGCGCCGGATGGCGCAGGGCGTGCCACAGGATGTGCGCATCGCGGCGAACCCGCAGATAGAGGGCGGCGATTTTTCTGAACATGGATGCAGGTCTCCGTTGAAGATGCAGGCTTTGACGAGGCGCTGGCAGGCAAAGTGCCCCCGCTCTTGTAAGCGCACGTAAGGGGATGTGCGGCAAAAGGTCGCAGTGCCGGCCGCCGCGCTCACGCTTCACGGCGGCCCGCGTTAAGCTTTGAAGCTTGAACCCAAGGAGATCGCCGTGAGCGTTTCGTACAAGATTGCCGGGCTGGCGCTGGCCGGCCTGTTTAACACCCTGGCTGCCGGCACTGCGCTGGCCGCCGACCTGGAAATTGCCAATCCGTGGGTGCGTGGCACCGTGGCCAGCCAGAAGGCCACCGGCGCCTTCATGCAGCTCACCAGCAAGGGCGGCGTGAGCCTCGTCGGCGTTGCCAGCCCGGCTGCCAGCATCGTCGAGATCCACGAGATGGTGATGGACAAGGATGTGATGAAGATGCGTCCGGTGCCGCGCCTCGAGGTGCAGCCGGGCAAGCCGCTGGAGCTGCGGCCGGGCAGCTACCACGTGATGCTGATCGACCTGAAGAAGCCCCTCGCCAAGGGCGAGATCGTGCCGATCACGCTGCAGGTTGAAGGCCGGGACAAGAAAATCGAAACCGTCGACGTGAACGCCGAAGTGCGCGAACTGACCGCCAGCGCCGCGCCGGCGATGCAGCACAAGCACTGAGCGCAGCCGATGTGCCGAGAGCCGGTGGGCTGGGCGATGTGCCCGGCCCACCGGCTTTTTTGTGCGGTGTCCGGGATGGGCCGGATCTCCGCCATGCGTTTCTGTGTCAGGTCAAATCATTGGCCGCTGGCCGGTCTAGACTGAATACGTTGCTTTCGGGCCGGTTTCGAAAGGATGTGTGGCGTGGATGTCCTGTCTGGTGTGTTTTATGGCGGCGCGACCAATCTGGCCGCTTACCTGGCGGCCCACGTGCTGCTGTGCCTGCTGCCGGCGTTTTTCATTGCCGGGGCGATGTCGGCCTTGATCCCCCGGGAGGCGATCACCCGCTTTCTCGGGCGCAATTCGAACAAGGCCGTGTCCTATCCGGCGGCGGTGGCGGCGGGGTCGCTGCTGGCGGTGTGTTCGTGCACCATCGTGCCGCTGTTTGCCGGCATCTACAAAAAGGGCGCCGGGCTGGGGCCGGCCATCACCTTCCTGTTTTTTGCGCCGGCGGCCAACATCCTTGCGCTGGTTTATACCGGTGGTGTCATCGGGGTTGATCTGGCGCTCGCGCGCTTCGTGCTGTCGATGATCTTCGGGATCGGCATCGGGCTGATCATGGCGCTGGTGTTCAGCGCCGACGATGCGGCCCACGACGAGGCCGGCGGCGGCATGTTTGCGGCCCGCGGCGAGGGCATGGGCAAGAGCGCGGGGGTGTTTCTCGTGGTGTGGGTTGTGCTGCTGCTGGCGGGCACGCTCAAGCTCGATGTGCTGACCGGCGCGTGGCTGCATGTCGATTTGCCGCTGGCCCAGGCCCGCGACTGGCAGGCCGGCCTCGACCGGCTGGTGCCCTTTGACGCGGCAAAGGGCGAGGAGGGCGTGTCGCTGCAGGGCGTGGTGCTGATCCTGCTGCTGGGGCTGATTGCCGTTTCGGCCTGGCGGGGCCTGGAGAACATCCAGGAGGGGGTAAACGGCTGGACCCGGGCGAGCCTCGCGCTGGTGTGGACGACGCTGCTGTTCGCCGCGCTGGCGATCCGGCCCGGCGACGGCGTGCTCTCCATCGGCATCACCGGCAAGTTTTTCGGCGTGGGCCTGAGCCTCGCGGTGATCCATGTCATTGCCTGGCAGCATCTGCCGCGGGAGGCGCTGCAGGACTGGTTGTGGGAAACCTGGCGCTTCGTGAAGCAGATTTTTCCGCTGCTGGTGGTGGGTGTGTTTGTCGTCGGCATGGCCCGTGTGCTGGTTCGCCCTTCGTGGATCGAGGCGGTGGCGGGGCACAATTCGCTGGTGGGCAACCTGGCCGGGGTGGTGTTCGGAGTGTTCATGTATTTCCCGACCCTCGTCGAGGTGCCGATTGCGCGCATGTTCCTCGACCTGGGCATGCACCGGGGGCCGCTGCTGGCTTACCTGATGTCCGATCCGGAACTGTCGCTGCAGAGCATCCTGATCATTTCGGCCATCATCGGCCGCACCAAGACCGCGACCTACGTGGGCCTGGTGGCGCTCTTCAGCACCGCCGCCGGCCTCACCTACGGAGCGTGGATCGACGGCATGCCGCTGATGCAGATCGTACTTTGGCTGGCGGTGTTCATTGGCGTGCTGGCGGTGCTGCTGTCGCTGGCGAGCCGGCACGCGGTTTCAACGAAAGGAGTCTGATCATGCTGAACATCAAGGTTCTCGGCCCCGGCTGTGCCAACTGCCGCAAGCTCGAGGAGATCGCCCGCGAGGCGGTGTCCCAGCTGGGCGTGGAGGCGGCGATCGAGAAAGTGACCGCCACCGAGGCCATCCTCGCCTACGACATCCTCAAGACGCCAGGGCTGGTCATCAACGAAAAACTGGTCTCGTCGGGCCGCATTCCGGCGGTGGGCAGCGTGGTGGAGTGGATTCGCGACGCGGCGGCGTGATGTGGGCGGGCGCTGCGCCCGCGGGAATCCCGCTTGCCGCTCCGGTTCACGCCTGATCGCCGCCCGCGGGCTTGCCGCAGGCGGAGCCCGCCTCTTGCTGCACGCCCTCCCCGCCATGACTCACCCAGGCCACCGCCTCGGGCTCCTCTTCGCCGTTCTCGGCGCGGTGGGCTTCTCGTTCAAGGCCATCCTCATCAAGCTGGCCTACCCCTACGGCGTCGACGCCATCACCCTGCTGGCCCTGCGCATGGGTTTGTCGTTGCCCTTTTTCCTTGCCCTGGGCTGGGCTGACCAGCGCCGCCGCCAGCCCGCGCCGCTGGCCGGGCGCGATATCGGCATGATGCTGGCGCTGGGTTTCAGTGGCTACTATCTCTCCAGCTACCTGGATTTTCTCGGGCTGCAGTACATCTCGGCGGCGCTCGAGCGGCTCATCCTGTTCGCCTACCCGACGCTCGTCGTGGTGCTGTCGGCGATCTTCCTCGGCAAACCGCTCACCCGGCGCGGGCTGGGCTGCATCGCCCTGTGCTACGCCGGCATTGCGCTGGCCGTTGCCCACGACCTGAAGATCGCCGGCACCGCCGACAACGTGCTGACCGGCGGCACGCTGGTGTTTGCCAGCGCGGTGTCCTACGCCCTTTACCTGATGGGCAACGGCCAGGCCGTGGGCCGCCTCGGTGCCGCCCGCGTGACCGCCTGGGCCAGCACCGCCGCCTGTGTGCTGTGCCTCGCCCATTTCGCGGCCGTCCGACCCCTGTCCGATCTCGTCCAGCCGGCCCCGGTGATGTTGCTGGCCGCGACCATGGCGCTGTTCTCGACGGTGCTGCCGGTGTGGATGGTGTCCGAAGCCATCCGCCGCCTCGGCGCCGGGCCGGTGTCGCTGATCGGCACCCTCGGCCCGGTCGTCACCCTGTTCCTGGGCTGGCTGATCCTGGCCGAACCCATCGGTCTTTTCCAGCTCATCGGCGGCGCACTGGTGGTAGCCGGGGTGATGCTGGTGGGCAAGAAGGGCTAGCGGCTGGCGGGCTTCTAAATGGGTTTAGTATGGAACTCGAACCACGCAGTCCCTTCGCAGAAAGCGCAGGAAGGGTCGGAGGGTTCGCTTCGTGATGCCACACCTAAAGGAGATTCCCATGTCGAAAGTCCTTGTGCTCTATTACTCCACCTACGGTCACATCGAAACCATGGCGCAAGCGGTGGCCGAAGGTGCCCGTGCCGGCGGCGCCACGGTCGATCTCAAGCGGGTTCCGGAAACCGTGCCGGAGGAGATCGCCCGGCCGGCCCATTTCAAGCTCGACCAGGCGGCTCCGGTGGCAACGGTTGCAGAGCTCGAGGGCTACGATGCCATCATCGTGGGATGTCCGACCCGTTTTGGGCGCATGCCTTCGCAGCTGGCCAGCTTTTTCGACCAGGCCGGCGGGCTTTGGGCGCGCGGTGCCCTTAACGGCAAGGTGGGCGGGGCGTTCACCTCCACGGCCACCCAGCACGGCGGGCAAGAGGTCACGCTGTTTTCGGTGATCACCAATCTGTTGCACTTCGGGATGACCATCGTTGGCCTGCCCTACAGTTTCCAGGGCCAGACGACGCTCGATGAAATCGTCGGCGGCAGCCCTTACGGCGCCACCACCATCGCCGGTGGCCAGGGCCAGCGGCAGCCCAGCGCCATCGAGCTGGACGGTGCGCGCTTTCAGGGCAAGCTGATTGCCGAAACCGCCAACAAGCTGTTTGGCTGATCCCTGGCTGAACCCGCGCCGCGCCTGGCCCGGGCGGCGCGCCCCCCGCACATCATGAACTCCGACGATCTCAAGCTCTTTGCGCAGGTCATTCGTGCCGGGAGCATTTCGCGTGCCGCGATGGAACTGGGCGCCGATCAATCCACCGTGAGCCGGCGCGTTGGCCAGCTCGAGATTGAGCTGGGGGTCCGCTTGCTGCATCGCAGCGGCCGCGGCGTGACGCCCACCGAGCCGGGCCGCCAGTTGCTGGACTACGCCGGCACCGTGGCGGCGCTGCTGGACCAAGCCGCGGGCGCCCTGCGCGAGCAGGCCGAGACGGGGCCGGCGCAGCTGTGCATCGGTGCCCAGCCCACCATCGCGCGCATTGTGTTCGGGCCGCTGGCCCGGTCGCTGGCTGCGCGTTATCCGCAAACCCGGCTGCGCCTTGTCGAAGCGCTGGGAAGCCAGATCCTTGAAAAACTCGGCAACGGCGAGCTTGATTTTGCGGTGATCTACCTGCCCGAGCAGATCGGCACGCTGCAGTTCGATCCGCTCCTGAGCGAAGGCATCCACCTGATTGCTCCGCCCGGCCTGGGGCTGGAGGGCGACGTGATCGACATGGCGCGACTGGGCGAGCTGCCGCTGATCCTGCCGAGCACCCACCACGGCTTGCGCCTGCTGGTCGAATCCCTCGCTGCGCGCCATGGTTTCACGCCGCGCATCGCGCTGGAATGCGACGGCTCCACCGCGCTCACCACGCGTCTGGTCATGCAGCACTGCGGCTGCACCGTGCTGCCGCTGGCGGCCGTCAGCGACGAAGTGGCCAGCGGCCGGCTGCGGGCCTTGCGTATTACGTCACCCGAAGTGCGGCGCAAGGTGGGCATCGTGCCGGGGCGCAATCGCGCCATCCCGGCCGGTTTGGCGACGGTGACCCGGCTGGTCAGGCTGCAGGTGGACGAACTGGTGCGCGCCGGGGCCTGGCCGGACGCGCTCTTGCTGGATGCGCTCAGGCCAGCCGCGCCTGGGGGGTGATCTGCCGCGGATCGACGCATAGCTCGATCAGGGCCGGCAGGCCCGATTTCGATGCGCGGGCAAACGCTGCGGCAAAATCGGCCGTCTGCGTAACCCGCTCGGCGTGGGCCCCGAAGGCCCGTGCCAGGGCGACGAAATCCGGATTCGCCAGTTTTGTGGCCACCGCCCGCCCGGGGTATTCGCGCTCCTGGTGCATGCGGATGGTGCCGAGCATGCCGTTATTGACCACGATCACCACCACCGCCGCGCCGTATTGCATGGCGGTGGCCAGCTCCTGCGGGTACATCATGAAGCAGCCGTCGCCGGCAAGGCACACCACGCTGCGCTGCGGGTGGCGGAGCTTGGCGGCGATGGCCGCGGGCAGGCCGTAACCCATGGCCCCGTTGGTGGGGGCCAGCTCGGTGGCCGGCCGGCGGTAGCGGAAGAAGCGATGTACCCAGACGGTGTAGTTGCCGGCACCGTTGGCGATGATCGCGTCGTCGGGCAGGGTGGCGTCCAGGTGCGCCATCACCCCGGCGAAATCGACGCCGTCCAGGGCCGGGTGCGGCGCCGGCGGGGTGGAGTGGGCCAGGTAGTCGGCGCGCAGCTGCCGCGTCCAGGCGTCCCAGCCCTGGGTGGTGACCGGCACCAGTTCGGCAAGGGCCGCCGCGGCCCGGGCGACGCTGGCGTGGATCGGCAGCGCCGCCTGATACACGCGCCCGAGCTCATCCGGGTCGGCGTGGATGTGGATCAGCGTTTGCCGCGGCTGCGGGCTTTCGATGAGCGTATAACCCGACGACGATACTTCGCCCAGCCGGGCCCCGATCACCAGCAGCAGGTCGGCCTCGCGCACCCTTTCGGCCAGCCGCGGCGACACGCCCAGCCCCAGCTGGCCGACGTAATGGCGGCTGCGGTTGTCGAACAGATCCTGGCGCCGGAAGGAGGCCGCGACCGGCAGGTCGTTGCGCTCGACAAAATGGGCGAGTGCCGCAGAGGCCGCGCAGTCCCAGCCGGTGCCGCCCACGATGACGAGCGGCCGCCGGGCGTCCTGCAGCCGCGTGTGCAGTTCGGCCATGTCGGACGCAGCCGGCGCGGCGCTGGCGATGCGGGGCGGGGCGACATCCACCGCGGCGCCACGGCCGAACAGCACGTCTTCGGGCAGGGCGACCACTACCGGGCCGGGGCGCCCGGACAGCGCCACGCTGAAGGCCCGGGCGACAATTTCCGGGATGCGTTCGAGGCGGTCCACCTGCGTGACCCACTTGGCCACGCTGCCGAACATCTGGCGATAGTCGATTTCCTGGAAGGCTTCGCGGCCCATGAAGGCGGAGTCGACCTGGCCGATGAACAGGATCATCGGCGTCGAGTCTTCGCGGGCGGTGTGGACGCCGTTGCTGGCGTGGGTGGCGCCGGGGCCGCGGGTCACGAAGCAGATGCCGGGCCGGCCGGTCAGCTTGCCGTAGGCGTCGGCCATGTTGGAGGCCGCGCCTTCGTGGCGGGTCACGATGGTCTGGATGTCCGGCCGGTCGTGGAGTGCGTCGAGTACCGGTAGATAGCTTTCGCCGGGCACGCAGTAAATGGTGTCGACGCCGTTACGGTGCAGCGCTTCGACCAGGATCTGTCCGCCGTTGCGCTCTGCATTGCCTGCCGCCATGTTTGCCTCCGTTTTCGATGGGGCAAGTATGGGCCACGCCACCTGTCCGGGCTTTGCACGCCGTGCATAGCTGCTTTGGGATTCCGCCCGTAGCGGGCCGGACGTTCGAGCAGGGAGCCGTAGGCTTTTTGATCGACCAGGCTGGACTTCATGGGCGGGTTTCAGTGCATGAAGGGGTAGTCCGTGTAGCCCTCTGCACCGGGCGAATAGAAAGTGTCCGGGTTGGGGCTGTTGAGCTGGGCGCCGGCCTTGATGCGGGCGGGCAGGTCGGGGTTGGCGAGGAAGGCGGTGCCGAAGGCGACGGCGTCGAGTTGGCCGCTTTCGATGGCGTTGGCGGCTTCGGCGGGGGTGTAGCCCATGTTGGCGATCAGCACGCCTTTGTAGTGCTGGCGGGCAGGGGTGAGCACGTCGCCCTTTTGCAGGCCGAAGAAGTCGCCGCGCATGAGGTGCAGGTAGGCGAGTTTGTAGTCGTTGAGGCGGGTGGCGAGCCAGGTGATGAGGCCGACCGGGTCGCTGTCGGCCATGTCGTTGAAGCTGTTGAGGGGCGACAGGCGCAGGCCGACGCGCTCGCCGCCCCATACGGCGAGGGTGGCGTCGAGGACTTCGAGGAGCAGCCGGGCGCGGTTTTCGACGGGGCCGCCGTAGGGGCCGCTGCGGGTGTTGCTGCCGTCGCGCAGGAATTCGTCGAGCAGGTAGCCGTTGGCGCCGTGGATTTCGACGCCGTCGAAGCCGGCGGCCTTGGCGTTTTCGGCGGCGTGGCGAAAGCCGGCGACGATGGCGGGCAGTTCGTCATCGCGGAGTTCGCGCGGGGTGACGTAGGGCTTCTTGCCCTCGGGGGTGTGCACGGCGTCGTTGCGGATCGGCAGGGCGCTGGGGGCGACGGGCTGGGAGCCGTTGTTGAGCAGCGGGTGGCAGGCGCGGCCGCCGTGCCAGATCTGCAGGAAGATGCGGCCGCCGGCCTTGTGTACGGTGTCGGTGACTTTTTTCCAGCCGGCAACCTGGGCGGCGTTGTGGATGCCGGGTTCGTGCCAGAAGGCGGAGTTGCCTTCGATGGCCATGGTGGCTTCGGCGATCAGCAGGCCGGCACTGGCGCGCTGGGCGTAGTGGATGGCCATGAGTTCGCCGGGGATGTGGCCGTCTTCGGCGCGGCAGCGGGTGAGCGGGGCCATCAGGATGCGGTTGGGGAGCAGCAGGGCGCCGGCTTGCAGCGGCTGAAAGAGGGCGGACATGAATCGGAACTCCTTGATCGGGTGAATCAATAAAAAACCGAAGTCGCTTGGGCTGCGCCGGCGGCGGATTGTTCCCGGCATCGATTCGGCTCTAATCCGGCATGAGGGGGCGAGTGTGCCAGTTGTAGCGGATGGTGAGCAGGCACACGCTGAAGAACAGCGCGATGCTGGCGATGTGGCCGAAACAGACCGGGACATGGAAGGCGCCGTTCATGTTTCGCTGGCGAAGACGAGCCGCTTGCGTCCGCCACCCTTGGCGCGGTATGCGGGGCTTTCCTTGGCCCGCCGGGGTGTGTGCGGGTTGGTGTTCCCGCTGCACGCTCAGGCCATTTCGCGCAGGTACAGCGCCTCGACCTGCTCGCGCGCCCAGGGCGTGCGGCGCAGAAACTTGAGGCTGGACTTGATGCTGGGGTCGTTCTGGAAGCAGCGGATATTGATGACCGAGCCGAGGCTCTCCCAGCCATGGCGCTCCACCAGCCGGGTGAGCATGTGTTCGAGGGTGATGCCGTGGAGCGGATTGTTTGTCTGGGAAGTCATGGCCGGCAGAAAAAGCGGGATGGATCGTCGGGAACTTTGACCGACTTTGTCGGCGCTGCCAAGCGCGCCGCAGCAAAACCGTGTGGCTGCTGATTTTCACGACGGGTCAGGGGGCGGCGCTGCAGGTGGGGCTGGCCTGAGCTGGAAGTGCCGGCGTGTCTCCGTGCTACCTTTCGGTCCTGGAATCTGAAAGGAGTGCGCATGTCGCCGAGTTTTCGTGCCGGGGCCCGGGAGGGTTTCCGGCTGTGCCTGCCGGTGTCGGTGGGAATCATTCCGTGGGCGCTGGTCACGGGGCTGGCGATGGTCGGCGCGGGTTTTACGGTGGTGCAGGCGATGGGCATGAGCCTGATCGTTTTTGGCGCCACGGCCCAGCTGGGCACGCTGCCGCTGATCGTGGCCGGGGCGCCGCTGTGGCTGATCGTGGCCACGGCGCTGGTGGTGAATCTGCGCTTCGTGATCTTCAGCGCGGCGCTGGCCAAGCCGCTGTCCGGCGGAACCCTGGCCCAGCGCTGGCTGTGCGGCTATGCGCTGACTGACGGCGTATTTGCCACCACGCTCGAGCGCCTCTGCAGCGAGCCGGACCCCCAGCGGCGGCTCGGCTTCTACCTGGCGCCGTCCCTGTGGTGTGCGCTGGTCTGGCAGACGGCTACCCTGGTGGGCGTGCTGGCGGCGGGGTCGGTGCCGTCGGACTGGTCGCTGGAGTTCATGGCCAGCATCGCCTTGCTGGTGTTGCTGGTGCCCATGTCCAAAGTGCGGCCGATGCTGCTTGCCATGCTGACCGGCGGCGCGCTGGCGGTGCTGCTGCGCGGCATGCCGCTGCGCCTGGGGGTGATGGTGGCGATCCTTGGCGGCATTGCGGCGGGTTTTGCCGCCGAGCACTGGCAGCACAGAGGAGGGCGTCGCGATGAATGAGGAATGGACGCTGTGGCTCACCTTCATCCTGATCGGGCTTCTCGCCACCACCCTGCCGCGGGCGAGTTTCATCGTTCTGGGCGAACGGGCCAGCCTGCCGGATGTGGTGCAGAAGGCCCTGCGTTACGCCCCGGCGGCCGCGCTGGCGGCCATTGTCGTGCCGGACCTGGTGCTGGTGGGTGGGGCTGTCGATGTGATCAACCCCAAGCTTGGCGGTGCCATTGCCGCGGTGCTGGCGACGCAGGTGTCGCGCAACCCGTGGCTGCCGTTTGCCGCCGGCATGGCGGCGCTGTGGGTGCTGCGCTGAGAGGCCGGGGCGGGCGGCCCGCCAAAAAATCGCCGGGGTCGTTCAGCCCTGGCGTCGGTTGGCCCACACGGCCATGCCGATGCCGGTCAGGATCATCGGCAGCGACAGCCATTGGCCCATCGACATGCCGAAGGTCAGCAGGCCCAGGAAGTCGTCCGGCTCGCGGCCGAATTCGGCGATGAAGCGGAAGGCGCCGTAGCCGATCAGGAACACGGCAGAGATCAGCCCACGGGGCCGCGGTTTGGCCGAAAACCACCACAGGATCAGGAACAGGCACACGCCCTCCAGCGCAAACTGGTAGAGCTGCGAGGGGTGGCGGGGAATGCCGTCCACCTGCGGGAAGACCATGGCCCAGGGCAGATCGGTGGCGCGGCCGACGAGTTCGCCGTTGATGAAGTTGCCCAGGCGCCCGGCGGCGAGGCCCAGCGGCACCAGCGGGGCGATGAAGTCGGTAACCGCCAGCCAGGGGCGCCGGGTGCGCCGGCCGAACACCCACATGGCCACCAGCACGCCGAGAAACCCCCCGTGGAAGGCCATGCCGCCCTGCCATACCGCGAGTATCTCGGCCGGATGGGCGAGGTAGTAGGCCGGCTTGTAGAACAGCACGTAGCCCAGCCGCCCGCCCAGGATCACGCCGAGTACGCCGTAGAACAGCAGGTCGTCGATCTGCTGGGGGTTCCAGCCCAGTTCGGGGCGGCGTCTGGCGCGCCCGGGCTTGTGCCCGGACAGCGCTCGCCGCGGATGCCTCAGCGCATTACTGGAACTGTTTGCGGAATGCCTCGAACTCGTTGGTCAGCCATTCGAGTTGCTGGCGCAGGCGGCGGACTTCTTCTTCGAGTTCGCCGACGCGGCTGCCGCGGGGGGCCGCGGCTTCACCGGTTTCGAAGGCGTGCTGGTGCTGGGCGAGGGCGGCTTCGCCGCTCATCAGGTGGGCGTAGCGGGCTTCCTTGGTGCCGGGGGCCTTGGGCAGCTGGCAGGCCATCAGTTTGTCGTCCAGGCGTTCGAGCACGGCTTCCACGTCGGCGGGGCTGCCGAAGCTGTGCATGCGCTCGCAGCGGGCGCGGATTTCGCCGACGGTTTGCGGGCCGCGCAGCATCAGGATGGTCAGCACGGCCTGCATCGGCGGGGTGAGCGAGTGGCGCAGGCGGATTTGATGTTCCCACTTGGCGACGCGGGCGCCGGCCTGGTGGCGCTTGCTGACGAGGCCGCGGTCGGCCAGGCGGTCCAAGGTGGCGAGGATGGTGGCTTCGGACAGGTTCATCACCGGTTCGCGGCCGGTGAGCTGGTTGCAGCCGCTGAGCAGGGCGTTGACCGACAGCGGGTAGGCGTCGGGGGTGACGAAGGATTTTTCGATGAGCACCGCGAGCACGCGCACCTCGAAGTCGTCCAGGTTGAAACCGGTGCTGCTGGCTGGGGTCGCGGCGGCAGGGGCGGTGGAGGCTTCGGACGAGGTGTCGGTCATGGCAGGCTTCCTGAGGCGGAGGAGGGCAATATCATAGCCGACGCATTGCGTCGGCCCGATGGCAGGGGCAGGGTGGCGCTCAAACGGCAGCGCCGTGGCACTTTTTGTACTTGCGGCCGCTGCCGCAGGGGCAGGGGTCGTTGCGGCCGACCTTGGCTTCTTCGCGCTTGATGGGCTCGCGCAGGGTGCCGAGGGGAATCGGCGGCAGTTCGAGCGCCGGCTGGTGGTGGAAGGCGGGCCAGATGGCGGTTTCGCGAACCACGTCGTCGATCAGGCCCTGGCCGGCGTCGCGCAGGGTGGCGAGGTTGGCGGCGGGATCGTGCTGGATGTCGGCTTCGATGTCGGCCAGCTCGACGAAGCTTTCGTCGACGATGCCGGCGGCAAACCATTCGCGGATGGCCGGCAGGTAGTCGGTGGCGCCGAGCTGGGCGAGGTTGAGCACCAGCGGATCGATGAGCTGGAAGTCGTCGTCGCCGGTGGGGTTGTCACGCAGGGCCTGGGCGTGGCGGGCGCCGAAGTCGGCCAGGAAGTCGATCACCGGGCCGCGGGCGGCGCGCCCTTCGAGGGCGGCGAGGGTGAGGCCTTCGAGGGCCGCGGCGCGGGCCCAGCTGCTGGCGCCGTCGTCGTCGGCCAGCCGCGTGAGGGGGGCCAGGTCGCCGTCGCAGCAGGATGCAAGGGCGCGGCCGTAGCTGTCGTGGACCAGCTGGCCGAAGACGCTGTCGACGGTGGCTTCGTCCAGGTGGCCGAGTTCGGCCAGCGGGCGGTAGGCGCGGCTGTCACGCCAGCGGGCCAGAAACAGCATGGCGTAGAGGTGCAGGACGTAGCCGTCTTCCTGGGCCGCGGCCGGGTTGGCGGCAATGGCTTCGAGTTCGGCGACGAGCTGCGGGGCGATGTCGTCGCGCCGGGCTTCGGCAAGCTGGAGGGCGGCGAGGGGCAGCGGGGAGGTGAGGTGTTCCAGCTGCGGGCGGAGTTCGGACCAGATGTCGGGCATGGGCGTGGGACCTCGATTTATTGGGGGCGCGGCGTGGCCAGCAGCTTGGCGAGGTACTGGCCGGTGTGGCTGGCGGGGTTGGCCGCGATGGCCTCGGGCGTGCCGGTGCCGACCACCATGCCGCCACCGTCGCCGCCTTCGGGGCCCATGTCGATGAGCCAGTCGGCGGTCTTGATGACGTCCAGGTTGTGCTCGATGACCACCACGGTGTTGCCGTGGTCGCGCAGGCGGTGCAGCACGGTGAGGAGCATCTCGATGTCGGCAAAGTGCAGGCCGGTGGTGGGTTCGTCGAGGATGTAGAGGGTGCGGCCGGTGTCGCGCTTGGACAGTTCGAGGGCCAGCTTGACCCGCTGGGCCTCGCCGCCCGAGAGCGTGGTGGCGCTCTGGCCGAGGCGGATGTAGCCGAGGCCGACCTGCATCAGGGTGTCGAGCTTGCGGGCGACGATGGGCACGGCGCTGAAGAAGGCGAGGGCCTGCTCGACGGTCATGTCGAGCACTTCGTAGATCGTTTTGCCCTTGTAGCGGATCTCCAGGGTTTCGCGGTTGTAGCGCTTGCCGTGGCAGATGTCGCAGGGCACGTACATGTCGGGCAGAAAGTGCATCTCGACCTTGATCAGGCCGTCGCCCTGACAGGCTTCGCAGCGCCCGCCCTTGACGTTGAAGCTGAAGCGGCCGGGGCCGTAGCCGCGGGCCTTGGCTTCGGGCACGCCGGAGAACAGGTCGCGGATGGGCGTGAGCAGGCCGGTGTAGGTGGCCGGATTGGAGCGCGGGGTGCGGCCGATGGGGCTCTGGTCGACGTTGATGACCTTGTCGAAGTGGTCCAGCCCTTCGATGCCGGCACACGGGGCGGCTTCGATGTTGCTGCCGTTTACGTGGCGGGCCACGTGGGCGTAGAGGGTGTCGTTGATCAGCGTGCTTTTGCCCGAGCCGGATACGCCCGTGATGCAGGTGAACAGCCCGACCGGCACTTCGACGCTGACGTTCTTGAGGTTGTTGCCGCTGGCGCCTTCGATGCGCAGGATTTTTTCGGGGTTGGCGGCGAGGCGCTTTGCGGGCACCACGATGTAGCGGGTGCCGGAAAGATAGGCCCCGGTGAGCGAGTCCGGGTGGGCGGCGACGTCTTCCGGGCGGCCTTCGGCGATCACGCGGCCGCCGTGCTCGCCGGCGCCGGGGCCCATGTCGACCACGTAGTCGGCCATGCGGATGGCGTCTTCGTCGTGCTCGACGACGATCACGGTGTTGCCCATGTCGCGCAGGCGGCGCAGGGTTTCGAGCAGGCGGTCGTTGTCGCGCTGGTGGAGGCCGATCGAAGGTTCGTCCAGCACGTACATCACGCCGGTGAGGCCGGAGCCGATCTGGCTGGCGAGGCGGATGCGCTGGGATTCGCCGCCCGACAGGGTGTCGGCGGAGCGGTCGAGCGACAGGTAGTCGAGGCCGACGTTGATCAGGAACTGCAGCCGGCTGGAGATCTCGCTGACGATCTTGTCGGCCACCTGGGCACGCTGGCCGACCAGCGTCAGGCCGTCGAAGAAGGCCTTGCTCTGGGCCAGCGGCAAGTGGCTGACCTCGGAGAGGTTGCGCCCGTCGATCAGCACGAAGCGCGCCTCGGTGCGCAGCCGGCTGCCGTGGCACACCGGGCAGGCGCAGGTAGCGCGGTATTTGGAGAGCTCTTCGCGCACGGCGACCGAATCGGTTTCCTTGTAGCGGCGTTCGAGGTTGGGAATGATGCCCTCGAAGGCGTGCTCCTTGAGCACCGGCTTGCCGCCGTCGGAGAGGTAGCGGAAGGCGATCTTGTCGCGCCCGGAGCCGTGCAGGACCATGTGGCGGATGGTGGCCGGCAACTCCTCGAACGGCGTTTCCACGTTGAAGTCGTAGTGGTCGGCGAGGCTGGCGAGAAGCTGGAAGTAGAACTGGTTGCGGCGGTCCCAGCCGCGCACGGCGCCGGAGGCCAGCGACAGATCAGGGTGCACGACGACCCGCTCGGGATCGAAAAAGTCCACCTGGCCAAGGCCGTCGCAGCGGGGGCAGGCGCCCACCGGGTTGTTGAACGAGAACAGGCGCGGCTCGAGTTCGGCCAGCGCAAAGCTGCAGATCGGGCAGGCGAACTTGGCCGAGAACAGGTGCTCGGTGCCGGTATCCATCTCCACGGCGATGGCGCGGCCTTCGGCGTGGGTGAGGGCGGTTTCGAAGGATTCCGCAAGGCGCCCGCGCAGATCCTGGCGCACCTTGATGCGATCGACCACCACCTCGATGCTGTGACGGCGGTTCTTGTCGAGCACCGGCAGGTTGTCGAGTTCATGGACGATGCCATCCACGCGTACCCGCACGAAGCCCTGGGCGCGCAGTTCGACGAACAGGTCGGCCTGCTCGCCCTTGCGCCCGCTGATCACCGGGGCGACGATCATCAGCTTGGTTTCTTCGGGTAGCGCCAGTACCGCGTCTACCATCTGCGAGACGCTCTGGGCCTCGAGGGCGTGCTCGGGGTGATCCGGGCAGTGGGGCGTGCCGGCGCGGGCGTACAGCAGGCGCAGGTAGTCGTGGATTTCGGTGACCGTGCCGACGGTGGAGCGCGGGTTATGGCTGGTGGCCTTCTGCTCGATGGAAATGGCCGGCGACAGACCCTCGATGAGGTCCACGTCGGGCTTTTCCATCAACTGCAAAAACTGCCGCGCGTAGGCCGACAGCGACTCCACGTAGCGGCGCTGGCCTTCGGCGTACAGGGTGTCGAACGCCAGCGAGCTTTTGCCCGAGCCTGAAAGGCCGGTGATCACCGTGAGCTTGTTGCGCGGGATGTCCAGCGCGATGTTTTTCAGATTGTGGGTGCGGGCACCGCGGATTCGGATGGCGTCCATGGAGCGTTCGAGGCAGGGGCAACCTGTTAATATACGCCTCTTACCCCTCCCCACGCAGCACGTTTAATGGCCTCTTCGAACGACGACAAGATGAGCCCGGCCGAGCGCCGCGCCGGCCTCTCGCTAGCAGCAATCTTTGCGCTGCGCATGCTTGGTTTATTCCTGATCCTGCCGGTTTTTGCGGTCCATGCCCACGGCATGCCCGGCGGCGACAACGTGGCGCTGGTCGGCATGGCCATCGGCGCCTACGGCCTGACCCAGGCCTTTCTCCAGATTCCCTTCGGGGCCGCCTCCGATCGCTTCGGGCGCAAGCCGGTGATCGTCGTCGGCCTGATCCTGTTCGTGATCGGCAGCGCCGTCGCGGCACTGGCCACCGACGTCCAGACCGTGGTCGTCGGCCGCGTGCTGCAGGGCGCCGGCGCCATCTCGGCGGCCGTCACCGCGCTGGCCGCCGACCTCACCCGCGACCAGCACCGCACCAAGGTGATGGCGATGATCGGCTCGTCGATCGGCCTGGTGTTCGCGCTGTCGATGGTGGCGGCGCCGCTGCTCTACGCCGTCATCGGCATGAGCGGCCTGTTCTGGCTGACCGCCGCGCTGGCGGTGGCGGCGATCTTCACGATCCTGTTTGTCGTGCCGGCCGCGCCGCCGGTGCCGCGGGCCATCGGGCGCTTCTCCGAAGTGCTTGGCAATGGCCAGCTGATGCGCCTCAATTTCGGCGTGTTTTCGCTGCATCTGATGCAAACCGCCATGTGGGTGCTGGTGCCCGCCGGGCTGGTCCATGCCGGCCTGCCCATCGCCGAGCACTGGAAAGTCTATCTGCCCGCGGTGCTGCTATCCTTTGTCGTCATGGTGCCGGCGGTGATCGTGGCCGAGAAAAAAGGCGCGATGAAACAGGTCTTCAATTCGGCCATCGTGTTGTTGCTGCTGGTGCAGGCCGGGCTTTACCTGGCGGGCAATGTGGCAGGCGGGGCCGGGCTGTGGCCGCTGGCGATCCTGCTGACCCTGTTCTTCGTCGCCTTCAACGTGCTTGAAGCGACCCAGCCTTCGTGGATTTCCAAGATCGCACCGGCCCATGCCAAGGGCACCGCGCTGGGGGTCTACAACACGCTGCAGTCCATCGGGCTGTTCCTCGGCGGGGCCCTGGGCGGCTGGCTGGCCCAGCACGTCGGCCCCGGTTCGGTATCGCTGCTGGGCGGTGCGCTGGCGCTGCTGTGGCTGATCCTCGCTACCGGCATGGCCGCACCCCCGACCCGTCGCGTCGCGGCAGCCTGAACACCACCCAAGAATTTTTCAGGAGAGACATATGGCTTCGGTCAACAAGGTGATTCTTATCGGCAACCTGGGCAAAGATCCCGAAACCCGCTACGCCCCGAGCGGCGACGCAATCTGCAACATCACCCTCGCCACCACCGATACCTGGCGCGACAAGGCCACCGGCGAGAAGCGCGAGGCCACCGAATGGCACCGCGTGGTCTTCTTCGGCAAGCTTGCCGAAATCGCCGGCCAGTATCTGAGGAAGGGCAGCGCCGCGTATATCGAAGGTTCGCTGCGCACCCGCAAGTGGCAGGACAAGGACGGCCAGGATCGCTACACCACCGAAATCCGTGCCGACGAGATGAAAATGCTCGGCAGCCGTCAGGGCATGGGCGGCGCCGATGCACCGTCGCGCAGCGAAGGCGGCGGCCGCGACAGCGCCCCCCGTGACAGCGGTGGCGGTCGCGACAACAGCTACGGCGGTGGCGGTGGTGGTTTCGGCGGCGGCGCCCCGGCTCCCAGCGCTCCGGCACCGAAGAAGCCGGCCGGCGGCGGCTTTGGCGATTTCGACGACGACATCCCCTTCTGATGCGTCGTTAGAAAAAGCGCAACACACCCCCTGGAACCCCCGCATTGCGGGGGTTTTTGTTGGTGCGCGGCCTTGATCTTCAGGCTGCAGTCGTCGTCAGCAACCCAACTCGCGGAAGCGGCTTCGCAGACCGAAGAGACGCCGCTGTGCCGCGGCAAAATCCTGTCCGCTGGCCTGTGCCTCTGTCTGTTCAAGCGGAGGAATCTGTCTGTCCAGGTGCTGGCACTCCCGCTGCGCCGCTGACGTGAGCTTCATGCGGCGACTGAATACTTCGTACTGTTTGGGGTTCATGCCGCTGAGTGGGCGTACGGCTTCTGCCAGCCGCTCCTCAAATACCTCCCGCTGAACATCGTTTCCAACGCGCTCCTTGCCCGACAAGCTGCTGACGCCCCGGGTCGGCTCCACGTCGATTTTTTTGGCCCCCAGGCAGGGCGAGTCTGAATAGACGATCCTGCCGCCCTCCTCGCACTTGAAGACAGTTCGGGAGGGCGCGGGCAGGGATTGGGCTTCTGCCAGGCTGGAGAAAAAGGCCAGTACCGCCACGCGGGACAACAGCCGGATGCTGCGGATCGACATGAGTGCAACTCAAAGGGCATAAAGACGGCGGCGAGTATAGCGGCACTCAGGACGACCGGGAGGTCGGCCCGAATGGACCGACGCCGCCTTGGCGGCGGCGTCGGGGAGCTCAAAATGCATCGATCCAGACTATTCCCGCCGCCCGCTGCGCTTCCGCATGCCGGGCGGGCCGGGTTCAGCTTCGTGCGCGGCGCAGGCGCAGGGCGGAGAGGGCGAGGGCGCCGATGTCCAGCCGGGAGGTGACGCCATAGTCGAGGACGTCGACGATCCCGAAGGCGATCTGTGCCGTACCCGCCGCCGAGAAGGTCTGGCTGAAGCGGCCGCCGGTGGAGGCGCTGGCGACATCGCCAAAGAGGGTCAGCACATCGTCGATGACCATGAAGGCGTAGTCGTTGTGGTCGGTCGTCAGGCCTTCCCGGGTTGAAAAGGCCCAGTCGAAGCTCAGGGTGTCGCCGGCCTGGACCTGAATGGTGTGCTTGAGTGCCGAGCCTTCCAGCGCCATGACGCCATTGACCGGATCCGGGTCGAGATTGCCGATCTGCAGGCCGACGAACTCTTCGAGGCCCGCGGGGATTCCCACCTCGGCGGTGCCCACGCCCGACAGGTTGTAGGCGCCTGCCGCGGCCGGAAAGTCGTCCTCGTAAATCAGCGATGCCGTGGTGAGGGACGCAGTGAGGCTTGATACCTGCACGTCGCCCATCGCGGCCCAGGCGGTGAGATTGGCGATGGGGGCGGCCTGGGCGGGCGAGATGAACAGCGCCGCGAGGAGGGTGGCGGCGGGGAGGTGTTTTTTCAGTTTCATCATGAATCGCTTATTTGAGGAAGATGCCGCCGCCGACGAAGTCGCGGCTGACGCTCAGGGTGTTCAGGGGCACGTCCTTGAGCAGGACGAGGGGGCGGGCGAGGCCGGCGCCGGCGCTGCCGTCGGCATCGATCTGCACGCTGGTGCCGGCGGCGGTTGAAACCAGCTTCAGGTAGCCGTCCGCAACCGGATTGCTGCCGGAGTAGCCGATGCTGGCGAAGAGGGCCCGCAGGTCGATGCGATCAAGGCCGCGAGTGAAGTCGGTGATGGTGTCGCCGGCTTCGCGCAGGTTGCCATAGACGAAGGTATCGGCACCGGCGCCACCGGTCAGGGTGTCCGCCCCGGGGCCGCCGTTGATGATGTCATCACCGGCGGTGCCGACCAGGGTGTCACGGCCGGCGCTGCCGTCCAGCTTCTTCACCAGCTGCAGGCCGACGATCACGGGGTCGTGATCCGATGAGCGCCAGGGCGCCGAGGTGTAGAGGTCTTGCGGCTTGAACTCCAGGTTGTAGTCGAGGAAGGAGGGCTCGTCGGCGTTGATGTGCCAGTGCCCGACCCCCGCCACCTGGGCGTGCAGGCTCGCGCTGGTGAGGGCGTGGTCCAGGTAGCCGGTTTCCCCGTCGAAAACGTAGGAATAGGGGTTGGCTTCACGCTCGGCCAGCTGGTTGATCAGGCCGGCGCCGGTCAGCGCGTTGATCGGATCTTCCTTGCCGTAGGCGTTCAGGTCGCCAATCACCACCACATCGTCGTCGCCGGCGCTGCCCTTGATCTGCTCGATGAAACCGGCAAGGCGGCCGGCCTGCTGGAGGCGGCGCGCGTTGTAGCAGCCCTGGCCGTCGTTCTGGTCCTTGTCGGCGCCGGTGGCGTCCGCGCAGTCCTTGGACTTGAAGTGGTTGACGATCACCGAGAACTTTTCGCCGTTGAGGGCGGCGAAGGTCTGGGCCAGCGGCGGGCGGCTGTTGATGGCGTCCGGATCGGACACCGAGGCGCCGACGCGGCTGACACGGGACGGCTTGTAGATCAGCGCGACCTTGATCTCGTCGCTGCCGGTGCCGGCGGCCGGGTCGGGCACGACGGCGTAGGTATTGGCGCCCAGCGCGGCATTCAGGCCGTTCACCAGATCCTGGATGGCGCTGCGGCTGGCGTAGCCGTCGTTCTCGATTTCCATCAGGCCCACCACATCGGCGTTGAGGGCCTTGATGGCGTTGATGATCTTGTCGCGCTGGCGCTGGAACTCGGTCGCGTCGGTGGCGCCGCGGGAGGTCGGGAAGCCGCCCCCTGCGCCGTCGCCGTTGAAATAGTTCAGCACATTGAAGCTGGCCACCTTGACGTTGCCACCCACCTCCGCCGGGCTGGTGGTGCGCGGGTTGCTGCGCGTGAAGCTCACCGGCTCGATGGGGTGCAGGCGGTAGTCGATGGCCGCCGGGCTGCCCGCGTTGATCGCGCCGTGTTCGAGCACGCCGACGAGGCTGCCATTGACGGTATCGCCGCCACGCACCGTGTTGCCGGCGCCAAGGTAGGGAACGGGGCTGGGGTTCTGGCGCGACGAGCGGTCATCCAGCACCAGCAGGCGGCGCTGGTTCTCGTCGGCCAGCGCGATGGCTTCCGGCGAGCCGGCCGGGAAGCGGTTGGTGGCCTTCTCGATGCGGCCGTTGGCCGAAAGGGTGAGCTGGCCGTAGCGGCCCAGGAAGTAGTTCTGGGCGACGGTCATCGGGCTGACGATGCGCACCACCATGCCCTCGTAGCGCTCCAGCTCGCCATTGACGGATTCCGGCAGGGTCACGTCCACCGGAAGGGGCAAGGCTTCGCCGCTTGCCAGCACGCTGATGTTGCTGGCGCCGGTGAGCTGGGTCTGGCCGTTGAACTCGGCGACGGTGCCCTTGAGGCTGATGCGCTGGCCCATCACCACGGTGGGGGCGGTGCTGGTGAACACGTAGATGCCGTCGGAGGTGGCCGGGTCGCCGTCGCCGGCCGGATCCTGCAGGAAGAAGCCGTTGTTGGTCAGCGCCGTGACGATACCGCTGGTGGCGACGGAATCCCCGACCCGCGGGCTGACGCCGCCGGTGCCCTGGATCGCGCCGATCGGCGTTGTCGCCAGCCCTGCGGCGACGGTCACGTCGACGGTGCAGCTGGCGCTCTGCGCCTCGTTATTGGTGAATTGAACGCCGACCGGGTAGGTGCCGGCCGCGATGGCGCCGGTGGCCTGGAGCTGCACGCTGGCGGTGCCGCCGTCGCCGCTGGCCGGGCCGAGGCTGATCCCGGCCACTGCGCCGCCAACAAGGGTGGCGCCGGTCACGCTGCTGTCGACGTCGGTGGCCGTGAGCAGCATGCTGCCGGCCGCGCCCTGCTGGAGCAGCAGCGGCGGGCAGGTGGCGGTGATCGGGGCATTGACCGGCGTGGGCGCACCGCCGCACTGGCTCGCCGGGCTGCTGCCGTTGCGGGGGCTCGGGGCTCCGCTCGTGAAGTCGGCAGCGTTCTGGTCGCTATCGGTACAGCCACCATTGGCGCGGAACAGCGCGGTGGCGCTGCTGGCGGCCGGCGCGGCAGCACCTTCCGCGAAGTTGGCCGTGCCGTAGCCGACGAGGTCGACGATCTGGGAGCTCTGGGCCGGGGAGCAGGGCGCGCTGGCGCCGTTGCAGGCCAGGCCGGCGCTGGTGTTCACCAGCACCACCTTGCCGTTGGCCGCCGCCAGGTTGGCTGAACCCGTCGCGTTGGCTGCGGGCAGCTCGCTGCCGTTGGTGACCGTGGCCAGCTTCACCAGCAGGTATTGACCGGGCTGCAGCGTGCCCGACAGGGCCGCCACGCCGTTGGCGCTGAAATGGCCGGTGCCGGTGCCGGTGGCGTACTGCACCGACCAGCCGGTCACGTTGATGGCCGAACTGCTGCGGTTGAACAGCTCGACGTAGTCCGACTTGTACGCGTTGCCGTTGCCGCCGTAGATCTGGCTGATCACGACGTCGCCCGCCGCGAAGGCGAATCCGTTGGCGGACATGAGGCCGGCGGCGCACAAGGCCGCCGCGATGTGATGGGGTTTGGGCATTGGAGGTATCCGGAATCAAGGTCAGCCCGAAACTCTATTGACGCCATGCTACGGCGGGCACGGCCCCGGAATGGGTTCTGCTACTCCGAAAGGAGGCGGGGTTGGCAATGGCCGGATCTGAACTTCATGCAAAACAATGATCCTGGAAACGGCAGTTGACCGTTTTCGTCCAGCCCGGAAGAGCGCATGCACACACGAATTTTTCCTCCCTTCGGCGCTCACCCGTTGGCACATCCGGCCAGTAGCCTGACTGTGTCGCTCCGTTTTGCCATGTGTCGAAGGCCCGGCGCGCGAGGCCCCCGGCATGGCGCAGGTGCAGGCGTCGATGGGCGTCGGCAGGGCAGCGAAGGCATCGCCCGGCCGGCGGGACGCTCCGGCGGCGTCATGGCCGGTTCTTTTGACGGGGCGTCAAACTGTTACACTAGCGGCCTTGAACCGTCCTTGCAGCGAGGGTGCTTCAATCAAAAGGGGCCGATAGCCTTTCAGGCTTTGCAAAAGCCGCCGATCGAAAATTCGCTTGTCGTGAACGCAGAATCATACGCATCAGGATTGGGATTCGAACAAAGTGCCGATTCTGCTCAAGGGCGCTTCTGATGTCGTTTTTTTGACAGAATTGTCTGTTCTGACGAAATTGTTCTATGCTGATGCAATGACTGGGTTTGGCGTCACAACCGGCTAAGCTGTTACCATCATTGAAACTTTTGTTCTTTCTGTCCGATTGATCCATGGCCGTCACGCCCGACTCTCCTGAAAAGGAATACTGCAGCACTTCCGAAGCCGCCCAGCGTCTGGGCCTGTCTTTGGGTACCGTCCAGCAAATGGTCGAAAACGGCCAGTTGGAGGGCTGGAAAACTGCGGGCGGGCATCGGCGAATCCGGGTCAGCTCCATCGAGGAATTCCGCGCCCGTTCCATGGCCGGTGGCGGGCAGAGTACGCCGCGTCCGCAGGCCAACAGCCTTCAGGTGCTGGTGGCCGAAGACGATCGCATCCTCCAGAAGCTCTACGAGCACACCCTGTCTTCCTGGGCGCTGCCGATGCAGGTGCGCTTGGTTTTCAGCGGTATCGACGGCCTGCTGGAAATCGGGCGGGTGCCGCCCGACCTGCTGATCACCGACTTGCGCATGCCGGGTATCGACGGTTTCGAGATGATCCGCCGCTTGCGTGCCGACCCTCAGTTGCAGGATCTCGACATCGTCGTGGTCAGCGGCCTGACCGAAGAGGAAATCCTCGAGAACGGTGGTCTGCCGCCCGATGTCATCTTCTACAGCAAGCCGGTTCCCTTCCGTGAGCTGAAAGGCTACGTACAGGCCAAGGTCATGGCCATGCAGCGCCGCGGGCGAACTGCCTGAGCATTCTCCGGAAGGCCGCCCGCGCTTCTGCCGGCTGATTTCTTTCACGACATCCGTATTGCCCCCGGGCTCGTCAATCATGTGCAGGCCCTTGTCACGTTCGGGCTGATGTGCATCGAAATGTCATTCAGCGTGATTAGGGTGCTGTCGTTCATGCTGAAGTGCAAAACCTGTTTCGTGAGAGGGGGTTTTTCATGCAGAATTGTCGCCCGTGTCACTGTTGGCCTTGGAAACACTACAGGCATCAGGTGGTTTTGGGTCCAGAATCCTCACCCGGATGGGGGTCTCGTTAAACCCACCCCATTAAAATCAGGTTCTGAAGGCGCGTTTTTCGACGCTTGAGTCAATCCGCAACTGCTTGACTCTTCAGCTATCCGTGACATTGGGGAAGCGTTACGTAGCCAGTTCTGAGCTATTGATTTGCAAGGGTTGTCAGGCTTGCATGTAACGCGACCCTTTAAACCTCCACGTTGAACCGGGACATAACCCGATTGTTTCTCATTGGCGCGGGCGTGCCGTTTTTCGTGACTCCGGTTCCGGTACTCGACCGGGTGCCCGCAAAGCAAATTGCCAGGAAGCCGGATATGGGATGGTTGTTCAAATGCTTGTAAAGAAACTGCACTTGCTGCTGCCCGTATATGCCGCAATCGTTGTGTGCTTCTGCCTGACTTTTGGCGGCGGGGTGCTCGCCCTGACCGTGGAGCCCGACGAGGTCTGGATTCTCATGAGCACGATGAAGGCGTTCGGTATTCCGCTGCCCCCGACGAGTGCCTTGGACAACCCGGTCACGACGACCGGCGGGCTGCACTTCGTGCTGCATGGCCTGATGGCCCTGTTATGGGGCGGGGATCTCCTCGTTCACCGCCTTGCTTCGATCAGTGTCACGCTGATCCTGCTGGGGCTTGTGTTCAATCTTATCGAACGCCGTATCAAGGACCGTGTTCTCGCCGCGGCGGGAACGGCCTTGTTTGCTGCTGCGCCGGGCTTCCTGCTGCAGGCGTCCCTGGCAACTGCGGAGATCATCGCGACGACCGTTTTCCTGCTGGCAGCGCTGTTCTGGGTTCGCTTTGGAAGCCGATCACCGGGCATGGCTATCCTGGGGGGAGTGCTGTTCGGGCTCGCCTGCGCCACGCGAATGACCTGCCTCTCGATGCTGCCGGCCATTCTGGTCTGGTCAGTTCTTGCGCACCGGGGATGGGTTGCACGTCTCGTGCATCCGGTGCTGGCGGTCGCTGTGGCGGTGCTGGTCTTTGTCGGGTGTGTGGCGGTCTATTTTGCGGCTTTTGGTGACGCCCCGTGGAGCGAGTTCCTGGCGGCGGCGGGGCTTGTCCACCGGCGTCAGCCACCCGTTTTCGGGAATCATGTTGCGGCTGAACTACATGGTCGTGGCGGACGGGATCATCCCGGTGCTGTCCATCGTGGCGCTGGCGGGCTGGTTCATAAGCCGGCTGCAGGCCGGGGAGGACGACCGGGAGATCGCCGGGTTGTGCGGTTTTCTGTTGCTGGCGGGGGGAGCGGGATGGTTCGCCTGGGTGCTTAAGGCTCCAATACCGCACATCCGTTATCTGTGGCCGGCCATTCCGCTGCTGTGGCTGGCTGCCATCCTGCTCGGTCTGTCGGCCCTCGGGCGCGTCAGGCGGGAGCGAACGCTCATGATTGCCCATCTGGTGCTCATCTTCATGTGTGCGGCCCAGGGCTTGCTTAACATGCGCATGCTTGCGGTGGGGGACTCGCTGACGCTGGTGTATGAGATTGCCCGCAAGGCCGAGCTCGGAACTCCCCGGGATTTCTTCGTGGCCCGCAGAAACCAGGAAGCTATGGCCGGTTTGGTGGGGAGTCTGCCCTCGTCCGCAAACATTCATGCCCTGGTGGAGCAGGCGGCCTACCCGATAACTTATCTGTCCGGGCGGACCGTGAAATCATTCGCTCAGCCGGTCAAGGCGTCCGCTGAGGATTACCTGCTTGTGCAACCCTCGGACTATTCCATCTGGCCAGCCAGCTGGGATTCCATTAGTTGGCTGCATGACAACACGACGTTGGTGGAGCGTCACGGTGAGTACGCGCTCTATCGTATGCGCGAGGGGGCCCAGCGGCCCGCCCGGTGATCGTCGAGGAGCCTTGCCCAGTCCCGTCAGGATCCTTGAGGCACTTGCCGGTGGCGGAAAACGAAAAACTTGCTGAGCAGGAAGGACGTCAAGGTGTAGGGCGGAACTCCCAGCGCCTGGGCGACATAGGTGTTGATCCGGAACACTTCAATGGCTGCCATGACAGTCAGCAGGTTCATCCCGTAGGCAATGAGTGCCACGCCCAGAAACTTCAGCACTGCCGCCCGGCGAGGCCCCCGGTAGGAGAAAGTCCATCGGCTGTTGAGGGTGAAGCTGACGATCAGCCCGACGGCGTAGCCGGTTGCGTTGGCAATGACGTCCCCCGCTCCCAAGAACCACTTGGTGGCGTAAATGACCGACAGGCCGATTAGTGTGTTGGCGACACCGACGCCCAGGAACTTGATGAATTGGATCAGCGTCGTTCGGGTAGGGGTGTTGTGCATCAATGCTATTTCTTGGTGTTTGCGCCATGGCGGGGGCTAATCGCGCCCGGCGCCTCTTCCGAATGCGACGCGTTCCGCCAGCAGCAACTGGGCAATCCCAACTGGCAATCTACGCCTGGCCGTGCTGGCCAGGTCGGGCGTGATGATAGAGCGGAACTGAATGCGATGGGCATAGGCTGCCGACAGCCGGTTGTTGCTTCGGATGATGCGTGGCGGGTTGCGTGTGAGCCGCTTGAAGATGGCGAGGATTTCGGCGATCGTCGTCGGTGTTTCGGAGGCAATGATCTTGGCTAGTACCCGGGATTGTTCGCCGCTGCTGGCCCGCAGGGCCGAGATCATGGCAGGGGCGGCGTCGTCGACCGCGAGGTAATCCCTGATGGTGTCGTAGGGAACGAAGATCTGGACAGGCTTGTTGCGCAGCATGCTGCGCGCGATGTGGGTCAGCAGCCCCTGGGGCTTGGTGGCGGCCTGGCCCGAGCCATACAGGGTCGATAGGCGGGCGAGCAGTGCGGACACCTTATCGTTGCGTTCGGTGAAGGCTCGCACGAGATCTTCCTGACGGAGTTTCTCTGTGGCGTAGGCGGTGGTCGGCGACGGGGGGCTGTCTTCCGTGATGATGTCGTCGACGGAGCCCGCATAGATGGCGCCCGCCGAACTCGCAAGCGCCAGCGAACCGTCCATGGAGGCAAGTATGCCGTCGGACTCGATACAACGGAGCAGCAGGGACAGGGCACGAGTTTCCGGGGCAAGGGCTTCGGGAGGGCTGCTCATGGTGCCGATGCCAGCCGCCCAGTAGATCTCCCAGTGCCCCGCTCCCCGCGCCTGGGCCGAAAAGGCTCTGACCGCGCAAGCAAGCTGTGCCTCGAGGCGCTGGTCTTCGTGCCAGCAAAGCTTTTCGTCCGGAACAAACAGCCGGGTGCCTTCAAGGGCGAGAGCGCGATGCAAGGCGGACCCGAACAGGCCGCCGCGCCCCAGAATCCAGGCGATCGTCATCTGCGCGGGGCCGGCCGTGTCGGCCGGGAACTGACGACGTACAGGGGTTTGCCCATGACGATGCCCATCGTGACGGCCATGTACTCTGCTATTACGCCGAGGGCGGTCAGGATGCAGCCGGAGAAAAACGCCACCACGGTGACCGTCGAGGCCCAGCCTTGGACAGGGATCTGATTGGTGAATTTCTGGTAGAGGACGAACGTCGCGATCATCATGGCGAACACTATCGAGAAGCTGCCCATGATCGTGATCAGACGGAGCGGGCGGGTGCCGGTGGTCAGGATCAGGTTCCAGAAATGCCCTAGCAGTTTAAGGTATGAATATCCGGACGGCCGGTCGAGTTCGTTGCGGAGGCGAATGGGGCAGTGACCGATCCGGCCGGTGATCCAGAACAGGCCCACATCAAGGTACACCCCGTTGCCGCAGTATGCCGCCAGTGTTCGGGCGATTTCTCCGGAGATCAGTCGGAAACTGTTGAAGCGCCCTATGGTCCGGTTGCCGAGCAGGCGGGAGCTGATCTCCTTGGCAACGCGGCTGAAGAAGTTGCGCAGCCAGCCGTGGGGAGGCGGATTGGTCGGCTGCGCATAGACGAGCTGCAGCGAGGAGGCCATCGCGTAGTCCAGCATGTTGCCAATGTCGGCCGGATTCTGCTGCCCATCCTCGTCCATCGTCACGACCCAGTCGCCGGTCGCGCTGGCCATGCCGGCCATGGTGGCGGCATGCTGACCGTAATTGCGGGACAACCAGATCGCTTGCGAGAAGGGAAATGTCGCGGTGAGGGATTCCAGTGTCAGGTCGGAGCGATCCGGTCCGCAGTCATGAACCAGCAAGACCTCGCTGACCACGAAGGCGTTGCCGGCGGGGCTGGTTTGCGGCTTGGTCAGCGGCACGATCTCCTCAATCAGCGTCGGGAGCGTCCGCTCTGCTGCATAGACGGGAATCACGATGGAAATGCGCTGCGGGCTGGACTTGTGCATAGAGAATGACGGATCCGCTTGGATTTAGATCCTATTCAAAAATATTATTTTACATTAAGTCCTTCAGAGACTTCGTGACGTAGGTGTGAACTCACAGCCAAGCAGTACCGATCGAAGTTTCAACTTCAAAGTGATCAATCTGCATAAACTCAGAATTGACTGCCCAGTCAATGATTTTCCATGAATTCCACTCGCCAAAAGCGCAAGGCGTCTCCGTCGGACTTGCAGCCCTGAGCCTGAGAGCTCTGCGATACCGCGCAGGCCTTGCTGTTTCGTCGTATCGTGGTTGAGCGTGGTCGACGACGGTCTCTCGCTGTGGCTGATCGTGATGTACACCCTCCGCGCGAAAGGCTTACATCAACGGTGGGGCTGGCGCATCGGCCTTGCCGTTCTCGTTGTAGTGCAACGCCTGTTTCCGCGCGAACGCCAGGCCCGCGACAGCGGGGTTGGGACGCCGATTAGGTCGTGACGACGCGCCGGTCGGCTTCGGCCAGCCGGCGCCAGTAAGCGGCGTCGGGGCGGGTCAGACAGGCCGCCAGCCGGGCTGCGGCGGCGTCAAAATGTTGCCGGGCCGCGGCGCTCAAATCCTTGCCCAGACCAAAATCCTCGCCTCTTACACACAGCACGAAGGCGGGGGGCGGCGGCACGCCGCGGATGTCGGCAAACACGTTCAGCACGGCTTCGGGGGGCAGGGAGTGCGAGCTGACCGGCCGGCCCGGAGCCGGCGCGGTTTCGCGGAATTCGAAGGGCGCCGGGGTGCCGGTGCCCGCATCGATGAACAGGGCCAGCTCGCAGCCGTCGAGGTCCAGCGCATGTTCGATCTGTAGCTGAAAATCGCTGATCAGCACCACGCCCGTTTGAGCCCGCGCTTCCAGCCCGGCCATCAGCAGCGGCCCGAGGGCGTCGTCGCCCCGGGAGGGGTTGCCGACCGCAAACACCACAAGTGTCATGATGGATCAGCCGCCGCTTGAGGCGTGGTCGAGAAGCTTTCCTTCGGCATCGAGCAATTCGACCGCCAGCGGCATCTTGCCCAGCGCGTGGGTGGCGCAGGAGAGGCAGGGGTCGAAGGCGCGGATGGCCACCTCGATGTGGTTCAGCAGGCCTTCGGTGAGCTGGCGTCCGTCCAGATAACGGCGGGCAACCTGGCGCACGGCTTCGTTCATGGCCTGATTGTTGTGGGTGGTGGAGACGATCAGGTTGCAGTAGCTGACGAGGTCGTCGTCGCCGACGCGGTAATGGTGGATCAGCGTGCCGCGCGGCGCTTCGATGATGCCGACGCCTTCACGCCCGCGCGGGCCCTCGGCCATGCGCTTGTCCGAGAGGATGTCCGGGTCGTCGAGCAGGCTGCGGATGACTTCGGCGGCGTGGAGCATTTCGATCATGCGCGCCCAGTGGTAGGCCAGCGGTGCGTGAATGGGCTCGCCGTCGCCGTGGGCGATGAAGGCCTGGCGTTCGATTTCGGCAAGTGTGCTGGGGATGAAGTCGCAGTTCTGCACCCGCGCCAGCGGGCCGACCTTGTACCAGCCCCGCCCGGGGCCGAGTTCGGTGATGTACGGGAACTTCATGTAGCTCCACGACTTGACCTCTTCGCGGATGAAGTTTTCGTAGTCGTCGCAGGCCAGATCGTCGCGGACGATCTGGCCGCGGGCGTCGCGCAGGCGCAGGTGGCCGTCGTAGAGATCCATCGCGCCGTCCGCGCGCACGAGGCTGAAGATGTGGCTGCGGAACAGCCCGAACTCATCGTAGAGCGAGCCGTTTGTTTCGTGGAGGCGGCGGGCAAGGTGCACGGCGTCGCGGCTCCACTGGATCATCTGGTCGGCGTCCTGCAGCAGTTCGTCGCGCTCGGCCGGGGTGAGGGATTTGTTCACGCCGCCGGGCACCGCGCCGGTGCCGTGCACGCGCTTGCCGGCGGTGATGCGGATGACTTCCTGGCCAAACTTGCGCAGCAGCACGCCTTGTCTGGCCACTTCCGGATACGCTCCGGCCACGCCAACGATGTTGCGCTGCTGCACAGGAGACTCGAAGCCAAACAGCAAGTCGGGCGAGGACAGGTGGAAGAAGTGCAGCGCGTGCGATTGGAGAATCTGGCCGTAATGCATCAGGCGCCGGATCTTTTCGGCGGTGGCGGTGATGGGCACCGCGCCCACCACGGGGTCGAGGGCCTTGGCGGCGGCCAGGTGGTGGCTGACCGGGCAGATGCCGCACAGGCGCTGCACCATCACCGGCACTTCCCAGTAAGGCCGGCCCTGGATGAATTTTTCGAAGCCGCGGAATTCGACGATGTGCAGCCGCGCCTCCTTGACGTGGCCGGCCTCGTCGAGCAGCAGGGTGACCTTGCCGTGGCCTTCGACGCGGGAGACGGGATCGATGGCGACCCGGCGCAGGCTCTCGCGGTTGGTGGCGGTTTCCAGTTCGAAGCTCATGGCGGAACCTCAGTTCAGTCGTAGTGCAGCAGGCCGCCGGTGAGCCGCGGCGTGCGGCCGGCGATCAGGTCGGTGAGAAATTTCCAGATTGCCGGGCCGGAGGGCGGGCAGCCGGGAATGAAATAGTCGATGCGCACGACTTCATGGATCGGCCGTACCTTGTCCAGCGGCAGCGGGAGTTCCGGGTCGTTGGGAATCTGGCCGTTTTCGAGGCCGGGGCGAAACTGGTACACCTCGCGCAGGCATTCGGCGAGCGGAATGTGGTTGCGCTGGGCGGGCAGGCCGCCATTGACCGCGCAGGCTCCGAGGGCAATCAGGGTTTTGCAGTTGCGGCGAAATTCGCGCAGCACGTGAACGTTTTCGGAGTTGCACACGCCGCCTTCGATGATGCCGATGTCGCAGGGGCCGACTTCCTTGATGTCGGTGAGCGGCGAGCGGTCGAACTCGATGATGTCCACGAGTTCGAAAAGGTGTTCGTCGATGTCGAGAAAGGACATGTGGCAGCCGAAACAGCCGGCCAGCGAGGCGGTGGCCACGCGCAGCTTGCGGGCGGGAAGCGTGCTCATGACGAACCCTCCTTGAGCGTCTTCTCGCTGATCGTGGCGAGATCAAAAGTGCGCTCGCCGATGGGCACCGCGAAGCCGACCCTTTTGTGCAGGATCACGCCGACCGGGCAGATGTTGGCGGCGCGGTCGGTCTTCGCAAAGTCGGTGTCGGCGAGGCGGCCGGATTCGGCATTGACGACCAGGTGCTTGTCGATGCCGCGGCCGGTGAGGGCGAAGACCGATTTGCCGTCGATGTCACGGCTGGCGCGCACGCACAGTTCGCAGAAGATGCAGCGGTTGAAGTCGAGCAGTACGTCGGGGTGGGAGGCGTCCACCGGGCGCTCGGGGAAGAAGTGCCGGAAGCGCGGGGTGAGCACTTCGTATTCGTAGCCGAGGGCCTGGAGTTCGCAGTCGCCGCTTTTTTCGCAGGAGGGGCAGAAGTGGTTGCCCTCGACGAGCAGCATTTGCAGCAGGCCGCGGCGTTCGCCGTTGATCTCGGGGGTGTTGCTTTCAACCTCCCAGCCTTCCTTGGCGGGCGTGGCGCAGGCCGAGACGTGGCGCCCGGCCGCTTTCACGACGCACAGCTTGCAGCTGCCGTGGGGCGGAAAATCCTGGTGCCAGCACAGGCTGGGAATGTAATGGCCGGCGGCGCGGGCGGCTTCGAGGACGGTTTGTCCGTCTTCGAAGGGCACGGGCAGGCCGTCGAGGAGAAACTGCTTGGTCATTTGGGCACCTTTCGCGCCACAAGCCGTTCCGCCGCGGAAGCATGCCCTGGGGGGGCCCGCGCCTTTTGTTCCCCCCGGGGTTGAGGTGCGGGCGGTGAGCTGGCGGGCTTCGGCAAGGGCCGCGTCGAGGTCGAAGGCGGGTTCGAAATCCAGTGACACCAGCCGCCGCTCGTAGGCCGGGCGGAATTTTTGCAGGGTGTCGATCACCGGGTTGGGCGAGGCGCTGCCGAGGCCGCAGTGGCTGGCGTTCTTGAGCAGGCGGTCGATCCAGTCGATGTCGTTGAGATCGGCCTTGGCGCCGTGGCCGTCGGCCAGCTTGTCCATGAAGCCCTTGAGCAGCGAGGTGCCGACGCGGCACGGGGTGCAGAAACCGCAACTTTCGTGGGCGAAGAAATGGATGAAGGCCCGGGCGACTTCGAAGAGATCGCGCGTGCCGTCGAAGATCATGAAGGCGCCGGCGGTGGGCACGTCTTCGTAGGCGATGCGGCGCTGGAACTCGTAGCTTGCGAGGCAGATGCCGGAGGCGCCGCCGACCTGGATGGCCTGGGTGTCGCTGGCGCCGCAGTCTTCGAGAATGCGGCTGATCTGGGCGCCGAAGGGGTATTCGTAGATGCCCGGCAGGGCGCAGTCGCCGGAAATGGAGATGAGCTTGGTGCCGGCCGACTGGGCGGTGCCCGTGGCGGCAAAATCTGCGCCGCCGTGAAGGGCGATGAGGCAGGTCTTGGCCAGGGTTTCGACGTTGTTCACGACCGTCGGCCGGCCCAGGTAGCCCTTGATGACGGGGAAGGGCGGGCGGATGCGCGGGGTGCCGCGCTTGCCTTCGAGCGATTCGATGAGTGCGCTTTCTTCGCCGCAGACATAGGCGCCGGCGCCGAGGTGGATCTGGATGTCGAAGTCGAAACCCGGCTGGCCGAGGATGTTTTTGCCCAGCAGGCCGGCTTCGCGGCGGCGGGCCAGCACGGCTTCAAGTTGCGGGCGCAGGTAGCGGTACTCGCCGCGCAGGTAGACAAAGCCTTCGCCGGCGCCCACGGCCCAGGCGGCGAGGCTCATGCCTTCGAAGACGAGGTCGGCGTAGCGGTTGAGGAGGACGCGATCCTTGAAGGTGCCGGGCTCGCCTTCGTCGGCGTTGCAGACGATGACTTTCAATTCACCGGGGGCGTTGCGGGCGCTGGCCCATTTGACGGCGGTGGCAAAGCCCGCACCGCCGCGCCCGCGCAGGTTGGAGGCCTGCATTTCGGCGAGCCAGCCTTCCGGGCCGCGGGCGATGGCCGCCTTGAGGGCCTCGCCCGGCGCCATTTCAAGGCCAAGCAGGGCGCCCTTTAGGCGGATGTTGTCGTCCACCTGGAAGAATTCGGCGGGCCACAGCTCAAGCGGGCGCTGCTGGCGGATCATCTCGGCGATTTCGTTGATCCGCCGGTGGTTGAGCTGTCCGATGGCCTGGCCATTGACCAGCATCGCCGGGCCCTGGTCGCACAGGCCGGTGCAGGACGTGGTGGTGACGCTGACCAGCCCGTCTTCCGACATCTTGCCGGGCTCGATCCACAGCTTGCGGCACAGGGCATCGAGCAACTCGGCGTTGCCGAGCATGCGGTCGGTGATGTTGTCGGAGAACAGCACCCGGTAGCGGCCCACCGGGCGGGTGTAGAGAAAACTGTAGAAGCCGGCGACGCCCTCGACCCGGGCGCGGGGGATGTCGAGCCCCGCCGCGATGCGGGTCAGGACCGGGGCCGGCAGCCAGCCGGCGATGTCCTGGGCGTCGATGAGGATTTGCAGCAGGCGGGTCGGATCGTGCCGGTGTCGCTGCAGGATGCCGTCGAGGGCGGCGAATTCGTCTGACGGGAGTGCGCTCACGAAAACCTCCGGCGGTGGGAAGCCAACGCGTGAAGTATGCGCGTCGGCATGCCGGATCTGTTGCGCTAGATCATGAAATCACGGCGCGTCGAATGCGTTCCAGACCTGCCTCCAGGCGGGCCGGCGGGCAGCCGAAATTGAGCCGCACGAAGCCGGGCAGGCCGAAGTCCTTGCCGTCGGAAAGGCCGACGCCGGCGGCCTCAAAAAACGCCGCGGCGTTGGCAATGCCGCGCTCGGCCATGAGCGCGCGACAGTCGATCCAGGCCAGGTAGGTGGCTTCGACGGGCGTGGTGGACAGGCCGGGCAGCGCATTGATGGCCTCGAAAACCCGGGCCGCATTGGCGCGCAGGGTGTTTATGAGGGCTTCGCGCCAGGGGCCGCAATCCCGGTAGGCAATTTCGGTGGCGGTGAGGCCGAGCACATTGACATGGGGCACGATGCCGGCCATCGCGCGCTTGTAGCGGGCGCGCAGCGCGGCGTCGGGGATGATGGCGAAGGCGCAGTAGAGGGCCGGGATGTTCCAGGTTTTGGAGGGCGCCATCAGCGTGATGGTGCGACGGGCGACGGCCTCGTCGAGGGTGGCGATCGGAATGTGCGGCCTTGCCGGATCGAGGACGAGGCCGCAGTGGATTTCGTCGGAGCAGATGATGAGATCGTGGCGCTCGGCCAGTTCGGCGATGCGGCTGAGTTCGGCGTGCTCGAAGACGCGTCCGACGGGGTTGTGCGGGTTGCACAGCATGAACAGCCGCACGTTTTCCTGGAGCGCGGCCTCGGTGGCGGGCCAGTCCCATTCCCAGCGCGTGCGGCTATTCACCAGCGGTGCGGTGACGAGGCGCTGATCGAAGTTGGCCGCCGCGTGCAGGAAGGGCGGGTAGACCGGCGTGGCGGTGAAGACGCCGTCTCCGGGCTGGCCGACGGCGCGCACGGCGATGTTGAAGCCGGTGACGACGCCCGGCAGCCACACCAGCCATTCGGGCTGGATGCGCCAGGCGTGGTCGCGGGCGATGCCTTCGATGACCGCCTCGGCAACCGACGGCCAGGGGTCGGCGTAGCCGAACACGCGGTGGTCGATGCGTGCGTGAAGGGCGTCGATGATCAAGGGCGGGGCGGCGAAATCCATGTCGGCCACCCACATCGGGATCACGTCGCGGCCGGCGTAGCGGCGCCACTTGATGCTGTCGGTGCCGGTGCGATCGGGGCCGGTGCTGAAGTCGAAGGCGTTCAATTGAAAAAACCGTGAGGAAATCGTGGCGGGCAGAGCCGGGGCGGCCGGCGGCAGTATCGCTGTGCCGTCCCGGTGGCGGAGCTGATGTGTTGGCGCTTCTAAACTTCCAGGTGCTGGAACAGCACGGTGGAAAGGTAGCGCTCGCCGAATGAGGGGATGATCACGACGATCAGCTTGCCGGCGTTTTCGGGCCTTTCGGCCACCTGCAGCGCCGCCCATACCGCGGCGCCGGACGAGATGCCGACCAGCAGCCCTTCCTGGGTTGCCAGCTGGCGGGCGGTGTCGAGGGCTGCGTCGTTGGGCACCTGCACAATTTCGTCGTACACGGCGGTGTTGAGAATGCCCGGCACGAAGCCGGCGCCGATGCCCTGGATCGGGTGCGGGCCACGGTTGCCACCGGACAACACCGGGCTGGCGGCGGGCTCCACGGCGACGACCCTGACGCCGGGCTTTTTGGCCTTGAGCGCTTCGCCCACGCCGGTGACGGTGCCGCCGGTGCCGACGCCGGCCACGAAGATATCCACCTGGCCGTCGGTGTCGGCCCAGATTTCCTCGGCGGTGGTGGCCCGGTGAATGGCCGGGTTGGCGGGGTTTTCGAATTGCTGGGGAATGAAGTAGCGGGAATCGGCGGCGGCCAGTTCATCGGCCTTCTTCAGCGC
>JADKKC010000011.1 GCA_016720685.1 Zoogloea sp.
CCATGACACGCCACACAGTTCTGAGCAAAAAGCTCCTTACCGCGCTGCGCACGCAACGAATCATTGGCCAGACCGGAGAGCGAACGAACATAGTTCGCAACATCCTTTACTCCATCGGCGCCAAGAGCCGGGCCGAACGAGGGCATCATGCCCCTGGCGTCCACCGAGAACGGTCGTCTTGATGGTCTCCGGCTCGCCACCATAAAGCCAGTCGTTATCCGTCAGATTGGGGAAACCCTTCGCGCCCTTGGCATCGGCACCGTGGCACTGCGCACAGTAGGTAACGAACAGACGCTGCCCCATGGCATTCGCCTCTTTGTCGGTAGCGACCGTATTCAAGTCCATGGTACGGAACTTTGCGAAAATCGGGCCGTACTTTTCGGCTGCGGCCTTTTGCTCCGCCTCCCACTGACCTACAGCAGTCCAGCCAAGTTTACCCTGGTTATTGCCAAAACCGGGGTACATGGAGAGATACACAATCGCAAAGATGATCGTGATCCAGAACATGTACATCCACCAGCGCGGCAGCGGATTGTTGTATTCCTGGAGGGTTTCGTCCCAGATGTGATGATGCAGCCCGACAGGGCCGGATGTCCGCTTGGTAGTGTTCGAAACAAGCACGAACACGCAGAAACCGATACTCAGGAACACCAGCACCATCACGTAGGCGTTCCAGAAACCGCTAACAAAGTCAGCCATTTTTATTTCCTTCCTTGGTTTGCCGCCCTGCATTCAGGACCGGCAAGTCGTCCTCGCTGAACGGCAAGAGTGCTGCCTCGTCAAATCCCTTACGCGCTCGCCCGCTGAACGCCCAAAGGGTAATGGCGATGAAACACACCAACCCCATAACGGTCAGCACCGTACGTGCATCATTGATATCCAAGGTCACACTCCTTCGTTCTCAGAATGGTCGCCCCAAAGCCAATCAACTGGCCGGGTTGAGTTCGACACGACGGGCTTCAGCATTGTCACCAGAACCGGTGATGCTGACCGGCGGCTTCATGTTAATCCTGTCCTCCGGAACACCCGCGGCCTTCAGTGCTTCGCGGACAGCCTTGGCGCGCTCCTTAGCCAACTCAAGGTTCTTTTCGACGTCACCGGATTTGTCGGTGTAACCGGTCAAATCGAGTTTGGCATCAGACTTTCCCTTGAGGAACTCGGCAGCGGTATTGACAGCAGCAGTTGCATCTGCCGGCAGTGCGCTCGAACCAACCTCAAAGAAGACCTTGCCCAAGGCGTCAGCAGCCGGAGCTGCCGTTTGAGCGGCCGCGGCAACAGCCGGCTTGCCGGCATTCAGCGCAGTGCCAAGCCCTTGCAGATAGGCGATCACTGCCTCTAGCTCAGTCTTGCCTTCAAGTGCCTTGCGGGCGCCCTTGATCTCCTCGTCGGAGTAGGGAACACCAACCTTGCGAAGCGCAGTCATCTTTGCTTCGATGTCGTCAACTCTGGCCGGACGGTCAAGCCAAGGGAACGCAGGCATGTTGGACTCGGGCACAACGTCGCGCGGGTTCAGCAGGTGGATGCGGTGCCACTGGTCGGAGTAACGGCCGCCAACACGATGCAGATCCGGACCAGTACGCTTGGAGCCCCACTGGAAGGGGTGGTCATAGACGTATTCGCGGCAACGGAGTAATGACCGTAGCGCTCGGTTTCCGCACGGAACGGACGAATCATCTGCGAATGACAATTAAAACAACCTTCGCGGATGTATACGTCCCGGCCAACGAGGCGGACGGGGTCGTAAGGCTTGAGCCCCTCCACCGGGGTAGTGGTCGAGTGCTGGAAGAACAAGGGGACGATCTCTACGAGGCCACCAACACTGACGGTCATCAGTGTAAAGACGATCAGCCAGCCGACCTTGCGTTCGATAAAGTCGTGATTCGATTGAGCCATGATTATTTTTCCTCCCGATCAGGCGTGAGCGCCGGCAGGTGCCAGCACCGGAGCGTCGTAAGCCTTCTGACCGGCGATCGTTTTCACCATGTTGTAGAACATGATCAGCATGCCAGCCAGGAACAGGACGCCGCCCACAACTCGGATAGTCCAGAACGGGTAGCTAGCCTTTACGGATTCGACGAAGGAGTAAGTCAGGGTGCCGTCCGGGTTGGTGGCACGCCACATCAGTCCCTGCATCACGCCGGAGATCCACAGTGCGGCGATATAGAGCACAACGCCGGTGGTCGCGATCCAGAAGTGGGTCGTGATCAGCTTGGTGGAATACATCTCGGTCTTGCCGTACATCCGCGGGATCAGGTAGTACATCGCGCCGATTGAGACCATCGCAACCCAGCCGAGGGCACCGGAGTGCACGTGACCAACAGTCCAGTCGGTGTAGTGGGAAAGGGCATTAACCGTCTTGATAGACATCATCGGACCTTCGAAGGTCGACATGCCATAGAAAGACAGGGAGGTGATCAGGAACTTCAGGATCGGGTCGGTGCGCAGCTTATGCCAGGCGCCGGACAGGGTCATGATGCCGTTGATCATGCCACCCCAGGACGGAGCCAGCAGAATCAGGGAGAAGACCATGCCCACGGACTGGGTCCAGTCGGGAAGCGCGGTGTAATGCAGGTGGTGCGGACCAGCCCACATGTAGGTGAAAATCAGCGCCCAGAAGTGCACCACCGACAGGCGATAGGAATACACCGGACGGCCAGCCTGCTTGGGAACGAAGTAATACATCATGCCAAGGAAGCCCGCGGTCAGGAAGAAACCCACAGCGTTGTGACCATACCACCACTGGATCATTGCATCCTGAACACCGGCGTAGGCTGAGTAGGACTTGGTCAGGGTAACGGGGATCTCGGCGCTATTGACCAGGTGCAGCAATGCCACCGTGATGATGAAGGCACCATAAAACCAGTTAGCCACATAAATGTGGGAGGTTTTGCGGGTACCGATCGTCCCGAAGAAAACAATCGCGTAGGAAACCCAGACGACGGTAATCAGGATGTCGATCGGCCACTCGAGCTCGGCGTACTCCTTGCCGGACGTGTAGCCCAGCGGGAGCGTGATCGCCGCGAGAAGAATCACCAATTGCCAGCCCCAGAAAGTAAAGGCAGCAAGGCCCGGGGCAAAGAGACGGGTGTGGCAAGTACGCTGGACGCAGTAGTAGGACGTCGCAAAAAGGGCACAGCCACCAAACGCAAAAATCACTGCATTGGTGTGGAGCGGGCGAAGCCGTCCAAAGTGGAACCATTCGGCAAAGTTCAATTCGGGCCATACCAGCTGTGCTGCGGCGATAACGCCAACAAGCATGCCTACGATGCCCCAAACCACCGTCATGATGGCGAACTGCCGCACGACTTTATAGTTGTAAGTCTGCGATTGCATGTGAGTCACCTCAAGAAAAAAAAAACAAACCCCCCCCGCCTACACAACAAACAAACCACTGGCAGGCTTCCGCGGAAGGATACCCCGCGAATAGGGCGGCATTTTGACACAGATCAACTTTATTGCAGCGCAGGAAAACCGGAGCACGTTGCGGCGTATGGCTTTCCGACGAATTTGCCGTATCTTCAAAATCAAGGTTTTAGAAGAATATTGCCAGCCGGGCCCCATACGCCGACTGCCGTACACGACGCACCTGCGGCGCCGTCCGGAACACCCGACGAAGATCCGGAAGGTGTTGATATTCAGTTTTTTCCGAAACAAAACCATAAACAATTCTGATTTTATTAATATTCACAACACGCTAAGCTTGCAAGGTTATTTGCTTACCAACAACAGGAGACACGCATGAAATCCTTTGCCCTGCTCACCGCCACACTGGCGCTGGGCCTCACGCTGGTTGCGGGCGATGCCGATGCGGCCAAGCGCTTTGGCGGCGGCAAGTCGTCAGGCATGCAGCGCCAGGAAATGAGCCAGCCCAAGTCCGCAAACGCCACTCCGGCCTCGCCTGCCCAGGCACCGGGAGCGGCTGCGGCGCCAGCCCGTGCCCAGCAGGCTGGCGCTGCAGCAGCTCCGCAAGCCCAGCCGAAGCGGTCATGGATGGGGCCGCTCGCCGGTCTCGCCGCCGGTATCGGCCTGGCAGCGCTGGCCTCCCACTTCGGTTTTGGTGAGGAACTGGCTTCAATGATGATGATGGGCCTGATCGCCGTCGCAGTGATGCTGCTGATCGGCTTCTTTATGCGTCGCCGGGCAGCAGCTCAACGGCCGGCGCTCGCTGGCGCAGGTGGCATGCAGTACGCCGGTCAGGCAGCGACGCCCTACGCCGCACCGCAGCCGAACCAAGGCTACGGCAGCAGCGCACCGATCGCCGATACGGCCGCGCCGGTCGGAAACATCCCCGCCGACTTCGATGCAGAAGCCTTCGTTCGCAACGCCAAGCTGAACTTCATCCGCCTGCAGGCCGCCAACGATACACGCAACCTTGATGACATCCGTGAATACACCACACCGGAACTGTTCGCGGAGATCAAGATGAACTGGATGGACCAGGTCAGCGGCAGCCAGAAGACCGACGTTGTCTCGCTCAACGCCGAAGTCCTTGATGTCACCGAGGAAGCGGCCCGCTATATTGTCAGCGTGCGCTTCACCGGCCTGCTGCGGGAGGAGGCCAACGCCGCGCCTGAAGCCATCGACGAAATCTGGCACCTTACCAAGCCCCGCAGTGGCAACGCAGGCTGGGCAGTCGCCGGAATTCAGCAGAACGCCTGACACTCCAAGCAGCACTCCCCCGCCCCTGCCCGAGCCACCGGCTCCCGCGGGGGCGTTTTGTTTTCAGGGCGCCAGCGGCAGGCCGCTCTCTCCGCTATCGAGCAATTCAAAGCCCGTCTTCGCCGCCTCGGAAATCGCCAGCACGCAGGGATGGGTCAGACGCCGCTCGACCGAAATCGCAAAATACTCGATCCGCACCTCCTCGGCCCGTCCGAGCAGGACCAGCTCACCTCCCGCCAGCGTCTCCTGCTCAATTGCGGTTGGCACGGCGAACACCCCCACCCCGGCCCGCCCAAAAGCGGTCATCAGGGCCGTGTCGTCAAACTCTCCGGCAATGCGGGGACGCAGGCGCTTGCGATCCAGCCAATCCACCAGTTTGCGCCGGATGGCCGAATCCTCGCCGGGAAGCAAAGCCGGCATATCGCCTATGCATTCAGGAAAGGGCTTGTTCATGCTACCAACCAGCGCATGGGCCGCAAAGAAGCTGAGCCCCGAGTCCCCAAGACGGTGGTTGTAGGCACGCACATCCACCGACGGAGGAATCGGCGAATCGGCGATCACCAGATCAAGCCGATGAATCGCCAGTTCTGCGAGCAGCCTGTCGAGCCGCCATTCCCGACAAATGATGCGAACCGGGTCGGCCGGATCCACCGCCGGTCTCAGCAGGCGATAAGCCAGCGATTTGGGCACAGCGTCTGACACACCAACCCGAAACTCCACTGGCCGCCCCTTTGGGTAATGCCGAAGGGCCTGCTCGAGTTCGGCACTGATAGAGAACATCTCGTCGGCGTACTCCATCGCCAGCCGCCCTGCCGGTGTCAGCTCCAGAGCCCGGCCGTCACGGGCGAACAGCTGGGTATCAAGGCTCTCCTCCAGAAGTCGGATCTGCCCGCTTATGGTCTGGGGCGTGATGTGCAGAGCCTCACCAGCCTTGACGACACCGCCACTGCGTGCTGTTTTCCAGAAATAAAAGAGATGCTTCAGGTTCATGCAGATTTCCGGCGCACATCCGCCCAGATTCGTTATTTCCGAAGTGTACGATCATATATTGCGACTTTATGTTCATGCCAGCTCAATCTAAAGTAACAGGAAACCGGGCAACGCAAGGAGAGATCGCATCATGGAAATCCAGATCAAGACCAGCGGGCTACCTGCAGCCAAGAAACTGCGTGCCCACGCAAACGATCGCATCAGAGCCACCCTTGGCCGCTTCGGCCACATCGTTCAGTTGGTCAGCGTGCGGCTCAGCGATATAAACGGGCCGCGCGGCGGCGCCGACAAGCTGTGCCGAATCGTGATCCAGATGAAAACCCGCTCACTGGTGCTAGAGGAACTCGGAGTCGACATGCGCCGGGTCATCGACCGCCTGGCCGACAGAGTCCAGCACAACGTGTGCCGCCAACTGGAACAACTTGTGCGCCTCGACCTGCAGCTTTCAGGAGCACGACTGCCAATTTCCATAACGCGCCAGAGCACTCCCCGCCCCAGGAATTCCGGATAAAATCGCAGCCCGAACGCCATCTGCGGGGAAAAACCCCCCGCCATGCACTCATGCTGCGACTCTCCGAACTCCGCCTCCCCCTCGATCACTCCGCTGATGCCTTGCCTGACGCCATCGCCAGGCGCCTGAGCATCTCGAAGGAGGACGTGCTCAGCTTCACCGTTTTCAAACGCAGCTACGATGCGCGCAAGAGCCATTCGTTGTCCCTCATCTATATCGTGGACGTCGAGGTGGCGAACGAAACTGTACTACTCAAAAGCTTCAGCGGCGATCTACACCTCAAGCCGACCCCGGACATGGAATACCATTTTGTGGGCAAGGCCCCGCCGGACGTCACAAAGCGTCCGGTGGTAATCGGCTTTGGCCCCTGCGGCATCTTTGCCGCACTGATTCTCGCCCAGATGGGCTTCAAACCCATCGTGCTCGAGCGCGGCAAAGCGGTGCGCGAGCGGACCCAGGACACCTGGGGCCTGTGGCGCAAGAACACCCTCAACCCGGAATCCAACGTGCAGTTTGGCGAGGGCGGAGCAGGCACTTTTTCTGACGGAAAACTCTACAGCCAGATCAAGGATCCGAAACACTACGGCCGCAAGGTGATCAGCGAGTTCGTCAAGGCCGGTGCGCCGGAAGAGATCCTTTACGTTTCCAAGCCTCACATCGGCACGTTCCGGCTGGTTGGCATGGTTGAAACCATGCGTGCCGAAATCATTGAACTGGGCGGTGATATCCGCTTCCAGCAACGCGTTACCGACATCGTCATCGAAGACGGCCAGGTGCGCGGCGTGAAAACGGCCAGCGGTGACGAGATCCGCAGCGATCACGTTGTGCTGGCTCTCGGCCACAGTGCCCGCGACACCTTCGAGATGCTCCACGCACGGGGCGTCTTCATGGAAGCCAAGCCCTTCTCGGTAGGTTTTCGCATCGAGCACCCGCAATCGCTGATCGACAAGGCCCGTCTGGGGCCCCACGCCGGCCACCCGTTGCTCGGCGCGGCCGACTACAAGCTGGTGCACCACGCATCGAACGGCCGGGCGGTATATAGCTTCTGCATGTGCCCAGGCGGCACAGTGGTGGCGGCGACCTCAGAGCCGAACCGGGTCGTGACCAACGGCATGAGCCAGTATTCACGCAACGAGCGCAACGCCAACGCCGGCATCGTTGTCGGGATCACGCCGGAAGACTTCCCCGGTGAAGGGCCGCTGGCCGGCATCGAACTCCAGCGCCAGCTCGAGAGCCGCGCCTTCGAACTGGGTGGCCGCACTTATGAGGCACCGGGTCAGCTGGTGGGCGATTTCCTGCAGGGCAAGCCCTCCATACAACTGGGCAGCGTCGAACCCTCCTACAAACCAGGCGTGCATCTCACCGATCTATCCAGCGCCCTGCCCGACTACGCGATCACCGCCATGCGCGAGGCGATTCCGGCCTTCGACCGCCAGATAAAGGGCTTCAATCTCTACGACGCCGTGCTCACTGGCGTCGAGACACGCACCTCATCGCCGCTGCGCATCACCCGCGGCGAAAACTGCCAGAGTCTCAACGTAAAAGGCCTCTATCCGGCCGGCGAAGGCGCGGGCTACGCGGGGGGAATCCTGTCGGCTGGGGTTGATGGCATCCGCGTTGCGGAAGCACTGGCAATCGACATGCTGAAGCAGCCTTGAGCCCCGGCAGCCAAGACCGTCAGCGAATCACAAAAGAACGAAAACGGTTTTCCCGCCCGAGCATCAACCGGCCAAACTCGTCGAGCATGGCCGCACCGATGGACTCGGGCGACAGCGCACAGGACGCGAACCCCAGGCGTTCGAGGTTGCGAGACTCCACCACGATGACGTGGTTCTCGAAATCAACCCGCCAAACCACCAGCACGCTGATTTCATCGGCCACGGTGAATGCGCCGTGCTCCAGCTCCCGCTGGCGGTTGCGCCGCTCTCGGCATTCAAACTTGAGCCCGAGATCAAAGAGCAACTGGCGCAGCCGCTCCACCCCGCTGCCGAGGCGCTCGAGATTCCGCGCTCCTGGCCCCTTGAGCGTGTAGCCGAGGGTTACCCGCTCGATATGCCCGCCCTCCCGCTCGGCCTGAGTACGAAAATCGGAGAAACCCTCCAGCCAGGCCAGGTTGCGGAAGGCATCGTCGGAATCAAGGAAAAAATAGCTGCGGGCAACTGCCGGCTTAAGATAATTGAGCTGGGTCGTCAGATCATGAAAATACTCGAACACCCCGCGTAGCCGCCGGTCGAGTTCCTCCCTTTCCGCATCGACCTGCCGCGAGGCGTCGTTCGCTTCCTGCTGCCGGCTGACAACCTCGCCCTTCAACTGGTCGAGAAGTCCCCCTGAAACGCGGAGCGGAGCGGCCTGCGGCGCAGATGGCGTGTCGGCCACGCGAACCGGCGGAAATGCCGCGTCCGGAGGCACATCAGGAAACAGGGTGGAAGACACACGCAAACCTGAATGACGGGCATCCATTGCCTGCACGCGCAGACGTGCCGACTCGATATCGAAGGCTGCGATATCGGCCATCAGCGCAGCCGCGTCGGCATCCAGGCCGGCGGAATCAGCAGCGGAACAATCGGACGAAAGAGCACTGAGCTCGGAAGGTTTTGGGAGCACGGCGGTCGGCAAGCCACATAGGCGGCGAGCTCGGCATGGCAAAAGGGATGCCATTATCGTTCTCTCGCTCACCGGCGGGCAAGATGCAATGAATCTGCAAGGCGAATGACAACGAAGTGCTTCGCCTCAGCATCGCACCCATCCGCCACCGGCAACAAATGGATCGGCAGATGACGGATGAAGACGTACGTCTTTCCCCGCACGCCGGCCGCCGGTGGCACAATCCCGCGCCCATGAAAGCTCTCGTCTCGCGCGCCCTGTACCTCATCCACCGCTGGCTTGGCATCGCCACCTGTTTGCTGGTGCTGATGTGGTTCGTCTCCGGGCTGGTGATGCTCTACGTCCCCTTCCCCAAACTCACCGCGGAAGAACGTCTGCCTCACCTGGCACCTATTGCGGCCGAAGCCTTACGGATCAGCCCGGCCGCAGCGTTAGCGGCCTGCCCGGGCAAGTTCCGCAGCGTTCGACTGGCGATGGTCGGCGCACGTCCTGCCTACCATTTCATACTCGACAGCGGCGCCTGCAGCGCGTGGACCGACACGGGCGAGCCCCTGGGGCCGGTGTCGCCGGAGACTGCACAAGCACGTGCCCGGGATTTTCTGGGCGCCACCGACGTCGGCCCCGCCGAAGTCATCGAACGCGATCAATGGACTGTCTACGCCAGCTATAACGCCCACCGCCCCCTGTACAGGATCGTCGCGAACGATGCCGCCGACAGCGTGATTTACGTGTCACCCCGCAGCGGCGAAGTGCTGGTCGACACCACCCGCTTCGAACGCGGCTGGAACTGGATTGGCACCGTACTGCACTGGATCTACTTCACACCACTGCGCAGCGGAGGCGATTCAGACACCTGGCGCTGGATCGTGATGGGCCTGTCCTTCCCGGCGCTGCTGGCTGCCAGCAGCGGGCTGTGGCTGGGACTGACCCGACTGCGCATCGTCAAACGCTACCCTCGGGGGCGAATCACCCCCTACCGAGGCACGAAACGGTGGCACCACCTGCTTGGTCTCACAGCAGGCCTCTTCGCATTTACGTGGCTGCTCTCCGGCTGGCTGTCGGTCCATCCCTTCGGCCTGCTCAAACTGAACGGCCTGCCACCCGGGGCTGCGCGACAACTGGCTGGCGGGGCATTGCGCGCATCAGACGATCTGCCCCTGCTCCAACGCCAGCTCGCCCGCACCCCGGGGGCTCGCGAAGCCGAGTGGTTCCGCTTCGGCGGCAAGGACTACCTGGAGATAAGCACGGACACCGTCAAACTGCGTTTCAACGACCAGGCTGCTGCGGCCGCGCCCATCGCTGGATCTTCAACGCGCTTCACCGCCTGGACTTCCCGCCCCTCGGCTACAGCTCCGCCTGGACAGCAGTGATCACGACGCTCTGCCTGCTGGGTGCGCTGCTGGCCGCCAGCGCCTGTGTCATCGGATGGCGCCGCACAAGACAAAAAAAGCCTTGAGCGGCTGACCGACACGTCCAGGACGTGGATGGCGGGCGTATCGAGGTATGCGCGGCAAGCAGGCAAGACGTTCGGCTCCCTTGCCCGTTTTAGTTCTCAATACCGCACGGTCGGTTGCGGGAGCAATGTAAAAGCTGCCCTCGAGCGCACCCAAGCCTCCGCCAAGAACCATCCCGCCCTCGCCGCGTCGGCCATTCACGCCCGCCTGCAAACCACAAGTGCTTGCGAAGAAGCACGGCGATCGACGGCCCGGTGACTGCAGGCAATTAGCCGGAGCGGGTTCTAAAGAACGGGACGCTGGAAATCGTCCCGGCTCAAGGTCCTCACTTACCCGTCAGGCCCGGCGCCAGACCGTTCCCTGCGGCGTATCTTCGAGAGCAATGCCGTCGGCCAGCAACTCGGCACGCAGGCGATCGGCCTCGGCAAAATTACGGGCTTTCTTGGCTTCGATACGCGCTGCAATCCTTGCTTCGATGCTCGCCGTTTCTTCGTCGCCAGCGGCTTCAATGCCACCTTGCAGGAAAGCCTGCGGATCCTGCTCAAGCAAACCCAAAACCTGGCCAAGAGCCTTGAGTTGTGCCGCTGCCTGGACAGACTGATCGCGGTTCACCTCGTTGGCCAGGTCGAACAACACCGCAACGGCCTCCGCCGTATTGAAGTCGTCGTCCATCGCCAGCTTGAAACGGGTCGCCATCGGCGCGGACCAATCCACTTCGGCGGCCACCACCGGCGGCACGTTACGCAAGGCGGTGTATAGACGCGACAGCGCATGGCGGGCATCCACCAGATGGGCGTCGGAATAATTCAGCGGGCTGCGGTAATGGGCACGGAGGATGAAGAAACGCACCACCTCGGGCGCGTATTCCTTGAGCACGTCACGAATGGTGAAGAAGTTGCCGAGGCTCTTCGACATCTTCTCGTCATCCACGCGCACGAAACCGTTGTGCATCCAGTAATTGACGAAGGAACACTGATGAGCCCCTTCGCTCTGGGCGATCTCGTTCTCGTGGTGCGGAAACTGAAGATCCGCCCCGCCACCGTGAATGTCGAAGTGATCGCCAAGCAACTCGGAACTCATCGCCGAGCACTCGATGTGCCAGCCCGGGCGGCCAAGCCCCCAGGGGGACGCCCATTTCACCTCGCCGGGCTCTTCCGGACGGGCGTGCTTCCACAACACAAAATCCAGCGGATCGTGCTTGCCACCCGCCACCTCGACACGCTCGCCGGCACGCAACTCGTCGACGGACTTGCCGGACAGCTTGCCGTAGCCCTCGAACTTGCGCACCGCGTAACACATGTCTTCATTGGCGGCCTTGTAGGCCAGGCCGTTATCGACCAGGTTACCGATCAGCTTCTGCATCGACTCGACGAACTCTGTAGCCCTCGGCTCGTGATCCGGCCGTAGCACTCCCAGCGCATCGGCGTCATCGTGCATCGCAGCAATGAAGCGGTCGGTCAGCGCGCGGATGCTTTCGCCGTTCTCGCCGGCACGCTTGATGATCTTGTCGTCGATATCGGTGATGTTCCGCACATAAGTAACGTCATAGCTGCTGGCCCGCAACCAGCGCGCGACCATGTCGAAAACCACCATCACCCGCGCGTGGCCCAGGTGGCAGTAATCATAAACGGTCATCCCGCAAACATACATGCGCACCTTGCCGGGCTCGATGGGGGTGAACTGCTCCTTCTTTCGCGAAAGGGAGTTATGAATTTTCAACATGAGAAAGACCGCAATGAAACTGAATGGGAAGAGGGAAATTCACGGAAAACTGCCGGAGGAGAACCCTGCCTGGCTCGCGGACGTCGCCGCGGACAGAGAATCGGGGAACGCACATGGCCGGCAGCGGAGCTTCTTGATAAAATGGCTCTCTTGTCATCAACCCATCCCCACGAGACCCCGCGTGCCTGCGTGCGCCGGCGAATCATATCACATGTCAAAACGTGCCCTGGCCGTATCCCTGCTACTCGCAAGCCTGCTCTGCAGCCCCGCCCGGGCTGACTCCCTCCAGGATCTGCAATCCCTTGTTAAACAGGGGCAGCTGACACAGGCCCTCGAAAAAGCCGACCAGTTTCTCGCCGCCAAGCCGCGGGATGCCCAGGTGCGCTTTCTGAAGGGCGTCGTGCTGTCGGAGCTCAACCGGGGCAGCGAGGCCGTCGCGGTGTTCCAGAAGCTCACCGAGGACTACCCCGAACTGCCCGAGCCTTACAACAACCTCGCCGTGCTCTACGCCCAGCAGCGTCAGTACGACAAGGCACGTACCGCACTCGAGATGGCGATTCGCACCCATCCGAGCTACGCCACTGCCCACGAAAACCTCGGTGACATTTACGCCCGGCTGGCCAGCCAGGCCTACGACAAGGCCCTGGCCCTGGACTCGTCCAATGCAGCAGCCCAGAACAAACTGGCGATGATCCGCGAAATGATGAGCGTCACCGGCAAGACGGTTCGCCCGGCTGCGGTAGCCAGCGCCGCACCCGCAACCCGGACGCCGCCCCCTGCGGCGCCCGCCCCCGCCGCACCGACCGTGATCGCGGCAGCCAAGCCGGTTGCGCCGCCGCCAGTAGCTGCCGCACCGGCGCCGAAGCCGGCAATCCCGCCCGTCGCAATGGCCCCGGTTGCGGCTGCACCGGCAGCGGCCAAACCCGCAGCACCTGCTGCGCCTTCTGCCAAGCCGGTTACCGCGCCGCTGGCGCCCGCCGCAGCCGCACCGGTAGAGCTCAAGCCCGCCGCCAAACGTCCCGAGCCGAAAGACGAGACGCCGCCGCAGGCAGCCGCCATCGCCAAGGCAGTCCAGAGCTGGGCCGGCGCGTGGTCGAAGAAAGACGTGAAATCCTACCTGGGCCACTACGCCAAGGATTTCGAGCCGCCAAAGGGCCTGAACCGCAAAGCCTGGGAAGAAGAACGCAATGCCCGCCTGACCAAGCCCGGCAACATCGAAGTTGATCTCGAAAACGTCAAGGTCGTCAGCGTATCGGGCGATCACGCCACCGTTAAACTCCGGCAGCACTATCGCTCAGCCAACTTGTCCACCTCGTCAAACAAGACACTCGGTCTTGTCATGCAGGATGGCAAATGGGTGATTCAACAGGAGCGGGTTGGCGGTTGATGCATCAATTTCTGCGCGCATTGCTCGGAGGGCTTGCGCTGCTGCTGGCGTGCGGCCCTCTCACGGTGTTCGGTGCCGAAATTTCGCGCGCGCCGGGTGGCGACGCGGACGCTGCCCTCGGCGCGGTCTTCAAGGACATCGAACAAAGTCGGCTCGGCAGCGCGCTCGAAAAAGTGGACGCGCTGCTTGTCGGCTATCCGAATTTCCGCCTCGCCCACCTGATTCGCGGCGACCTGCTGCTCGCCCGCGCGCGCCCCCTCGTCTCTTTCGGAAACCCGCAGGACGCTCCGGCCGACAAGCTGGCCGACTTGAGGGATGAGGCCATCGCCCGGCTCAAGGCGTACCGCAACCGGCCGCCCAGCAACTACGTGCCCCGCTACCTGCTCCAGATGGAGCCGGAGCAAAAATACGCGATCGTTGTCGACACCCAGCGCTCGCGACTCTACATCTACCAAAACGACAACGGCCGGCCGCGCTTCGTAGCCGACTACTACATCACCCACGGCAAGCTCGGCGCCGAAAAGGCCCGCGAAGGCGACAAGCGCACCCCTGTCGGCGTTTATCATGTCACCGCCAATCTGCCCCGACAGAAACTCTCCGATTTCTACGGCAGCGGCGCCTTTCCGATCAGCTATCCCAACGAATGGGATCGCCAGCAGGGACGGGATGGCCATGGAATCTGGCTGCACGGCACGCCCAGCGACACCTACTCCCGCCCGCCACGCGCCTCGGATGGATGCGTGGTTCTGACCAACCGGGATCTGGACGCCCTTTCCAGTTACATGCAGATCGGCCTCACCCCGGTCATCATCAGCAACACCATCGAATGGCTCAGCGTTGACGACTGGGCCAGCGAGCGCAAATCACTCAACCGCCAGATCGAAGACTGGCGCAAGGACTGGGAGAGCCGCGACGTCGATCGCTACCTCGCCCACTACTCCAAAAACTTCCGCAACAGCGAAGGCGGCTACGAACAATGGGCCCGGCAGAAGCGCCTCGTAAGCGCCAGCAAAAACTGGGTCAAGGTCGACCTCGGCAAGCTCAGCGTCTTCCGCAGCCCCGGCAAGCAGGATCTGATCGTCGTCACCTTCGAGCAGGACTATCGAAGCAACAACCTCTCCAACGTCCTCAAGAAGCGCCAGTACTGGCTCAAGGAAGGCGGCCGCTGGAAAATCGTTTACGAGGGCTTCGCCTGACAAGGCCTCGCCCCCGACGCACCCTCAAACCCGCACCAGGACATCCCATGAAGAAGATCCTTCTTGCCGTCGCCCTTGCCGGCCAGGCACTGATCGCCGCTGCTGCCAATCCCCAGGTTGAACTGAACACAAGCGCCGGCACCATCGTGCTCGAGCTTTACCCGGAAAAGGCCCCGAAAACCGTGGCCAACTTCCTTGAGTACGTAAAGAGCGGCTTCTATGACGGGCTGGTGTTCCATCGCGTGATCGACGGCTTCATGATCCAGGGCGGCGGCATGAACGCCAGACTGGAAGAGAAACAAACCCGGCCCCCCATCGAGAACGAAGCGAAGAACGGCCTCAGGAACGACGCCGGCACCATCGCCATGGCCCGCACCCAGAACCCCCATTCGGCCTCGGCCCAGTTCTTCATCAATCTCGAGGACAACCGCTCGCTCAACTACCCGTCACCTGACGGCTGGGGCTATGCGGTCTTCGGCAAGGTCACCGGCGGCATGGATGTCGTACGCAAGATCGGCAAGGAGCCGACCACCACCCGCGGCTACCAGCGCGACGTTCCGGCAACCCCGATCCTGATCCAGTCGGCACGCCAGCTGCCCGAAAAATCCGCCAAATAAAACCCACCCACATCCCACAGGAGAACCCCATGGCAGTCAAACTCATCACCAATCACGGCGACATCGTTATCGAACTGGATGCCGAAAAGGCGCCAGAATCCGCCAAGAACTTCATCTCCTACGTTGAAGCCGGCCACTACAACAACACGGTTTTCCACCGCGTGATCAACGGCTTCATGATCCAGGGCGGCGGTTTCGAGCCCGGCATGAAGCAAAAGCCGACCGGCGCCCCGATCAAGAACGAAGCTGACAACGGTCTCAAGAACGAAGCCGGCACCATCGCCATGGCGCGCACCCAGGATCCCAACTCTGCCACCGCCCAGTTCTTCATCAACGTGGCCGACAACGACTTCCTCAACTACCGCTCCCCCGACGTGCAAGGCTGGGGCTACTGCGTCTTCGGCCGCGTCAGCGAAGGCATGGACATTGTGGACAAGATCAAGAGCGTCAAAACCGGCACCAGCGGCTTCCACCAGGATGTGCCGAAGGAAGACGTGATCATCCAGCGCGCGGAAGTCATTTAAGCAACACGCAAAAAGGGGCGACCGGCGCATGCACATCCACTTCATTTCCGATCTGCATCTGTGTGCCGATCGCCCGGCGCTTACCGCGGTTTTCGAACGCTACCTCGCCGGCCCCGCCCGGGCGGCCGAGCGCCTCTACATCCTCGGCGACCTCTTCGAATACTGGGCCGGAGACGACGACGTCGATGACCCGCTCGCCACCTTGGTCGCCAGCCAGATCAAAGCCCTTGCCGGGGCCGGCTGCAGGGTTTTTTTCATGCCCGGCAACCGCGACTTCCTGCTCGGCACCGACTTTGCCCGGCGCGCCAGTCTCGAGATCCTGCCCGAACCCACGCTGATCATGCCGGACGAGCAGCCCGTCGTCCTGTGCCACGGCGACAGCCTGTGCACCGACGACATCGCCTACCAGGCCTTCCGTAACCAGGTTCGCAATCCGGCCTGGCAAGCCCAGTTCCTCACCCAACCGCTCGCCGTGCGCAAGCAGATCATTGCGGGCGTGCGCATGAAGAGCGAAGAAGCAAAGTCGGAAAAAGCCGCGGCCATCATGGATGTGAACACCGCCGCGGTCACTGCCCTGCTCCGCGAGTACGGTTTTCCGCGTCTGATCCACGGCCATACCCACCGACCGGCCGAGCACTCGCTCGACGTGGAAGGTCACGTCTGCGAGCGTTGGGTACTCGCCGACTGGCGCGAAGAAAACGGCGAAGCGACGGGAGAGGTGCTGGTGTGGGCTGACGGAAAACTCTCCCGCCAGCCCCTTTACTGAACCCGCAGAGGCGGTTTAAAGCATCGCCAGACCGCGGGCCAGATCGGCCTTCAGGTCTTCGATCGACTCCAGGCCTACCGCAACACGCAGCAGGCTCTCGCGGATTCCCGCAGCTTCGCGGGCTTCGGGCGAAATCCGGCCGTGGGTGGTGGAAGCCGGATGCGTCAGCGTCGTCTTGGTATCGCCGAGGTTGGCGGTGATCGACACGACGCGGGTCGCATCCACCACTTTCCAGGCTTCTTCACGGCCGCCTGTCACTTCAAAACTGACAATCGCCCCGCCGCTGCTCTGCTGGCGGAGCGCCAGTTCGTACTGCGGATGGGAAGGCAGCCCTGGGTAATGAACCCGTGCCACCTGCGGCTGGGCCTCCAGCCAGGCAGCCAGTTCAAGGGCGCTGGCCGACTGGGCGGCCATGCGGATCTTCAAGGTTTCAAGCCCCTTCAGGATGATCCACGCATTGAACGGCGAAATGCAGGGCCCTGCAGTGCGCAGGAACTTCAGCACTTCGTCTACCAGCACCTTGCTGCCACACACCGCACCGCCAAGCACACGCCCCTGCCCGTCGAGATACTTGGTAGCCGAGTGGATAACCAGATCGGCGCCAAACTTGAGCGGTTGCTGCAGAGCAGGCGAGCAGAAGCAGTTATCGACCGCCAGCAGTGCCTTCGCCTCGTGGGCGATGGCTGCCACTGCGGCAATATCCACCAGTTCGGTCAGCGGATTCGAAGGCGACTCGACGAAGAACAACTTGGTATTCGGCGTAACCGCCGCCCGGTATGCATCCAGGTCAGTGGCCGCCACGAAGGTGGTGACGATGCCGAAACGCGACAGAATGTTGCCGAACAACTGCTGGGTTGCACCGAACAGCCCGCGGGAGGCAATCACGTGATCACCGGCACTCAGGAGCGCCATCACCGTGGACAGAATCGCTGCCATGCCGGAAGCCGTCGCCACGCAGGCTTCGGCACCTTCTAGCGCCGCGAGGCGCTGCTGCATGGCGGTAACGGTCGGGTTCGTGAAGCGGGCGTAAACATTGCCTTCCTGCTCACCCGAGAAACGTGCGGCCGCCTCGGCTGCGCTATCAAACACGAAACTCGACGTGAGGTAGAGCGCCTCGGAGTGCTCGTTGAACTGGCTGCGCTCGATTCCGGCCCGTACTGCCAACGTGTCCATGCTCAGACCGCTGATGGGATTGGTACTCAACTTTAGCTCCGTGAAATGAGGTTCAGATCAAGCTGGCCCAGCGCCTCTTCCGACTCCAACTTGCTGGCCGCGTCATTACGCTGGTTTTCGACGCCGGAAAGGTACTCGGGGGTCACGTCACCGGTGACATAGAAGCCGTCGAAACACGAGGTTTCGAAAACCGTGATGGCCGGGTTGATCGCCTGCACCGCCGCCTTGAGGTCGTCCAGCTCCTGGTAGATCAGGGCGTCGGCACCAATCTCGCGGCAGATCTCCTCTTCGTTGCGGGTGCCAGCAATAAGCTCGTTCTTGGTCGGCATGTCGATGCCGTAGACGTTGGCATAGCGCACCGGGGGCGCAGCCGATGCCATGTACACCTTGGTTGCGCCAGCATCGCGGGCCATTTGCACGATCTCCCGGCTGGTCGTACCACGCACGATGGAATCATCCACCAGCAACACGGCCTTGCCCTTGAACTCCTGATGGATCGTGTTGAGTTTCTGGCGTACGGATTTCTTGCGGATCGCCTGGCCCGGCATGATGAAGGTGCGACCAATGTAGCGGTTCTTGACGAAGCCTTCGCGGTAAGGCGCGTTCAGGTGGTGGGCCATTTCCATCGCCGACGGACGGCTCGAATCGGGAATCGGAATCACCACGTCGATCTTCAGGTGCGGCATGGTTGCGCGCAGCTTGCGGGCGAGGAATTCGCCCATCTTGATACGTGCGTCATACACCGAGATGCCGTCGATCAGTGAATCCGGACGAGCCAGGTAAACGAATTCGAACATGCACGGCGCTTGCACCGTGTGGGTTGCACACTGGCGGCTGTGGAAGCGGCCTTCGGTATCGATCAGGATCGCCTCGCCCGGGGCCACATCGCGCACCAGCTTGAACCCCATCACATCAAGGGCGACGCTCTCGGAAGCCACCAGCCATTCGGTGCCGTTCGGCGTGTCCTGGCGACCGATGACCAGCGGGCGGATACCGTACGGGTCACGGAAGGCCACCAGGCCGGTACCGGAGATCATGGCCACGGCGGCATAGGCTCCACGGCAGCGGCGATGCACGCCGGCGACTGCGGTAAACACCGTTTCTTCATCAAGGCGGAAGCTCCTGGCTGCAGCCTGAAGCTCATGGGCCAACACGTTGAGCAGCACTTCGGAGTCGGAGTTGGTGTTGATATGCCGAAGATCGGACAAGAACATCTCCCGCTTCAGCTCTTCCGAATTCGTCAGGTTGCCGTTGTGGGCCAGCATCAGCCCGAACGGTGAATTCACATAAAAAGGCTGCGCTTCGGCCGCCGCGGACGCCGAGCCGGCCGTCGGGTAGCGCACGTGGGCAATGCCCCAATTGCCGGGCAGATCGCGCATGTTGCGAGTGCGGAACACATCGCGCACGAGCCCTGAGCCCTTGTGCATGTGGAAACGCCCACTTTCCGCTGTCGCAATACCCGCTGCGTCCTGCCCCCGGTGCTGAAGCACCTGCAGGCCGTCATAAAGAAGCTGATTGACGGGTGTCGTCGCTACTACGCCCAGAATCCCACACATTTCAAACCACCTATCGGTATCGAAGTCTTTTTGCCAACGGCTCGGGAAGCCAAGGTCTGGAGGCCGTCACTGCGGTTTCGAGGGGTGCGGACAGGCTCGCCTCTTGCCACCAGACCTCCTTCGCGAACCCACTCATGCCGACGAGCAAGGCCAATGCAAATACGATCAAACCGCCCCTGACGGCGCCAAAGCAGGCGCCGAGAAAACGGTCGACAACCCCAAGCCCGGCCGCGCGAATCAGTTCGCCCAAGGCCCGGCGCAGGATCGCCACCAGAATGAGAACAGCAACAAAAATGATCAGAAATGACGCCGGCCCCTGCAGCAAAGGCTCGGCAACCCATCGAGCCGCCAGAGGCTGAACCTGCGGCATGAATGATTTTGCTGCTACAAACGCCAGCAACCAGGCTCCCAGCGCCAGCACCTCGGACAACAGCCCGCGCCAGAATCCAAGCGCGGCAGACAGACCGACGAGGGCGAGGAGCGCGTAATCGAATCCGCTCAAAAGCCTGCGCTTCTCACTGTTTGGCGGCCACTGACGCCTGTACGCCCAGAATCTTCTGAATGCGTACAGCGGCCTTGTCGGCCGCCGCCTTGTTCGGGAAGGGGCCCGCACGAACCCGCACCTTGTCGCCTACGGTTTCCGTGTAGGAAGGATAGCCTTCAGCCTTCAGCTTTGCGCGCAGAATCGCCACGTTGCCGGCTTCGCGGTATGCACCGAGAGAAACGAGGTGCGCCTTGCCGGGCGCCTCGTCCTTCGGGCTGCCACCCGCCAGCAAGGCCTTGGCGCGATCAGCCTCGGCGTGGGCTTTCTCACGCGCCTTGTCCTTTTCCTTCTCGCGCTCCCGCTCCTTCTGCTTTGCATCGGGCTTGGGCGCATCCGGCTTGGATTCGGCTTTCCTGGCTTCGGGCCTGACCAACTCGGACTTGGGGCCCTCGGTCTTTTTAGGCGGAGGAATAAGCTCTTCACCGGGCTTGAAAACCGGACTTGCCGTGTCCGGATCAGACCTGCGCCGGGCTCCGTCGTCCACGATCGGAGGCGCGCTTTCTTCCGCTATAACACCGGCCACGGGCTGACTGGGTGCGGGCCCCTTGCCGGTAATCACGCGGGACGTGAAGTTGCTGCCTTCCTGGCTGGGAATGCGTATCTGAACGTCCTGCGAGGGCGGACGGGGTTCGTGGTCCATCACCATCGGCAATACGATAGCCGCGGCCAGAGCCAGTGCAGCAGAGCCGACGAGGCGTCTGCGAGCACGTTTTTTCAGGTCGATCTGAGAGTCGTTGTCGGCCATTCTTGCTGCAATACCTATTGCGGCGCATTCCGGGCGGCCATGACTTCAGCCACAGTCAGGAAAGAGCCAAAGACTACAATTCTATCACCCTCGGCCGCCCGACCGACTGCGACCTCGTACGCACTAGCCGGCGAAACGTATTCGGCAATATCGCCGGAGACGCCGACTTCCCGCAGGATCGCAGCCAGTTTCTCCGCGCCAAGTCCGCGCGGCCCCGGCAGGCTCGCCACCAGCCAGTGGTCGATGCGGTCACGCAGCAGGCGAACCACGCCGGCCACATCCTTGTCTGCCAGCATCCCGATCACCGCCCAGGTTTCCGGAAAAAAACCCATGCTGGCCAGGTTCTCGTTAAGAACTCCGGCCGCCTGCGGGTTGTGGGCGACATCCAGCACAATGCTCGGACGCCCCGGCAAGACCTGGAAGCGCCCCGGAAGCTCGACGAGCATGAAACCCTGCCGGATCGCCTGCATCGGCACAGGCAGGATGTCACGCACGGATTCGCAGGCCGCCATGACGGCAGCCGCGTTGAGCAACTGATTCGCGCCCCGCAGCGACGGATAGGCCAGCCCGCCCCGCCGGCTTCCGCCCGCGGTCCAGAAGGCCCACTGGTTCTGGTCACCGGAAAAACCAAAGTCGCGCCCACTGACCCACAGCCTGGCACCAATCGCCTCGGCATGCGCTAGCAGCGAAGCAGGCGGTTGCGGATCACTGCAGATCGCCGGACGACCGGCACGGAAAATTCCGGCCTTCTCGAATCCGATGGCCTCGCGATTGTCGCCAAGGTAGTCCATGTGATCCATCGCCACGCTGGTAACGATGGCGCAATCAGGCTCGAACACATTCACGGCATCCAGGCGGCCGCCAAGGCCCACTTCAAGGATGATTGCTTCAAGCCCGGCGCGGCAAAAGGCAACCCATGCGGCCAGCGTACCGTGCTCGAAGTAAGTGAGAGGAATGTCGCCGCGGGCACGCTCGACCTCGGCGAAGGCGTCGACGAGGACCGCGTCTTCGACATCCCGGCCGTCGATGCGCACGCGCTCGTTGTACCGGAGCAGGTGCGGGGACGTATACAGACCGACGCGGTAACCTGCCGCCAACAATACAGCTTCAAGCAGGGCACAGGTCGAGCCCTTGCCGTTGGTGCCGCCTACGGTAAACACCGGGCAGGTCTGGGGAAGATCAAGGGCGTCGCGAACCGCGCGTACCCGGTCGAGGCCGAGCTGGATCGACTGACCATGGCGCGCTTCCAGCAGGCTCAGCCAGCCGTCAAGAGTTTCAGGCAACTGCATATCAGGAGGCGGAGCGAACGGAGGACTGGCGAGTCAGAAGGGTGAGCAGTTCGGCAAGACGGTCACGCAATTCACGGCGGTCAACGATCATGTCGATGGCACCCTTCTCGAGCAGGAACTCGGAACGCTGGAAGCCCGGAGGCAGGGTTTCGCGCACGGTCTGCTCGATCACGCGGGGGCCGGCAAAGCCGATCAGCGCGCCAGGTTCGGCAATCACCAGATCGCCCATGAAGGCGAAACTGGCCGACACGCCACCCATCGTCGGATCGGTAAGGAGCGTAATGAAAGGCAGCTTGCGATCAGCCAGACGGGTAATCCCGGCGGTGGTCTTGGCCATCTGCATCAACGAGAACAGGCCTTCCTGCATCCGCGCACCGCCCGAAGCGGTCACGCAGACAAACGGCAGTCGCTGTTCGACGGCAGCCCGAACGCCACGCATAAAGCGCTCGCCGACAACCGAGCCCATCGATCCGCCCATGAACTCGAACTCGAAACATGCAATCACCACAGGCACGGTCTTGATCGAGCCCTGCACGACAACCATCGCATCGGTCTCCTCGGAGTCCTCGCTGGCCGCCACGAGACGGTCGGGATAGCGCTTGGAATCCTTGAACTTCAGCGGATCGATCGGCACCACTTCAGAACCGATCTCGAACTGGCCTTCCGGATCGAGAAGATACTCGAGACGCTGACGAGCCCGGATGCGCTGGTGATGCCCGCACTTGGGACACACGTTGAGATTGCTTTCGAGATCCGAGCGATACAACACCGCCTCGCAGGCCGGACACTTGCTCCACAAGCCCTCGGGAATCGCCTTGCGACCCGATGGCGCATCGCGCTTGATCTTCGGTGGCAGCAGTTTTTTCAACCAGCTCATCAGCGCTCTCCCGCGTTGTCGATGGCCGTGCGGATGCTGCGCAGGAAGGCGGTGACCTTCGCCGGCGCCTCTTCACGGCTGCTTTGTTCGATTTCCTCGATGATCCGGCTGCCGATCACCACGGCATCCGCCAGGGTCGCGATGCGCGCCGCGGTGGCCGCATCACGGATGCCGAAGCCGACACCGACCGGCATGCCGACTTTTTCGCGAATCACCGGGATGCGCCGGGCGACTTCGTCCAGATCCAGGCTTGCCGAACCCGTCACACCTTTGAGGGAAACGTAGTAGATGTAGCCACTGCCAACAGCCGCCACATCGGCAAAACGCTGCTCGGTGGACGTGGGGGCCAGCAGGAAGACCGGATCAAGGCCAACAGCGCGGCAGGTTTGCGCGAAAGGGACGCACTCTTCAGGCGGGTAATCAACCACCAGCACGCCATCGACGCCCGCATCGGCTGCCGCGCGGGCAAAGGCTTCCGCCCCCATCGCCTCGATCGGGTTGGCATAGCCCATCAGCACGATGGGGGTTGCATCGCCGGTGGCACGGAAAGCGCGGACGATGTCAAGCACCTTGCGCGTGCTCATGCCCGCGGCCAGGGCGCGCTCGGAAGCACGCTGGATCGTCGGACCATCGGCCATCGGATCCGAGAACGGAACACCGAGTTCGATGATGTCAGCGCCGCCCGCAACCAGTGCCTGCATCAGCGGCAAAGTCATTTCGGGTGCGGGATCGCCGGCGGTGATGAACGGAATGAGCGCCTTGCGCCCTTCGTTAGCGAGCCGCTTGAAAGTTTGTTGGATTGTGGACATGGACGGGTATGAATGGTCGGCGGCCCCGCCGGAAAAACCGACGAGGCCGCGAAGATCAGAACTGGATGCCGGATTTCTCGGCGACGGTATGCATATCCTTGTCGCCGCGACCGGAAAGATTGACCAGCAGCACCTTGTCTTTCGGCAGGGTCGGCGCCAGCTTGGCTGCATAGGCCAGGGCGTGGGACGACTCCAGCGCCGGAATGATGCCTTCGAAACGGCACAGGTCGTGGAAGGCCTGCAGCGCTTCGGCATCCGTGATCCCGACGTACTCGGCACGCAGGCTATCTTTCAGCCACGCATGCTCTGGGCCCACGCCGGGGTAATCGAGGCCCGCCGAAATGGAATGCGTTTCGATGATTTGCCCGTCTTCGTTCTGCAGCAGATAGGTACGGTTGCCGTGCAGCACACCGGGACGCCCCGCCGACAACGACGCCGCATGCTGACCGGTCTCGATGCCGCTGCCAGCCGCTTCGACACCGATGAGACGGACTTTGTCGTGGCCGATATACGGATGGAAGATCCCCATCGCGTTCGAGCCGCCACCGACACAGGCGATCACGTAATCCGGCTGGCGGCCGGCCATCTCGGGCATCTGTTCGATGCACTCCTTGCCAATGACCGCCTGAAAGTCGCGCACCATCATCGGGTAGGGATGCGGCCCCGCGACCGTGCCAATGATGTAGAAGGTATTGCCGATGTTTGTGACCCAGTCGCGCATCGCCTCGTTGAGCGCATCCTTGAGGGTCTTTGGAGCCGCTCTCCACCGGAACGACCGTGGCGCCGAGAAGCTTCATGCGGTAGACGTTGGCGGCCTGACGGCGCACGTCTTCCGAGCCCATGTAAACCACGCACTCCATACCGTAGCGGGCGGCAACCGTCGCCGTCGCAACTCCGTGCTGACCAGCCCCCGTTTCGGCGATAACCCGCGGCTTGCCCATGCGCCGGGCCAGCATGGCCTGGCCGATGCAGTTATTGATCTTGTGCGCGCCGGTATGGTTGAGATCTTCCCGCTTGAGATAGATCTGCGCGCCGCCGAGCAGGTCAGACAAGCGTTTGGCGTGGTAGATCGGGCTCGGACGGCCGACGTAGTGCTTGAGCTCGTACTCGAACTCGGCAATAAATGCGGGATCCTGCTGGGCCACTTCGTAGGCCTGCCGCAGTTCGGTCAGCGCCGGGATCAGGGTCTCCGCGACAAACACACCGCCATAGGGACCGAAATGGCCGCGCGCGTCGGGTAGATCGTAAGGGGCATCAGCCATGTGCATTTTGGACTCCGGCAACAAATTCGGTGATTCGGTCAGCATCCTTGATTCCCTTCGCCGCTTCGACACCGCTCGACACGTCCACAGCCCACGGCTGAACGCATCTCACAGCCTCGGCCACATTCCCGGCATGCAGGCCACCGGAAAGAATCAGGGGCAAAGGCAGCCCGGAAGGAATGAGCGACCAGTCGAAAGTTTCTCCACCACCACCATAGCCTTCAACAAAGGCGTCCAGAAGCAAACCCTGGGCGCAAGGGAAGGAAGCTGCGTATTTTAACAGATCGAGCCCCGGCCGCATCCGCCCAGCCTTGATGTACGGCAGGCCGAAGCCGACACAGTCTGCCTCGGTCTCGTCGCCATGAAACTGCAAAACCTGCAGTGGCACGGCTTCCAGCGCATTTTCGACATAGTCACGCCCGGCGTTCACGAACAATCCGACCGTTGTGACAAAAGGCGGAATCAGACGGGCAAGTTCGGCCGCCCTCTCGAAACTTACGAATCGGGGACTGGGCGGGTAGAAAACAAAACCGATCGCGTCGGCGCCGGCACTGACCGCAGCGCGAACGTCTTCTTCGCGGGTCAGGCCGCAGATCTTGATACGGGTGCGATGCACGGAAGTCAGGGAAGCAGCAGTTGGGGAGCAGCGATGATACGCCCCCCGCCCGGCAGCGGCCAACGCGCAGGGTATTCGACACCGCACAGGTAAAGCCCGTCGGGAGCGAAGGTGGGCGCAGCAAGCGTCCGGTTTCGCACAGCCAACAGTTCAGCCATCCACTCGGCTGGCTTTCGCCCCTTACCGACGAAAACCAGCGACCCGACAAGATTGCGGATCATGTGGTGCAAAAAAGCATTGGCGTGAAAATCGAACAGCACGATGTCCCCCCGACGCCGGACCTCGACCGAATGCATGAAGCGCACCGGAGACTTGGCCTGGCACTCGGCCGCCCTGAACGACGTGAAATCGTGCTCGCCGACGAGACAGGCTGCCGCCGAGCGCATGGCCTCTTCGTCCAGCGTGCCATGCGTCCAGCCCACTCGCCCGCCGAGCAAGCCCGGCCGAATCCGCCGGTTGAGCAGCACGTAGCGGTAGTGCCGCGACTCCGCACTGAAGCGGGCATGAAAATCGTCATCCACCTCCACAGCCCACAAAACGCAGACGCTGGCCGGCAAATGACTATTCACGCCCCGCACCCAAGCCTCGAGCGGACGTTTCGCCACGGTGTCGAAATGGGCCACCTGCATGCTCGCGTGCACACCTGTGTCAGTCCGGCCGGCACAGACGAGTTTCACAGGCGCTTGGGCAATCTGCGCAAGGGCGTGCTCGACCGCGTTCTGAACGGTCCGGCCATGGGGCTGAATCTGCCAGCCCTCGAAAGCATTGCCGTCATACTCAACGCCTATTGCAACCCTCATTTACTCACCAACCAGACCATCAGCACCACCAGGCCCCCAATCGCAAACCGGTCAGGCCAGCGCAGGGGCGTAAACACCACCGTCAAGCTATCCAACTCAGCACGATCGGAACTTTCTGTCATCAGCGCCCGCCATCCGCCCGGAGGTGGCGATTCCACGTAGCCAAATGCAAGCAGCACTCGAACAGCCAACCGTTCAATCGACAGGCCGACACAGCCCAGCGGACGGGCGAGCGCCATCAAGCCGGACACGAGCGTTCTTTCATCGGTTTTTTCCAGAAGAATCGAGACAAGCATGACGACAACGAGCAGCCTACCGCCATGAACGAGGGCCATATCAAGCCCCTCGATGGTCGGCCCGGCACGCCCCAGGAACGACAGGAGCGCTTCTCCGGGCGTGAAAAAGACAAACAGCAAAACCAAAACTACGAGCAGAACGCGGATGCGCCGCAAAAGACGCAAGGTTCGATGCTTCGCGAACAGGACGGACATGACCATAACAACAAGCCCGAAGCCCCATAACATGGGGCCTCGGGCTATTTGAAAACATACGACTACTGCCGCCCAGGCGACAAGTCGCGTCGCCGGGTGCATTGCAATCGTCACTGCGTCGAGAAGGCTCCGGACTGCAAGCCGCCCTATCAGGAAAGGCGGGCGAGGATCGCGCGCGCCTCATCCTGCTGGAGCCCCGAACCTTCGCGCAAGACCTCTTCAACGAGTTCCCGCGCTCCGTCCTTGTCACCCATTTCCTCGTAGGCGCGGGCCAGCTCGAGCTTGGTGGCCACTTCCTGCTGAAGATCGAGATCCAGGGGCGGCTCGGTGGGCGGCCCTGCATCCGGCAATTCGATTGCAGACGCGACAACAGGCCGCTTGAGTTCGAGATCGAGAGCCTTCAAGTCTGCCGCAGGCGCAAAGGCCGCCTTTACGGGAGCCTGCGCCTCAACTTTATCGTCCAGTTCGAAATCGAAATCCAGCAAGCTGCTGTCAAAACTCGTCCGCTCCAGATCGACGGTGGCTGCATCCACCGGCTCGCGGATACTGTCTTCGGCCAGCGTGGCTGTCAGATCCACATCGACGGTCTGATCGGACGGTGCCCCTGAGCGATGTTCGCCAAACTCGGAGCTGATCTCGAAGTCGAGATCACTGGCGTCAGGCAGGCTAAAGTCTGCCGCCAAGCGCTGGGGCCGCGTCGAGGTGGCCTCCAGATTGGGCATGACATCCCCGGCCACAAGTGTGGCACCCATCTCGGGCTGAGACACCTGATCAAAACCGAGATCGAAGTCCAGGCCGCTGCTGGCGGTCGGAGAACCGCCTCCCAGCGCAACGGTTCTCGCACTGCTCGAATCGTCTTCAACATTCAAATCGAGATCGAAATCGAGAATTCCGGCAGCGGGGAAGCTGGCTGCGGGCTGCGCAGGATGCGACTCTGCAGAAACAACCCGTTCGATATCTTCCATGCTGGCGTACTGATTGAGATCTCCGGGCAAAGCCCAAGTGTCCTTCAGCTGCGATGGTGACTCCAGTGGATCGTCGCTACCAAGCTGCGACGATTCACTCGTCATGAAGGCCGACTCGGCAACCGGGACTCGCCCAGTGCCTGCCTGCACAAAGCCGGTCGCTGCCGCAGCCCCTCCGGCAATCGTCTGGGGGCCGGGAGTTGAAGCCGCCGCTGCCGACATAGCCATCGTCGGGCCCGAAGGCACGCCCGGCGCCGGGATGCGGTACAACGGGCTATCCGGATCTACTTTACGCCCAAGAGCCGCCGCCTTTTCCCAATCCTGACCGTTGCCGCCAGTCAGCGAGTAGAGCTCGGTAGCGGTAGTCTCGAACTGCTTCAGATTCTTGCGCTGAGCATAAATCTCGAGGAGCTTCAGATGGACTCCGGTCCGCCCTGGATCAGTCTTGAGGGCATCCAGAAGGATTTCTTCGGCTTGGGCATCACGCCCATAGGCCATATACACATCGGCTTCCGCTACAGGGTCGACCCCTTCATCGGTATCGATCGACGAAAGCCCGGACTGACTGAAATCGGTCTGGATCTGGCTGCTGCTGCCTGTATCAACACTTTGCCCCACTGCGCTGCCAAAAACAGAACTCGATCCGTCACCGAATTCGGACAGCGCGGGCGTCGTGGTAGGAGCACCCTGACCATTACGGCGTTGGTACAGCTTGTAGCCGCCCCATCCGAGCAACAGCGCGAGAATGCCTCCACCCCCAATCAACAGCGAGGTGTCATCCGCAGGAGACTGGACTTCCGGCGGCTTGACAGCTGCGGGCTCCGGCACGGGAGGTGGTGGCGGCGGGACCGGCCTCACCTCGGGAACAGGCTCCGGCGCCTTCGGAAGCTCGGGCTTTTCAGCGGCAATGGCAGGCGCAGCAACAGGCTCGACAGGAGCCTTTGCGACGGGAGGCTGCGGCACAACAGCCGGAGGCGGAGCTTCCGACTGCATCTGGGCCATGCCCTGGCTCTTCAGTTCGACCAGGCGCTGAAGCTCCTTGATACTTTTTTCGAGTTCGGCCAAGCGGGTATTGGCTTCGCTCAATGCCTTGTCCCGAGAAACCAGATCTTCCTCGAGCGCCTGCAGGCGAGCAACGGACTTCTCTCCGCCAGCACCACCGGCACGCACACCCTCTTCGCTCTTTGAAACCTTGAGCCTATCGCTTGAGCCCGCAGCAGACTGGGCCCGGTCTTCGACCTTGGCCCCGATCTTGCCGCCACTACCTTGCTGTGTTGGCGCCTCCTTGGCCGGCCCGGCGGCAGCCTGCTCTGCAAGCTTCCGGCTGTAGCGCCCGAAATCTGACGACTGGCCGACAAGCTGTTGACGTCCGCCTTCCCCAGCAACCTGACGTACACCTTCAGCATCGGGAATACGCAGGATCTTGCCGGCTTGCAGGCGATTCATGTCATCGCCTTCAAAAGCCGAGCGATTTCCCTGGAAGAGAGCCATCAGCATCTGCTCCATGGAAACGCCTTCCGGCCGGTTCTCCATGGCGATGCGATTCAGCGTATCGCCAGATTGCACCATGTAGGTGCGCCCTCCCCCCGGCGAAGCCGCAGCGGGCCGCGCGATGCGCGCAGCAGCGGAACGACGCACGGCCGGAGAGCCGGCGCGCACGCCAGACTGGTCATAACGCATTTCCGGCGACGCCACCGCAACAGATGCTCGAGCGCTCCCGGTATCGGGAGGATCCAGCAGGAAGGTATATTCTCGAATGAGGCGCCCGGCCGACCAGTTCAACTCGACCAGCATATCAACGAAGGGCTCGTTGATCGGTCTGTCGCTACTGACCCTCACGACGGCGCCGCTACCTCGACGTTCAACAGACATGCGCAATCCGCTGACAGAGGGGGAGTAATCTATCCCTGCCTGCCGGAAGGCGTCTGCCGACGCGAGACGCGCCGTCATGTTCTGGATTTCTTCGGGCGCGGCAGCGATTTCCACCTCTGCACGCAGAGGTTGACCGAGTCCGCTCAGGACTGTAATTCGCCCAAGCCCCGCTGCGGTGGCACTGAAGGACAGCGCACTGATTGCGGCAGCGAGCAGGGTGCGTTTTAGCCGACTATTCACGAGGTTCTTATGCACGAAGGCTGATCATCGAAATCGAGTTATCGATGAACATAACATCATGGGTTTGGTGAGGCAAGTTCAAGCACTATTTGAACTCGCCTCACCAAAGTGAGCTGCCAATTGAAAAAGGCGGCTTTCGCCGCCTTTTTCAATATCAATCTTCCAGCAGAACCCGCAACATGCGTCGCAGCGGCTCCGCGGCTCCCCACAAAAGCTGGTCGCCGACGGTGAAGGCCGAGATGTACTCGCCACCCATGGCGAGCTTCCGGATGCGGCCAACGGGAACCGTCAGCGTGCCGGTCACTGCGGTCGGGGTCAGGTCTCTCATCGACGCCTCGCGCTGATTCGGAACAACCTTGACCCAGTCATTGGCCGTGGCCAGCATGCTCTCGATCTCGTCGACCGGGATATCCTTGCGCAGCTTCAGGGTAAGCGCCTGGCTATGGCAGCGCATCGCGCCGATACGCACGCAGAGGCCGTCGATGGGCACCACCGGAGCACTGAAGCCTTCGCCGCGACCGAGGATCTTGTTGGTTTCGACACCGCCCTTCCACTCTTCCTTGGACTGGCCGTTTCCAAGATCCTTGTCGATCCACGGAATCAACGAGCCGGCAAGCGGCACGCCGAAATTGGAAGCCGGGAAGGCCTCGTCGCGCATGGTGCCAGCCACTTCGCGGTCGATATCGAGGATTGCCGAGGCAGGATCGTCGAGCAATTCTTTGACCGAGCGGTTCAGTTCGCCCATCTGGGACAGCAACTCGCGCATGTTCTGCGCACCTGCGCCGGATGCTGCCTGGTAGGTCATGGACGTAGCCCATTCGACCAGATCACGCTGGAACAGGCCGCCGAGAGCCATCAGCATCAGCGACACGGTGCAGTTGCCGCCGATCCAGTCGCGGCCACCCTTGACGAGCGAATCCTTGATCACGTTCATGTTGACCGGATCAAGAATGATGACTGCCTTGGGGTCCATGCGCAGCGTGGAAGCAGCATCGATCCAGTGACCGCTCCAGCCCGCTGCACGCAGCTTCGGGTACACGTCGCTGGTGTAGTCACCGCCCTGGCAGGTAATGACGATGTCCATCGTCTTCAGTTCATCGATGTTCCGGGCGTCCTTCAGCGCGGGGGCTTCCTTGCCGAAATTCGGCGCCTTGCCGCCCGGATTGGAGGTGGTGAAGAACACCGGCTCGATCAGTGCAAAATCATTCTCTTCGCGCATGCGCTGCATGAGCACGGAACCAACCATTCCGCGCCAGCCAACCAGACCCACTCTTTTCATTTCGATCCCCGATCAGATTTGATTATTTTTTCAAATGTTTACAGCGCAGCGATAACCGCGTCACCCATTTCCCTGGTGCCTACACGACGGGTGCCCGGCTCGTAGATGTCACCGGTGCGATAGCCAGCGGCGAGTACCTTTTTCACCGCGGTTTCGATGCGCGCGGCCTGGGCCTCCATGTTGAAGCTGTAGCGCAGCATCATGGCTGCCGACAACATGGTCGCCAGCGGGTTGGCCAGGTCCTTGCCGGCAATATCGGGGGCGGAGCCATGACTCGGCTCATACATGCCCTTGCCCTGGGCATTGAGGGAAGCAGACGGCAGCATGCCGATGGAGCCGGTGAGCATGGAGGCTTCGTCGGAGAGAATGTCGCCGAACATGTTGCCGGTCACCATCACGTCGAACTGCTTGGGGGCGCGCACAAGTTGCATCGCGGCGTTGTCGACGAGCATGTGGGTGAGTTCCACATCCGGGTAGTCGGCGGACAGTTCAATCATCACGTCACGCCACAGCTGGGTGGTTTCGAGGACGTTCATCTTGTCCACCGAACACAGCCTTTTATCGCGCTTGCGGGCGGCTTCGAAAGCCACCTTGCCGATGCGGCGGATTTCGGACTCCGAGTAGATCATCGTGTTGAAACCGACGCGCTCACCGTTTTCAACGCGGATGCCGCGGGGCTGGCCGAAGTAGATGTCGCCAGTGAGTTCGCGCACGATGAGGATATCCAGCCCGGCAACGATCTCGGGCTTGAGCGACGAGGCATTGGCGAGTTCGGGGTAAAGAATCGCCGGACGCAGGTTGGCGAAAAGCTCGAGCTGCCGACGAATGCCGAGCAGGCCGAGTTCGGGACGCTGCTCCCGCGGGAAGCTATCCCACTTCGGCCCGCCCACAGCACCGAGCAGCAGCGCATCGGCTTCATCGGCAAGACGAACGGTTTCTTCCGGCAAGGGCTTGCCCGTAGCATCAACGGCGGCGCCGCCCACGAGAGCCGTTTCGGCTTCGAACTTGACACCGTCATCACGCATGGCATCGAGCATGCGCAGAGTCTGACCGATGATTTCGGGGCCGATACCGTCACCCGGCAGAACGCAGATTTTCATTGTAGTTTTCCGTTTTTTCATTGGTCGATACCGGCAACAGGGCTGCCGCCGGACGATCGCAGTAATCAGGCGAACAGCCAGGGCTGCTCGACGCGGCGACGGGCTTCGTAGTCACGGATGATGTCGGCACGACGCAGGGTCAGGCCGATGTCGTCCCAGCCATTGAGCAGGCATTCGCGGCGGAACGGATCCACGTTGAAGGGGATCACCTTGCCGTCGGCGCGGGTAATGGTCTGAGCCTGAAGATCCACCGCCAGCCGATAGCCGTCGGCCCCAAGGCACTGGGCAAACAGTTCTTCGACTTCGGCGGCATCCAGCTTGATGGGCAGGAGGCCATTCTTGAAGCAGTTGTTGAAGAAGATGTCGGCAAAACTCGGACCGATGATCACGCGGAAGCCGTAATCCTCCAGCGCCCACGGGGCATGCTCGCGGGAGCTGCCACAACCGAAGTTGTCGCGGGTCAGCAGGATCTGGGCGCCTTGGTAGCGGGGCTGATTAAGGACAAAATCCGGGTTCTCCGGGCGACCGGAATTGTCCTGCCCCGGCTGCCCGACATCCAGGTAGCGCCACTCGTCGAACAGGTTGGGGCCGAAGCCGCTGCGCTTGATCGACTTGAGAAACTGCTTGGGAATGATTGCATCGGTATCGACGTTGGCGCGATCCATCGGCGCCACGAGACCGTCGAGTTTCTGGAAAGGCTTCATTACTTGGCTACCTTCTGGATGGCCTCGCCACCCTTTTCAAGATCCTTGCCGAACCCCTGCACGGTGTTGCAACCGGCGAGGAGCGCGACGGCAAATACACCGACCAGCGCGATGACTTTACGCATGACTGATTGTCTCCGCGACTTCAGGCGAGTTCGCGCACATCGGCGAAATGACCAGCGATTGCAGCCGCGGCGGCCATTGCCGGGCTGACCAGGTGCGTTCTGCCACCCGCGCCCTGACGGCCTTCAAAGTTGCGGTTCGACGTGGAGGCACAGCGCTCACCCGCTTCGAGACGATCCGCGTTCATGGCCAGACACATGGAACAGCCCGGCTCGCGCCATTCAAAACCGGCGGCAACGAAGATCTTGTCGAGACCTTCGGCTTCGGCCTGGCGCTTGACGAGGCCGGAGCCCGGCACAACCAGAACCAGCTTGACGTTGTCGGCCTTGCGGCGGCCCTGCGCCACTGCGGCTGCAGCACGCAGATCCTCGATACGCGAGTTGGTGCATGAACCGATAAAGACCTTGTCGATCGCAATGTCCTTGATCGGCGTACGCGGCGTGAGCCCCATATACTGAAGCGCGCGCTCCATGCCTTCGCGCTTGACCGGGTCTTTCTCGAGTGCCGGATCCGGCACGCTCGCGTCGACAGAAGCCACCATTTCGGGCGATGTACCCCAGGTAACCTGAGGCTGGATCTGCGCGGCATCGAGCTCCACCACGGCATCGAAGACGGCGCCGTCATCCGAATGCAGGGTCTTCCAGTATTCGACTGCACGATCCCACAGTGCACCCTTTGGCGAAAAAGGCCGGTCTTTTAGGTAGGCGACGGTTTGATCGTCAACAGCGACAAGGCCGGCACGGGCCCCTGCTTCGATGGCCATGTTGCAAATGGTCATGCGGCCTTCGACCGACAGGCCACGAATGGCGCTGCCGCCGAACTCCATCGCGTAACCGGTTCCGCCCGCCGTGCCGATGCGGCCGATGATCGCCAGCACGACGTCCTTGGCAGTTACGCCGGCGCCGAGCTGGCCATCGACGCGGATCAGCATGGTTTTGGACTTCTTCTGGAGCAGGCACTGGGTTGCCATCACGTGCTCGACTTCCGAGGTGCCGATGCCGTGAGCCAGGCACGCAAAGGCGCCGTGCGTGGACGTGTGGGAGTCACCGCAGACGACGGTCATGCCCGGCAGGATTGCGCCGTTTTCCGGCCCGATGACGTGCACGATGCCCTGGCGCGCGTCCTTGAACGGGAAATAGGCCAGCGCTCCGACTTCACGGATGTTGCTGTCCAGGGTTTCCACCTGCTGACGGGAAACCGGGTCGAGAATGCCCCGCTCCCAGTGATCGGTGGGCGTGTTGTGGTCGGCCGTTGCAACGATCGAATCCACGCGCCAGGGCTTGCGCCCGGCCAGCTTGAGGCCTTCGAAGGCCTGGGGGCTGGTGACTTCGTGAACGAGGTGACGGTCGATGTAGATCAGCGCAGTGCCGTCGTCTTCGACGTGGACCACGTGGCTCGACCACAATTTTTCGTAAAGCGTTTGCGCTTGCATGGGCGGGAAGTCAGAGCTGAAGGGCGGAAAACTTTTATTATTTCACAGGCCTTGCGCGCTGAGTAGCTTGCTCGTACAGGGGCATGACCCGAGCGGCGTATTGCTGCAGATCCTGCTGCCGAGTCTCGTTGGACGGGTGGGTCGACAACCACTGCGGCGGAGCACCGCTGGAAGCCTTGGCCATCTTCTGCCAAAGGCTGATTGCGGCACGGGGGTCGTAGCCGCCAAGGGCTGCAAGTTCGACACCGATACGGTCGGCCTCAGTCTCGTGTTCACGGCTGTTGGGCAGTTCGAAACTCACCTTGGCCACGGTGCCGATGAGGTCGGTTCCCGCCCGGCCAACGCCAAGCACGGCGCCGACAACCGCTACGCCGACGTTCGTCACCATCGACTGCGACGCCCGTTCACGGGCATGCTCGCGCAGCGCATGGGCAATCTCGTGGCCCATGATGGCGGCGATCTCGTTGTCGGTCAGTGACAGCTTTTCGATAATTCCGGAGTAGAACACGATCTTTCCTCCGGCCATGCACCAGGCGTTGAGATCGTTCGAAGTGAGCACATTCACCTCCCACTGCCAGGCCGGCGCGTCGGGCCGGAAAGCCCCGGTTGCCGGGATCAGGCGACGGGCCACCGCACGCACACGCTCAACCTGGTCCTTGTCCCGGTTCAGGGCGTTCTTCTGCCCCGCCTGCTGGATGATCTGGTGATAGCTCTGGGACGACGCCTGCTCCATCTCCTTGGACGAGACCATCATCATCTGGCGACGCTCGATACCCACCGCCCCGCCCTGGGTCGTTTGCACTGTCTGGCAGGCGGTCACGACGCCCGCGGCGATCATCACGGGCAAAAAGCCCTGCAGCCATCCAAAATGTCTATTCATGCTTTGACTCAAACTGTTCATTTAATTGCCTACCCGCCCTGAACTGCCCCGCTCCTGCCAGCCGCCGACGAGCACCAGCAAGCCGACAAGCGCAAACAGCGATCCGAGCGAATAGGTCCAGGCCGGCCCGATGCTTTCCCAAGTGTAGCCACTAATCAGACCGCCGATCATTCCCCCGGCGCCAAACGAAATACTGCCGTACAAGGCCTGACCACGCGCCTGGTGACGGGTTCCGAACCAGCCATTCACGGCAGCCACAGCAGCCGCGTGATAAGCGCCAAAGGTTGCACCATGAAGCACCTGGGCGAACAGCAACACCACCAACGACTCCGCCCCCCAGCCTATCAACAAAAACCGCAGCACGGCCGCCGCGAGACTGAAGATCAGGATTCCACGCAGAGAAGAGGCGCGAAGCAGCTGCGGCATCCCCATGAAAACGACGATTTCAGCAACAACACCAAGGGTCCACATCCACCCCACCAGCGACTTGCTGTAGCCATGGGCAACCAGGTGCAAGGAGTAGAAAACGTAAAGCGCTCCGTGAGCGGCGGACATGAAAAAGCACGCAGCCAGCAGCGCCCTCACGTCGGGCCGTCGCAAAATTTCGCTGAGCGCGACATGCACGGCGGGCGCCGTTGAGGCACGCGCCTCCGGGATCATCAGCGCGCAAAACAGGATTCCCCCAAGCAACGCCAACGAAATCCACAAGAGCGCAGCCACAGGCAGATCGTCGAGAAGATAACCAAGGCCCAGCACCGCCACGATAAAACCCACCGAACCCCACACGCGGATGTTGCCGTAGCGGCCGGCCTGCCCCTGCAAATGAGCAAAGGTCAGCGTTTCGATCAGCGGCAGTGCCGCACTCCAGAAAAAAGCCAGAAAAGCCATGCTGGCAAACAGCGCGCCATAGGCATCGCTCACCAGAAACCCTGCAAAACCAATCAGCGACAAAAGTGCAGACAGGCGCAGGATGGTCGTGCGGGCCCCCAGCCGGTCGGCCAGCCAGCCCCAAAGTGCCGGCGCCAGCATGCGCATGACGGACATCAGCGACATCAGCACGGCAATTTGCGCTGCCGTGTTGCCGATGGATTGCAGGTAAAGGCTGAAGTAGGGAGAAAAGGCGCCGATGAAAGCGAAATAGAAGAAGTAATAGCCGGACAAGCGCCAGTAGGGAATCATCGACGGGAGTGTAGCTTGCACGGAACCCCGCGGAATCAACGGGGCGTGGCTTGAGCATGCCGGAATTGAAAAAATCAAAGCCCCCGAACAGCGGAGGCTTGAAGGTTTATCCGTAGTGCGGGCGCTCTCAAGCGCTCTTTTTCTTGCAGAACAGACAACCGGTCAATTGACCGGGGAACTCTTCAACATGCCATGGAGCTCGTCTTTCAGTTTCAGGCGGCGCTTCTTGAGTTCTTCGAGTTCGAAGTCCGTTGCGATTTCGGCCTGAACCTCAACACGCACCACGTTGCGGTTTACGTCGTGGTATTCATCAAAAAGCCGTGCGAAGTGTCCGTTGGACATTTTAAGTACATGAATCTGCTCGCGGTATTCGGGGAATTCGTGGTTCAGATCGTGTTGCTCCATGCATTACCTCCCGGCTCGTATTGAAGACTGAAATGTCGTACGAACTACTTTACACCTCTGAAATCGGCCGAAAGTTGACCGGGGTCAATTTCGCGAGGTAGGCGACGGCACAGCCTGCACACCAGACGGCGCCAGCCCCGCGACCTGCGGAGTCGAACAGACGACGTCGCCGTTCTGGGCGCGATGGCGCAGGGCATGGTCAATCAGCACAATGGCCAGCATGGCTTCGGCAATCGGCGTGGCACGGATGCCGACACAGGGATCATGGCGGCCGTGGGTATTGACGACGACCGGATTGCCGGCCTTGTCGATGGTATGGCGATCAAGGCGCGTGCTTGCGGTGGGCTTGATCGCCATGCTGACAGTGATGTCCTGACCAGTGGAAATGCCGCCAAGCACGCCACCAGCATTGTTGGACAAAAAGCCTTCCGGCGACATTTCGTCGGAATGGTCGGTTCCAAGCTGGGAGACGCTGGCGAAACCCGCGCCGATCTCAACGCCTTTCACCGCGTTGATGCTCATCATGGCGTAGGCGATATCAGCGTCGAGGCGGTCGTACACCGGTTCGCCCCAGCCCACCGGCACGCCGGTGGCCATCACGTTAATTCGCGCGCCAACCGAATCACCGGACTTCCGCAGTTCATCCATGTAGCTCTCGAGCTTCGGCACGATGGCCTGGTTAGGTGCAAAAAAGCTGTTGCTGTCGACCTCGTCCCACGCGGCAAAGGGAATCTCGATCGGCCCGAGTTGGGCCATATAGCCGCGAATCACGATACCGAAACGCTCGAACAGCCACTTGCGGGCGATCGCTCCGGCAGCCACGCGCACGGCGGTTTCGCGGGCAGAAGAGCGGCCACCACCACGGTAGTCGCGGATGCCGTATTTCTGCCAGTAGGCGTAGTCGGCGTGTCCGGGCCGGAAGCTTTCGGCAATGTTGCCGTAGTCTTTGGAGCGCTGGTCCTGGTTGCGGATCAGCAAGGAAATCGGAGTTCCGGTGGTCACGCCCTCGAAAACACCGGAGAGGATCTCGACGGTGTCCGGCTCGCGCCGCTGGGTGACGTGACGAGAGGTGCCGGGCTTGCGCCGATCAAGCTCTGCCTGGATGTCGGCCTCGCTGATTGCCAAGCCCGGCGGGCAGCCGTCCACCACGCAACCGATGGCGGGACCGTGGGATTCGCCGAAGGAGGTGACGCAAAAAAGCGTGCCGAGCGTATTACCGGACATGGGGAACTCGCGAAGACGTGAATTAGGAATTGGACTGCCAGACTGGCGGAGAAGTCTAGCACGCCGCCGGCTCGGGGCCGGCAGCGCAGGTATTGCAGACTTACTGGAAGAACTCGTCGAGACGACCGAAAACCGGATGCTCGCCAGCGTGCTTATTCACGTAGAGGACATCCTCAAGCTTTTCAACTTGCTTGATCATCTTCTCGAGGCGCTGGTCTTCAAAGACCAGCAGCCAGATCCGGCTGGTGCTGCCTGTACCAACCGGCATGCACAGGATGCCTTCAACGTTGAAGGCGCGCCGGGCAAACAGACCGCAGATGTGGCTCATCACACCCGGGTGGTTGGCAACGCCGAGTTCCAGCACAACCTTGTGGAAGCCGTTGTGCTCGGGCACCTCGGGAATAAACTCGGACAGCGGTTTGGTGGCAGAAGTGTTCTGTTCGGACATCGTGTTGTCTCCTCGGGCTCAGCCGATCATCTCGGAATTGGCGGCGCCCGGCGGCACCATCGGGTAGACGAATTCGTTCGGATCGATCGTCGCATGGATCAGGCAGGGGCCCGGCGTAGTGAGGGCTTCGGCCAGGGTTGCCCGCGGGTTCGGAGCCGGATCGAGATCCACTGCACGCATGCCGAAGCCTTCGGCGATCTTCAGGAAATCAGTGGGCCGCTCGTAACGGGAAGCCATGATGCGCTTGCCGTAGAACATGCTCTGCTGTTGATGCACCAAGCCAAGGGACTGGTTGTTGAAGAGGACGATCTTGACGTTGACGTCTTCCTGGGCAGCGGTGGCCATTTCCTGGATGTTCATCTTGAGGCTGCCGTCACCCGAGAAGCACACCACGGTGCGATCCGGTGCAGCCAGCGCGGCGCCAATGGCAGCCGGAAAGCCAAAACCCATCGTGCCGAGGCCGCCCGAGTTGAGCCACTGGCGGGAGCGGCGGAACGGGTAGGCCTGGGCCACCCACATCTGGTGCTGGCCGACATCGCTGGTGATGATCGCACTGTCGTCGAGACAGTTGGCCACCGCATGAATGAGGCCATAGGGCGAGCGGGGATTGTCGACGCCCGGCATGGCCAGCGGGAAGCGGCCCTTCAGGCTTTCGACATGGGACAGCCAGCGCTTGCGCAGCTGGGGCTTGACTCGCGGCAGCAGCTCGGAGAGCACCTGCCCCACATCGCCGGCGATGGCAACGTGGGCGTCCTTCACCTTGTGCAGCTCGGACCGATCGATGTCGATGTGGATGATCCTGGCGTTCGGACAGAACTCGGCCGTCTTGCCGATGGCGCGATCGTCGAAACGGGCGCCGACGCAAATCAGCAGGTCGGCCTCTTCAAGCACATAGTTGGTGTAGCGGGCGCCGTGCATGCCCAGCATGCCGAGGGACAGCGGGTGATCCATCGGCATTGCGCCGAGGGCCATCAGCGTCATGGTGGTGGGCAGCGAAGCCTGCTCGGCCAGCGTGACCGCCATGTGCGCGGCGCCGGAGTGGATCACGCCGCCGCCCAGGTAAAGCACCGGACGCTCGGCGGCTTCGATCAGCTTCGCCGCTTCCTCAACCGCAGCGATGTCGAAACTCGGAGCGGCATCGGGCACCACGACGTCGGGGTATTCCTCGAAGCTGACCATCTGGTTCTGGACGTCCTTCGGCACATCGATGAGCACCGGGCCGGGCCGGTCGGACATGGCAATGCGGAAGGCCGCCGGAACGACGTCAAGCAGATCCTTGGCCGAGCGGACCAAAAAGTTGTGCTTGGTGATCGGAATCGTCAGGCCGTAGGTATCGACCTCCTGGAAGGCGTCGGTGCCGATCATTGACAGCGGAACCTGGCCAGTCAGGGCGATCATCGGAATCGAGTCGAGCTTGGCATCAGCGATGGCCGTCACCAGGTTGGTCGCGCCGGGGCCACTGGAGGCCAGACAGACTTCGGGCCGGCCGGACACCCGGGCCATACCCTGGGCGATGAAGCCGGCGCCCTGCTCATGACGACACAGGACGTGGTGGATCTGCTCGCTCTTGGACAGAGCGTCATACATCGGCAAGGCCGCACCGCCGGGAACACCGGCGATCGTGCGGATATCTTGCCGTTCGAGCAGCTTCACAATCAGCTCTGCTCCAGTCATTTGCATCATCGAATTTCTCCTAGGGGCTGGGGAGCCGCAGTGCAGTCCGGGCCGGGGCGCAACAAAAGACAAAACCCCCGCCGGTTGCGCGCCGGCGGGGGTCTGAATTCTTTAACGACTACCTGGGACCCTTACGACGCGCGCTTACCTACGCTTACTACGCGTACTACTACGACGTCGACAGGCAGGAATCTCGCAATTCGGGTCATGGGGTCACTAAGTCATGTACAGGACTACCTGCGAATTATTCTCACACCGCCCCGAAAACACAAGTGATTTTTGCACTGCACCAGCCGCTTCCGCACAAAACCTCAAGCATTGCCAGAGGCGTCACGCAGCACACGGCGCAGGATTTTGCCCACATTGCTCTTGGGCAGCTCGTCCCTGAACTCAACAAACCTCGGCACCTTGTAGCCGGTCAGTCCGGCCCTGCAATGTGCAATCAGCGCCTCGGCGGTCAGTTTCGGATCCTTCCGGACGACAAATATTTTCACCGCCTCGCCAGAATGCTCGTCCGGCACGCCCACCGCAGCCACCTCCATCACGCCCGGATGAGCAGCCACAACGTCTTCCACCTCGTTCGGATAAACGTTGAAGCCGGACACCAGGATCATGTCCTTTTTGCGGTCGACGATGCGCACAAAGCCGTCCGCATCGATGGTCGCCACATCCCCGGTACGCAGGTAACCGTCGTGGGTGAAAGCCCGGGCTGTGTCCTCCGGTCGCCTGTAGTAACCCTTCATCACCTGGGGACCACGTACGCAAAGCTCGCCGGACATACCCTGGGCAACTTCGTAGCCGTCATCGTCGCGCAAGCTGATGTCGGTGGACGAGATCGGCAAGCCGATGGAGTGGTTGAACTCGGGGAGATCCAGCGGATTGATGCATACCGCAGGAGAGGTTTCGGTGAGCCCGTAGGCTTCCGAAAGGGGCTTCCCGCTGACTTTTTTCCAGCGCTCGGCAACCGCCTGCTGCACCGCCATACCGCCACCGAGAGCAACTTTCAGAGTCGAAAAATCCAGCTTTGCAAAATCGGGGTTGTTGAGCAGCGCATTGAAAAGTGTGTTGACACCGGTAATGACCGTAAAAGGGTACTTGCCCAATTCGGCAACAAAGCCGGGGATGTCCCGCGGATTGGTGATCAGCACGTTGGTCGCGCCGATCTTGAAGAAGGTCAGACAGTTCGCCGTCAGCGAAAAAATGTGATACAGCGGCAAGGCGGTAATAATGATCTCCACACCTTCCCGCACATAGGGGCTGATCCATGCATGCGCCTGCTGCAGATTCGCCACGATATTGCCATGGGTCAGCATCGCCCCCTTGGCCACACCAGTTGTTCCGCCGGTGTATTGCAGATAGGCCAGATCGTCATGGGTGATTACTACAGGCCTTAGCGGATGCGCCGCGCCGAGATCAAGCGCTTCGCGGAACGCCACGGAACCGGGAATACTCCAAGCCGGCACCATTTTTTTCACATGCCGGACGACAAAATTGACCAGCAATGACTTGGGAAAACCAAGCATGTCACCCAGCCCGGTAACCACCACGTGTTTCAGCGAGGACGTGGCGGTCATCACTTCCTGCAATGTGTGGGCGAAGTTCTCGACGATGACGATCGCTTCGCAGCCTGCATCAGAAAGCTGGTGCTCAAGCTCACGGGCGGTATAAAGGGGATTAACGTTGACCACCGTACAGCCAATCCGCAGGATTCCGAACATCGCGACCGGATACTGCAGGCAGTTGGGCATCATCAGGGCAACGCGCGCACCTTTCGCAAGCCCGAGTTCACCTTGCAGGTAACCGGCAAACTGGCGCGAAAACTCCTCAAGCTCTTCGTAAGTAATGGATTTACCCATGCAGACATAAGCCGTCTGCCCGGCGAACTTGCGGACGCCCTTGTCAAAGAGATCGGCCAACGAGGAAAACTCGCCAGTATCGATCTCGGCAGGCACGCCAGGGGGATAGCTTTTCAGCCAAATCTTGTCCATGTTGTCTCCTTTGTAGTTGGTATACAGGCCCAACCGGATTCTCGAGTGCTGCCAAGCAGCCCTGTCCGGCTGGAACCCTGCCCTCCCCAGGCAGACCGGCGCCCTGATGCACCGCTTTCCAACATACTTTTCGACTGGCGTTCATACGCCTTGTTATCAGGCTGCGTCGCCCCCCTGCGCAGCGCAGCCCGCTACAGCTTCAGTGCATTTACGTCACCCCTGCACGGGTCAGGCCTTGCCCTCCTCCGCCGGCCAGTTACGGATGTAGTTTTTCAACATGCGGTTCTCAAAGCTCTGCTCTTCGAGCACCGCCTTTGCCACATCGTGAAAAGACACAACACCCATCAGCGTCGTGCCGTCCATCACTGGAAGGTAACGCTGGTGATGATCAACCATCAGCCGGCGCAGTTCGTCCATCTCCATATTCAGCGCGGCAGCCACCGGATTCTTGAGCATGGCCTCCCCGACCGGCATCGCTTGCCATTCGGCTCCCGCCTTCTGGGTTGCCAGAAGCACCTCCCGGAAGGTCATCATGCCGACCATGCTTCCCTTGTCAAAAACAACCAGCGAGCCGACGTCCTGCTCGGTCATCACAGCAACGGCTTCGGCAAGGGTCTTGGTAGACGAAACCGTAAAGAGAACCTTGCCCTTGATCGCCAGAATTTCACTAACCAGCATTTTTTTTCCTTTGGATGGCGTCTAATCGCCCGATTCAACTCAGCTTTTGATGGTATTCGATTGCCCACTCGGAGAGAAGCCTCCAGGAATAAGGGCTTACCCGAGCTTGCGCCAAGCGTCGACGCCTCCCCTGGCGAGTGGGGATGGATCATCATGCCCCCGAGCTGGCCAGTCGCAAGCGACCGGTCAGCGCTCGAGCAGCTTGAGCTTGTCCTTTACGCCACGCCAGTCATCGGCATCGGCTGGCGGCTCCTTGCGTTCGACGATGGGCGTCCACTTGACTGCCAGCTCAGCGTTCAACGCGATGAAGGCTTGCTGGTCGGACGGCACATCATCCTCGGCAAAAATAGCCTCGGCCGGGCATTCCGCAACGCACAGGGTGCAATCGATGCACTCATCCGGGTCGATCACCAGAAAGTTGGGGCCTTCGCGGAAACAATCGACCGGGCATACATCGACGCAGTCGGTGTACTTGCAGCGGATGCAATTTTCGGTGACGACATAGGTCATGGGACAACTCCTGGTCTTTGTGCTGACGGCCGCCCACGGGCGCGTGTATCCACAGCGGACTGAAAAATTTTCGTACCCCTGAAATATACCCCATGCCCCGCCCAAAAACAGGCCCTGCGCCAACGTCGGGCATGGGCCCTGGAAGCCGCTTCAATCTGTAACATCGCTACCACAAATTGAATTCGTTGGCGAGAAAAGCACTTTTCTTGCAGGAGAATATTCGCTAGGATTCTGGTACCAGCATCTGATTGCACGGACTTTGCAGCTCTGGCCACTCTGGAGCTGTCCTTCCCTTCCCGGCAATACCCACAAATATCCCATTGAATCTGCGAGGAACCATGAGCGAACATATCCATTACGTCACCGATGCGAACTTCGAAGCCGAAGTTCTGCAATCCACTAGCCCTGTATTGGTCGACTACTGGGCTGAATGGTGCGGTCCCTGCAAAATGATTGCACCGATCCTCGATGACGTAGCGAAGGAATACAATGGAAAACTCAAGGTCGCCAAGCTGAACATCGACGAAAACCAGGAAACCCCCGCCAAATACGGAATTCGTGGCATCCCCACCCTGATGCTGTTCAAGGGCGGCAACATCGAGGCGACCAAGGTTGGCGCCCTCTCCAAGTCCCAGTTGGCCGCCTTCATTGACAGCCACCTGTGAGCAGGTTAGATTGAGTAAAGCTAGTCGTTAGCAACGCCGAGGTCATCCAGCCGATAACCTTGGCATCGCTTGTACAGTCCGAGCACTTTTGCTGCTGTACTCGCTGTGGCGAATCCGCCGCAGCCCACTCCTCTCCTTTTCCTTCCCCTCTCCCCCACCGCTGCCTGCCATGCAACTCTCGGAGCTCAAGTCTCTCCACGTCGGCCAATTGCTCGAAATGGCCATCGCCAACGAAATCGAAGGCGCCAACCGCCTGCGCAAACAGGAACTGGTCTTCGCGCTGCTGAAGAACCGCGCAAAGAAGGGCGAGCCCATCTACGGCGACGGCGTCATGGAAATACTTCCGGACGGCTTCGGCTTCCTGCGCTCGCCCGACACCTCATACCTGGCGGGCACCGACGACATCTATGTCTCGCCCAGTCAGATCCGGCGTTTCAACCTTCACACCGGCGACACCGTCGAGGGCGAAATTCGCACCCCCAAGGATGGCGAGCGCTACTTCGCGCTGGTAAAGGTGGACAAGGTCAATCTGGAACCTCCGGAAGCCGCCAAGCACAAGATTCTGTTTGAGAACCTCACCCCGCTTCACCCAAACCAGTGCCTCAAACTGGAACGGGACATACGCGGCGAGGAAAACATCACCTCGCGGGTCATCGACATGATTGCCCCTATCGGCAAGGGCCAGCGTGGGCTGCTGGTGGCTCCGCCGAAAAGCGGCAAGACAGTGATGCTCCAGCACATCGCCCACTCGATCACCTCCAACCACCCGGACGTGGTCGTGATCGTATTGCTGATCGACGAACGCCCCGAAGAAGTCACCGAAATGCAACGCTCGGTAAAGGGTGAAGTCGTTGCCTCAACCTTCGACGAGCCGGCCATCCGACACGTACAGGTTGCCGAAATGGTCATCGAGAAAGCCAAGCGCCTCGTTGAGCACAAAAAGGATGTGGTCATCCTGCTCGACTCTCTGACCCGCCTGGCCCGCGCCTACAACACGGTAGTCCCTGCCTCCGGCAAGGTTCTGACTGGCGGCGTGGACGCTAACGCCCTGCAAAAGCCCAAGCGTTTCTTCGGTGCTGCCCGAAATATCGAGGAAGGCGGCTCGCTGACCATCATAGCCACCGCCCTCATCGATACAGGCAGCCGGATGGATGATGTGATCTACGAGGAGTTCAAGGGCACCGGCAACATGGAGATCCACCTCGATCGCCGAATGGCGGAGAAACGTGTCTACCCAGCCATCAACGTCAATCGTTCAGGCACCCGCCGCGAAGAACTCCTCCTCAAGTCCGACATCCTCCAGAAAGTCTGGGTGTTGCGTAAACTTCTTTACGGCATGGATGACATCGATGCGATGGAATTCCTCCTCGACAAGATCAAGGCCACCAAGAACAACGGAGAATTCTACGACGCCATGCGTCGCGGTTGAACTTCGCATTCTTATCGGCAAAGCGCGGCTCATCGGCCGAGTGACCGCGCTAGCAGGCTTGAGGCGTACCCGCCTCAGACCGATTTACCCCTTCAAACAAGAACTCGTCTGCAAGTAGCCGACAGCACTGCTCTCATTCATCCCTGTTCCAAATAGAGAGCCGTCAGGTAGCGACACGACAAGGGCCATCCCTGCAATACTTGAGCGAGGCACCCGAAAAGCCTCTCATTCGAAGCCTGGCGACACTGCAGACCCACGTCGCCAGGCTCACCATCGGTCAGACAAGGGAGTTGCCAGGCATTTCGGGACATGCTGCTGGCTGGCAGCCTCGCCTGGAATCAGCGCACTCGTTCTCCCCAAAAAGCAGCGACATCCAGCATCCGGTTTGCAAAACCCCACTCGTTATCAAACCAGATCAACAGGTTGAGCAAGCGCCCGCCGCTCATCCGGGTCTGCCCGGCATCAACAATTGCCGAGTGCACGCTGTGATTAAAGTCGATAGACGCATGGGGCGCAGCCGTGTATGATATTCGTCCCGAATCGTGACCATCGGCGGCGGCACGCAACAAGGCGTTCACTTCTTCCACGCTCGTCTGCCGGCAAAGCGTAACGACGAGGTCGATAGCCGATACGTTGACGACGGGCACACGGATCGCCTTTGCTTCGACGCGGCCAGCCAGCTCCGGCAACAAGCGCACAACACCACGCGCCAGCCCGGTCGACACCGGAATCATCGACTGCATCGCAGAGCGGGTGCGATGGAGATCCGAGTGATGATACCCATCGATCAGCGGCTGATCGTTCATCACCGAATGCAGCGTTGTCAGCAAGGCGTGATCAAGACCGTAAGCCTCATCCAGCATCGCCAGCACGGGCACGATCGCATTCGTTGTGCATGACGCAGCCGAGACAATCCGCTCATCGCCCTTAAGCAGATGATGGTTCATGCCGAAGACGATCGTCTGATCCACGTCCGCAGCACTCAGGCCGGGATGGGAGAGCAACACACGGCAACAACCGGCATCGAGAAATGCCTCGAGTTCATGGCGACAACTGTACTGCCCCGAGGCCTCGATCAAGAGATCCACCCCCAGCGACGCCCAGTCAACACCGCCCGGGGTACTCACATGGAAAACAGGAATGTCAGCTCCATCGATACGCAGGCAGCCATCGCCAACCTCAACCACTCCCGGAAAACATCCGTGGGTAGAATCGAAACGAGTCAAGTAAGCCATGCTCTCCAGATCGGCCGGTTCGTTGATGGCCACCACCGTGAACTTGCTCCGCAACGGGGACACAACCAAGGCACGCAGGAAGCAACGTCCGATTCGCCCATAACCGTTTATCGCTATTCGCAATGCCATACCCTGCTCCTCAAAATAAACGCGCGGGTCCGCGAGCCATATTCGGCTTTATGAACGTACAAAACGGTGGCTGTCCGAACCACCGAAGCAATTACGAGATGTTCGCGGCGTACGGCGCCTTCGACAATAGGGTTTTTGTAAACGATCTCACCCCCTGAGGCTAATAAGCCTGAGGGGGTGACGCCGCCGGGGGGGGGGGGGAAAGCAGGAATCAAAAACGAACAGGCGGCCCCGCCCCCCCCCCCCCCCTCCCCCTCCCCCCCCGCCCCGCGCCGCCCCCCCCCCCCCCGCCCCCCCCGCCCCCCCCCCCCCGCCCCGCCCCCCCCCGGGCGCCCCCCCCCCCCCCCCCCCCCCCCGGCCCCCCCCCCGCCCCCCGGGCCCCCCCCCCCCCCCCCCCCCCCCCCCCCCCCCGGTCGCCCCCGGCCCCCCCCCCCGGCCCCCCCCCCCCCCCCCCCCCCCCCCCCCCCCCCCCCCCCCCCGGGGCCCGCCCCCCCCCCCCCCCCCCCCCCCCCCCCCCCCCCCCCCCCCCCCCCCCCGGCCCCGCCGGCCCCCCCCCCGCCATCCCCCTCTCCCCGCCCCCCCCCCCCCCCCCCCCCCCAAAAACCCCCCCCCCCCCCCCCCCCGCCCCCCCCCCCCCCGGGGGGGGGGGGGGGGCCTCCCCCCCCCCCGGCCCCCCCCCCCCCCCCCCCCCCCCCCCCGCGGGCGGGGGGGGCCCCCCCCCCCCCGGGGCTCCGGCGGGCCCGGGGGGGGAGTCTGACGATGACCTACTTTCACGCACGCGGGTGCACTATCATTGGCGCGGTCTCGTTTCACGGTCCTGTTCGGGATGGGAAGGGGTGGTTCCAAGACGCTATGGTCGTCAGACTGTAACTTGTGCCGTTGCTCGGGGGTGACCCGAAGAACGTCAAAGGGAAGAAGTGTTTTAAGCGCGTGTTTTAGGTGCGCGTGTTTTAGTGCGCTGCGTTCTGCGTTGCTGCATTGGGGTGTGTGAGAGCGTTTTTTTACGCGGTCCGCCTGTGTTTTACTTGCGGGCATTGCAAGGTTATAGGATCAAGCCTCACGGGCAATTAGTACTGGTTAGCTTAACGCATTACTGCGCTTCCACACCCAGCCTATCAACGTCGTGGTCTCGAACGACCCTTTAGGGAATCAAGTTCCCAGGGATATCTCATCTCGAGGCGAGTTTCCCGCTTAGATGCTTTCAGCGGTTATCTCTTCCGAATTTAGCTACCCGGCGATGCGACTGGCGTCACAACCGGTACACCAGAGATTCGTCCACTCCGGTCCTCTCGTACTAGGAGCAGGCCCCCTCAAATATCCAGCGCCCACGGCAGATAGGGACCAAACTGTCTCACGACGTTTTAAACCCAGCTCACGTACCACTTTAAATGGCGAACAGCCATACCCTTGGGACCGGCTACAGCCCCAGGATGTGATGAGCCGACATCGAGGTGCCAAACTCCGCCGTCGATGTGAACTCTTGGGCGGAATCAGCCTGTTATCCCCAGAGTACCTTTTATCCGTTGAGCGATGGCCCTTCCATACAGAACCACCGGATCACTATGACCTGCTTTCGCACCTGCTCGACTTGTCGGTCTCGCAGTCAAGCCTTCTTTGCCATTGCACTATCAGTACGATGTCCGACCGTACCTAGAAGACCTTCGTACTCCTCCGTTACCTTTGGGAGGAGACCGCCCCAGTCAAACTGCCCACCATGCACGGTCCCCGATCTGGATTCACAGACCTGGGTTAGAACCTCAACGACACCAGGGTGGTATTTCAAGGTCGGCTCCACCAGAACTAGCGTCCCGGTCTCAATGCCTCCCACCTATCCTACACAAGTCCCGTCAAAGTCCAATGCAAAGCTACAGTAAAGGTTCATGGGGTCTTTCCGTCTAGCCGCGGGGAGATTGCATCTTCACAAACACTTCAACTTCGCTGAGTCTCAGGAGGAGACAGTGTGGCCATCGTTACGCCATTCGTGCAGGTCGGAACTTACCCGACAAGGAATTTCGCTACCTTAGGACCGTTATAGTTACGGCCGCCGTTTACCGGGGCTTCGATCAAGAGCTTGCACCCCATCACTTAACCTTCCGGCACCGGGCAGGCGTCACACCCTATACGTCCACTTTCGTGTTTGCAGAGTGCTGTGTTTTAATAAACAGTCGCAGCCACCGATTCTCTGCGGCCCCTTCGCCCTTCGGATGTGCTCCTACAAGCTAACGGGGCATACCTTCTCCCGAAGTTACGGTATCAATTTGCCGAGTTCCTTCTCCTGAGTTCTCTCAAGCGCCTTAGTATCTTCTACCTGCCCACCTGTGTCGGTTTGCGGTACGGTCACTCTACGACTGAAGCTTAGAGGCTTTTCCTGGAAGCAGGGTATCAGTTACTTCGCACTCAAAGAGCGCTCGTCATCACGCCTCAGCTTAGCTCTCCGGATTTGCCTAAAGAGCACGCCTACACGCTTAAACCACCTATTCCAACAGATGGCTAACCTAACCTTCTCCGTCCCCCCATCGCATCATAGAGCGGTACAGGAATATTGACCTGTTTCCCATCGACTACGCATTTCTGCCTCGCCTTAGGGGCTGACTCACCCTGCGCCGATGAACGTTGCGCAGGAAACCTGGCTTTCGGCGAGGGTGTTTTTCACACCCTTTATCGCTACTCATGTCAGCATTCGCACTTCTGATATCTCCAGCATCCTTTACAAGACACCTTCACAGACTTACAGAACGCTCCCCTACCATGCATAAAATGCATCCGCAGCTTCGGTTCATGGCTTGAGCCCCGTTACATCTTCCGCGCAGGACGACTCGACTAGTGAGCTATTACGCTTTCTTTAAAGGGTGGCTGCTTCTAAGCCAACCTCCTAGCTGTCTATGCCTTCCCACCTCGTTTTCCACTTAGCCATGGATTTGGGACCTTAGCTGGCGGTCTGGGTTGTTTCCCTCTTGACAACGGACGTTAGCACCCGCTGTCTGTCTCCCGTGTATCACTTTCCGGTATTCGGAGTTTGCTATCGCGAGGTAGATCGCAATGACCCCCTCAACGATTACAGTGCTCTACCCCCGGAAGTGTCCGCACGAGGCACTACCTAAATAGTTTTCGGGGAGAACCAGCTATTTCCAAGTTTGTTTAGCCTTTCACCCCTATCCACAGCTCATCCCCTAATTTTTCAACATTAGTGGGTTCGGACCTCCAGTGCGTGTTACCGCACCTTCATCCTGGCCATGGATAGATCACTTGGTTTCGGTTCACGCCCAGCAACTATGTCGCCCTTATCAGACTCGCTTTCGCTACGCCTCCCTATCCGGTTAAGCTTGCTACTGAACGTAAGTCGCTGACCCATTATACAAAAGGTACGCAGTCACCCCACAAAGGAGGCTCCCACTGTTTGTATGCATGCGGTTTCAGGATCTATTTCACTCCTCCCGGGGTTCTTTTCGCCTTTCCCTCACGGTACTGGTTCACTATCGGTCGATCACGAGTATTTAGCCTTGGAGGATGGTCCCCCATCTTCAGACAGGATTTCTCGTGTCCCGCCCTACTTGTCGCACGCTCAGACCCGCCCACTAGTTTTCGCATACGGGGCTATCACCCACTATCGCCAGCCTTTCCAGACTGTTCTGCTAAGTAATCGGTTTAGTCGTGCAGGCTCATCCCCCGTTCGCTCGCCACTACTTGGGGAATCTCGGTTGATTTCCTTTCCTCGGGGTACTTAGATGTTTCAGTTCTCCCGGTTCGCCTCCACATCCCTATGTATTCAGGATGGGATACCCTTGCGGGTGGGTTTCCCCATTCGGATATCTGGTGATCAAAGCTCCATTGCCAGCTCCCCCCCGCTTTTCGCAGGCTTGCACGTCCTTCATCGCCTGTGATCGCCAAGGCATCCACCACATGCACTTCTTCGCTTGATCCTATAACCTTGCACTCTGGGTTGCCCCAAAGTACGCCGCTCTAGGCGAACTCGCGTTTGTGCGCATCACCACCGTGCTGGTTCAAAGCCAGCGATGATGCTAAAAATGCAATCACACAACCCATGCAGCCCCTGTCTCATCAACAGAGACGACACACTTCTTCCAATTTGTTAAAGATCGAACAGTCTTACTGGTAAAAACCAGAACACAGCACACTCATGTTCTTGAATCCGCTTCCTTCTGATCTCTCTGGTGGAGGCAGTCGGGATCGAACCGACGACCCCCGGCTTGCAAAGCCGGTGCTCTCCCAGCTGAGCTATGCCCCCCTCGGATACGCTGGTGGGTCAGGTAGGAATCGAACCTACGACCCCCGCCTTATCAAGACGGTGCTCTAACCGACTGAGCTACTGACCCCCGTACTTGTACGAGGACCCGCTCAGTGTCCAGAAAGACAGCTCACGCTTCACTTTCCGAACGCTGACGCCTGACCTCTTACTGTTCTTTAAAAAACAACCGATAGGTTGTGGATGCTCGATTCCGGGGTTTTCTCTAGAAAGGAGGTGATCCAGCCGCACCTTCCGATACGGCTACCTTGTTACGACTTCACCCCAGTCATGAAGCTCACCGTGGTAAGCGCCCTCCTTGCGGTTAAGCTACCTACTTCTGGTAAAACCCCACTCCCATGGTGTGACGGGCGGTGTACAAGACCGGGAACGTATTCACCGCAGCATGCTGATCTGCGATTACTAGCGATTCCGACTTCATGGAGTCGAGTTGCAGACTCAATCCGGACTACGATCGGCTTTCTGGGATTGGCTCCACCTCGCGGCTTGGCAACCCTCTGTACCGACCATTGTATGACGTGTGAAGCCCTACCCATAAGGGCCATGAGGACTTGACGTCATCCCCACCTTCCTCCGGTTTGTCACCGGCAGTCTCACTAGAGTGCCCAACTTAATGATGGCAACTAATGACAAGGGTTGCGCTCGTTGCGGGACTTAACCCAACATCTCACGACACGAGCTGACGACAGCCATGCAGCACCTGTGTTCTGGCTCCCGAAGGCACCCTCAATCTCTCAAGGATTCCTGACATGTCAAGGGTAGGTAAGGTTTTTCGCGTTGCATCGAATTAATCCACATCATCCACCGCTTGTGCGGGTCCCCGTCAATTCCTTTGAGTTTTAACCTTGCGGCCGTACTCCCCAGGCGGTCAACTTCACGCGTTAGCTGCGTTACTCAATGAGTCTCCTCACCGAACAACTAGTTGACATCGTTTAGGGCGTGGACTACCAGGGTATCTAATCCTGTTTGCTCCCCACGCTTTCGTGCATGAGCGTCAGTACTGGCCCAGGAGGCTGCCTTCGCCATCGGTGTTCCTCCGCATATCTACGCATTTCACTGCTACACGCGGAATTCCACCTCCCTCTGCCGTACTCTAGTTATGCAGTCACAAACGCAGTTCCCAGGTTGAGCCCGGGGATTTCACATCTGTCTTACATAACCGCCTGCGCACGCTTTACGCCCAGTAATTCCGATTAACGCTCGCACCCTACGTATTACCGCGGCTGCTGGCACGTAGTTAGCCGGTGCTTCTTCTTACGGTACCGTCATCCACATCGGGTATTCACCGATGCGTTTTCTTTCCGTCTGAAAGAGCTTTACAACCCGAAGGCCTTCTTCACTCACGCGGCATGGCTGGATCAGGGTTGCCCCCATTGTCCAAAATTCCCCACTGCTGCCTCCGTAGGAGTCTGGGCCGTGTCTCAGTCCCAGTGTGGCGGATCATCCTCTCAGACCCGCTACGGATCGTCGCCTTGGTAGGCCTTTACCCCACCAACTAGCTAATCCGACATCGGCCGCTCCAATCGCGCGAGGCCTTTCGGTCCCCCGCTTTCTCCCTCAGGACGTATGCGGTATTAGCGTAACTTTCGCTACGTTATCCCCCACGACTGGGTACGTTCCGATGCATTACTCACCCGTTCGCCACTCGTCAGCGGAGCAAGCTCCCTGTTACCGTTCGACTTGCATGTGTAAAGCATGCCGCCAGCGTTCAATCTGAGCCAGGATCAAACTCTTAAGTTCAATCCACAAAACTCCAGAAATCTGACGATTTCTGCAAGTACTACAATTTCTTTATGCAGCCTGGCACGCCAGACTGCGCCCCGAAATTGAGCACCCACACCTATCGGTTGTTCATCTTTTTAAAGAACCGCTGCAATTTAGCGCCAGCGAAGAGGTGCGCATTCTACAGATCAAAATCCCTCTGTCAAGCCCCGCGTGCAAAAAAAATCAAACCCAGCACGCAAAACCCGCTGCAACATCCGAAAAACACAACACCTTCGGCTTCAACCCCTTCACCGCCCGCTCCGTCACCAGAGACGCTGCAGCAAGAGAGGCCGCATTATAGAGAACTATCAAGGCGCGTCAAGATGTTAGGAGAAATGAATCAGTCATCGACGCCAGGGCAGCCTCCCAAGGGCAAGCTTCGTGCTGTGATCCACCCCATCAACGCATCCGCATTCATGGGTCTTCCATAGAGAAAGCCCTGCATCTCCTTGCACCCCATTTCACCCAGAAGCCTGGCCTGGACCTCTGTTTCAACGCCTTCGGCGGTCACTTCCAGCCCCAGGCTTTTTGCCAGCTTCACGATCATTCGAGCGATGCAGTCTTGAGACGTTTCCGGGGTCAGCTCTCGAACAAACGCACGATCGATCTTGACGCGATCAAAAGGCAGGCGATTGAGACTGCCCAACGAGGAAAAGCCGCATCCAAAATCGTCCACTGCAACCCGCAAGCCCAGCGACTTGAGTTCGCGCAGCTGGCGTGCTACTGATTCGGGATCCTCCATGGCAACCGACTCGGTGATTTCGAGCTCAAGCCTCGCCGGACTCACGCCCGTGGATTCGATTACACCAGCAATTTTGCTGACGAAATCGGGCTCCCGAAACTGGGCTGCGGAGATGTTGATGCCGACACGGAAGTGCGGCAGCCCTTCCTTGTCCCAGCGAACGATCTGCTGGCAGGCTTCGGCGAATACCCAGTCGCCGATTTCGACGATCAGGCCGGTGTATTCGGCCAGAGGAATGAAAACGTCGGGCGCCACCATTTCGCCGTGGGGTTTCATCCAGCGGATCAGAGCTTCGCAGCCGACCACCTGCTGTCCAAGAGGCGAAACCTGGGGCTGATAGTGAAGTTCAAGCCCCTTACCCAAATTGAGCGCGGAACGGAGCTCGTTCAGCAACTGTACGCGGCTCTGGGTAGTTGCCTCCATTTCTCTGGTAAAAAAGCGCCAGTGCTGGTCGCCTTCCTGCTTTGCATGACTAAGAGCCAAGTTGGCACGCTTGAGCAATTCCACCGCGCCTCCCGAAACCGGCTCCACATCGACGAAGCCCGCACGGGCTCGCATGGGGATCGAGTGGCTGCGCACGACAAACGGTGCAGCGAAGACATCGAGAATGGATCGGGCGCCGTTTTCGTCCGGCTGCCAGCAGATGCCGAAGGCGTCTCCTGCCACGCGGGCAACCAGTGCGTTTGGTCCGACATGGGCCTGAAGACGGTGGGTGACCTCTACCAGCAGGAGATCGCCACTGCGATGACCGAGGGCGTCATTGAGTTCGGCGAATCGGACGATGTCGATAATACCGAGCGTCCATCCTGTGCCGTGGAGAGTCTTGAGGCGGTCATCGAGACTGTCGAGAAAACGCGTGCGGTTGGGCAGACGAGTCAGCGGGTCGAAGTATGCAAAAAAGTTCAGTCGCTCGAAAAGAATCACATTTTCAAAACCGACTTTCAAATTGACGCACAGCGCCTCGATCATTCGCCGTGTCTGGTCATGCACCGGCATTGGCAGTTTGAGATGAACCAGCGCCTCCTTGCCATGAACCCTGCCAAGATAAAGGCAACAACTTTCTCCATGGAACGCATGCCCTTGATGCGCCAGCCCGCCCCGGAGTGATCTGCACAGGGGAAGGTCGCTGAGCTCGTCGAGACTTTGGCCTGTGAAATCGCGGTAGCGCCCCGTGGCGACCAGCACGCCAAGCCCTTCCTGATCACCAGGCACCCCTCCCTGATCGATCGGCCCGCAAAACACTGCGTCAAGCGGATGGTCGAGCAGAGTGGACAGGTGCTTCAATGCCACGCCGGCAAAGTCGCGCATGCTTCGCGGAACAAAGAGCGGGTTGCCTGTTTCGATCAGGAATTCGAGCCCTCGGCGATTGGCATGCATGGCGCAGATCTGCTCGTAGGAGCGGATTGCGGCAGTCAGGGTCGTGATCAGGCGGGTGTGGGTCAGTTCGGACTTTGTCCGGTAGTCGTTGATGTCATAGTCGCGGATCACGCTGAGCTCGGGGGCATAGCCGGGCTGACCGGTACGCAGGATGATGCGCACATCTGCCAGCCCGAGACCCTCGCGGATCACACGGACCAGACCGAGTCCGGCATCGTGACGTTCCATCACGACATCAAGAAGAATGACCGCAATGTCGGTTCGGCCCTCTAGCAAGACCCGCGCCTCGTTCGCCGAGTAGGCGTGCAGCAGTTCGAGTTGATGACCGCAAACCGTCGCGCGGTTAAGCGCAAAAGCCGTCGCCTGATGAACTTGGGCGTCGTCGTCGACGACCAGCACCTTCCATTTATTGCAGCTGGACCGCGGCTCGGCAGCTTCGTCGTCGTCGAGGAACTCGAGCAGTTCTTCAGTGGGGGGCGAAGCGTATATATTCATTTTAAATACTTCAAAAAACCGGCCGGCGGTCGGCATTGGCTCAAGCACTTGTTGAGTAACGGCAATTGGGCTATGCATCTTTAGCAAGCATCACAGAAGCGTCCCGCGTCTTTCGACCAAACAGGAATTGGCGCAGAATCTTGTCGATGAACCGGTACTGCGCCGGTAGGCAGAGATTCCCTGGAGACGCCAATGAGCACACTGGAACGGCTTGGTAGCCTGGATATGACCTGGCTTCAGATCGAACAGAACACCAACCTGGTGCAGGTCGTTGGCGTGCTTGTGCTGGAGACGCCACTGGAGGCCGCGGCGCTGGCGAAATGTCTGAAAGCCCGACTCCTGCCCATGGAACGTTTCGGCCAGCATGTCCTGCGCGACACGGTCGGCGCAATCTGGGAGAGCGGTGAGGTGGACCTGAGCGCCCATATCGTCACGGTCAGCCTTTCGCCGGGCGACGAAAAATCAGCACTCGAAGCCTTGATCGGCGAGCTTGCCGCAACCCCTCTCGACCCTGACCGCCCTCTGTGGCAGCTCCATTTGGTGAGCCACTATCGCGGCGGCAGCGCCCTGATCGCCCGCGTGCACCAGTGCATTGCCGACAGCATCGCCCTGATCCGCGTGCTGCAGTCACTCACCGACGCCAGCCCCGTGGTCGAACCGGGCCCTGCCTCCACAAGCCCTGCCGACGCCAATTTTTTCGACCAGCTCTACGCACCGCTCACCCGTGCGGTGACCGACGGAATCAAGCTGTCCGGCGCCTTCTGGGCCAAGTATCTGAGCCTGCTGTTTTACCCGCAGCAGGTGTTCGACTATGCCCGGGCCAGCACCGCACTCGAAATCGAAATCGGCAAACTCGCCGGCTGGCGCGATGACAGCCGCACTTTTTTGAAAGGGCACCCGCAGGGCGTCAAGCATGCGAGCTGGAGTGTGCCGCTGGCAGAATCCACCATCGACGTCATCGCCCGACACCACGAAACAACGGCCAGTGCCGTCCTGCTGGCCAGTCTGGGTGGCGCCCTGCATGATTATCTGACGCAGCAGGGCGCCCCCACCGCAGGCATCGAACTGCGCACCCTGATGCCCGTCAATCTGCGCAGCGAAGACACTCAGGAAATCCTTGGCAACCGCTGCGGGCTGATGCCCCTGGAACTGCCGGTGGGCATCGAAAATCCGCGGGAGCGACTCGAAGAAACCCATCGCCGGGTGCAGGCTTTCCGCGAAGCCTACGATGCACAGCGCGCCCTCGGCCTCTTCAGCCTCATCGGCCAGACCCCCCGTGCCGTGCAGTTGCAGGCACTCAAGCTGCTGGCAACCAAGAGCAGTGCCCTCCTCTGTCATGTTCCGGGATCACACGAGCCGCGTTACCTGAGCGGCGCAAAAATCGTCGAACAGATGTTCTGGAGCCCGGCGTCCGGCGATCTGGGACTGGCCGTGAGCATCGTGTCCTACGCCGGGCACCACCAGATCGGGCTGCTGGTCGATGCGGCAATGGTACCCAATCCGTCGACCATCACCGGGCAAATGGAGGCCCAGCTCGCCCTGCTGCAACAGCCGGCGCAAAAGCGCAAGGTCCTGGCCTGAGCGTCATCCGGGGCAGGCGCTCTGAAGAAAACGCCGGGCCGCCCCAAGTTTTCTTGCCCACGGCGGGCGGGGCGTAGCCCGGCCCTGGGCGCGCTCAGCTTGCCCGCGGATCAAAAGCGTCGCGCACGACATCGGCAAACAGGTTGGCGGCCAGCACCAGCACAAACATGAAAATGAAGGCCGCAACCAGGCTCCACCAGACCATGGGCTCCCGGGCCAGCTCCATGCGCGCAGCGTTGATCATGGTGCCAAAACTTACCGTACCCGGATCGACGCCGATGCCCACATAGGAAAGAACCGCCTCTGCCAACACCAGCCCGGAAAAATCCATCACCAGCGCAATCAGCACCAGGTGCATCAGGTTGGGCAGCACGTGGCGCGCCAGGATACGGGTCGTCGACACACCAAAGGCACGTGCCGCCTGCACGTATTCCAGCTCCCGCAGCTTCAGGGTTTCGCCACGCAAGAGACGGCACAAGCCTGTCCAGCTGGTCATGCCGAGGATCAGGCACAACGCAAGAAGGCGCGCATCCGCCCGCTCGGCGGCGGTTTCAAACCACTCGGGATGGGTATCGATCACCACCTGCATCATCAGCACCGCCGCGGCAATCAGCAGCACACCAGGAATCGAGTTGAGCACGGTGTAGATGTACTGGATCAGGTCATCCACCCAACCGCCCAGGTAGCCGGCCATGATTCCCAGCGCCACCGCCAGCGGCAAGGTCACCAGCGTTGTCAGGGTGCCGATGACCAGCGCCGTGCGAATGCTCTTGAGGGTCAGGAAGAGCACATCCTGCCCCACCTTGTCGGTGCCGAACACGTGGTATTCGGTGGCCAGCGCGGCCAGCGGCCCGATCAGCAGCAGCAGCACGCCCAGCGTCGCCAGCACGGCCCGCCAGGCCGGCCCGCCCTTGCCGCGCCAGATCGCCCGCCATGCCGCGCCCGCCGGCACCCGCCGCGACATGGCAACCACCTTGACCAGCACCGCCGCAAAGACCATCCATGCCACCGCGGCCACTGCCAGCCCCATTCCGAGCCGCCCGACGATATCTCCATCCAGTTCTTGCTCCGGGTACTTCAAATCGGCCCCGCCATGCTTGAGCCGGGGAAACTCGCGCTTCTGGCTGCCATCCGGCCCTTCGACGGTCTGCCGGGCGAACAATTGATAGGCCAGCGGCGCCGAATAGGTTTTCTCGACCCGCGTCCGCAGCGGCGCCGCCAGTGCATCGAGGGCGCTGCGAACCTCGGTGGAAAGTTGCCGCCGGTCATCGGCAGCAAGCTGCTCGCCACCGGCCGGCGCCAGGCGCTCCCGGTAATGCAGGCTGTCCATCAGGCCGACCAGCAGAAAAACCATCAGCACGGTAAGCGACGTCATCCCGACACGGCTCTCGCCCACCCGACGCCAGGCCGCGCGCATGGGTTCGCTGCGGCGGACGCTCCAGCCAGCCAGCAGCGCGCAGGCAAGAAGGCCGAAGAGCAGCAGATCGGTCCATAAGACCAACGGTTGAATACCCGTCATTCCAGCCTCACCCGCGGATCAACCAGCGTGTACGAAAGATCGGTAAGAATCAGCCCGACGATGTAGAGCAGCGAACCGATGAAGACCATCGCCCGCACCACCGGAAAATCCTGGGCATTGATCGCATCGATGGTGTAGCTGCCAAGGCCGGGAATGCCAAAGAAGGACTCGGTGATCAGGCTGCCCATGAAAAGCGACGGAATCACCACCACCACGCCGGTCAGAATCGGGATCATTGCGTTTTTCAGCACATGCCGGAACAGCGCCTGCAGCTCGGACAAGCCCTTGGCACGGGCCGTACGCACGTAATCCTTGCCGGCTTCTTCCAGGAAAATCGTGCGATACCAGCGTGCACTGCCACCGATGCCGGCAATCACCCCGATCACCACCGGCAACACCAGGAAGCGCGACGCGTCCAGCCCCCCGCCGTAGCCCGAAATAGGCACCAGATGCCAGATCTTCGACACCAGCCACTGCCCGCCGATGATGTAGAACAACCCGGAAATCGACATCATCGCCACGCACAGCACCACGCCGGCAAAATCGAGATAGCTCGCCCGGAAGAACACCAGCAGCAGCGCAAACGAAACCGTAACCAGCAGCCCGAGCACGAAGGTTGGCAGCGCAATGGCCAGTGACGGCCCCATGCGCGACTGGATCTCGCTGGCAATGTCGCGTCCGTCGTCGGCTCGACCGAAATCGAAGACGAACATGCGCAGGGATTTCTCGAAGAAGATCGTTCGGGTGAGCGTGTCGGTGCCCTCGGCACCCGCATTGAAGAGCAGCGGCTTGTCGTAGCCCCGCTCCACCTTCCAGCGCTCGATGGCCTCCGGCGTCACACGCTTGGCACCCAGTTGCATGCGCGCCATGTCGTCAGGTGTGTTCACCACGAAGAACAGCGCAAACGTAAGCAGATTCACGCCTATCAGGATCAGCGGCGCGTAAAGAAGGCGGCGGACGATATAGGCAAACATAGGGGGCCTATCCTACATGGCCCGGCGCCGATGACGAAGCCCCCGCCGGGCTTGCGTTCAGCGCCGGGTCGCGCCGCCGATCAGGCCGCGCACGGCTTCCTGCAGGTCGGCCGGCAATACAACCACTTTCGCGTTGTCGGTCGACCCCATGCGTTCCAGTGACGCGATGTATTTCTCGCCAAGCAAAAAGAGCATCGGCGCCGTCTCGGTGCCGATCGCCGCCGTCACCCGCCGGATCGACTCCGCCGATGCCTCGGCCAGCATCACCTGCGCGTTGGCGTCGCGCTTGGACGACTCCAGCCGCGCCTCCGCTTCAAGAATCGCCGCCTGCTTGGCGCCTTCGGCGCGGGTCACCACGGCCTTTCTCTCCCGTTCGGCGGATGCCTGCTGCTCCATCGCCTTCTGCATCGACGCAGAAGGCTTGATGTCCTGGATCTCGACCGACTTCACCGTAAGACCCCAGTCCACCGCCTCGTCGGCAATCATCTCGCGCAAGCGCGCCTTGATCTTGTCGCGGCTCGACAGGGCCTCATCCAGTTCCATCTCGCCGATGATCGAACGCAGCGTGGTCATGATCATGTTGCGGATCGCCTCGGAGAAATCGGTCACGCCATACACCGCCTTCACCGGATCGGTCACCTTCAAGAAGGCGATCGCATTGGTGAGGATCACGGCGTTATCGCGGGTGATCACTTCCTGCTCCTGCACATCCAGGATGATGTCCTTGGTCACCAGCTTGTAGGCCACCTTGTCGAGATAGGGAATGATGATGTTGAGGCCCGGCTTCAGTGTTCCGAAATACTTGCCCAGCCGCTCCACGATCCATTCCTCGCCCTGGGGCACGATGCGCACCCCCTTGGCGATCGTCACCGCCACGAAAACCAGGATCGCCAGCACAACCACCATCGCGTCGCTCATTGCCTGCTCCTCAAACTTTCTGAACCTTCAGGAAACTGCCTTCCACCGACACCACCTTGACCCTCTCGCCAAGGGCTATCGGCTCATCCACCACGCACTCCCACTCATCCGAGCCGAGAATGGGCTTCTGGAAGCGCACCTTTCCCCGCGCAAACGGTGCCGCCGGCTTCGTCATCAAACCGACCTCGCCGATCGTCTCGCCATCCGACTGCCCGATCAGCGTCTTGTGATCGCCGCGCTTGAAGACGCGGAGCCACAGCACCACCATCGCCAGCGACGCCGCCACCCACAGCGCCACCTGCGCCGTTGCCCCCAGCGGCACCACCAGCAAGGCCAGCCCCACCAGCAGCGCGCCCAGCCCGAACCAGATGATGAAGAACGCCGGCACCGCCAGCTCGGCGATCACCAGCGCAAAACCCAGCACAATCCAGTGCCACCATTCGAAGTCCATTTCACTACCTCCGCAGGGCATTCTGAACCAAAGGCGGTGACGGGGCCATGACTGGCTCACATGAAAAAAAAGGCCGGCTCACCTTTCGGTGGCCGGCCTTTCCTGGCGTCAGCTAAAGCGCGGAATTACCGGCCCTTGTTGTGTGCAGCCAGTTGCAGCCAGGTATCAACCACGGTGTCCGGGTTGAGGGAGATGGTCTGGATGCCTTCGTCCATCAGCCACTCGGCCAGATCGGGGTGATCCGAGGGGCCCTGGCCGCAGATGCCGACGTACTTGCCCAGCTTGTTGGCGCCGTTGATGGCCATCGACAGCAGTTGCTTGACGGCCGGATCGCGTTCGTCGAAAGCGTGGGCCACCAGGCCGGAGTCGCGATCGAGGCCCAGGGTGAGCTGGGTCAGGTCGTTGGAGCCGATGGAGTAGCCGTCGAAGTGCTGGAGGAACTGCTCGGTGAGCAGCGCGTTGGACGGGATCTCGCACATCATGATGAGCTTGAGATCGTTCTCGCCGCGCTTCAGGCCGTGTTCGGCGAGCAGGTCGACCACGCCCTTGGCCTCTTCGACGTTACGCACGAAGGGAACCATCAGCTGCACGTTGGTGAGACCCAGCTCGTTGCGCACCTTCTTCATTGCAGCGCATTCCATCTCGAAGCAGTCGCGGAAGCTATGGGCAATGTAGCGGGACGCGCCGCGGAAACCCAGCATGGGGTTTTCCTCTTCCGGCTCGTAGATTTCGCCGCCAAGCAGCTTGCGGTATTCGTTCGACTTGAAGTCGGACAGGCGAACGATCACGGGCTTCGGGTAGAAGGCGGCAGCAATCGTGGCAACGCCTTCGACCAGCTTCTCGATGAAGAACTGCTTGGGCGTGGCGTAACCGCGGGAACGACGGGTGATCTCGGCGCGCAGATTGGCAGGCACCTGGCCGATTTCGAGGATCGCCTTCGGGTGGATGCCGATCATGTTGTTGATGACGAACTCGAGACGGGCCAGGCCAACGCCTTCGTTCGGGATCTGGGCGAACTCGAAGGCCAGCTCCGGATTACCGACGTTCATCATGATTTTCACCGGAATATCCGGCAGGTTGCCGGTATCGGTGGTGACGATCTCGAAATCGAGCTTGCCGCGGTACACATAACCGGTGTCGCCTTCGGCACAGGAAACGGTAACCTCATCGTTCTCGTCCAGCACCTCGGTGGCGTTGCCGCAACCGACGATGGCCGGAATGCCCAGCTCGCGGGCAATGATCGCCGCGTGGCAGGTACGGCCGCCGCGGTTGGTGACAATGGCGGAAGCACGCTTCATCACCGGCTCCCAGTTCGGGTCGGTCATGTCGGTGACGAGCACGTCGCCGGCCTTCACGCGATCCATCTCGGAGGCGTCCTTGACGACGCGAACCTGGCCGGCACCGATCTTCTGGCCGATGGCACGGCCGTGGGTCAGCGACTTGCTGTACTGCTTGAGGCGGTACTTTTCAAGGACGTGGCCGGATTGCTGGCTCTTGACGGTTTCCGGGCGGGCCTGAAGGATGTAAAGCTTGCCGTCGTCGCCGCTCTTGCCCCACTCGATGTCCATCGGACGACCGTAATGCTTCTCGATGATCATCGCGTAGCGGCCGAGTTCGAGCACGTCGGCGTCGGTGAGCGAATACACATTGCGCTCGGCTTCCGGCACGTCGATGGTGCGGGTGGACTTGCCGGCTTCCTTTTTCTCGGAGAAGACCATCTTGATCATCTTCGAGCCGAGGTTACGGCGGATCACGGCAGGCTTGCCCTGGGCCAGGGTGGCCTTGTGAACATAGAACTCGTCGGGGTTGACCGCGCCCTGCACGACGGTTTCACCGAGGCCGTAAGAGGCGGTGATGAACACCACGCCGTCAAAGCCGGATTCGGTGTCCATCGTGAACATCACGCCGGAGGCGCCGATGTCGGAGCGGACCATGCGCTGCACGCCTGCGGACAAAGCGACTTCGGCGTGGGTGAAGCCCTTGTGTACGCGGTAAGCGATGGCACGGTCGTTGTAAAGCGACGCAAACACTTCCTTCATGGCGTGAAGGATGTTTTCGTAGCCGTGGATGTTCAGGAAGGATTCCTGCTGGCCGGCGAAGGAAGCGTCGGGCAGGTCTTCCGCGGTGGCGGAGGAGCGCACCGCAAAGCTGCCTTCACCTTCGGCGGTCATCTGCTCGTAGGCGGTCTTGATCTCCGCTTCGAGGGCCGGCGGGAAGGGGGTATCGACGATCCATTGGCGGATCTGGGCACCGGCCCTGGCCAAGGAAACGACGTCATCCACGTCCAGGGTCTCGAGGGCGGCGCTGATGCGCTCGGCCAAACCCTGGTGGGCCAGGAACTCGCGGTAAGCAGCGGCGGTGGTGGCAAAACCACCGGGAACGCGCACGCTGGCGGGCAGCTGGCTGATCATTTCGCCGAGGGAGGCGTTCTTGCCGCCAACCTGCTCAACGTCGGTCATGCGCAGTTCTTGGAACGGAATGACGTTACGGGCCATATGTATGAATCTTCCTGGGAGAGAATGAAAAGAAACGCTAGATATCTATCTTTATGGTGCGGGTATTGTAAGTCGTTTTGCTGCTGTGCCGCATACAGGGTTTATCCTAATGCGTGCGCCATGCCACGCCCCGGCGCCAGACCGGGCCGGAGTCAAGTTGTCGTCCGGGCCCAGCCCTGCGCCCGGAATGGGATAATATGTTCCGTCGCCCGGCGACAAGCCGGGCAAGCGAATTCGCCCTTTCCCTGTTGACACTTTCATGACTCAGACCCGCTCCGTTTTCTTCGTATCCGACGGCACCGGCATCACTGCCGAAACCCTTGGTCACAGTCTTCTGGCCCAGTTTCCGGATACCCGCTTTCGCCACCACCGCAAGCCGTTTATCGATTCTCCGGACAAGGCACGCGACTGTGTGCAGAAAATCCGCGATGCAGCCGCCGAAAGCGGCCTGCGCCCCATCGTCTTCAATACGCTGGTGGATCCGGACGCCGTAGCCGCCCTGCGCGAAGCGGACGCCCTCTTTCTCGACCTCTTCGAGAAGTTCATCGAACCCCTGGAGAGCGAACTGGGCCAGCGCTCGACCCACGCCGCCGGCCGCTTCCACGGCATCGCCGACAGCCTGGACTACAAGCGCCGCATCGAGGCGATCAACTTCACCCTCGCCCACGACGACGGCGTCTCCCACGCCGACCTGAAAGAGGCGGATGTGATCCTCGTCGGCGTGAGCCGTTCCGGCAAGACGCCGACCAGCCTTTACCTGGCCATGCAGTTCGGCATCAAGGCGGCCAATTACCCGCTGATTCCCGAAGATTTCGAACGCAACAAACTCCCGCCTGAGCTGGTTCATCACCGCGGCAAGCTGTTCGGCCTCACCATCGGGCCCGACCGCCTGTCGCAGATCCGCCAGGAACGTCGCCCCAACAGCCGCTACGCGTCGATGGAGAACTGTCTCCACGAAATCGAGGCGGCCCAGCGCATGATGAAGCGCGAAGGCATCAAGTGGCTCGACTCCACCGCCAAGTCCATCGAAGAAATCTCCACCATCATCCTGCAGGAAGTACGCCTCGACCCGCCGTCTTACTGACAGGCAGCCATCCCGGGCCAGGCAAAGATCCGGGCCACGGGATCGCCGGACCCCATGCCGTGTCCAACCCTCATATAACAAGGAGAGCCCCCGATGAAACGTAACCGACTCGGGCGCCGCGGCGGACTGCCGCGCGACGCCGAACAACTCCTGTGGCTCGCCAACGGCCTGGCCGATTCCAGCAGCCGCGCTGAAGACCACTTCTGGGACCAGCGCCTCGCCGACGCCGTCGATGGCATGCTGCGCGCCGACGACGAAGACGCCTTCAACACCGCCCTCGACCACCTCTCCACGACCAGCCCCCACGCCTACGACGAACTCGCCGACATGATCGAGTCGCGTGCCGAGGGCGCCCTCAATTCCGCCGACCAGCACGACGTGCTGCTGATCGCCGCGCCGGTGATGGCCTGGTCACGCTACCGCATCCCGGCCGCGCCGATCGCCGCTGCCGTGATGGCCAACCTGCGCGTACACCTCAAGGCCCACGTGCTCGCCAAGGGCGTCAAGCTGGCGCTGGCCGACTTCCTGTTCAGCCCCGACCAGCTTCCCCAGGGTTACTGTGCCACCGCCGACTTCGCGATCCACCTGGGCAAGTCGGCCGGCGACGACACCGATCTGCACATCAAGACCGACAACCTGCCGGAAACCGCCCAGTTCCTGTCCGACACCCGCTACATGCTCGGCGCGGTCGTCGTACCCAAGGGCGCCCCGATCTTCCGCTGGCAGGAAGAAGAGTGCACTCGCGAACAGGCCCTCGAACAGTGGCGTGCCCAGGGCGGCGCCTGCATCGCCCCGCTGCTCACCGGCTGCGCCTTCGAAGTCGTGCTCCCCAACGCCTATTTCGCAGCCAGCCGCGAAGCCGACAAGGCCTCCCGCCCCTACTCCATCCAGGCTTCCGCCGCCTTCCTGTCCACCACCCTCGACGCTCCGGCCGCCGGCCTGCGTGCCGTCGTCGCGCCGTTCTTCGAGCGCCAGGTGGAAGAGTTCCGCATCGGCTTCACGCTGCGCGGGCAGAACGAAGTCGTGCACGGCGTGGTGTGGCCGCTGCTTGGGGCTGAAGACGAAAGCAGCGAAACCCTCGCGGAAATCGAAGCCACCCTGCGCGCCTGCGGCATTGCCGACGTGCTGGTGCTGGACAACGAATTCCCCATGGAATACTGCGACGATTGCGGCGCCCCGATGTACCCGTCGCCGGAAGGCGAAGCCGTACATGCCGAGCTGCCTGAAGAGCAGGCCGAGCAGATGCCCAAGCACCTGCACTGAAAGGCCCGAGAAAAATTTCCATTGCGCCGCCCGATCTCGCAACATCGCTACTCGTTGCGACTTCGGGTCTTTGCTCGCCACGACTTCTTCGACCCTTCAGGTGGTTTTGGGTTGAGTGAATACCCCCGGAGAACGCCATGACCCGCAAGATCGAAAAAACCGACGCCGAATGGCGCGAGCTGCTGTCACCCGAGGAATATCAGGTAACCCGCCAGAAAGGCACCGAGCGGGCCTTTACCGGCCGTTACTGGGATTGCCACGAGGCGGGGCAATACCGTTGCACCTGCTGCGGCACCGAACTGTTTTCATCCGAGCACAAGTTCGACTCCGGCTGCGGCTGGCCGAGCTTTTATGCCGCCTCGGCCCCCGAGAATGTCGAAGAAGCCGAAGACCGCAGCCACTTCATGGTGCGCACCGAAGTGCTGTGCCACAACTGCGGCGCCCACCTCGGGCACGTCTTCGAGGACGGCCCCGCCCCCACCGGCTTACGCTACTGCATCAACTCGGTTTCGGTGAAGCTCGAAGAGGATTAGCAAATCCGCGGCAGCGGCCCTTCAGGGCTGCATCGCCGCCAGTGTCTTGGAGCGGAAATCCCGCCGATATAACACCGCCACGATCAGCGTGGTGATCGCCGAGAATATCCACGGGTCCACGAACCAGAACACCGCAGCCAGGCCGAAGTAGTAGGCCCGGACGCCGCGGTTGAACTCGTCACCGGACAGCGCGTTGATCTTGGCAAAGCGCTGCACGTATTCTTCCGTTCCCTCGCCCGGCGGTGGCGCGGCCCCCACCAGCAGCGACAGCATGTTGAACTGGCGCAGCGACCAGGTGAACTTGAAATAGGCCACGATGAATACCGTGAGCAACAGCAGGAGCTTCACCTCCCAGACGTCCCGCGATACATGCTTGGCGAAAGGCAGATCCGAAGCGGCGTCGATCAGCTTGTCCATCGTGCCGAGCAGGGCCAGCAGGCCGGCGATCACGTAGATCGTGGTGTTGGCATAAAAAGACACGCTCTGCATCAGGTTGCCGATCAGCGCCGCATCCCCCACCCGACTCTCTCGCCGCAGCAGTTGCCGGCCCCATTCAAGGCGAAAATGGTGACTCGCCCCGAGCAGCCCGCGCATGCTGCCCAGCGGGCCATGCTCAACGATCCAGCCATAGCCCGACCAGCACGCAAAAAACCAGGCTAGCGCGATCCAGTCCGCCAGCGCAAATACCGACAGCCAGGCGCCACTCATCAGCGCCCCTCCAGCAGGAAGTCGCGGATCGGCGCGATCTGGTGGGCATTCATGAGGGTGGGTGCGTGGCCCACATCCGGAACTTCAACCAGCCGCGCCTTCGGCCCGCGGGTCGCCATTTGGGCCGCCGTCTCATGCAGCAGCAGGTCGGATTCGGCCCCGCGCATCACCAGCGTCGGGCTGGAAATGGCTTCATAGATGGGCCACAGATTCACGTCGGCAAGGATGGGCGTCTTGCGGAAGGGCTCACCGATGCCCGGGTCGTAGCGCATCGCCCAACCGCCCTCCACCTCCTTGAGCGAGGTTTCGGACAAATGCCGCCACTGGGCGTCGGTCAGCCGGCCAAACGGCGCACTCACCTCACGGATATAAGATTCACCGGCCTCGTAGCTCGGAAAGACCGGTGCGTTGCCGACGTACTGCCCGATGCGCTTCAACGAGGCTGCGGTCACCACCGGCCCCACGTCATTGAGCACCAGCCGGCGGATCGGGCTGTCGGGCATGCTGGCGATGATCATGCCGATCAGGCCGCCCATCGAAGTCCCCACCCAATGCACCGTTTCCACGTCCAGGCGTGCGATCAGCGTGATCATGTCGGCCACGTAGGTCGGCAACTGGTAGTCGTCCTTGACCGCCAGCCAGCCACTGCGGCCACGGCCGGCCACGTCCGGACAGACCACCCGGTAGTGGGGCGCCAGCGCCCGCGCCAGGTCGTCGAAATCGCGCCCGTTGCGGGTCAGGCCGTGCACGCAGACCAGCACCCGCGGGTTGTGGGGATCGCCCCACTCCGTGTAGGCCATGCGATGAAAACCGTGGGCACCGATGCACTGGACACTGCGCAGGCGCGGTTCGGGCGCCACCGGTTCGGGGGCAACTTCGGTGAGCGGTGCCGGAACGGGCGACCTGGGCGCGGGCGGCGTGGCAGGCGCACCGGCAAAGAGCTTGCGGAGGGCGGCGAGGAGGCTCATGGTCGGTCAGGAACACTGCGAAAAAGAGTGGGGCAAGCATAGCACCCGACGGCGGCCTGCCGCCTTCAGCGGCCGTGCCAGTAGCGCGGCGCCAGATCGCGGGCGGTATCGACGCGAAGCGCAGCGTGGTCCAGATTGACAATCACCGCCCCGCTGGCATCGGTGCGCAGAATACCGGCGCCGGAGGCCGACCAGCGCGCCCACACCTCGGCATTGGGATGGCGGAAACGGTTGCGGTAGCCCACCGGAAAGATCACCCAGCGCGGCCGCGTCGCGTCGATGAAGGCCGGTGTCGATGAAGTCCGGCTGCCGTGGTGAGGCACCACCAGCACGTCGCTGGCCAGGCCGGCCGCATTCCGCGCAAGCAGCCCGGCCTCGGAAACCGCCTCGATATCGGAGGTCAGCAACAGGCGCCGGCCCGCAGCCTCGACTCGCAGCACGCAGGCGGCATCGTTGGTCTTGCGCGGCCGGGCACCGTCGGCAAGCGCCTCCGGATGCAGCATGGCAAAACGCACGCCATCCCACTCCCAGCCTTGCCCGGCCACGCAGGCCTGGTGACGTGTGCCGGCAATCAGCCGGGCCGGGTGGTTCGGCGGCAGCGAGCTCAACACCTCGCCAACCGGAATGCCGGTGAGCACGGCCTCGGCGCCGCCGGCGTGGTCGTTGTCCTGGTGGGTGACGATCAGCGTATCGAGCCGACGCACGCCCAGCGCCTTGAGATAGGGCAGCAGGATGCGCTCGCCGCTGTTGGCGTCGGTCGAGAAAGCCGGGCCGGTATCGTAGATCAGGTCGCGGGTGGCGGTCTGCACATGCACCGCAAGGCCCTGCCCCACATCGAGGACGGTCACCTTCGCTTCACCCGGGGCCGGCCGGGGCGGCGTCCACACCACCAGCGGCACCAGCATGCTCAGCCCCACCCAGCGCGCCGGCGTGCCTCGCGGCAACAGCGCCCAGATGCAGCCAAGGCTTGCCAGCACGGCCAGGAGCGGCGGCGGCGCGGCCTGCTGCCAGTAGGCCCAGGGCAGATCCGCCAGCCACTGTACCGGCAGCATGGTCAGCGCAAAGGCGCCGTGGGCCAGGTCGGCAAGCATTTGCAGCGGCAGGATCGCATAGCCGATCGCCAAGGGCGTAACGACAAAGCTGACCAGGGGAATCGCGATTGCATTGGCCAGCGGCGACACCAGCGAGAACTGCTGGAACAGCACCAGCAGCGCCGGAACCAGCCCGAGGGTGATCGCCCACTGGGTGCGCAGCGCCTCCTTCAGCCGCCCCTCGCTGGCCAGCCGTCCGCTCCCCACCAGAAAAAGCAGCGCAACCGCCCCGAAAGACAACCAGAATCCGGCTGCCAGCACCGCCCAGGGGTCGAGCACCAGCACCACGCCCAGCGCCAGCGCAAGCACCCGGCTCGGCGCCGTCTCGCGACGCAAGACCAGGGCCAGCGCCACGCAGCCCAGCATGTAAAGGGTGCGCTGGGCCGGCACGCCCCAGCCGGCCAGCAGGCAATAGACGAAAGCTGTCGCAAAGCCGGCCACCACGCCCGCCTGCTGGGCCGGCCAGCGCAGGGCCAGCGAGGGGCTGCGGCGCCAGATCCCGCCAAGCGCCGCAGCGAAAAGGGCGGCGATCATCGTGACGTGCAAACCGCTGATTGCGACCAGATGCGAAATGCCGCTTCGCGCAAAAACCCGCCACAGCTCCGGCGCAATCGCGCGCTGGTCGCCCACCGCCAACGCAACCAGCACACCGGCGTAAGGGGCGTCGGGCAAGGCCTGCCTGAAGCGCTCCCGAACCCCTTCGCGCAGGCGCAGGACGGTGTTCATCACGCCGGGCACGCTGGCCTCGAGCCGGGCATTGTCGTCCGCCGGCCGCACGTAGCCGGTGGCGCGGATGCCCTGCTCCAGCAGCCAGCCCTCGTAGTCAAAACCGTGGGGATTGACGTTGCCATGAGGCCGCTTGAGGCGCACCGTGAGGCGCCAGCGCTCGCCGGCACGGACATCGGCCAGCGCTGCCGACTCCTCGTCGCGAAAACCCGAATACCAGGCCACCGAAATGGTCCGCGGCAGCGGCGCGGCACTCTCCTCCACCTCGAGCACAAAACGCAGGCCGCGCTCGAGAGCCTGGGGCAGCGACGCCACCACCCCCGTCACGGTCACGTCGCGCCCTTCCCATGCGGCCGGCAGGGCCTCGGCGAGGCGCAGCTCGGCCCGCCAGGCCGCGTAGCTCCAGCCCGTGGCGGCCATCGCCAACGCCGTCAGCACGGCCGCAACGCCACGCCAGCGCGGAGCCGGCCGGCGCGATACGCCCCACGCCAACGCGCCAAACCCCAGCCCGGCACCCAGCGCAGCGGCCATCTCCACAGGTGACGGCAACGCGGCGCCGAGCTGGCAGACGAAAATGCCAGCCGCAAATGCCATAACAATAATTCGCATACGCCGGAATTTAGCTGAAATCCGCCGTACCGTAGTGGAAACGCGAAGGCCGGAGGAGTCGGTTAGAATTGAAGACCAGGATCCGGGCCTGCCTGCCCGCCCACCCCCACCATGCGACGACAGCTCAAGCGTTACCTGCCCAGTCATGAGAAGCTCGCCGCCAACCGCTGGCTGGCACCTTTTGGCTCAAGCCTTTTCCACCCCCGCCTGTGGCACCTCAACCGTCACTCCGTGGCCGGCGCCGTTGCCGCGGGGCTGTTCTGCGGCCTGATTCCCGGCCCGCTCCAGATGCTGGCCGCCGCGCTGTGCTGCCTGGCCTTCCGGGTCAACCTGCCGCTGGCACTGGCCACCACCCTTTACACCAATCCGCTCACCCTGGTGCCGCTCTACATCGCGGCGTTCTCGATCGGCGAATGGATTCTCGGCAACGGCAGCGGCCACTTCACCGCGCCGCCGGAATGGGGCGACACGAGTCTCATCGTCTGGGTCGAACACCTGGCCGGATGGATGGCGGGGCTGGGACGCCCGCTGTTCATCGGGCTCGTCGCGCTGGCCTCCGGCCTCTCACTGGCCGGCTACCTGCTGACCCGTCTCGCCTGGCGCAGCTATCTCATCCACAACTGGCGCAAGCGCAGAAACCGCAAGTCTTGAAAATCACCTACTTCATCGCGCTGCTGTGCCGCGTGCTGCATTTGCACAAGCGCAAAAAAACGGTGTACGCACCAAGGCGCCACAGCCAGCTGCCGCGCATTCTCCTGCGCATCTACTTCGCGGCCGGATTTCTCCTCGCGCTCCTGGCCGTCGGCACGGCGGGTTTCTACATGGCAGGCGGCGACAAGGCCGATTTGTCCGACGCCTTCTACATGACCATCATCACGGTCACCACCGTCGGCTATGGCGAAGTCGTGAAGATCGACGGCTTTGCCGAACGCTTCTTCGCCGGCATGATCGCGCTGGCGGGTTTTGGCGCCGTCACCTTTCTTTTTACCAGCCTGACCGTTTTCTTCCTCGAAAGCGATCTAGATTTCACCCTGCGGAGACGTCGCATGGAAAAGCAGATTCGCAAGCTCCACGGCCACTACATCATCTGCGGCTTCGGCCGGGTCGGACGCAACGTGGCCAATGAACTGAGCACCACCCATCGCCATTTCGTCGCCATCGATTCCGACGAAGTTGCCCTGGAAGCCCAGCGCGATCGCCTGCCCGGCCTGGTTTACCTCGGAGGCGACGCCAGCGACGACGATCTGCTGCTTTCAGCCGGGATCCACGATGCCCAGGGCGTTTTTGCCGTCACCGGCGACGACAGCCGCAACCTGATGATCGTGTTCACCGCCAAGCAGCTCAATCCGAACGTGCGCATCGTGGCCCGCTGCCACGAGGTTCGCAACACCGAAAAGCTGCGCAAGGCCGGTGCCGACAGCGTGATCTCGCCGGATTTCACCGGCGGAATGCGGATCGCCTCCAGCATGATCCGGCCCCACGTCGTGTCCTTCCTCGACGAAATGCTCCGCTCCGAACTCAAGCTGCGCCTCGAGGAGGTGCAAGTGCCCCAGCACTTCGAACCACGCGCGCTCGACACCCTGCGCCTGCGCAGCCCCAACTACGTGCTGCTGGCCGTGCGCAGCCACGGTGACGTGGTCTTCAACCCGCCCAAGGAATTCATGCTCGAACCGGACCAGCACGTCATCGCAATGGCTTCGCCCCTCGGGCGGCAGGAACTCGAAAGCGCGCTGATGTGACAAGGCCCCGGAACGCTGGCGTTCCAGGGCCTTTTTGCACTGCGGATGATGCCGGCTCAGATCAGGAAGTGGGCCACATCCTGGCGCAACTGCTGGGCCAGGCTTTCCAGGTGATGGGCCGTATCCGCGGTATCCCTGACCGCGGCGCTGTTCTGCTCGGCCATCTGGGCGATGTGCTCCACGTTGCGGGCAATCTCGGTGCTCGCGGCGCCCTGCTCGCGCAGGGCCGACGAAATGTCGGCCACCGCCCCGAGCACCTGGGTTGCACCGGTACGGATCTGCTCCATCGAGGTGCCGGCCTGCTGCGCCAGCACCACGCCGTCCTGCACCCGCGTCACGCCGTCCTGCATGGTATCCACGGCGCGTGCCGTGCCGCCCTGGATCGAAGCCACCATGCCGGTAATCTCGCCGGTCGCCTTTGCAGTGCGTTCGGCCAGCTTGCGCACCTCGTCGGCAACCACCGCAAAACCACGTCCGGTTTCACCGGCACGGGCTGCCTCGATGGCCGCATTGAGGGCCAGCAGGTTGGTCTGGTCGGCGATCTCCTTGATCGAGCTGACGATCGTAGAGATTCTCGCCGACTGGTCGCCCAGTTCCTGGATCACCGTTGCCGACTCGCGCACCGAGGTGGCGATACGCTCCATCTCGCCTACCGTCCTGGCCACCACCGCTCCGCCTTCGGCAGACAAGCGCCCCGACGCCGAGGAAATCCCTTCCGCCTCGGAGGCACTGCTGGCAATCTCCTCGATCCCGACCGTCATTTCCTCGACCGCCGCAGCCATGCTCGATGCCGCCTCGCTTTGCTGCTCGGAACCCACCGACACCCGCGTTGCGGAACTGGCGAGCGACACCGCCGCGCTCGTCACATCGTTGGCGCCGTTCTGAACCTTGCCGATCACGTCGGCAAACGACTGTGCCATTTCGTTGAATTGATCGGCGACCAGCCGCAGTTCGTCGTTGGCCGAAAACTCGATGCGCGAGCGCAGGTCGCAGGCCGCCAGCGCACGGGCTCCGGCACGCAGTTCGTTCACCGACTGAATCACCGCAATGCAGAAGGCCGACGAGAGATACAAAAGAACCAGCACCGCCAGCGCGGCAAGCACCGCATCAATGGTCAGCGCCCGGTTCAAGCGGTCGAGCCGCTTGGCAAGCAGGTCCTGGGCGCCAGGAATGAGCACTTCGTAGGTCTTGGCGTAGGTCATGTCGATGGCCTTGGTGGTCAGCGCCAAATACACCGGCGCAGCCATCTCGAAATCGCCCTTGAGCATGTGCTCCTGCAACTCATTGACGACCTCGGAGGTCACCACGGCGAATTCCTGCTCCAGCTTGCCAAGAGACGCACCGAGCGCCGGATTGTTGGCCGCAGCCCGCTGCAGGTTTTCATTGAAGTCGGCCAGGGCCATGTTCAGTTCGCCAAGCTGCGAGCTGATATCGAACCGACGTTGCTCGTCCAGGGCCTTGGCCGCCAGCACGCCGGTGCCCATCGCCCGCAAACGCCCCAGCCGCTCGGAGACATCCGGCACACGCCGCATCACGTTGTCGATGAGGTAATAGCTGTCGGCCGAAGGATCGAGGGTCAGGTTGCCTTCGTCGCTCATGTCGTGCAGCGCCAGGATGATCTTGCGGATGAGCGCCGTGTGGGCGAACAGGTTGTCGCGGGGCTTCATCTGCAGCCCGCCGGACTGGATGGCCTCCCACCCCGTCCGGACCTCGCTCCAGCGCTTGCCGACCGTGACAGCAGAGCTGGTAGCGAGCACCTCGTCGGCCGCCTTCATCGCCGCGACCATTTCGCCGGTTTTCTGCTGCAACGCGGGCCGCATCTCTTCGTTGCCGTTCAAAACCCCGGAGGACAAGGCCCGATGCTGCTGGAAAACCTGGAGAACCTTGAGCAGACGAGGAACCCGCTGCAGGGCATCCGCTTCCTTCTCGGCGAAAGCGACGCTCTCGTGCAGGGAAAGTGCGAGCTGAACGAGCAGAAATCCGATCACCAGCAAGGCAATCAGCCCGAGCAAAGCAAATTTTGCCGGATATCGCATGCGGTTCAGCATCGCCACCGCAGGCGCAAAAATAATTTTCATGATTCCTCCGACAGGTTCGGCCCGGACCGAATGGCCCTTTCAAGCGTGAGGTCTTATCGGCCTCCCTGCCAGCAAACTTGAGGCTCCCCGCTCACTGTCGGCGGCCTGCCGGAAGCCTGGCACCCGCCCGTCGGACACTCAGGAACCCGCGCCCAGGACACCGTCCTGAAGCCGCAGCACACGGCTGGCCCGGCCCGCCAGGCTAAGGTCGTGGGTCACGATGACAAAGCCGGTGCCCTGCTCCTCGGCCAGCTCCAGCATCAGCGCAAAAACCTTCTCGGCGGTCTGGCGATCCAGGTTGCCGGTCGGCTCGTCGGCCAGCACGCAGGCCGGCCGGGTGACCAGCGCGCGGGCAATGGCCGCCCGCTGGCGCTCGCCGCCGGAGAGTTCGCCCGGCGTATGGTCGAGGCGATGCCCCAGCCCCACCGCCTTCAGGGTTTCGGCGGCGCGGGCAAGCGCCTCGTCGCGCTTCATGCGCCGCACGAACAGCGGCATGGCCACGTTTTCAAGGGCCGAAAACTCCGCCAGCAAATGATGGAACTGGTAGATGAAGCCCAGCGACTCGTTACGCAGCCGGCCCCGTTCGGCATCCGAAATCGTCGAGAAACCCTTGCCCAGCAGTTTCACCTCGCCCGCCGACGGCACGTCCAGCCCGCCCAGCAGATGCAGCAGGGTGCTCTTGCCGGAACCCGATGTTCCCACCACCGCCACCCGCTCACCGGGCGCCACCGACAAGGACACGTCGCGCAGCACCTCCACCGCGTCGGCGCCTTCGCGGAAGGACTTGGACAGGCCGCAGCACTCGATCACGCGCGGCTTCATGGATGCATCACTCATAGCGCAGGGCCTCCGCCGGGTTGAGACGCGAGGCCCGCCAGCTTGGATAAAGCGTCGCCACCAGGGTCAGAACGAAGGAAACGGCGCTGATCGTGATCACGTCCGACCACTGCAGCTCGGAGGGCAGATCGGAAATGTAATAGACGTCCTTGGCCAGGAACTGCACGCCCAAGGCCTGCTCGATGGCCGGCACCACCACATCGATATTGAGCGCCAGCCCGACGCCGCCGAGCACCCCGATCGCCAGCCCGATGAAGCCGATCAGCGCGCCCTGGATCACGAAGATGCCCATGATCGACCCCGGGCTCGCCCCCAGCGTACGCAGGATGGCGATATCGGCCTGCTTGTCCTGCACCGCCATCACCAGCGTCGACACGATATTGAAGGCGGCCACCGCCACGATCAGCAGCAGGATGATGAACATCACGTTCTTCTCGATCTGCACGGCCCGGAAAAAATTGGCGTGGCTGCGCGTCCAGTCGGACACCTGGGTGTCCACATCCACATACTGCATCAGCTCGCGGGCCACCCGCGGCGCGGCAAAAAGATCGTCCAGCTTGAGGCGAACGCCGGAAACCCGGTCTTCCATGCGGTAAAGCGTCTGGGCATCCTGCAGGTGAACCAGCGCCAGGCTGGAATCGTATTCGTACATGCCCACTTCAAAAATGCCCACCACCCTGAACTGCTTGACGCGCGGCAGGATCGCCGCCGGCGTCACCAGCCCCTGCGGCGCGAGCAGCGTCACCTTGTCGCCCATCGTCACGCGCAGCGCCCGCGCCAGATCGGCCCCGAGCACGATGCCGAAAGCCCCCGGCTGCAGCGCATCGAAGCGCCCGAAACGCATGTGCTGGGCAAAGTCGGCCACCTTGTCCTCGGCATCCGGCAACACCCCGCGCACCAGCGTGCCCCGCACCGTCTGGTCGAAGGACAGCATGGCCTGGGCCTGCACAAAGGGCGCCGACGCCTTTACGCGGGGATGCTTCGCCACATCGTCGGCCACCCGCTGCCAGTTGGTCAGCTCGCCGTCGAACCCGCTCACCTGCACGTGGGAGGCCACGCCGAGAATGCGCGTGCGCAGTTCGCGCTGAAAGCCGTTCATCACCGACAGCACGACGATCAGGGCCGCCACGCCAAGGGCAATGCCCAGCATCGACACCAGCGAAATGAAGGAAATAAAGCGATTGCGGCCCTGCGCGCGCCGCTTGGAGCGGGTATAGCGCAGGCCGACGAGGAGTTCATAGGACATTGAAAGGGAACCGGTAATGCAGAAACGCCGGCACGCGGCGCGAGGCCGCATTGTGCCGCAGTTGGCCCCCGCCGAAAACGAGGATGTGGCACCGGCCCGCCAACGGATCGCGACGTAATCACGCTTGCACCAAGCCCGGCCGCGTCATAATTCGCGATCACGCCCCGTCACCAGGAATCCAGGATGCATCCCCTCCTTCGCAGCGCCATCGTCGTTTCGCTCGCCATGCCCTGGGCTCCTGCAATGGCGCTGAACGCCACCGTGACCGAAAGCGGCGAGCTGCACAGCCAGCCTTACTTCACCGCGCCCCGCATCGCCCCCGTTCACCGCCTGAGCACCGTCGAAGTGCTGGAGCAGCGCCGGGACTGGGTCCGGATCGAGATCGGCGGCAATCGCAGCGGCTGGGTTCCGGAGCGCAGCCTGGATCTCGCAACGCAGGCCCCGGTCCGCGCCGACGCCCTCCCCGCCGCCCTGCCCGGCAGCGCACCGCAATGGATCCCGCGCAGCACGCCACGCGCCTCCAACCACGCCCTGATCCTGCCCCTCGGCGACGCCGCAGACGCAGCCAGCGCCACCGCCATCGCACGCCTGATGGGCGTACCCGACGCCAACATCCAGCAGCCGGCCCCGGGCAAACTCGACGCCGACGGACTGCGCCAGGCGCTGGCCGGGCTCGATGCCCGGCTCGGCGCCGACGACCGTGCCTTCATCTACCTGTCCGGCCAGGGCAGCCGCAACCCGTGCGGCGACGCGATCCTCACCGCAAACGGGGAGAACGTCCTGCTGGCCGAATTCACCCGCTACCTGCTCAACCTCGCCCGCAAGGCCGACAAGCTCGTCGTCGTCATCGATGCCGGCCGCGGCGATGGCCATGCCAGCGGGCTCAGCGGGCGTTACACGGCCGGCGCCTCTGCCTGCAGCGGTAACCTAGCCCAGGCCCCCGCGTCGCCCGGCAACAACGTGCTGATCGTGCACGCCAGCCGCAGCGGCCAGAACGCCTTCGCCGACGACAAGGGCGGCCTCGCCACCCAGGCCCTGCGCGCCTGCCTCGACAGCCAGGCCAATCCGGCCGGGCTGGCAAACGGCGACGCATGGCGGCGCTGCGCCCAGGCCGCCATCGACAGCCGCGGCGGCCCGCAGCACATCACCCTCGGCGGCAACCCGGCCCTGATTCCCGCCCCCGGCCTCGCCGGCAGCGGCCCCACCGACCCGCGCCAGCTGCTGCAGGCCATTCACGCCCAGAAGAGCGAGCGCCGCAGCGTCAGCATTGGCGGCCTGCGTCCCGGCTACCGGGCTGGCGAAAGCATCCAGCTCACCGTGACCGGGCCAAAATCCAGCCCCCCGCAGTTCAGCTCTCTTTACCTGCTGGCCGCTGGCGACAAGGGTTTCATCCTGCTCCACCCCGGCCCGGCAGCGCCCGCCGAACGCTTCGAGGGCAGCCAGACCCTGAACCTGCCCATCGACCCGAGCACCCGCGAGGCCATCGGCAACGGCCGGCTGCGCCTCCTCGCCCTCGTCACCGACAGCCCGCGCAACTTCCAGCGCAGCGGCTTCGGCGGTGCGGGCGCCCGCGTCGCCACCGCCCCCGCGGACGCCCGCACCCTGCGCGACCTGCCCCTCGAGATCCTCGGCGGCGACAACAGCCCAACCTGTCAGCACAGCGAGACCCGCAATCTCGGAGCCGGCCGCGCGCGCCAGTGCTCGGCCGCCTTCGGCGCGGCCCTCGCCGACATCACGATCACCCCCTGAAGCGGCGCGGCGGCCGGCCGGGGGGCCGCCACGTGATAAACTTCGGCGCCGGATTTTCACCTTTCAATCCGGCACTTACCGGACACTTCCCCCCCGCAATCCATGCAGTTCCACCTCGTTCTGCCCGGCCTCGCCTGGCCCTCGGGCGCCGCGTCCCAGATAGCCGACGCCCCGCCGCTCACCGCCCTGTCCACCCTGCTCGGCCACGCCCGCCACGACTGGCAGCCCACGCTGGCCCCCGAAACCTGGCTGGCCCGGCAATTCGGCGCCAACGAGGCCCGCCTGCCCTATGCCGCCCTGCGCCGCGGCGGCGAAACCCCGCCCCCCGAGCCCGGCGCCCACTGGCTGTGCTGCGATCCGGCGCACCTTCATTTCTCCCGCGACAGGCTGCTCCTCGCCGACGCCTCGAGCCTCGCCATCACCCGCGCCGAAGCCGACACGCTGATCACCGGGCTCAACGAACTCTTCGCCGACATCGGCCGCTTCGAAGCCCCGGCACCCGAGCGCTGGTATGTGGCGCTGACCGAAGAGCCGCGCCCGTTCTTCCACCCGCTGGCCGACGTCAATGGCCGGCCGGTACAGCTCTTCATGCCCGAAGGCGAAGACATCGCCCGCTGGGCACGCCTCGCCAACGAACTCGAAGTGTGGCTCTACAACCACCCGATCAACGCCGCGCGCGAGGCCACCGGCCAGCGCAGCATCAACGGCGTGTGGCTGTGGGGTGCCGGCCCGCAGGATCTGCCCCTCCGCGCCCCGGCCAGCCAGATCCAGGCCGACGCGCCCTTCGCCCGTGGACTGGCACTGCACGCCGGCATCACGCCGCGGCCAGCCGACCACTACATCGAGGGCACCGGCCTCGCGGTCATCGACACCCTCCAGCGCCCGTCCCTGCACTTCGACGCCGCCGCATGGCTGAGCGCCATCGCGCAGCTCGAAACCGACTGGTTCGCCCCGCTGCTCAAAGCCCTCAAGGCCAAAAAAATCACCGCGCTCCGCATCAGCGCCCCCGGCGACAAACACCACCTGCAGCTCGACGTCGCAGCGTCCAGCCTGTGGAAGTTCTGGCGCAAGCCCCGGCCGCTGGCCGCGCTCCTGGCCACCGCGCCGCAACCGAAGCCCCAGAATCCATGACCCGTATCCTGACCCGCCCGGTGCCCACGCGTGCCGTCACGCGGCTGCTCGAAGCCGGCACCCATCCGCTGCTCGCCCGCCTCTACGCCGCCCGCGGCATCGAAAGTCGCGACCAGCTCGACTACAGCCTCAAGTCGCTGCTGCCGCCGGCCCGGCTCAAGGGCGTGCATGAAGCCGCCCAGATCCTCGCCGACGCCATCGAAGCCGGCGCGCGCATGCTCATCGTGGCCGACTACGACTGCGACGGCGCCACCGCCTGCGCGGTGGGCATCCGGGCCCTGCGGGCCTTTGGTGCCGACGTGGGCTACCTCGTGCCCAACCGCTTCGAATACGGCTACGGCCTCACCCCGGCCATCGTCGAACTGGCCGCAAAAATGGAGCCGGACCTGCTGATCACCGTCGACAACGGCATCGCCAGCGTCGACGGCGTGGCCGCCGCGCGGGAGCACGGCATCGCCACCGTCATCACCGACCACCACCTGCCGGGCGACGAACTGCCCGAGGCCGACGTGATCGTGAACCCCAACCAGCCCGGCTGCGACTTCCCCAGCAAGGCGCTGGCCGGCGTCGGCGTGATGTTCTACACCATGCTCGCGCTGCGCGCCGAGCTGCGCGAGCGCGGCGCCTTCGAAGGCAAGACCGAACCCAACCTGGCCGAACTCCTCGACCTCGTGGCCCTCGGCACCGTGGCCGACGTGGTCAAGCTCGACCACAACAACCGCATCCTGGTGTCGCAAGGCCTCCAGCGCATGCGCGCCGACCGCATGCAGCCGGGCATCCGGGCCCTGTTTGCCGCCGCCGGCCGCGACGCCGCGCGGGCCACCACCTTCGACATGGGCTTCGCCCTCGGCCCGCGCCTCAATGCCGCCGGCCGCCTGGCCGACATGTCGCTGGGCATCGAATGCCTGATCACCGACGACATGGGCCGTGCCATCAACATCGCGCAAGAGCTCGACACCCTCAACCGCGAACGCCGCAGCATCGAAGCGGGCATGCAGGAAGAAGCCATGGCCGGGCTCGACACCATCGACCCGGGCAGCCGCGCCAGCCTCACGCTGTTCGAACCCGAATGGCACCAGGGCGTCATCGGCATCCTCGCCGGGCGCATCAAGGAGAAATTCCACCGCCCGACCATCGCCTTTGCCCGAGGCAACGATGGCGAACTCAAGGGTTCGGGCCGCTCGATTCCGGGCCTTCACCTGCGCGACGCCCTCGACCTCGTGACCAAGCGGGCGCCCGGCCTGATCCTGAAATTCGGCGGCCACGCCATGGCCGCCGGCCTGACCATCAACGAAATCGATCTCGCCCGCTTCGAGCAGATTTTCGAGACCGTGGTGCACAGCCTGATCGACCCGGCCGACCTGACTCGCAGCCTTGAAACCGACGGCGCGCTCGAAGACAGCCTCTACAGCCTTGAAACCGCCCGCCTGCTGGAGAGGGAAATCTGGGGCCAGGGCTTCGCGGCACCGGTCTTCGACGACACCTTCCGGGTCGAAAACCAGCGCATCCTCAAGGACAAGCACCTCAAGCTGCAGCTGAAGAAGGGCGCCACCCGCATCGACGCGATCCAGTTCAACCACGCCGACCCGGCGGGCCAGACCATCCACGCAGCCTTCCGGCTGGCGGTGAATGAATACAACGGCGTGTCGAGCATCCAGCTGATGCTCGAACATTTCGAGTAGCCCCGGCTGCGTTCGAGCCCGCCCGTAAAAAAACAAAACCCCCGAAAAAACCGGGGGTTCGTCAGCAGTCTGAACAAGACTTTCAGCTCATTTTCGTGAGCACATCAGGCGGCGCTCAGTTGGCCGCCCCACGCACGGCGTCAGCCACGTTGCGGCCATTGACCCGCACGACGGCAATCGTGTGCCCGGTTCCATCCACTTCAACCGGTTCGACGGTCAGGTTGCCGCCATCCAGGGCGCGCTGCAGCCGCTGGGTGGCATGCTCCGAGCTCATGCCCGGATCCCGCGCATCGAGCCCCTGCACCCGGAACTTGCGCCCGCTCTGGTAGAAGCTGGCGCCATCCATCGCATAAGCCCGCGCCACGCCGCGCGCCTGACGCTGCACGGGCGCGGCCGGCTGCACCTGTGACGGCACGGGCACGGGCACCGCCGCCGGAGCCGGTGCAAGCCGTTGAGCCGGTTGAGGCGCCACGGGTGCAGGCACCGGAGCCGCAACCGCCGCCGGCTGCACGGCCACAGCCGCCACAGCCGCCGCAGCAGCCGCAGCGGCCTCCGCCGCCGACATCTCGGACGTTGCAGCCGCCATCGGCCTGAACTGGGGTTTTGGCAACTCGACCGTCGGGCGCAGCGGAGCAGGCTGGGCAGCCGCGGCCGGGGGCACCGGCACGTTATGCGGCGGCGGCAGCACAACGCTCTGCCGCGCCACATTGGGCCGGGCGACCGGCGTCACCGGGGCCGGGGCGGAAACCTGCGCCGGCGCCTGCAACTGGCGCACTGCCGCTTCTCGTGGCAAGGGCGGCGTCGTGGGCACGAAGGCCTCACGCCCGATCGGCGCAAACGCCTCGCGCCCGGCGCCTCTTCTGGCGTGCCCCGACTTGCCCGAACCGGCAAGCGGCGGCTCGACGACCGGCGGGCGCAGCTTCTCCGCCTCTGGCGGCCTTACGGCCCGGCCGGCGCTGCGCACGGGCTGGTCAGCCTTCTGCTGCCGCGCTTCCTTTTTTGCATCCCTCTCTGCTTCACGGGCCGCGGCCCGCCGCTCGGCGCGGGTAGCTGGCCTGGCGGACGCCTTGGCCACAGGCTCCACGTTTTTCACGCCACGGCCGCGGGGCGCTGCGGCGACTGCCTTAGGAGCGCGCTCCTTGGCGACGACGGCCCTGGACGCGCTGGGACGTGCGCCGGCTTTGGGTTCGGAGGCCTTGGCCGAGACCTTTGATGCCTTGGGAGCGGCGGCTTTCGGGGCGGACTTGGGGGCCGGTTTTGCAACCGGTTTGGCGGCCGGAGCCACCTTGCGGGCTGGCGTGGCGTGGGTCGGCTGCGGTGCGGCGGAGGCTTCGCCTCCAAGCACCAACAAACCGAACACCACCGCGGTCAGCGCGGCGAATACGGGGTTCATGCGGTGTGATCTCCTGCTGGGCCGGCACGCCGCAAAGGGCGGCCTGGCGTGAGGTGTGCGGAGGATGCAGCGTCCGCGACACGAAGAATCGTGGGATTTTACCGGAAACTCATCCGGTAACGGGCTTGCAGCGTTGGCCGGGTTTCTGCACCATGCGCCCTTTTCGCGCACCGGGTCCGTCCATGCTTCTGCCGATCGAACAACGCATTGCCGCCGAATTAGGTGTACAGCCCCGCCAGGTTTCTGCGGCGGTCCAGCTTCTGGACGAAGGCGCAACGGTGCCCTTTATTTCCCGCTACCGCAAGGAAGTCACCGGCGCCCTCGACGACACCCAGCTGCGCAACCTTGAGGAGCGCCTCGGCTACCTGCGCGAACTCGAAGAACGCCGTGCCGCCGTGATTGCCAGCATCCACGAACAAGGCAAGCTCGACCCGGCGCTCCGCGACGCCATCGAAAACGCCGAAACCAAACAGCGCCTCGAAGACCTTTACCTGCCCTTCAAGCAAAAGCGCCGCACCAAGGCCCAGATCGCCCGCGAAGCCGGCATCGAGCCGCTGGCCGACGCGCTGCTGGCCGACCCGGCCTCGCCCCCGACACCGAAGCCGCCCGCTACATCAACGCGGATGCCGGCTTTGCCGACACCAAGGCCGTGCTCGACGGCGCCCGCCAGATCTTGATGGAGCGCTTCGCCGAAGACGCCGAACTCATCGGCAAGCTGCGCGATTACCTGCTGGATCACGGCGTCGTCGCCTCGACGGTGATCGCCGACAAGGAAGCCGACCCCGCCGCCGCCAAGTTTCGCGACTGGTTCGACTTCCGCGAAGCCATCGAAACCGTGCCCTCGCACCGGGCGCTGGCCCTGTTCCGTGGCCGCAACGAAGGCTTCCTGCGCCTGCAGCTGGGGCTGGACTCCGACCCCACCGACGGCAGCCCGGTCGGCCCCAACCCCTGCGAAGGACGCATCGCCGGCCACTTCGGCATCAAGGACCAGGGCCGCCCGGCCGACGCCTGGCTGCGCGAAACCGTGCGCTGGGCCTGGAGCGTCAAGATTTCGCTGCACCTCGAACTCGAACTCCTCGGCCAGCTGCGCGAGAAGGCCGAGGAAGAAGCCATCCGCGTCTTCGGCCGCAACCTCAAGGATCTGCTCCTCGCCGCCCCCGCCGGCCCGCGCGCCACGCTGGGCCTCGACCCGGGCCTGCGAACCGGCGTGAAAGTCGCCGTCGTCGACCAGACCGGCAAGCTCCTCGACACCGGCGTGATCTACCCCCACGAACCCCGCCGCGACTGGGATGGCAGCCTGCACCTGCTCGCCACGCTGTGCGAAAAGCACAAGGTGTCGCTGATTTCCATCGGCAACGGCACCGCCAGCCGCGAAACCGACAAGCTCGCCGCCGAACTCATCAAGCTGCGCCCCGAACTGCAGCTGACCCGCATCGTCGTCTCGGAAGCCGGCGCCTCGGTGTATTCCGCATCCGAACTGGCCGCCAAGGAATTCCCCGATCTCGACGTCACCCTGCGCGGCGCCGTCTCCATCGCCCGCCGCCTGCAGGATCCGCTGGCCGAACTGGTCAAGATCGACCCCAAATCCATCGGAGTCGGCCAGTACCAGCACGACGTCAATCAAAGCCGCCTCGCCCGCGCGCTGGATTCGGTGGTCGAAGACTGCGTGAACGCCGTCGGCGTGGACGTGAACATGGCCTCGACCGCGCTGCTCACCCGCATCTCCGGCCTCAACCCCACGCTGGCCGCCAACATCGTCGCCCACCGCGACGCCAACGGCCCCTTCCCCAGCCGCGCCGCGCTGCTCGACGTGCCGCGCCTCGGGCCCAAAACCTTTGAACAGGCCGCCGGCTTCCTGCGCGTCACCAACGGCAACAACCCGCTCGACGCCTCGGCCGTGCACCCGGAAGCCTACCCGCTGGTCGAACGCATCCTTGCCGACATCCGGAAAGACGCCCGCGAAGTGATGGGCGACGCAAAACTCATCGGCCAGCTCAAGCCCGAACGCTACACCGACGAACGTTTCGGCCTGCCCACCGTGCAGGACATCCTCAAGGAACTCGACAAGCCCGGCCGCGACCCGCGCCCCGAGTTCAAGACCGCCAGCTTCAAGGAAGGCGTCGAGCAATTGAAGGATCTCGAGGTCGGCATGATCCTCGAAGGCGTGGTCACCAACGTCACCAACTTCGGCGCCTTCGTCGATATCGGCGTGCACCAGGACGGCCTCGTGCACGTCTCGGCGCTGTCCGAGCGCTTCGTCAAAGACCCGCACAGCATCGTCAAGGCCGGCCAGGTGGTGAAGGTCAAGGTCGTGGAAGTCGACCTGCCGCGCAAGCGCATCGCCCTCACCATGCGCATGGGCGACCAGCCCCAGGCCGCCGGTCAGGGCGGTGGCGCCCGCGATGCCCGCGACAACCGCGGCGGCGGACGCGGCACCGCCGCCAAGCCCCAGCGCGAACCGGCAATGGCCGGCTCGCTCGCCAACGCGTTTGCGAAGGTGCTCAAGAAGTAAGTCGCGCGCAGCGGCCGCCGGCAGCGCCGTTCATAGAATCGATGAGCGGACGCTGCCGGCGGGTCTCGGTCCTCGTGCGATCAAACATCCCTGAACCCTGTCGGCAAACGCGTTGCGCTTGTCATGCGGGCGCACGCGCGCCTGCCGGAACTTGAGAACAGTGGCCAACACCCGGACAGCGTGGCCACTTACGAAAAAGCATATTCAATGGCAAAACAGCGCTTAACGGAGGGCTTCAATCAAGACGGCCTCCGTTAAACTGAGTCGAACTGCTCCCCGCTTGTTTTGGCTTTATTGGAGTCTTTTTCATGAAATGGTGTTTGACATTTCTCGTCGCGCTTCTTCCGTTTGCCGCTCATGGCACATGGATTGATGCGACTGGCAAACCGATCCCGGAAACCGAGAGCATGCGCAGTGCCGGAGACTTCGGCGTTCAAATAGTCCTTACTGCGGACGAAGGTCAGTTTCGCCAAACATGGAACTCGCCCAAGACTCCACCAAAACTGAGTACGACCAACACCGTGCGTCTTGGTGCATCGGTCTCTGCACTTCTCATCTTTCATGGTTGCGCACCGAATGCCGGTGGTACTTGTGACGTAGTTGCCGAGTTCATTCTCGAAGACACGAATGGGAAAAAGATACCAGCGGGTGGAGGCCCTGTCTGGTCTGGCAAGCCTTTGCAGCAGCGACTATTGCAACTCGGCCAAGCCAGCATGACCATAGGCTTTGACAAGACTGATCCTATCGGTGACTACAAAATCACCGCGAACATCAAAGACAAAGTCTCTGGCGGGGAGCTTTCTGTCGTGTCCCAATTGAAAGTTACGAAGTGAGCTACTGAAGGCTGCATGAACCGGCCCCGCGGGGCGAAACTTGGGTCTGGCCCGGCTGTCGCTTAAACTAGCCAACTTTGTAGCCGCCCCAGCCGGACCCGATCCGCCCACGCACCATGCAAGACGCCTCCGCCGACACGCCCCACGCCGTCACCTGCTACGGCATCAAAAACTGCGACACCATGAAAAAAGCCTTCGCCTGGCTCGACCAGCAAGGCGTCGCCTACAGCTTCCACGACTACAAAAAATCCGGCATCGACGCCGCCCGGCTCCACGCCTGGAGCGAGGCCGTCGGCTGGAAGACGCTGGTGAATACCCGCGGCACCACCTGGCGCAAGCTTCCGCCCGAACGCCAGGCCATCGACACCGCGGCCGCGGCCGTCCAGCTGATGCAGGAATTTCCCAGCCTGATCCGCCGCCCCGTCCTCGAAACCACCCGCGGCCAGGTGCTGGTCGGCTTTGATCCCGCCCTCTACGCCAGCCTCCACGCCACAGCAAAAACCCCCGAATGAACGACTCCACCAGCTACGTGCAGCGTTTCCTGCTCGACGAACTCGACATCCGCGGCGCCATCGTCCAGCTCGACGAGGTCTGGCAGGCCCTCCTCGAAAACCGCGACTATCCCGCCGTGGTGCGCGATCTCCTCGGCGAAATGTGCGCGGTTGCCTGCGTCATCGGCGGCAATCTCAAGCAGCCCGGCCGGCTCACCATTCAACTGCAGGGCCACGGCCCGGTCAGCCTGCTGGTGGTCGACATCGCCGAAACCCTCAACCTGCGAGGCTACGCCAAGGCCTCCGCGGATGTCGCCGGCAAACTCGGCATCACCGACCTGGTCGGCGACGGCCAGTTGCTGCTGAGCCTCGACATGCCCGAGCTGCGCCAGCCCTACCAGAGCTACGTGCCGATCGAAGGCAACACCATCGGCGAAGTCTTCGAGCACTACCTCACCCAGTCCGAGCAACAGCCCGCCGCGCTGCACACCGCCTGCTCCGGCACGAAATCGGCCTGCCTGTTCCTGCAAAAGCTGCCCGACGCCGACAAGAAAGACCCCGACGGCTGGGACCGCATCACCCGCCTGGCCTCCACGCTGCAAGCCGATGAGCTTCTCGAACTCGCCCCGGAAGCCATCCTGACGCGCCTGTTCCACCAGGAAACCGTGCGCCTCTTCGAGGCCCGCGAAGTCACCCACCACTGGCCCCTCGACTGGGCCAAGGTGCACGGCATGCTGCGCACCCTCGGCCGCGCCGAACTCGAAGCGGTGATCGCCGAACACGGAGAAATCCTGATCCACGACGACCTTTCGAACCACGAATACCGGCTCACCGCCGACGACCTGGCCGCCGTGTTCGCCGAAGAGGCTGAAAACCCGGCTGCCGACCCCGCCGAGCCGCGCATTTTGCATTGACTGACCAGCGGACTTGCCCGAAACCCCGCTGAAAAGTAGACTTGACGGGTTTTAGTCCGCGCATACCGCACCCCAAATTCATGGCCGACGCATCCCTGCAGGGCAAACTGATCGAGTTCAAGGGCGCCAGCCTGGCAGTCATGACGGCCTACGTCCGTGAAACGGACGCCGTCCGCCTCGCCGACGCCCTCCACATGATGCTTGGCGGCATGCCCGATTTCTTCGCCGGCGAACCCGCCATTCTCGACTTTTCCCAGCTCGGCACCTCGCCCGACCGGGTGGACTGGACCGCCGTGCTCAGCCTGCTGCGCCGCTACCAGCTGCAGCCGGTGGGCGTGCGCAACCTCGACGAACACCTCCAGGAAGGCGCCCGCCGCGCCGGCCTTGCCGTGCTTGGCGCCGAAAGTTTTTCCGCCGAACGTCCGGTGGCCGCAGCCCAGCCCCGCACGCCGCCGCCCGCACCTGCGCCCGCACCTGCACCTGCACCTGCCCCCACCCTGTCCCCGGCCCCTGTCGAAGCGGCACCGCAAGCCCCCGTAACAGCGCCTTCCGATAACGGCCTCGCCCCCACGCTGGTCGTCGACCGGCCGCTGCGCTCAGGGCAGCAGGTTTATGCCAAGGGCGGCGACCTGGTCCTCCTGGCCGGCATGAGCCCCGGCTCCGAGATCATCGCCGACGGCAGCATCCACTGCTATGGCCCGCTGCGCGGCCGCGCGCTGGCCGGCGCCCGCGGCGACACATCGGCACGCATCTTCAGTACCAATTTCGGTCCCGAGCTGGTTTCCATCGCCGGCGTATACCGCACCTTCGAGCGCGGCATCCCGCAAACCGTCGCCGGACGCGGCGCCCAGGTCCGCCTGACCGGCTCGGACAATCTGCATACTCTCGAAATCACGCCGCTTCAGTACGACTGAAGCAGCACACAAACAGACTTAAGGGGACATCGTGGCACGCGTCATCGTAGTAACGTCAGGCAAGGGTGGCGTCGGCAAGACCACCACCAGCGCGAGCATTTCCACCGGCCTAGCACTGCGCGGCTTCAAGACCGCGGTCATCGACTTCGACGTGGGCCTGCGCAACCTCGACCTCATCATGGGTTGCGAGCGCCGCGTGGTCTACGACCTCATCAACGTCGTGAATGGCGAGGCCAACCTCAACCAGGCCCTGATCAAGGACAAGCACTGCGACAACCTCTTCATCCTTCCCGCCTCGCAAACCCGCGACAAGGATGCGCTGACCGAAGAAGGCGTCGAAAAGGTGCTGAAGGATCTCGAACACCTGGGCTTCGACTACATCCTGTGCGATTCCCCCGCCGGCATCGAGCGCGGCGCCGTGATGGCCCTGACCTTCGCCGACGAAGCCATCGTCGTGTCCAACCCCGAAGTCTCCTCGGTGCGTGACTCCGACCGCATCCTCGGCATCCTGCAAAGCAAGAGCCGCCGCGCCATCGAAGGCCGCGAACCGGTCAAGGAACACCTGCTGGTCACCCGCTACTCGCCCAAGCGCGTCGAAGACGGCGAAATGCTCTCCTACAAGGACGTGCAGGAACTCCTGCGCATTCCGCTGATCGGCGTCATCCCCGAATCCGACGACGTGCTGCAGGCCTCCAACCAGGGCACCCCGGCGATCCACCTCAAGGACAGCGACGTGGCCACCGCCTACCTGGACGTGGTTGCCCGCTTCCTCGACGAAGACCGCCCGCTGCGCTTCGTCGCCTACGAAAAGCCCGGCCTGCTGAAGCGCCTCTTCGGAGGCAAGTAAGATGTCGCTCCTTTCCTACTTTTTCGGCAGCAAGCAGAAGACCGCCTCGGTTGCCAAGGAGCGCCTGTCGCTCATCATCGCCCACGAGCGCGGCACCAACCGCACACCGGATTTCCTGCCCGACCTGCAGCGCGAGCTGATCGCGGTGATCTCCAAATACGTGAATGTCGGCCCCGACGACATCAAGGTCCAGCTCGAAAAGCAGGACAACTGCGAAATCCTAGAAGTGAACATCACGCTGCCGGAGCAGCCGCAAAAGTAAATCCTCCGGGCCCGGATGGTGAAATCGGTAAACACTGCGGACTTAAAATCCGCCGCCGCAAGGCTTACGGGTTCAAGTCCCGTTCCGGGCACCACATAAAAACACTGTAAAAATAAAGCCCTGCAATCTTCGCTTGCGGGGCTTTTTGTTTGGTCGTGCGGTGGCTGTTCCGTTTGCTTTGCGACAAGGAATGGTCACGGATGATTTTGTGTGTGGGCGACGCCGCTGCAAAAAGAACGGCTATCAACCCGGCTCTGCCTCTGCCTTTCGACAAGTTTATTAATGGCCGGGTCAATAACACACCGACAACGCGGATCAGGGTACTTTCAACCCGAGTGTGGGGTTTCGGGTTTCTGCGGTGGTCGATTTCATTCGTTCCATCCGTTATGAATACGGTGAGCTTCTTTCAGGAATGTCTCTACTCAAACAGAATGGCTTCAATTCTGGCCAAGGCTTCATCTACGATGTACTGCGGCACCGTTTCCTTGAGGTGTACATTCCACGCTCGCCAGTCCAGCGACTTCAACTGGTGGCAGTGCACTGCGCCCTGGGTGTCGGTGCCAGCCCCGACCAGCGTGACTACAGTCCCGTATGTGCGGGCCGCGGCAGCGGCTCCCTGCGAAATCGGGCAAATCATCGCCAGCCCTTGCTGGTTGAAGATCTTGCCGCTGAGAACCAGCCCGAAATACGGGCCTTTCATCTCCCGACCGGAAGAAGGGTCGAAATCGAGATGCACGATGTCACCACGGTTCGGCAGGTACGCCATCAGCCACTCTCCAGTCCAACCGAGGGCATTTCATCCCAGCCTTCGACGCGCGGCAGCCCTTGCGGCATTTCTGCCATCAGGTCGGCCAGCTTGTAACGCGGACGGGTCGGCGCTTCCACGGTCATCTTCTTGCCCAAAAGATGAAGCTCCACCTGGGAGCCTTCGCCCAGACCATTCTGGTCAATAAACGCCTTGGGCACTGTCATTACGAGCGAGCCACCGGCCTTGCGCAGGGTTTGAAGCATACGAGTCTCCCATCAACCATAAATCCTACTTTAGTATAACTTACTGTTTTACTCAAGTAGGACACTCACGAAGGCTGGCGCTACAATTCGGCGCTTTCGGCAGCCCCCCGCCGGAGAATCCGGAAACTCTTCAGTCCCGTAGGGCTGGAGCCCTGGGACACAACAGATTTCATCGATGTATCTTTCTCCTGCTTTCTCCTACAATTTCCGTCCCCCTTCCCCGAATTAAGATCCGCCGCCGCAAGGCTTACGGGTTCAAGTCCGTTCCGGGCACCACTTACTTTCAGCGCACACCGTGATCGTTCTCGACCTCATCTGTGACCAGGACCACCGCTTCGAAGCCTGGTTCGCGTCGAGCGACGCGTTCGACACCCAGCTCGCCACCGGGCTGGTGAGCTGCCCTCATTGTGCCTCGCGGCAACTGCGCCGCCTGCCCTCGGCGCCCTACGTGCAAACCTCCTCGCACTCGGCGCCACGCCTGCCCGAGCCAGATCCGGCCGCCATCGCAGCCCGCCTCGTCGACGCCCTGCGCAGCGCCGCCAGCCAGTCGGAAGACGTCGGCGAGCGCTTTGCCGAAGAAGCCCGCCGCATTCACCACGGCGACGCCGAAGAACGCGCCATCCGCGGCAAGGCCAACCAGAGCGACGTGCGCGAACTCATCGACGAAGGCATTCCGGTGCTGCCGGTTCCGCCGGACAAGGAAGACCTGCACTGAACGCGCCCCGCCAGGCCAAACGCCGCGTTTTCCAGACGGGGCGCTTTGATTTCCAGGCGGTAAAAATTCAGCCCTTGAAGCGGGCCGCCACCTCGGCCACGCGCCGGCCGGCATCTCGTCGACGCGGGCGTCGGCCGGGGTCTGGGCCCTTGCGCCGGTGTGGCCGTAGCCGGAATGGAAGACGACAACGATCCTGCGCATGGTGAAGCTCCATTTTTGCGGGTTCAGATTGGGTGATTCGGCTTGGGGAGAGAGGATCAGGATGCCAGGCCGAACGCCAGCACTTCGGCGTAAGCATGGTTTTCTGTCCTGAAGTGAGACCACTTCAGCATTGCCGCAGGCGCGCTGATGGCATCATTCAAAAAAACTGAACGACAAGAAGTCCATACCGCCAATGCCAGCCGCCCCCCGCGACGTACTCAACCCCGACGCCCTGGCCATGCTCCAGCGCATCGCCGACGTCTCATGAAGACCATCGACGCCCTCAGCCGCGGCCTGGACGTGCTGCGCAGCCTGGAAGAGCGCCGCGGCCAATCGCTGGCGGAGCTTCACCGGGCCACCGGCATTCCCAAGGCCAGCTTGCTGCGCATCCTCGAGACTCTGGAGC
>JADKKC010000012.1 GCA_016720685.1 Zoogloea sp.
CCGGCACGACGATGCCATCTCCTCCGGGATTGTCCGACGCGGGGTGCTGCTTGCGAAAGCGCTGTACCAGCATGGTCTTACCATTGTTGGTCTCACCTACGATCAACAGGTTCGGCATGCGATGCGTCTTCGGATAGATCAACAAATCTTCAAGCTTATCGAGGATGGCCTTGGCTCGGGGATAGCCGATCCAGCGCGAGGCACAGGGACGCTCAATCCACTCCCGTCGGACAACGCGAGCAGCTTGGCTGCTGCTTCGTTCAAGTGTGGCGCAGGGTTAGTCATCGCTCATGTCGTCCATGTCGTCGAACGGCAAAATGCTCGACACGGCAGGCTCTGCCTCGGGCTCAGGCGGAACGGACGGAGAGGGCGAATGCTTGGTAGTGACACCGAGCCCAAGGCTACGTCGTTGTGCTGCACGACGCACAGCCTTGGTCTTACCCTTCGCCTGTTCTTCGATCTGGCGCATACGGTCGTACGCCTTGAAAATCGCGCGCTCAGTGTCCTCATCGCTGCCCGATCCTTGCACCATGCCCTTGGCTTCGTTCAGCTCCAGATGCTGATCGGCGGATGTGATGTATCCCGGTAGGGAATCGGGTAGTACGTCATCAGCTCAGGGTCGTAGAACCAGATGGTGCTGATGTCACGTGGGTCGCGCCGGAACATGAACTTGCGACGCACCTTGGCCTTGCCTGGCTCGGTGGCGTTGATCCAACGACGTAGTACGTCGTGGTAGTAGTGGATGTCGTCGATCACGACACCGTAATCTTGGACTGTCCGTTCCACGAAGGGCATGAAGTCCAGGCGCAGCCGCGCCTCGTCGACGATCTTCGGCGGCAGCCCTGCCCCTGGTTTCGTGCCGGAGCCGAAGACGCCTTCCTTGAGCTTGGCAAAGGGGACTGGCCCAGGACGAATGTATTGCGCTGGTGGTAGACCTCGACGATGTAGGTGGCCAGCCAGCGCTCGAACTCGGTGAGCGTCATGATGGCTTTGCCATCGGAGTCGTAATCGCCTCGCGCTCTCGTGTTGGAAAACGTGGTGCCCGGCAGCGAGTGAATTTCTTGCAACACCGTGCCAAGCAAGCGTTCCGATGTGTCTCCGCCGAAATGGGGTCGTGCAACGGGTCGCCATTCGAGATCAATGCCGTATTGCGCGCACGCGCGCTGGAGCATGCTGCCCTTGAACTCCTTGGCATTGTCGGCGTGCACTTTTGCAGGAAGCCCCCACAGCGGCCAATCGGTACCGATTTCGTTCTTCGCCAGCCATTCGTCTTTAGGAAGAATGCCGTGCGCGAGCAAAGCCAGTCGACAACGCGCCGGGCGGATCGAAAGGACACGTAAACCGGCCACCATGCGTGAGAACACCTCGATGGCGAGCGTAATCCAAGGGCGGCCTATGGGGCGACGATGGATGTCGTCGACCAAGATCACGTCAAGCTTGGTGTGGTCGATCTGGATGACCGACAGGGGATAGTCGGCGCCGGGAAACGAACCTTCGATAGGCGCGTACTGCTGATCAGCGACCTTGCGCCCACGCCGCTTCGCGAGTTTCAGCTCATCCGATAGCTTGTTTATGCGGTTACGCACGGTATTGTTGTGCGGTGGCTCAAGCTTGGCGTTCAGGCAACGGCCACGAACCACTTGGCATACCCTTCGTGACGGATTTGCTCTGTCGTGTCAGGTACTCGTCTTCGGTGGGACGGACTTGATACGATCGCCTTCGATCTCAGGCTGCCACAGTCAGCCCTTGTCTTTGCGTTCCCTCGGGATCAGCGCGGTAATGCGCCCTTGGCTTTCGTACAACGCAATCCATTTGTAGAGCGTATTCGCATGCTTTCCGGTTTCGGCTGCGCGGGCCTCTACATCGGAGCGCTTGCGGCCACGTGGATCAAGCAAGGAGCGGATGACTTCAAACCGCTCCTGGGCGATACGCCAGGCTCCATCACCCACAACTTGCGGATCGTGCTGCTGGGTAGAGGCCACTGCTGTGGTGGGCTGCAGGTCGACAACTCGCACACGCTCTGGCCTACCGGTATGTACATCCGACACCAGTACCGACTCGAAGTCGAGTAAGTGCGTGATGTACCCACGTCGACCACGGAAGACGACTTCGGTGCCGGGCTGCAAGGAGAGGGTCGTGCGTGGGGCAGTCGCGGCTTCCCACCAGATCGGGCTGTTCATGTTCATGGGCTGGTGCAAGTCGGTACCGACCTGGAGGGTGGCAACCATGTACCAGAGCGCTGGGAGTATGCGCGCCTGGTTCCATTCGTCACGATGGATCGCCTGGATCAATGCGCCCGGCGTGGTTTCCCGTAACTCCCACAGTTGTTCATCCAGCAACTGCATCAGGTTCGCGTCAGGGATCGTGTCGCGGTAGCGCAGGAGGAAGCGCGCGTTCTCCAGTTTCGGCACACGTATTTCTTGCTCAGTGATGATGCGGAACCGCCAGCCCTGGGCCTTGGCGAAGCGCACGGCGGTTTTGAACTTTGGGCGGAACTCCTGCCAGTTGTCCGCAAGGTCTTTTCGGTATTTCACCTCGCACAGCCAAGGCCGCTTTGCGCTGTCACGCTGATCAAACATTACGAGAGTATCCGGCGTGTAACGTCGCTGGGCGTTCGTCATCGCACTCCACTCGAGTTTACAGGCTGGACTTCGAAGCCTCGACTTCAGGCGGAACTCAAAGGATGATGAAATCTCGTTCAAGCGTAGATTCATATGCAGCAAGGCCTCTTGCCTTGCCGTAAGCAGCAATTCCTGTGACGTTGCGATAATTCTTGGGAATCTTCCTGACGGGCATATCCAACCAGTCGCCTCAAAAGATATTGAACCGTAACCAGTAGCCCTAACCGATGGCAAATAGTAACGTGAAGCGCTGTAAACTCGCTGCACTGTTGATCAAACAGTACACATGAAGATTGGAAATGTCAGGTGATCTCGAAGCCGCCGGGCTCGAACTTCAGCGCGCCATCACCCTTGACGCAAAGTACCGCAAGTACTGGCAAGCCCAGCTCGACACGCTGCACGCCCGCCGCGGCGCGATCGCCGCGACCCGGGCCCTCGGCGCTGGCAGCTTCGCGGAAACCCGGGCTGCGCTGGAAAAGCTGCTGGCCGACGCAGAGGACGTCCCCACCGCTCTCGTATCCCAAGCTTTCGTCGAAGGCTTCCTCTCTGCGCTGCTGGCCAACCCGACCCAGGCCGCCAGCGTGCTGGGCCTGCTGCATGGCGTCGGCTATGATCGCCACGCCCGCCCACTCCTGCTGGCCTTCGAGGCGGCCATCGACGGCAAACCGGAACTGCTCGACGCCCTGGAGCCGGAAACCCGCAATGCAGCCAAGCGCATGTACCAACGGCTAACGAAGGCTGCCAAACGCTGACCCACCCAACCGAGAACACACCCCATGACCCAAGCCCTGCAAACCATCCCCGTGAACAAGATCGACGGCACGCCCGCCACCCTGGCCGAACACGCCGGCAAGGTGCTGCTGGTGGTGAACGTCGCCTCCAAGTGCGGCCTCACGCCCCAGTACGCAGGGCTGGAGAAGCTCTACGAGCAATACCGCGACCAGGGGCTGGTGGTGCTGGGCTTTCCGGCCAACGATTTCGCCGGCCAGGAGCCGGGCAGCGATGCGGAAATCGCCGGTTTCTGCACGGCCACCTTCGGCGTGCAGTTTCCGATGTATGGCAAGCTCGTCGCCACCGGGCCGGACAAGCATCCGCTGTACGCCGCCCTGACCGCCGCGCGGCCCGAAACGGAAGATCGTGCGGGCATGGAAAAATCCCTGCGCGGCTACGGCATCGAACCGACAGCGGCGCCCGAGGTGCTGTGGAATTTCGAGAAATTCCTGATCGGCCGTGACGGCCAGGTGATCCGCCGCTTCGCCCCCGACACCGCACCCGATGCGGACAAACTGGTCGCCGCAATCGACGCGGCCCTCGCGGCCGGCTGATTCAGGCCGGGGCCGCGCCGGCCTCGGCAAACCAGGCATCCAGCCGGGCGATCCACCCGGCTTTTTCTTCGTCCGTCGCAAAACTCGCCTCGAAACTGTTGCGCGCCAGCCGGTACCAGGTGGCCGCATCAAAGCCAAAGGCCGCCTGCACCGCACGGATGTTGGCGTTGAGATAGCCGCCAAAATACGCCGGGTCGTCACTGTTGAGCGTGACCCTGACACCCGCGGCGAGGAGCTGCGGCAGGCTGTGTTCGGCCATGGTTTTGAACACGCACAGGCGGGTGTTTGAAAGGGGGCAAACCGTCAGCGGAATGCCCTCCCGCACCAGGCGGGCGAGCACGGCGGCGTCTTCGACGGCCCGCACGCCGTGGTCGATGCGCAGCGCGCCCAGCACATCCAGCGCCTCGGTGATGTAGGCCGGCGGGCCTTCCTCGCCGGCGTGGGCGACCACCGGCTTGCCCAGGGCGCGGCAGCGGGCGAACAAGCGCGCAAACTTCGACGGCGGATGACCACGCTCGGACGAATCCAGCCCGAAACCGTGAATGCGCCCGATGAACGGCTCGGCCCCGGCCAGCGCCGCCAGGCATTCGTCTTCCGGCAAATGGCGCAGGAAGCACAGGATCAGGCACCCCGACACGCCCCAGCGCCGCGCCCCTTCGGCCAGGCCGTCCTCCAGCCCCTCCAGCACCGTGGCAAAGGGAATACCGCGGGCGGTGTGGGTTTGCGGGTCGAAGAAGATTTCGGCGTGAATCACCCCGTCGGCCGCCGCCCGTTCGAGGTAGGCCAGCATCAGCTCGCAAAAGTCGGCCCGGGTGACGAGCACCGCGGCACACGCGTAATACACGTCGAGAAAGGACTGCAGGCTGTCAAAGGCGTACGCCGCCTTCAGCGCCGCCTCGTCGGCATAGGGCAGGCTCACCCCGTTGCGCCGCGCCAGCGCAAACGCCAGCTCAGGCTCGAGGGTGCCTTCGATGTGCACATGCAGCTCGGCCTTGGGCATGCCAAGGGCGAGATTGAGCGGATCGGGGGAAATGCTGACGGTCATGGCCGGGCTCTCCACTGGGACTGGATAGCTGCATTTTAGGCGCGGACTCGCCCCGAACCGCGACAAAACCCGCCCAAAAAAGTACAGTTCCCGCTCATTCCTCCCGCCAGGCTGCGCCCCCATTCAATGAGCGACACCGCCCCGCCCTGCCCGCCCGCTGAATGGCAGATCTGGTTCGACGGCTCGGCCTTCCCCAACCCCGGACGCATCGGGCTTGGAGCGGTGCTGCGGGGGCCGGCAGGCGAGCGGGTCGACTTCTCGGCCATGGCCGCGGAGGGCGGATGCAACAACGAGGCGGAACTGCTGGCCCTCGGCAAGGCGCTGGAGCTAGCCCGGGAGGCCGGCGCCCGTCACCTGCGGGTTCGCGGCGACAGCGATTTTGCGGTGCGTCACGCGCGGGGCGATGCGCACACGAAGGTAGCCCGCCTGCGCAGCCTCGTGGAGCACACCCGTTTTTTGCTGGACGCTTTTGCATCGGTGCAGCTGGAGTGGGTTCCCCGCCACCGCAACCCGGATGCCGATCGGCTATCCCGCGCAGCCCTCGGCCTGCCCGACAAACCCGCAGCGCGGCCGGCCTCGCGCAAGCGCCGCTAGGGCGTCGGCTTCGCGCCCTCGGCCTCCAGCAGGCGCGCCGCCACCAGCCCGTTGACCAGCCCGAACAGCGTGGCCGCCAGCGCAAACACCGGCACCAGGTAGAACACGCCGTCGTGCGGCACCAGCCACAGGCGGGCCACCAGCAACTGCCCGCCGATGTGGGCGAAGGCGGCCAGCACGCTGTGGCTCACCGGGCCGAACCAGCGCCGCGGCAGGTGCATCGCCGCACCCAGCACGGCCAGGCTGGCCAGGCTTCCGGCGAGGCTGAGGAAAAACCCCGGCGCCAGAAACTGGCCCAGCACCAGGCTGCCGACAAAAACCCGCAATAGCGCCACCCACGCCGCCTCCCGCCAGCCCCAGCGGGCCAGCACCACCAGGATGACGATGTTGGCAAGGCCGGGCTTGACCCCCGGCAGGGGCAGCGGAATCGCCGCCTCGGCCACCGTGAGCACGATGGCCGCCGCCGCATGGCGGGCCACCCGGTGGTCGTCCGCCGTGGGGGTGATGCGGATTTCAGTAGTTGAGGGAGTCATAGTCGGCATGGCGCCCCGACAGGGCGAGGCTGACCTGGTTGGGCGCGCAGATGGCCACCGCCCCGGCGCTCACCAGCCAGCCCTGGCGCACGCAATACTGGCGCGGCCCGGGATCGGCCGCCACACGGGCCCGACCGGGCTGGATCTCGATGCGGGTGGTGCCCAGCGGCCCCGGCACCTCGAGCATGCGCGGCGCGGCAAGATCGACCTCGGCGAACACCTTGCCGCCAGCCTTGATGATGGCCTTGTCCGGCCGTCCACCCTGCCACAGGCTCAGCGCCGAGACGACGCAAAACACCAGCGCAGCAGCCAGCACCAGGCCGTCGCCGACCCGCAGGTGCACGGCCCAGGCGGCCAGCCAGCGACGCAGGGCGAAAAGCTTTGTCACAGGTGCAGCAAGCTTCCTGGCGGGATCATGGTTTGCATGAGCTCAAAAGCCGGAGCGCGCTCCGGCGCGTTGCATCATTTGAACGAGCGGTGACGCACCAGCACGCGGGCCGTTTCGCGGAAGCGCCTGGCCAGCTCTTCAGCGATGTACACCGAACGGTGCTGGCCGCCGGTACAGCCGATGGCCACGGTGAGATAGCTGCGGTTGTCGTTGACGTAGGAAGGCAGCCATGAAGCGACGAAAGCGTAGATATCGTCCACCATCTGGCCGACTTCCGGCACTTTTTCAAGAAAATCGATCACCGGCTTGTCGCGCCCGGTGAGGGGGCGCAGCACCGGATCGTAGTGGGGATTGGGCAGGCAGCGCACGTCAAAAACCAGGTCGGCATCCATCGGAATGCCGTGCTTGAAGCCGAAGGACTGGAACAGCAGGGTGATCTGGCTGCCCGCCTCCAGCTGCATGAAGCTCTTGACCCAGTTGCGCAGGGTGTTGGCCGACAGATCGCTGGTATCGAGGCGATGACCGAGTTCGGAAATCAGCGCCAGCGCCTCGCGTTCGCGGGAGATGGCTTCGGCCAGCGTCACGGTTTCGTCGCCCAGCGGATGCTTGCGGCGGGTTTCGGAAAAGCGCGCGATCAAGGTTTCGTCGCGGGCATCGAGGAAGAGAAATCGGACATCGCCCACCATGGCCCGCAGGGCTTCGACCTGCCGGGGCAAGGCTGCGATGCTGGAGCCGGAGCGGACATCCACGGCCACCGCGATGCGCTGATAGCCGGCGCCGCGCAGGTGGGTGACGAGTTGCGGCAGGAGCGCCGACGGGAGGTTGTCGACCACGTAATGTCCGCTATCCTCCATCACGTTGAGGGCAACGCTCTTGCCGGAACCAGACAAACCACTGATCAGAACGAGTTGCATTGTGTTGATCCTGTTTCAAGGAGAGACGACCGGTCTATGGCGCCAGCCTGTCACAGCTGTGCGACAAGTTGTCGCACAGCGCAGAAAACAGCATAAACAAAGTTTGACAAACGATTTGACGGGTTTTTGGCAGAGGGCCGCAAATTTGTTAAATCATGTCGCACAGAGAAAATTGGCCTCCCGGCGGGCCACGCCGGCACGCACCAGCTCGTCCACCAGCCATCCGGCCAGGGCCTCGGCCGAGAGGCCCAGGAAGCGCCGGTTGGCTTCGCGATACAGCGGCACCGTGTCCAGATAGGCCGGCAGCGTGTCGAGGGAAACGCGACGCTGCTCGAGCAACATGAAGGTCAAACAGGCCCGGATCGCGTTGCGGGCCATGCGGGCACCGTCCTGCGCGAAGTAGCGCAGGCGCGCGAAAGCCGCAGCGAGCGCCTCATCCACCTCGACAAAGGGCGCGCCGTGGCCGGGAATCACCCGGTCCACCGGCAGCCGGGCAATCGCTTCGAGGGTTGCCTGCGCGGCCTCCAGCCCGCCGCCACTGCCGATCACCTCGGCAAACAGGATTCCGAAGCCGTCACGCCACAGGGCATCACCGGAAATCAGCACGCGGGCATCTGGCGAATGGAACACCAGCGCGTCCATGTCGTGGCCGGGCGCCGGCAGGGCCTGCCATTCGAGGCCGCCCATCACCAGCCGCTCGCCAACCGCAAGGGTGTGATCGAGCCCGAAGGGCGCGCCCTGCTGGTCGGCCACACTCAGCAAAAGGGCTTCTTCGTCCCAGTTTTCGATCGCTGGGGCCATGCCTTCCGGCACGCCGATCCAGCAGCCGAAGGCCTCTTTCACGGCGGCGTTGCCACCAATGTGGTCGGAATGGGAATGGGTGTTGAGCAGCCGGGTGAGGCGCCGGCCGCCAAGGGCCGTGCGAACCAGCTCGACGGTTTGTGCGGCGTGGCTCACATAGCCACTGTCGATCAGCGTCGCCTCGTCGCCGTCGCAAAGCAGGATGCTGTTGGACGACAGCCAGCCACGCTCGATGACTTCAATGCCTTGCGGAAGCATCGGCTCAGTCGTCCGATGCTTCGGCCTCGCCGCCAACGACCCGCCGGACTTGCTCGGCGACACCTTCTTCATCGCCGGGCGCGGAATCGGTTTCGCCGAAAATCTGCTCTTCGCTGCGGCCGCAGCCGATGCAGTAGCCGTCGGCGATTTCGCAGATGCCGATGCAGGGGGATTCGCCGCTCATCGAGCAGCCTCCTGGCACTCACCGTGCAGGCCTCCGTCGACACGCGCGGCGGCGGCCCGTCGGGTGGCAACTTCGGCGAGGATGGCGCGCTTTTGCGCATTACCGGCGCGGCTCCATTCGGTGATTTCGGGAATCGTGCGGAAACAGCCTTCGCAGTAACCGGAAACCGCGCTCATGCGGCACACGCTGGTGCAGGGGGACTTGATACTCATGGTTTGCTCAATGGTTTGCGTGCCCGCCGCCCATTGGCGGCAGGTCGGAGTCGATGTCATGTACCGCAGGCCTTGGCCCTTTTGGCGAGGACCGCCCGCGCCACCTTCGAGGCCGGGGCGCGGCCCAGGCGTTCGCTGATCCAGCCCGCGGTATCCACCAGCGCATCCAGATCGATGCCGGTTTCGATGCCGAGGCCGTCGAGCATGTATACCACGTCCTCGGTCGCCACGTTGCCCGAGGCGCCCGCCGCGTAAGGGCAGCCGCCAAGGCCCGCCACCGCGGTGTCGAACACCGCCACGCCGGCCTCCAGCGAGGCGTAGATGTTGGCCATGGCCTGGCCGTAGGTGTCGTGGTAATGCCCGGCAAGCTTGTCGATGGGCACCCGGCGGGCCACGGTATCGAGCATGCGCCGGGTTTTGCCGGGCGTGCCGGTGCCGATGGTGTCGCCCAGACTCACCTCGAAACAGCCCATTTCAAACAGCGTGGCGGCCACGCCGGCCACCGCTTCGGGGCAATCTCGCCCTCGTAGGGGCAGCCGAGCACGCACGACACGTAGCCGCGCACCCGCACGCCGGCGGCCTGCGGCCAGCATCACCGGCTCGAAGCGGGTCAGGGATTCGGCGATGGAGCAGTTGATGTTCTTGCGGCTGAAGGATTCGGAGGCCGCGCCGAACACCGCCACCTCGGTGGCCCCGGCCGCCAGCGCGGCCTCGAAGCCCTGCAGGTTGGGCGTGAGCACCGGGTAGGCCACGCCCGGCAGGCGCCGGATGCGGGCCATCACCTCGGCGTTGTCGCCCATCTGCGGGACCCACCGGGGCGATACGAAGGAGGTGGCCTCGATGACCTTGAGCCCGGCCGCACCCAGGCGCGCAATCAGCTCGACCTTGGTTTCGGTGTCGACAACCTGCTTCTCGTTCTGCAGGCCGTCGCGGGGGCCCATTTCCACGATACTGACGCGGGCGGGGAGATTCATTGGGGCTCCTCATTCGTTCGATGATGGGCCATAGGGTATTTCGCGTGCATCACGTCGAACGCTCCGCTCAATCTGTCCGTCCATCGGCCAGCGTCCCGAAATCCGGGCGGGGCAGGCGGCCGCGCAGATAGTCCCGGTAAACCCGGTCCAGCGCTGCCGCGGCCTGGATATCCAGGTCCGTGATCCGGCACCCCTCATCCCAGGTCGAGAACCACACCTGCACCGCTTTCCACTGGTTTTGCCAGCGGGGATGGTGCGGCGGCTTCCAGGCCGCCACCTGCCGCGCCGCGACCGCCATGAAATCGACGGCCTCGTAAAAGCTCTCGAACTCGTACCCCCGGGCAAGTTCCTGCGCCGTACCGACCACCACCCAAGGATGGGTGTGATGTGCCAGGCCCCAGTGGGCAAGGCCTTCGTTGTTCAGGCGGGCAAGCACCTCCTCGTCGGACAAGGCCGTGCGCCGGATCGTCTTGCGGGGTTTGCTGAGCGTGCCCGGCGTGGACTCACGGTCGCGCCGCGGCAGGGCCAGGCGCGCCGCGAGCAGGTCGATGAGGTGCTGGACGTCGCTCATCCAGCTGGCGTTCTGCAAGGGGTGCGATTGCTGCAAAGCCAGGCCGGACAGTGCGTCGTTCAGCGCCTCGGGCGGCGGCGCCTGGAAGCCATCCAGCATCAGGGGAATCACCGGAATGCCGCGCTGCAGCGCCGTGGCCAGTTCAATCCGGACCCAGTCCTCCGGGTCGTCGATCCGGCGTCGGCCCCAGTCGTCGGCCGCGTTGATCCACCGTGGCCCCATCACCGCGAGCACGATGCGGGCCGCGCCAATCGCCTCGGCAAGTCCCTCCGACCAGTCGCGCCCGGCCTCGAGGCGTTCCCGGTCGAGGAAAACCTGCGTTTCTCCAAAGGCCCGGGCCAGGTGGGCATGCAAGGCGAACGCTGCGTGCTGGGCGTCGCTGCGACGGTAGCTGATGAAGATTTCGCGAGCCATTCCAAGCTCCTCGATGTCGAGTCCAGGCAATTGAACGCCGGCAAATTGTGGCGGAAGAGACTCAGCCGACGGGCGCGGGCCGGCGCCGGAAAATCCGCCGCACGAAGCGCCACAGCACGACGATCAGCACCACCGCCAGCACCACGAACACGGCCAGCGCACCGAGAAAAATCAGCGGCTGGTGAACCAGCATCCACATTCCGCCGGCAAACAACACGTCTTCGCCGAACGACGTGACCACGTTGCTTGCCGGCTCCGGCGAGGTGTTGATGGCGACCCGTGCCCCGGCCTTGGCAAAGTGGGTGCCGGCCGCCAGCGTGCCGCCGACCAGCCCCATCGCAATCTGCAGCGCACCGCCCTGCTCGCCCATCACCGCCGCAGCCAGCGCCGCGCCGGCGGGGATGCGGATGAAGGTGTGCACCGCATCCCACAGCGAATCGAGCCAGGGCAGCTTGTCGGCAAAGAATTCGACCACCACCAGCACGCCGGAAATCCCCAGCACCAGCGGATGGGCCAGCACGCCAAGGCCGCCGGGCAACTGTACACCGGCAAAGCGCGCCAGTGCGCCGAGCACGAAGACCAGCGCGTAGAGGCGCAGCCCGCTGGCCCAGCCGAGCCCGGCCGCCAGGGCCGCCAGCGAGGCCAGGTCCACCGGCAGGCCGCGCCAGTCGAGCAGCGGCATGAGGCCCTGGGCGATGGCGGCAAGTTGCGGACCGGCGAGTTCCATCGCAGCGACCTAGGCGCTCAGGTGCTGCGCGTGGTGCGCGAGGTGATCCGCCATGAAGGTGGAGATGAAGTAGTAGCCATGATCGTAGCCGGCGTGACGGCGCAGCGTGAGCGGCTGGCCGTCGGCACACACCTGCTCGAAGCGTTCCGGATGGAGCTGGACGGCGAGAAACGAGTCGTCAAGGCCTTGATCGATGAGGATGGGCGGGCAACGGTGGCCGTCCTCGACGAGCGCTGTGGCGTCGTGCCCGCGCCACAGGCTGCGCTCCTCGCCGAGGTAGCCGCCAAAGGCCTTCTCGCCCCACGGGCACAGGCTGGGCGCGCAAATCGGGGCGAAGGCGGATACCGAGCGGTAAAGATCGGGATGACGCAGTGCCAGCGTGAGCGCGCCGTGGCCGCCCATCGAATGGCCGAAGATGCCGCAGCGGGAAAGATCGGCCGCAAAGTGCAGCCCGATCAGCTGGCGCAGCTCGCCGGTGACGTAGCTTTCCATGCGCCAGTTGGACGCCCAGGGCTCGCGCACGGCATCGAGGTAAAACCCGGCGCCCACGCCAAAATCCCAGGCGTTTGCCTCGCCCGGCACCTGAGCGCCGCGGGGGCTGGTATCCGGGCAGACCAGCATCAGGCCGAGTTCGGCCGCGATGCGCTGGGCGCCGGCCTTGATCGGAAAGGTTTCCTCGGTGCAGGTCAGGCCGGCGAGGTAGAACAGCACCGGCACCGGCCCTTGTGCAGCCTGCGGCGGAGTGAACACCGCAAAGCGCATCGACACGCCGGTTTCGCGGGAGTCGTGCCGGTAAAAGCCCTGGCGGCCACCAAAGCAGGCGTGCTGGGAAAGGGTTTCGAAGGGCATGGTCGATGAACCGTGAGGGGTGACGGGTCAGGGGGAAGGGCACGGCGAGCGCCGCCCCTCCCCCTTGCTTGCTTGATTAATACAGCACCACCGAGCGGATCGATCTTCGCCCTTCTTCATCAGATCGAAGCCGTCGTTGATCTGATCCAGCGTGAGCGTGTGGGTGATCAGGTCGTCGATGTTGAGCTTGCCGTCCATGTACCAATCGACGATCTTCGGCACATCGGTACGGCCGCGGGCACCGCCAAAGGCCGAGCCTTTCCAGACCCGGCCGGTGACCAGCTGGAAGGGGCGGGTCGAAATCTCGGCGCCGGCTTCGGCCACGCCGATGATCACCGACTGGCCCCAGCCCTTGTGGGTGCACTCCAGCGCCTGGCGCATCAACTTGGTGTTGCCGATGCACTCGAAGCTGTAGTCGGCGCCGCCGTCGGTAAGCTGGACGATGTGATCGACCACGTTTTCAACCTCGCTCGGGTTGACGAAGTGGGTCATGCCGAACTTGCGGGCCATGGCTTCACGGCGGGGGTTCAGATCGACCCCGATGATCTTGTTGGCGCCGACCATCCTGGCCGCCTGGATCACGTTGAAGCCGATGCCGCCAAGGCCGAACACCACCACGTTGGCGCCGGCTTCGACCTTGGCGGTGAACAGCACGGCGCCCACGCCGGTGGTCACGCCGCAGCCGATGTAGCACACCTTGTCGAAGGGGGCGTCTTCACGGACCTTGGCCAGCGCGATCTCGGGCACCACGATGTAGTTCGAGAAGGTGGACGTGCCCATGTAGTGCAGGATGGGCTTGCCATCCAGGCTGAAGCGGCTGGTGGCGTCGGGCATCAGGCCGCGGCCCTGGGTGCTGCGGATCTTCTGGCACAGGTTGGTCTTCTGCGACAGGCAGAACTTGCACTCGCGGCATTCCGGCGTGTAGAGCGGAATCACGTGGTTGCCGGTGCGCAGGGATTTCACGTCGGGGCCCACATCCACCACCACGCCGGCGCCTTCGTGGCCGAGGATGGCCGGGAAGAGGCCTTCCGGGTCGGCGCCCGAAAGGGTGTAGTAATCGGTGTGACAGACGCCGGTGGCCTTGATTTCCACCAGCACTTCGCCGGCCTTGGGGCCTTCGAGGTCGACGGTTTCGATGGTGAGCGGGGCTCCGGCTTTCCAGGCAACGGCTGCGCGGGTTTTCATGCGTGGTTCTCCTTGGGACGTTAGGGGGGTTATAGCTGCTTTTCGTCGCGCAGGCGCTTGCCGACGGCGGGCGGATGGTAGGCGCCCATCGACCGCATGAGCGCGACGAGAGTATCCTCCACCAGCAGCAGGCCGCGGTTCTCGGCCTTCATGAAGCCTTCGGTCACGCCGCGCTCCATCATCTGAACCAATGGCAGGTAATAGTCTTCGACATTGAAGAGGGCCACCGGCTTGTTGTGAAAGCCGAGCTGGGCCCAGGTGAGGATTTCAAAGAGCTCCTCGAAGGTGCCGAGCCCGCCCGGCAGCGCGATGAAGCCGTCGGCCAGCTCGGCCATGCGCGCCTTCCTGGTGTGCATCGAATCAACGACTTCGAGGCGGGTGAGGCCTTCGTGGCCGACTTCCCATTCAAGAAGCGCGCGCGGGATCACCCCCACCGCCTTGCCGCCGGCAGCCAGGCAGGCATCGGCGACGATGCCCATCAGGCCCACGTTGCCGCCACCGTAAACCAGCTCGATGCTCCGCTCGGCCAGCATCTGGCCGAGGGCTTCCGCCGCCGCCCGGTAAGCGGGGTTTACGCCGGGGCGGGAACCGCAAAATACACAGATACGCCGCATGGCAGCCTCCAGTTCAGAACGGGCCTTTTTCCAGCCAGCGCTCGAGCTGGGGAAAACGGTCGTTACCCCAGAAGGCCTCGCCTTCGACGATGAAAAAGGGCGAGCCGAACACGCCGCGGGCTTCGGCCAGATCGATCTCGGCCTTGATGCGGGCCTTGGTGGCCGAATCGGAGAAAGCGGCCGACACTTCGTCACGGTCGAGCTCGAGGGTATCGGCGATATCCAGCAGCACGCCGGTTTCGGCGATGTTGCGGCCCTCGACGAAATAGGCGCGGAACACCGCGTGGGCAAAAGCCCGGGCCTCGTCGGGATTGCGGTCACTGAGCCACTGGAAGGCGCGGGCCGCGTGTTCGGTGTGCACCGGGTACTGGGCCGGCTCGGCGTACGGAATGCCGAGGAAGGCGGCCGAACGCTCGGTGTCGCGTTTGACGTAGTCGGTGCGCATCAGCGCAGCCGGAATCTTGACCCCGCCCTGGGGCTGGAACTGGGCATCGAGCACGATGGCGTGCCACATCACCGCGCGGCCGTGGCGGGCAGCCAGGGCGTCGATCTGCTCGGAGGCCAGATAACCGTAAGGCGACGAAAAATCGAAATAGAAATCGATGGGTGCGGACATGCAGGTCTCCGGGATACGAAAGTACGAAAATTCGGGGTCAGCCATTATCCACGCCGCGCGGCGGACCACCATGACATTGCGTGTCCGCCGTCACGAAGCCCGCTGCAGCCTCGTCAGAACCCGCCTTCGGCGAGCCAGCGCTCCACCTGCGGCAGGCGGTCGGCCCCCCAGAAGGCTTCACCATCGACGATGAGGAACGGCGAGCCGAACACCCCGCGGGCGAGGCCCAGGTCCACCTCGGCCGCGAGGCGTGCCTTGATCTCGGTGCCGGCCAGCACGCCCGACAGTTCGTCGCGATCCACGCCCACTCGCGCGGCGATATCGAGCACGGCGGCCAGGTCGGAGATATTCACGTCATCGACGAAATACGCCCGGTAGGCGGCAAGACCGAACTCGCGCGCCTTGAGCGGGCTGCGGTCGTTGAGCCACAAAAACGCCCGCGCGGCGTGCTGGGTGGGAATCGGAAACGTGGAGGGCTGCCGGTAGGGCACGCCAAAATAGCGGGCCGAGCGCTCGATGTCGTGCATCGAATAGGCCCCCTTGAGCGGAATGCCCGGCAGCGGCCCAAGGCCGGTCACCTTGAACGTGACACCGAGCAAAAAGGGGTGCCAGTGCACGAGGCGCCCGTAGCGGGCAGCCAGGGCGTCGATTTCCTCGGCGGCAAGATAGCCGTAGGGCGATGAGAAATCGAAATAGAAATCGATGGGTGCGGTGCTGTACTGCGGCTTGGTCACGGGCTCGTCCTCCGTCAAAGGCCTTTCGGCCAAAGAATCATCTGCGTACACCGAAACAGGGCGAGGCGCTTGCCGCTGCCGCCGCCGGTCACTTCGGCATCCCACACCTGGGTGTTGCGTCCGGTGTGCACCGCGGTGGCTTCGCACAGCAGCACGCCCTCGGTCTGGGTGCCGAAAAAATTGCTCTTCATTTCGATCGTCGTGAAGCTCGCCGCGCCGGCCGGCAGGTGGGCGCGGGTGGCATAGCCGGCGGCGGTATCCGCCAGCGCAATGACGGCTGCCGCATGCAGAAAACCGTTGGGCGCCAGCATTTCGGGGCGGATCAGCATGCGCGCCGACAGCCGGCCCGGCACCAGCGCCACCGCCTCGAAGCCGAACCAGCCCGGCAGGCTTCCAAGACCACGCGCGTTGAGCGTCGCCAGGTCGATGTCGTCGCTCAAAGTGAATTCATTCATTGTCTCCCCCCCTTTTTTGTTTTATCTCGCAGCCACCCAGGCCGCGGCACTCAGCTTTCGAGCGCCTCCAGCGACGCCAGGTAGCGCAACATCAGGTCTTCTGGGCGACGCACATTAACCCCCAGGTCGCGGATCAATCCATCCTTGAGGCCATACACCCAGCCATGCACGGTGAGGGGCTGGCCACGCTTCCAGGCATCCTGCACGACGATGGTCTGGCACACATTGACCACCTGCTCGATGGTGTTGAGTTCGCACAGACGGTCGTGGCGCATGTCGGGGGGCAGCAGATCCACCCGGCTGACGTGCTTCACGTGCACGTCCTGCACGTGGCGCAACCACAGGTCCACCAGTCCGACCCGCTCCCGGCGCATGGCCGCACCAACGCCGCCGCAGCCGTAGTGACCGACCACCATGATGTGCTTCACCTTCAGCACATCCACCGCAAACTGGATCACCGACAGGCAGTTGAGATCGGTGTGCACCACCACGTTGGCCACATTGCGATGCACGAAGACCTCGCCCGGCAACAGGCCGATGATCTCGTTGGCCGGCACGCGGGAGTCGGAACAGCCGATCCACAGGTATTCCGGCGCCTGCAGCCGGGAGAGCTTCTGGAAGAAGTCGGGATCGACCTGGCGCATCTTGCGTGCCCAGGCCAGGTTGTAGTCGAAGAGATGAAACAGGTTCTCGTTCGCAATCTCCGACTCCGACCAGTTCTCCAGGTCGAGGGCAAGGAACATCGTCCCTTCGACTGGCGTCGGGTAATAAGCAGGCGCCTCCTTGAAACCCAGTTCGCGGTAAAGCTTCACCGCGATGCGCATGGCCGGCAGGGTATCCAGCATGATCTTGCGATAGCCCAGGCTCTTGGCGGCCTTGATGCCCGCCAGGGCCAGCTCGCGGCCTACGCCGTGGCCACGCGTCTCCGGCTCCACGTAGAGCCGCTTCATTTCACAGACGCCTTCGGTGGCCGAACGGATGCCGACACAACCAGCGGGCTTGCCGTCGAGTTCAGCAAAAAACAGGCGGCCGGACGGCGCGGAATAACGACCCGGCAGGGCCGCCATTTCTTCGCCGAAATCTTGATAGGCGAGGCCCACCCCCAACCACGCCGCGTAATTGCGGAAAAACTGCCGGACGTGCTCAATCTCGACCTGATCGTCGTCACCCAGAATGCGAAGAATTAAAGCCATGTATTCACTCATCCATCGAACGAAACAACCCGACACGATACCCTTCCCTGCGCCCGTATTCACCCATCAAGCCCCAGGGGACACCACAAAACCATTTCACCGCATGCGTTTGGGCCAGGTTTAATTACGTTTACGTAAACGTAAAGTAACAGGCAGAATACTCACGCCGGCCCCACACCGTCAGACTGTCCGGCAAGCAGGTGGATGCACTGTTTCTCGAGCATGTCGATCTCGCCAAGCACCGCGACGATATCCTCGCGCTGCTGCTCGATGACGCGACGGCGCTCGGCCAGTACGGCGAGAAAACGCTGCAACTGCAGCGCCGAGTTGCGCGCCCCGTCGTACATGTCGAGTAGCTCGCCGATCTCGGCCAGCGACAGGCCGAGGCGCTTGCCGCGCAGGATCAGCCCCAGCCGGGTGCGGTCGCGCTTCTCGTAGATGCGCTGACGACCGGCGCGGGCAGGCGCCAACAGGCCTTCGTCCTCGTAGAAACGGATCGCCCGTGGCGTGATCCCGAACTCGCGGGCGAGCTCGGAAATGGTATAGGTTTGTTCCTGGCTCATAAAATGGAAACCGGACAGCACAGCACTGAAGCAGGCCAGTAAATCAGATTTCGCAAAGGCCGGCAAACGCCCGCCCGGCAACCCGACACATGCACAACGCCCCCACCCCGGAGACCCCAAGGCCATGACCCCGCAGCTGGAATATCCCTTCAACACCCTGCCGGCCATCGGCGAAACCCTGCCTGTCGCCCCCGGCGTGCACTGGATTCGCATGCCGCTGCCCTTCGCACTGAACCACATCAACCTGTGGCTCATCGAGGACGGCGACGGTGTAGCGATCGTCGACACCGGTTACGGCCTCGACACCACCCGGGAGGCCTGGAACACCATCCTCGACGGCCTCGGCAAGCCCGTCACGCAGATCATCGTCACCCACTGCCATCCGGATCACCTCGGCCTGGCCCAGTGGCTGTCCGAAAAAACCGGGGCGGACGTGACCATGACCCACGGCGAATTCCTCGCCGGACACGCCCTTTGGCACCAGCTACCGGGCTACAACGTCCCGGCCATGCTGGCCCAGTTTCGCCGCCATGGCCTCGACGAAGCCCGTTGCCAGGCCCTCGACGGCCGCGGCAACGCCTACAAGCGCGGCGTGCCCGAGCTGCCCTCCAGCTTTCGGCGCCTGCTTGGCGGCGACACACTCGCCATCGGCGGCCGCGGGTGGCGCGTCATCACGGGTTTCGGCCACTCGCCCGAACACGCCTCGCTCTACTGCGAGGCAGCCGAAGTGCTCATTTCCGGAGACATGCTGCTCCCGCGCATCTCCACCAATGTCAGCGTTTTCGCGGCCACTCCGAATGACGACCCGCTCGGGCGTTTCCTCGATTCGATCCGGGCCTTCAGGCAATTGCCTGAAACAACCGTCGTGCTACCATCGCACGGAAGTCCATTTCGCAACATCGGCTTGCGCGTCGACCAGCTTGTCGAGCATCACGACGCCCGTTGTGCGGAACTGCTTGCCGCCTGTACCGGGCCACGCAGCGCGGGGGAACTTCTCGGCATCCTTTTCCCGCGTGAGCTGGATACGCATCAGGTGATGTTCGCCATGGGAGAAGCCATAGCGCACCTGAACCACCTCGAGCACAAAGGGGCGGTGTGTCGGCTCGTGGGGAATGATGGAATTCTTCGTTTCGTCAAAAACAACTAACCAGGAGAGCCCAACAATGGCTGCGCCCGAAAAAGAAGTCGCAAAATCCGAACTGCCGGACCCAAAAGAAGTCGCCAAGACCTACGCTGAAGTCGCACAACGAGCCTCCAAGCTGCTGTCAGACCACATCCAGAAGCAAGTCAAGAAGGGCATCTCGGCCCCCTCCGACGAACTCGGCATCGCCCAGGCCTTCATGGACATGATGGGCAAGCTGCTGGCCAACCCCTACCGCCTGGCCCAGGCCCAGATGAACCTGGTGTGGGATTACTTCTCGCTGTGGCAGCACTCGATGATGCGCCTCACCGGCATGACGCCCGGCGCTCCGGTTGCCGCCCCCGACAAGGGCGACAAGCGCTTCAAGGACGAAGAATGGCAGGAACACTTCCTGTTTGACTTCATCAAGCAGTCCTACCTGATCACCGCCCGTCACATCCACGACACCGTGTCCACCGTCGACGGCCTGGACGACCAGACCCAGAAGAAGGTCAACTTCTACACCCGCCAGTACATCGACGCACTGTCCCCGTCCAACTTCGCGCTGACCAACCCGGAAGTTTTCCGTGAAACGGTCAAGAGCCACGGCCAGAACCTCATCAAGGGCCTCAACAACCTGCTGCGCGACGTTGAAGAAGGCGATGGCAGCCTGCGCGTCAAGATGACCGACACCACCGCCTTCGAACTGGGCCGCAACGTCGCCACCACGCCGGGCAAGGTCGTCTTCCAGACCGAAATGATGCAGCTGCTGCAATACACGCCGAGCACCCCGGACGTCTCCAAGCGCCCGCTGCTGATTGTGCCGCCGTGGATCAACAAGTTCTACATCCTCGACCTGCGCGAGAAGAACTCCTACATCAAGTGGTGCGTCGATCAAGGCCACACCGTATTCGTGATCTCCTGGGTCAACCCGGACGAGCGCCTGGCCGAGAAGAGCTTTGACTCCTATCTGCTCGAGGGCACCATGGCAGCCGTCGACGCCATCGTCGAACAGACCGGCGCCAAGGAAATCAACGCAGCCGGCTACTGTCTGGGCGGCACCCTGCTCGCCACCACGCTGGCCTACATGGCTGGCAAGAAAGACAAACGCATCGCCTCCGGCACCTTTTTCACGACGATGACCGACTTCGCCGATCCGGGCGAACTCTCCGTCTTCCTCGACGAAGGCCAGATCACCAGCCTCGAAAAGAAGATGTTTGAGCGCGGTTACCTGGAAGGCTCCGAGATGGCCGGCACCTTCAACATGCTGCGCGCCAACGACCTGATCTGGTCCTTCGTGGTCAACAACTACCTGATGGGCAAGGATCCGTTCCCCTTCGACCTGCTGTACTGGAACTCCGATTCCACGCGCATGCCGGCGAAGATGCACAGCTTCTACCTGCGCAACATGTACCTGAACAACCTGCTCAAGGAGCCGGGTGGCCTCGAGGTCGCCGGTGTGCCCATCGACCTCTCCAAGATCAAGGTTCCGACCTACTTCATCTCGACCATCGAAGACCACATCGCCCCGTGGAAGAGCACCTACTCCGGTGCCCGTCACTTCGGCGGCAACGTGCGCTTCGTGCTCGGCGGCTCCGGCCACATCGCCGGCATCGTCAACCCGCCGGCAGCCAACAAGTACGGCTACTGGACTACCGCGGCCGGCAAGCTGCCGGACACCGCCGACGAGTTCTTCAACGGCGCCGAGCAGCACGCAGGCTCCTGGTGGACCGACTGGCAGGCCTGGCTGATCGCCCAGGACAGCGCCACGGTTCCCGCCCGCGACCCGCTCAAGGGCACCCTCAAGGTGCTCGAGGACGCACCGGGCTCTTTCGTCAAGGCTCGCCTCGACGCCAAGAAAGCAGCCTGATCATCTTGCAGTAACAGCACCACTCCGGAAGGGGGCTTCGGCCCCCTTCTTTTTTTATCTCCCCGCTCCCGTCATTTCTGCCCGTGGCCCCCTACCCTCTCGAAACCCCGCTGCCTGCCGGGCTGCCGGTCGTACTCGACACCAACGTCGTTCTCTCGCTGTGGATGTTCGAAGACCCCGCCCTCGTGCGCCTACGTGCCTCCGTCGAAAACGGCGAGCTGCGCCCCTTCACCCGCGAGGACTGTCTCGGCGAACTGGCCCGCGTCCTGGCCTACTCCCAGTTCGCCCAAACGCCCGAGCGCCAGACCGAGATTGCCGCCGCCTACCGGGCCCGCTGCACCCTCATCGACGTCGTCGACGCCCCTGCCTGCGAGCTGCCCGCCTGCCTCGACAGGGACGACCAGAAATTTCTGGAGCTCGCCCGCGACAGCGGCGCCACGGTGCTGCTCACCCGCGACAAGCTGGTTCTCAAGCTCGGCCGCCGCCCGGTGATTGCGGCCCGCTTTGCGATTCTCACGCCCGAACGCCTGCAGGCCGCGCTGCCGCAACAGCCCTGACGCAAGCCGCTCCGCCACACCTGGGCACCAAGACACAATAATTCACAAAACATGCCTCTGGCACACCAGAAGTCTGGCTAGACTCAACCTTCATCTTCACGACGGAGCATCCGCCATGGCCACTGAATCTGCTTTCGACCTCGGCAACATCATCAACACCTATCTCATCCCGCTCGGCTGGAAACTCGCCGGGGCCATCGCCCTGTGGATTGTCGGCGGCTGGGTCATCAACCTGATCGGCAACCTCTCCAACCGCGGCATGACCCGCCAGAAAGTCGAGCCGACCCTTGTCCGCTACGTCGAGGCAACCCTGCGGGTGATCATGCGCATCGTGCTGGTCATCGTCATCCTGTCGGTGTTCGGCATCGAAACCACCAGCTTCGCTGCGCTCATCGCCGCAGCCGGCGTGGCCATCGGCGTGGCCTGGAGCGGCCTGCTCTCCAACTTCGCAGCGGGCGCATTCCTGATCATCCTGCGCCCCTTCAAGGTGGGTGATTTCATCAGCGGCGCCGGCATCACCGGCACCGTGAAGGAAATCGGCCTGTTCGCCACCACCATCGACCAGCCCGACAACGTGCGCACCACCGTCGGCAATAACAAGCTGTTCTCCGACAACATCGTCAACTACACCCTCAATCCCTGCCGCCGCGTCGACCTGACCGCCCAGCTCGCCCACTCGGTCGACCCGAAACAAGCCATCGAGCTGATCCGCGCCCGCATCAGCCAGGTCCCGAACGTGCAGAAGGATCCGGCCCCGGACGTGGAAATCCTCGAGTTCAACGCAGCCGGCACCAAGCTGGTGGTGCGCCCCTACTGCCACAACGACCACTACTGGCAGGTGTACTTCGACACCAACAAGGCCCTCGCCGAGGTGGGCGGCGTCAACAATTGGCCGATCCCGGCCCCGCACCAGGTGCTGCGCCAGCCCAGCTAAGACAGGCCCCCCAGGCTGCCTCCATCAGCGCTGGAAACACCGCGACAGGCGCCGTCCGCACCTGGGACATGGCCTTGATGCCCACCGGACGGTGGGCATTTTTCATTCCACGCCCGCCGACGCGCGCCGCAGCGCCGCCAGGTAACGCAGGCCCGCCACCGCCCGGCTGCCGTACCACGAGGCCATTTCCCCATCGATCAGCGCGGCCGGGCGGCCCGATGCAGCCTCGACCTCGGCCAGATGCTTGTCCCGGAAGCTGTAAGGCTCGGACGACAGCAACACCCGGCTCACGTCTCCCAGCCATGGTGCATTCCACTCGAAGGCCGGATAGCGCGGCTCGTCGCCTGGCGGCCAGGTATCCCAGCCCACGGTTGCCAGCGTGGCCGAGATGTAGGTGCTGCGTGCCACGCTCATCCACGGCTCGCGCCAGATCAGGTAAAGCACCTTTTCCCGCGGCAGGCTGTCGCCCAGCGCACGCGCGTCGGCGATGGCCGCCTCGAGCTCGCCCACCAGGCGCAACGCCTCGGCCTCGCATCCGAAAATCCCGCCCAGCAGGCGATACACGGGAACGTTGTCCTCCGGCGTGCAAGGATGGGTGACGATCACGTGAGGCACGAAACCGGCGATTTCCTCGACGCAGTCGCGCCGGTTCTCGTCGATATTGACGATCACGTGGGTCGGCGCCAGTTCGCGCAGGCGGGCGATATTCACGTCCTTGGTCCCGCCCACCTTGGTGATGGAGCGCAAGGTCGCCTTGGGATGGATGCAGAAACCGGTGCGTCCGACCAGCTGCCCTGCCAGCCCCAGATCGCACACCAGCTCGGTCAGGGACGGCACCAGCGACACGATGCGGGCAGGCCCGGCACAGGGCGCGTGACGCTGCCCCAGCGCATCCATCATGAAATTTTCTGCGTGTGTGCTCGCACCCACGGCGTCGCCCCTGTCAAAAGTCTCGTTCATCATTACGCAAGTATCTCAAGCACTTCGTCGTTATCGAAACAATGCGCGGAACAAGCACAACACCGCGCCGCTCTCACCCGCTGTACCGCCCGACCATCCAGCCACGGAGAAGATCATGAAAATCGGCGTTCCCAGGGAAACCAAGAATCACGAACACCGGGTCGGCCTGACCCCCGGCTCGGTACGCGAACTCACGGCCCACGGCCATGCCGTTTACGTCGAGTCCGGCGCGGGGCTCGGCATCGGCGCCGGTGACGCCGACTATGAAGCCGCCGGCGCAAAGATCTGCGCCGATGCCGCAGAAGTTTTCGACGCCACCGAGATGATCATCAAGGTCAAGGAGCCCGTCCCCGAGGAGCGTGCCCGCCTCCGCCCCCATCACTTGCTGGTCACCTACCTGCACCTTGCGGCGGCCCCCGACGTGGCCGCCGACCTTCTCGCCAGCGGCGCCACCGCCCTGGCCTACGAAACCGTCACCGCGCCCGGCGGCAGCCTGCCACTACTCGCCCCGATGTCGGAAGTAGCGGGGCGCATGAGCATCCAGGCCGGCGCCTCGGCACTCGAAAAATCCCACGGGGGGCGCGGCGTGCTGCTCGGCGGCCTGCCGGGCGTCGAGCCGGGCCGGGTGGTGATCCTTGGCGGGGGCACAGTGGGCAACAACGCCGCCCACACCGCCGTCGGCATCGGCGCCGATGTCACCATTCTGGACAAATCCCTGGCGGTGCTCCGTCGCCTGGACGAAATCTACGGCGGCCGCGTAAAAACCCTCTACGCCACCCAGGATGCCATCGAGCGCCTGGTCCTGCAGGCCGACCTGGTGATCGGCGCGGTGCTGATTCCCGGCGCTGCGGCCCCAAAACTGGGTCGTAACCCGCGACATGCTGTCAAAAATGAAGCCTGGCGCGGTGATCGTCGACGTGGCCATCGACCAGGGCGGCTGCTTCGAAACCTCCCGCCCCACCACCCACACCGAGCCCACCTTCGTGGTCGACGGCGTCGTGCATTACTGCGTCGCCAACATGCCCGGCGCGGTAGCGCGCACGGCCACCTACGCGCTCAACGCGGCCACCCTGCCGGTGGTGCTGGCGCTGGCGGACAAGGGCTGGCGGCAAGCGCTGAAGGACGATGCCGGCCTGCGTGCCGGGCTCAACATCTGCAACGGCCATGTCACCCACCCCCAGGTGGCCGAAGCGCTCGGCAAAAAGTACATGCCGGCCATCACCCAGTTGGCAGAGCTGTAGCTAAAGCGGCAGTCCGCGCGGTTTGCGGCCGGCACGGGCAAAAACCCGGTCGAAAATGGCATTGGGCAGCAGACGCATCAGCTTGGCGACGACGCCCATCTGCCATGGAATGACGGCGTAGCCGGTGCCGGCGTCGATGACCTTCGCAAAGCGGCGGGCCGCTTCGTCGGCGGGCAGCATGAAGGGCATCGGGTAGCGATTGACCGCCGTCATGGGCGTGTCGATGTAACCCGGCGCAATGCTTACCACCTTCACGCCGCTGCCATGCATCTCCACCCGCAAGCTTTCCAGGTAGGCGATGACCGCCGCCTTGGAGGCGCTGTAGGCGCCGGCGCCGGGCAGGCCGCGAATCCCCGCGACCGAAGCGATGCCCACCAGCCGGCCGCTGCCACGGGCGCGCATCGGCGCCGCAAAAGGCTGGAAAGTGGTCACCATGCCCAGTACGTTGGTGCGCATCACGCGCTCGAAGGCGGCCAGATCGTCCGCCTCCTCGGTGAGCGTTCCCACCGACACGCCGGCGTTGGCCACGACCACGTCGGGCACTCCGAAGCGGGTCGAAAAATCGGCGGCAGCCTTGCGCAGGCTGGTCACGTCGGCCACATCCAGAGGATAAACCGCGTGTTCGCCGGGCAGCGTGGCGAGCAGCGCGTCCAGCCCCTCGGCGCGACGCGCGACGAGCCCCAGCACGGCCCCGCGGGCAGCGTAGTGGCGCGCAAGCGCAGCACCGATGCCGCTGGAGGCACCGGTAATGAAAACACGCAGGGTCACGGAGGCAGAAAATGAAAGCCGCGCCGCCAGACAGGGCGACGCGGCGAAAAAGACCCTACTTGGGTGATGCCGCGCTCGGCGCTGCGGCGGGTGGTGCCCGGGCGGGGGGCACACAGTGGCGGGGGTTCAGCGGGCCGACGCCAGAACGCGGAACAACCCTGCTCGGCGCGGGCCTTGGCGATCAACTGATCGGCCACTTTGAGAGCGGCTTCATGGCTGCCGGCGATCGAACCGGAGGTGAAGTTCTTGCCGTCCACCGCGAGGGTCGGCACACCCTGAACCTTGTAGTTGCGGCCGATTTCCTCAATCCGCTTGAGCCGCACGCTGACGTTGAAGGAGCGGTAGGCATCGGCGAATTTCTTCGCATCGATGCCGTGTTGACGGCCCATTCCTGCGCACCGGCCTCGGTGTGCAGCGGCTGCTTTTCAACCTGCACCGCATCGAAGACCTGACCGTGCAAACGGGCAAGATCACCGGTGGCCTCCAGCGTGAGGTGCAGCTTGGCGAGCCCGGCAAGCTGCGGGTTGCCCCAGGTGACCGGCACACGCATGAAGGCGACGTCGGACGGCAGCTTCTTGACCCACATGTCGAGCAAGGGATCGAAGGCCTTGCAGTGGGGGCACCCGTAGTGGAAGAACTCCAGCACTTCGACCTTGCCCTTGACCTCGGGCGGCTGGGGCGGCGATACCGGCTCGGTGCCGGTGGCGGCCAGCGACAGGGTCGGCAGGGCCATGCCACTTGCTACCGCCAGGGCGGAAAGCTGCTTGAGTACATCACGACGCTGCATTTCGGTTTCTCCTTCAGTCTGCAAAGCACTCATTGAGCGGCCGGAGCCGGTTTTGGTTCCTTGGGCTTGATCTTGACCACGGCGGTGTTGATGCCGTTGGAGCTCAGGTTGTCCCGTGCCTTGGACATCGCCTCCTGCCCCAGATAGGGGCCCGTGCGCACCCGGTGCATCGTTCCCTTGTCGGGCACATCCACCTTCTGCACGCTGGCCTCCACCCCCATCAACGCAAGACGCGCCTTGAGGTTGTCGGCTTCGGACGGATCTTCGAAGGCTCCCGCCTGCAGATAGTATTTTTCGGGCACGACCGGCTTGTCGAGGAGCGCGGCCTCGGCCTTGGCGCGCTCGGCGTCGTCCGGCTTGGGCTTGTCACCTTCAGCCTTGGGCGGCTTGTCGGTCTTGGCGGGCTTTTCAGCCTTCTCCGGCTTGTCGGACTTCACGACCTCGGTGGTCTCCTCGGGCTTGGTCGGCGCCGGCAGCGCGTCGGAACCCTTGGGCAACACGTTGTAGAAGTCGAAGCGGGGCTTCTCGACGGGCTTGTCGCCAGCCTTGCCGGGCAGGGCGATGGGCTCGCCGCCCTGCGGCCGGGGCGGCGGCGCCACGACAGGCTTTTCTTCCTGCTTGCGCTGGAAAGGCGAGGCGGCGGTGAAGTACAGCGCAATGCCGGCCGCCACCAACGCGCCAAGAATCAGGCCGACAAAGATGCCGACCAAGGTGCTCCCCCGGCTGCCCGACTTGGGCGCGCTGGTTTTCAGACGTGGCTTTTGATCGCGGCTCATGAACGAAAAAATCCGGAATTACATCGACTCAGGAGCAGAAACACCCAGCAGCGCGAGGCCGCTGCGAATCACCTGACGCACCGCCGTGGCCAAGGCCAGGCGGGCAAGCTTGAGACCTTCGTCGTCCACCAGCATGCGCTCGGCGTTGTAGTAGCTGTGGAACTCGCCGGCCAGATCCTTGAGGTAGAAGGCGATCTGGTGCGGCGCGTATTCGGCCGCGGCACTCTGGACGGTTTCCGGGAAGGCGGTGAGGCGTGCGCACAGCGCCAGCTCGCGCTCGTTGTCGAGGCGGCTGAGATCGGCCTCGGCCAGATCGGCCGGCACGCCGTTCCATTGGCCAAGCACCGAGCACAGGCGGGCGTGGGCGTACTGGATGTAATACACGGGGTTTTCGTTGCTCTGGCTCTTGGCGAGGTCGAGGTCGAAATCCAGGTGCTGGTCGGCCTTGCGCAGCACGTAAAAGAAGCGACAGGCGTCGTTGCCGACTTCGTTGCGCAGCTCGCGCAGGGTGACGAATTCACCGGAACGGGTGGACATGGCCGCCTTCTGGCCGTCGCGGTAGAGCACCGCAAACTGCACCAGCGCCACATCGAGCTTTTCGGGCGGCAGGCCAAGCGCGGCCAGCGCGCCCTTCACGCGGGCGATGTAGCCGTGGTGGTCGGCGCCCCAGATGTCGACGATGCGATCAAAGCCGCGCTCGTACTTGTTGGCGTGGTAGGCGATGTCGGAGGCGAAGTAGGTGAACAGGCCGTTCTCGCGCTGCACGACGCGGTCCTTCTCGTCGCCAAAAGCGGTGGAGCGGAACCACTTGGCCCCGTCCTGTTCGTACAGGTGGCCGCCCGCCTCCAGCGTGGCGACAGCCTTCTCGACGAGGCCGGTGTCGAACAGCGAACGCTCGGAGAACCAGCAGTCGAAGATGACCCCGAATTGTTCGAGGTCTTCGCGGCCATCGCCGAGCTGCTCGGTCAGCGCAAAGCCATGCACCCAGGCGTAATCCGAGCCGAGCAGGCGCTTGGCATTGGCGATCAGCACGTCCAGGCGACCTTCCTTGTCGTCCTCGACGGAGGGCGCGCCATCCAGCACGTCGGCGGCGGCGACCTTGGCAAAGCGGTCGGCGTGGGCGTCCTTGATCTGCGCGGCCATGTCCTTCACGTAGTCGCCCTGGTAGGCGTTGGGCGGGAAGGGAACGGCAATGTCGAACTGGGCGAGATAGCGCAGCCAGGTGGACAGGGCGAGGATGTCCATCTGCCGGCCGGCGTCGTTGATGTAGTACTCGCGGGTAACGTCGAAGCCGGCAAAATCCAGCACGTCGGCCAGCGACGCACCGTAGGCCGCACCGCGGCCGTGACCGACGTGGAGCGGGCCGGTGGGATTGGCGGAAACGAACTCGACCTGAACCTTCACGCCACTCTTGACGCCACGGCCGAAGGCCTCGCCGCGTTCAAGCACGTTGCGCACGACGGCCGTCTTGGCGTCGGAGACAAGCGTGAAGTTGATGAAGCCGGCGCCGGCAACTTCGGCCTTGGCCACCAGCCTGGAAGGGGGCAGCTCGGCGAGTAGCAGGTTGGCCAGCTCGCGCGGATTGCGCTTGAGCGGCTTGGCCAGCTGCAGCGCCAGGTTGCTTGCAAAATCCCCGTGACCGGCCTGCTTCGGACGGTCCAGGTTGATGGGAGTTTCGGCCTGATCGGGCGCCACGCTGAGGAGCGCGGCACGCAGGAGGTCGGCAAGCTGAGTTTTGGAATCGGCGCTCATGGCAAAAACACTGCGACTAAAAGCACAGGATTATATCCAAGCAGCAGGCATCCCGGCGGATGGCCCGTTTCAGGGGGTAACAAAGTGCCGCGAACGTGGCAAACTTGCGTGGTGACCCCGCACGTATTTCGCACCTCTGCCCTCGTTGCCGGCCTGTTGCTGGCGCTTTCGGCCCACGCCGAAGCGCCGACGCTGCACTGGAGCCTGCCGCTGCCGGCCGGGCCGGGCTGGCGGATCGTCGATCTGCGTGAAGGCAACGGCATCCGCCACGAGGAATACATCCCCCGCGGCCAGGGCATCGAGGATTACCGGGACCGCCTGCTGGTGCAACGCTTCACCGCCCAGGACATGAGCCCGGAGGTCTATCTCGGCCACATCGCGGCGGGTCTCGCCAAGCACTGCGCAGCCTTCACCACCAGCGGCCTGGTCAGCGGCGTGCGCGACAATCTGCCCCACGCCACCCGCACCGCCTACTGCGGACGTTTCGGCGATCGGCCCTATGGCTACGTCGTCGCGCAAAAAGCCATTCGCGACGCGGATCACCTTTTCGTCGTCGAGCGCGAATGGCGCCTGCCGCCCTTCACCGTCAGCGATGAAGGCCTGCCCGGCTTCGACACCAACCCGGCCGCCGACGAAGCCATCAAGCGGGAAGTCCACCTCGCCGTTCGCTGGCTCACCGAGCAGGTGCATCCCGTCACCCAGGCGCCGCCGGCACCACCCGCCCCCGAACGCTCCCGCAAGCGGCGCTGATCGTCTCGTCCCGGGCGCCCCGCGCTTTCACCGCTCCGGCTTTAGGGGCACAATCCGCGTTTTCCTTTTTACCTGCCGCCGTGCGCCTCTTCCGACTCGTCAAGATCATCTCCGTCAGCCTGAAATACGGCCTCGACCAGATGGTTCTCTCCAACGAGCCGACCGGCCGGCTGGCCTGGCTGGCCCGCCTGTCGCGTTTCGGCCGGCACTACGACGAATCCTCAGGCGCCCGCCTGCGCCAGGCGCTCGAATCCCTCGGGCCGATCTTCGTCAAGTTCGGCCAGATGCTGTCCACCCGCCGCGACCTCCTGCCGCCGGACATCGCCGAAGAACTCGCCCGCCTCCAGGACCGCGTCCCGCCCTTTTCCACGGCCGAAGCCCTCGCCCAGCTCGAGGCCGCCTACGGCAAGCACGCCGATGAAGTGTTCTCCCGCTTCGAGCGCGAACCGGTGGCCTCGGCCTCCATCGCCCAGGTGCACTTTGCCGAACTGCCGGACGGCACCGAAGTCGCCGTCAAGGTGCTGCGCCCCGGCATCGCGCCGGTCATCGCCCACGATCTGGCGCTGCTCGACGTCGCCGCCACCGTCCTCGAAAAAATCTGGCCGGAAGGCCGCCGCCTGAAACCGCGGGAAGTCGTCGCCGAGTTTTCAAAGTATCTGCGCGACGAACTCGACCTGATGCGCGAAGCCGCCAACTGTTCCCAGCTGCGGCGCAATTTCAAGGATTCCGAACTCCTCGTCGTGCCCGAAGTGCACTGGGACTGGTGCACCACCAACGTGATGGTGATGGAGCGCATGAAGGGCATCCCTATCTCGCGGCTCGACGAATTGCGCGCGGCAGGCATCGATCTCAAGAAGCTCTCGCGGGCAGGCGTCGAGATCTTCTTCACCCAGGTTTTCCGCGACGGTTTCTTTCATGCCGACATGCACCCCGGCAACATCTTCGTCGCCACCGACGGCCCCGCCCGCGGACGCTACATTGCGCTCGACTTCGGCATCATCGGCACCCTCAACGATTCCGACAAAAAATACCTCGCCACCAACTTCCTGGCCTTCTTCCAGCGTGACTACCGGCGCGTGGCCCTGGCCCACATCGAGGCCGGCTGGGTGCCGTCGCACACCCGGGTGGACGAGTTTGAAGGCGCCATCCGCGCGGTGTGCGAACCCATCTTCGACCGCCCGCTCAAGGACATCTCGTTCGGCAAGACGCTGCTGCGCCTCTTCCAGACCGCCCGCCGCTTCGAGATGGAGGTTCAACCCCAGCTCGTACTGCTGCAAAAAACCCTGCTCAACATCGAAGGCCTCGGGCGCCAGCTCGACCCGGACCTCGACCTGTGGAAAACCGCCAAACCCTTCCTCGAACGCTGGATGAACGAGCAGATTGGCTGGCGCGCGCTGATCCGCCACATGAAGGACGAAGCCCCCAACTGGGCCGCCACGCTGCCGCAATTGCCGCGCCTGCTGCACCAGGTTCTCGACGGCCGCAACGACACCGCCACCCACGCCGAAATCCTGCGCCTCTCCACCGAGAACAAACGGCAAACCCGCTGGCTCGCCGCCGGCGGAGCCCTTGTTGTCATCCTCGTCGCGCTCGAAGCCCTGCGCTGGCTGTGCTGAAAACAACGGGGGCGGCCCTTCGCACCCCCCTCCAACCGGCTGAACGAAAGGCCATCCGGCCTGCTCCAACGGGCATGAAGCCAGCCCGCTAACGAAAGAAAACCATGCCAGCCCCGTTCATGCCTTCCCGCCCGGTCCGCATCGTCGGCGTCGGCTCCTGCCTTGGCGCGCCGATTTTCGGCCCCGCCGCCGGCCCCCGCGCGCTGCGCGATCTCGGTTTCGAGAACAGCCTGCGTCAGCGCGGCATCCGCGCCCACTGGCAGGCCCTGCTCGAACCCTCCGCCCCTAAGCCGCCCCGGCCGTCCATGAACGAGCGGCTCGGCACGGTCAGCAACCTGCTTCACGACCTCGCCGACATCGTCGCGCAGACGTGTGACGACGACGCGCTTCCCCTCGTCCTTGGCGGCGACCACATCGTCGGCGCCGGCACCTGGCGTGGCGTTGCCCGTGCGCTGGCGCCCCGCGGCAAGCTCGGCCTGATCTGGATCGACGCCCACCTTGACGCCCACACGCCGCAAACCACCCACACCGGCAACATCCACGGCATGCCGCTGGCGGCACTGCTCGGCATCGGCGATGAAACCCTGACCGGCCTGCCCGGCCCCCACCTCGACCCGGCCCACGTCACCATCATCGGCGCCCGCTCCTGGGAGCCCGAAGAACTCAAGCTGCTGCAAAAGCTCGGCGTGAAGATCTTCTTCATGCCCGAAGTCAAAACCCGCGGACTGGCCGCCGTGCTGTGCGACGCCATGAGCATTGTCCGCAACGGCACCGCCGGCTTCGGCGTGTCGGTCGACCTCGACGCAATGGACTGCGCCAAGCTGCCGGCCACGACCTGCCTGGTGCCCGACGGCATCGATCCGCAGGAGCTCGTCGACGCGCTCCACGGCCTGCGCAACTGCGCCGACCTGGCCGGCCTCGAGATCGTCGAATATGTGCCCGAACGCGATCGCGACGGCAGCGGTGCGCGCTGGGTGCTGGAAATCGCCAGCGCCGCCCTCGGCCCCACCACCGCCCAGTTGCGCCACCGGGAAGAAGCCTTCGGCGCCCGCAACTACGCGCCGCTGCCGGTGGTGTTCACCCGCGGCGAAGGCGCCTGGCTGTGGGACGTGGAGGGCCGCCGCTACCTCGACATGATGAGCGCCTACTCGGCGGTCAGCTTCGGCCACAGCCACCCGCGCCTGGTCAAGGCCCTCACCGAACAGGCCGGGCGCCTCGCGCTCACCTCCCGCGCCTACTCCAACGACCGCCTGCCGCTGATGCTCGAACGCCTGTCGGCGCTCCTCGGCTACGACCGGGCACTGCCGGTCAATACCGGCGTCGAAGCCGTCGAAACCGCCATCAAGGCCGCCCGCAAGTGGGCCCACAAGATCAAGGGCGTACCCGACGGGCAGGCCGAGATCATCGTCTGTGCCAACAACTTCCACGGCCGCACCACCACCGTCATCGGCTTCTCGTCCGAAGCCCAGTACCGCGACGGCTTCGGCCCCTTCGGCGCGGGCTTTCGCACCATTCCCTTCGGCGACGCCGACGCCCTAGAGGCCGCCATCACCCCGCACACCGCAGCCTTCCTGTTCGAGCCCATCCAGGGCGAAGGCGGCATCAACATTCCGCCCGCCGGCTGGCTGGCCCGCTGCGCCGCAATCTGCAGCAAGCACAACGTGCTCTTGATCGCCGACGAAGTTCAGACCGGCCTCGGCCGCACCGGCAAGCTGCTCGCCTGCGAACACGACGGCGTGCGCCCGGACGGCGTCATCCTGGGCAAAGCGCTGGGCGGCGGCCTGCTGCCGGTTTCGGCCTTCCTCGCCAACGACGCGCTGATGCAGGTCTTCAAGCCCGGCGACCACGGTTCCACCTTCGGCGGCAACCCGCTGGCGGCAGCCGTGGCGACCGAAGCCCTGGCCCTTCTGGCCGACGAGAAGCTCGCCGAGCGCTCGGCACGCCTCGGTGCAGCCTTCCTCGCCCGCCTGCAGGCCATCAAGAACCCGCTTATCGTCGAAGTGCGCGGACGCGGCCTCCTGATCGGCATGGAACTCGACACCCGCCGCGTCAACGCCCGCACCGCCGCCGAGTGGCTGCTCGCCCGCGGCCTGATGACCAAGGACACCCACGACAGCGTGCTGCGCTTCGCCCCGCCGCTGATCATCGAAGAAACCACCCTGATGCGCGCTGCCGACGTTGTCGAAGCAGCACTTGCCGACCTCGCCCAACGCCTGCCCGGAACCACCCCATGAGCGAAAAACTCGACCGTCTCGTCCTCGAAGCCCGCCAAGCCGCAGACAAGCGCGCCGAGGGCTACCGCGAAAAAGCCCTCAAGATCTACCCATGGATCTGCGGCCGCTGCACCCGCGAGTTCACCACCGCCAACCTGCGCGAACTCACCGTGCACCACCGCGACCACAACCACGACAACAATCCGCCCGACGGCAGCAACTGGGAGCTGCTGTGCCTGTACTGCCACGACAACGAGCACCAGCGCCAGCTTGAAGCCACTGAAGGAAACGTCTCGGCCAAACAGCCGGGCAAGGCCGCGACGCACTCGCCGTTCGCCGCGCTGGGTGGCTTGCTGAAGAAGGGGTGAAGCAGCGCCTCTTTCTCCATTTTCGCCAAGCTCCAAGTGGCGTAGGATTCGCCCCCAGGCCATTTTTGCAACGCCCATGAGCCCTACTCCCGCCCGCGCCTGCGGTATCGACTTCGGCACCTCCAACTCCACCGTCGGCTGGCTGCGGCCGGGCGTGCCCGCGCTGCTGCCCCTCGAAGACGGCAAGCCGACCTTGCCCTCGGCGGTGTTCTTCAACGCCGACGAGGAAAGCACCCACTACGGGCGCGATGCGCTGCTGGAATACCTGGAAGGTTACGAAGGCCGGCTCATGCGGGCCCTCAAGAGCCTGCTCGGCAGCAGCCTGATGGACGGCAGCACCGAAGTGGGCGGCCGGGCCCTGCCCTTCAAGGATCTGCTGGCGAGCTTCATCGGCGAACTGAAGCGGCGCGCCGAAGCACAGGCCGAGCGGAAATTCGAGCAGGCGGTGTTTGGCCGGCCGGTGTATTTCGTCGACGACAATCCGGTCGCCGACCAGCGGGCCCAGGACACCCTGGAGGCCATCGCGCGACAGGTGGGCTTCAGGGACGTCAGTTTCCAGTTCGAACCCATCGGCGCCGCACTGCACTACGAAGCCTCGCTGACCCAGGAAGAACTGGTGCTGATCGCCGACATCGGCGGCGGCACGGCAGACTTTTCGCTGGTGCGCCTGTCGCCGGAACGGGCCCGGCACGTGGATCGCGCGAGCGATCTGCTCGGTAATGCCGGCCTGCACGTAGGCGGCACCGATTTCGACCGGGCGCTGAGTCTCGAATGCGTGATGCCGCTGCTGGGTTACAAGGGCCTGATGAAGAGCGGCGCCGAGGTGCCGTCCGGCCTGTTCTTCCAGCTGGCCACCTGGCACACCATCAACTTTGCCTACACGCGGCAGGCGTTTGCCGATTTTCAGAGCATTTACCGCGATGCCACAGTACGCCGCGAACTGGATCGCCTGGCCCGCCTGATCGGGCAGCGCGAAGGCCACTGGATGGCGCTGCAGGTCGAACAGGCAAAAATCGACCTGTCCACCGAGCCGAGCACGCGCCTGCACCTGGATCGCCTCGAGCCCGGGCTCTTCCACGACATCACCTTCGAGGCCTTCACGCTCGCCACCCGCAGCCTGGTGGAACGGGTCGCGGCAACGGTCAGCGAACTGCTCGACCAGGCCGGGCTGGCCCGCGAGCAGGTGGATACCGTCTACTTCACCGGTGGCGCCAGCGGCGTGCCGCAGCTAAGGGCACGCATCGCCGCCGAGTTGCCCCACGCGCGCAGCGTGGAAGGTGACCTGTTTGGCAGCATCGGCGCCGGCCTCGCCGTAGAGGCCGCGCGACGCTACGGCTGAAGGCGCAGACTTTCGTCCTTACAGGGTTTCCGGCTGCATTGAACGCGCAGCCACAAAGCGTGCGAAGCGTCGCAGCAGGCTGGTGGCCGCTTCGGTTTCGGTGACGGCGGCAGCGAGCTGCTCGGGATCGGCGCCACCCTGACGCAGCGGATCGGCCAGCTGGTCGATGTAGCCGCGCATCGCGACGGTGTCGAATTCAGGATGGAACTGCACGCCCCAAGCGGCTTCACCGACGCGAAAGGCGTGGTGCGGCTCGAAGTCGCTGGATGCCAGGCATTCGGCGCCCGGCGGCAAACGCCTCGCGGTCTGGCGATGAACCACGTGGGCCGGGAAACATTCCGGCAGATCGGCGAAAAGCGGGTCGTGCCGGGCGGCATCCGACTTGCGCAGGGTGACGGTGCCGATCTCGATGCCACCCGGATGCCAGGCCGCCTCGCCGCCCAGCGCATGGGCCAGGAGCTGGTGGCCGTAACAGATGCCCAGCACCGGCACGCCTTCGGCAACCCGTCCGGCCAGCCAGCGGGCCGTGGTTTCGCTCCACTCTTCCCGATCGGTCACCATCGAATGCGACCCCGTCACGACAACCCCGGCCACTTCGCCCGGCAGGGGCAGCACTTCGCCACGACGCGGGTCCACAACCCGCACCTGCACATTGCCCAGGCCGGCAGAGATCCAGCTTTCGAAATCGCCCCGGTGGATCACGAGGTCGGGGATAAAGTCGCCAAGCTTGACGATGAGCAGCGGTGACACGGTTTGGATTCTCCAGGTGGTTGTAACGATTCTGCGATAAACAACGCGCGAAGCCCGTGAAGCGTTGAACGAAGCCTCGCGAATCCTTCGATATCCTTAGCGACAGCGGGATGCGGCGGCAAAAAAAAGGGGCCGCCCAAGGACGACCCCACTCCCTCGACAGGAACCCGCCCCGAAGGACGGATCTCCCTCCCCATCGAACGAACCGTTCAGGCCACACCGCACAGGAGAATGCGCGGTGTGGCCGCTGTGTTGCTTATTCGAACTCGATGATGATTTCGTCCACCGCCAGACTCTGGCCGGCAACGCCGAGCACCTTCTTGACCTTGCAGTCCTGCTCGGCCTTGAGGATGTTTTCCATCTTCATGGCTTCGATCACCGCCAGCTTCTCGCCGGCCTTCACGTCCTGACCAACCGTCACGGCCACTTCGCGCAGCAGGCCCGGCATCGGGGAGAGCAGGAACTTGGAGAGGTCGGGCGGCAGCTTTTCGGGCATCAGTGCCAGCAGTTCGGCAGCGCGGGCGCTCATCACCATGAAGTCAGCGCGGGTGCCCCAGTGGAACAGGCTGTACTTGGTCTTGTGACGCTCCACCTGAAGGGTGAAAGGCACGCCATTGCAGGTGCCGTTGAACAGGGACTCGCCGAGCTTCCAGTCGGACTTGAGCTCGTAGGTCTCGCCCTTGTACTCGACGTGGTAGCCGCCGGAGATCGGCTTGGCGATCACCGGGTGGTGCTCGTTGCCGCCCTTGTTGAGGCGGATGACCATCCAGTTGTCGCTGACGAGGCGCTCATGACCGTGCAGCTGCCCGGAAATGGAGGCAGAACGGTCGGTGAAGGCGCGGTAGACGTAGGCCGCCACCGAAACCAGCAGCGCCGGGCCGTCGTGGGGCACCATCGAGGCGTCGAAGCCCTTCGGGTACTCCTCGGCGATGAAGCCGGTGTTGAAGTTGCCGGACTGGAAGCGCGGGTGCTGCATCAACGCTGCCTGGAAGGGGATGTTCGACGAGATGCCGCGAATCACGAAACCGTTGAGGGCGTCGCGCATGCGGGAAATGGCCTGCTCGCGGGTCGCCCCGTGGACGATCAGCTTGGCGATCATCGAGTCATAGAACATCGAGATCTCGCCGCCGTCGTACACGCCGGTATCGACACGCACCTGGCCCGGAACTTCCTTGGGCGGCAGGAACTTGACCAGACGCCCGGTGGAGGGCAGGAAGCCGCGGAACGGGTCTTCGGCGTTGATACGGCATTCCATGGCCCAGCCGTTGATGCCGACATCGGCTTGCGCCAGCGGCAGCTTTTCGCCGTAGGCGACGCGGATCATCTGCTCGACCAGGTCGAGGCCGGTGATCAACTCGGTGACCGGGTGTTCGACCTGCAGGCGGGTGTTCATTTCCAGGAAGTAGAAGTCCTTGGTCGCGCCGGAGACGACGAACTCGACCGTACCGGCCGATTCGTAATTCACGGCACGGGCCAGGGCCACAGCCTGCTCACCCATCGCCTTGCGCATTTCCGGATCAACGAAGGGGCTCGGCGCTTCTTCGATGACCTTCTGGTGACGACGCTGGATCGAGCAATCGCGCTCGTTCAGGTACACATAGTTGCCGTGGCTGTCGCCGAGCACCTGGATTTCGATGTGGCGCGGCTCGAGCACGTACTTTTCGATGAAGACGCGGTCATCACCGAAGGAGTTGCGGGCTTCATTGACGCAGGAAGAGAAACCTTCGTGCGCTTCGGCGTCGTTGTAGGCAACGCGCAGGCCCTTGCCGCCGCCGCCGGCGGAGGCCTTGATCATGACCGGATAGCCGATGCCCTGGGCGATCTTGACCGCTTCGTCCGGACCGGCGATGGCATCGTTGTAGCCCGGGATGGTGTTGACCTGGGCGGCGATGGCGAGCTTCTTGGACTCGATCTTGTCGCCCATCTTGGCCACCGAGTAGTGCTTCGGCCCGATGAACTTGATGCCTTCCTCTTCCAGACGACGGGAGAACTCGGCGTTTTCGGAAAGGAAGCCGTAGCCCGGATGGACCGCCTGAGCACCGGTCGCCTTGCAGGCGGCGATGATCTTGTCCATGACCAGGTAGGACTCTTTCGAGGGTGCCGGTCCGATGCACACGGCCTCGTCGGCGAGGTCCACGTGCAGGGCGTCCTTGTCGGCCTCGGAATAGACGGCGACGGTGGCGATGCCCATCTTGCGGGCAGTCTTGATGACGCGGCAGGCGATTTCGCCGCGGTTTGCAATCAGGATCTTGGTAAACATGTCTTGGCGTCCTCGGCGATCACAGCGGAATGTTGCCGTGCTTGCGCCACGGGTTGTCGAGCTGCTTGTCCTTGAGCATGGCCAGCGAGCGGGCAATGCGCTTGCGGGTGGCGTGCGGCATGATCACGTCGTCGATGAAGCCGCGGGCCCCTGCAACGAACGGGTTGGCGAACTTTTCCTTGTACTCGGCTTCACGCTCGGTCAGCTTGGCCGGATCGTTCTTTTCTTCGCGGAAGATGATTTCCACGGCGCCCTTCGGGCCCATCACCGCGATTTCGGCCGACGGCCAGGCGAGGTTCACGTCGCCACGCAGGTGCTTGGAGCTCATCACGTCGTACGCGCCGCCGTAAGCCTTGCGGGTGATGACGGTGACCTTGGGCACGGTGCATTCGGCATAGGCGTACAGCAGCTTGGCGCCGTGCTTGATGATGCCGCCGTATTCCTGGGCCGTGCCGGGCATGAAGCCGGGCACATCCACGAAGGTGACGACCGGAATGTTGAAGGCGTCGCAGAAACGCACGAAGCGTGCAGCCTTGATCGCCGACTTGATATCGAGACAACCGGCGAGCACCAGCGGCTGGTTGGCGACGATGCCGACCGGGCTTCCATCCATGCGGCCGAAACCGATGATGATGTTCTTGGCGTAATCCGGCTGCAGCTCGAAGAAGTCATGGTCATCAACAACCTTGATGATCAACTCCTTCATGTCGTACGGCTTGTTGGTGTTGTCCGGCACCAGGGTGTCGAGCGAATAGTCGAAGCGGTCGGCCGGATCGTTGGTCGGCGTGGACGGCGGCTGCTCGCGGTTGTTGGCCGGCAGGAAGTTCATGAAGCGGCGCAGCATCGACAGCGCTTCCACGTCGTTCTCGAAAGCCAGGTCGGCCACGCCGGACTTGCTGGTGTGGGTCACGGCACCGCCCAGTTCCTCGGCGGTCACGTCTTCGTGAGTCACGGTCTTGACGACTTCCGGACCGGTCACGAACATGTAGGACGAATCCTTCACCATGAAGATGAAGTCGGTCATCGACGGCGAATACACCGCGCCACCGGCACAGGGGCCCATGATCATGGAGATCTGCGGCACGACGCCGGAGGCCATCACGTTGCGCTGGAACACGTCGGCATAGCCGCCCAGGGAGGCCACGCCTTCCTGGATGCGGGCGCCGCCCGAGTCGTTGAGGCCGATCACCGGGGCGCCAACCTTCATCGCCTGGTCCATGACCTTGCAGATCTTCTCGGCGTGGGTTTCGGACAGCGAGCCGCCGAACACGGTGAAATCCTGGCTGAACACGAAGACCAGGCGACCATTGATGGTGCCGTAGCCGACGACAACACCGTCACCCGGGGTCTTTTCGGCTTCGTTCATGCCGAAGTCGACACAGCGGTGCTCCTTGAACATGTCCCACTCTTCGAAGGAGTCGGGATCGAGCAGCAGCTCGATGCGTTCACGTGCCGTCAGTTTGCCCTTCTTGTGCTGGCTGTCGATACGCTTCTGGCCGCCACCAAGGCGGGCCGCTTCGCGCTTTTCTTCCAGCTGGTGGATGATGTCGTGCATTTACAGCCTCCCGTCAATAATCCGAATTGTTATTTCAGCCCAAATGGCCGAGCAGCCGTGCTGCAGCTGCCGAAGGCGTCGTCTGACCAGCCTCGACGGCTGCCTGCAAACCGGGCAGATCCTGCTGCACCCGGGCGTGATCCGCGAACCGGGCCCGTAGCCCCTGGTCGATCAGTTCCCACATCCAGGCCCGCGCCTGGTGACGACGGCGGGCGTCGAATTCACCGCTGGCGTGCATCGCCTCGCGGTAACTCATGATGGTATTCCAGAATTCTGCGATGCCCTGCTTTTGCAACGCCGACATCATAAGCACCGGCGGCGTCCAGTGGGGCGAGGTGTGGCGCAACATGCCCAGCGCGCTCTTGATCTGCGAGCGGGCAACGTTGGCGGCCTGGGGATTGATGTCGGCCTTGTTGACGACGATCAGGTCGGCGATTTCCATGATCCCCTTCTTGATCGCCTGCAGGTCGTCGCCGGCGTTGGGAAGCTGGAGCAGACAGAAGATGTCGGTCATGCCGGCCACGGCGATTTCCGACTGGCCGACGCCCACCGTCTCGACGATGATCACATCGAAGCCCGCCGCTTCGCAGACCAGCATGGCCTCGCGGGTTTTCTCGGCGACGCCGCCGAGACTGCCGGCAGACGGGCTCGGGCGAATGAAGGCGGCGGTGTTCTGCGACAGCAGTTCCATGCGTGTCTTGTCACCGAGGATGGAGCCGCCGGTGACGCTGGACGACGGATCCACCGCCAGCACGGCCACCTTGTGGCCCTCATCGATGAGGTATAGACCCAGCGCCTCGATGAAGGTGGATTTGCCCACCCCCGGCACTCCGGATATCCCCACCCGCATCGACTTGCCGGTGTGCGGCAGCAGGCCTTCGAGCACGCTGCGCGCGCGTTGCTTGTGGTCGGGCCGCTGGGACTCGATCAGCGTGATGGTCTTGGCGAGCGGGCGCAACTGATGCGCGAGCACGCCATCGACCAGCGCCTGGTCGATGGCGTCCCGTTGCGGAAATTCGGCAGGAGTGTTCATGGAAGTCATGAATGGCGTGCGCACCGACCTGGGCAGGCGCGCCTGTCCTCAACGGTTTCCGCTTACGCCTTGCGGGCGGCGCGGATCTGTTTGAGCACTTCGCGGGCCGAGGTCTGGATCGGGGTGCCCGGTCCGAAGATACCCTTGGCGCCGGCGGCGTAGAGGGCGTCGTAGTCCTGGGCCGGAATCACACCGCCGACGAAGGTGATGATGTCGTCGGCGCCCTGGTCCTTGAGCGCCTTGATGATGGCCGGAACCAGCGTCTTGTGACCCGCGGCGAGGCTTGAACAGCCCACCGCATGGACGTCGTTCTCGACGGCATGGCGCGCGGCTTCTTCCGGAGTCTGGAAGAGCGGGCCGATGTCGATGTCGAACCCGAGGTCGGCGAAGGCCGAAGCCACCACCTTGGCGCCCCGGTCGTGGCCGTCCTGGCCGAGCTTGGCGATCATGATGCGCGGCCGACGGCCCTCTTCGGCCACGAAGGCTTCGATGTCGGCCTTGAGGGCCTGCCAGTCCTGGTCGCCTTCGACCACCGAGTTGTAGATGCCGGTAACGGCCTGCGGGTTGGCGCGGTAGCGGCCGAACACGACTTCCAGCGCGTCGGAGATTTCACCCACGGTGGCACGCAGGCGCACGGCCTTGACCGCGAGATCGAGCAGGTTGCCTTCGCCGCCCTTGGCGCAGGCGGTGAGTGCAGCCAGCGCGGCATCGACTGCCGCCTGATCGCGGGTGGCACGGATACGGGCCAGGCGTTCGATCTGGGCTTCGCGCACGGCGTGGTTGTCGATATCGAGAATATCGATCGCATCCTGCGTTGCCAGCTTGTACTTATTGACGCCGACGATAACGTCCTTGCCGGAGTCGATGCGCGCCTGCTTCTCGGCGGCGCATTCCTCGACCTTCATCTTGGCCCAGCCGGATTCGACAGCCTTGGTCATGCCGCCTATGGCCTCGATCTCCTCGATCAGGGCCCAGGCCGTGTCGGCCATGTCCTGGGTGAGCTTTTCCATCATGTAGGAGCCGGCCCACGGATCCACCACGTTGGTGATGTGGGTTTCTTCCTGGATGATGATCTGGGTGTTGCGGGCGATGCGGGCCGAGAACTCGGTGGGCAACGCAATGGCTTCGTCGAGCGCGTTGGTGTGCAGCGACTGGGTGCCGCCGAACACGGCCGCCATCGCTTCGATGGTGGTGCGCACGACGTTGTTGTACGGGTCCTGCTCGGTGAGCGACCAGCCGGAGGTCTGGCTGTGGGTGCGCAGCATCATCGACTTCTGGCTCTTCGGCTCGAACTGCTTCATGAGGCGCCACCACAGCATGCGCGCGGCGCGCATCTTGGCGATCTCGAGGTAGAAGTTCATGCCCACCGCCCAGAAGAAGGACAGGCGGCCGGCGAAGGTATCGACGTCCATGCCCGACTTGATGCCGGTGCGCACGTATTCAACGCCGTCAGCCAGCGTGAAGGCCAGCTCGATGGCCTGGTTCGCGCCCGCTTCCTGGATGTGATAACCCGAAATCGAGATCGAGTTGAACTTCGGCATGTGCGACGACGTGTAGTTGAAGATGTCGGCGATGATCTTCATCGACGGCGTCGGCGGGTAGATGTAGGTGTTGCGGACCATGAACTCCTTGAGGATGTCGTTCTGGATGGTCCCGGACAGCTTGTCCTGGCTGACGCCCTGCTCTTCGGCAGCGACGATGTAGCCGGCGAGGATGGGCAGCACGGCGCCGTTCATCGTCATCGACACGGAAATCTTGTCGAGGGGAATCTGGTTGAAGAGGATCTTCATGTCCTCGACGGAATCGATGGCCACGCCGGCCTTGCCGACGTCACCGACCACGCGGGGATTGTCGGAATCGTAGCCGCGGTGGGTCGCCAGGTCGAAGGCCACCGACACGCCCTGGCCGCCGGCGGCCAGCGCCTTGCGGTAGAAGGCGTTGGATGCTTCAGCGGTGGAGAAGCCGGCGTACTGACGGATCGTCCAGGGGCGCGCCGCGTACATCGTGGCCTGCGGACCGCGCAGGAAGGGCTCGAAGCCGGGCAGGGTGTTGGTGTACTTGAGACCGTCGAGGTCGGCCGCGGTATAGAGCGGCTTGACGGTGATGCCTTCAGGCGTCACCCAGTTGAGCTTGGCGACATCGCCTTCGGGGGCCGACTTGGCGGCAGCCTTGTTCCAGACGCCCAAATCGGGTTGGGGGAAGGTCGGTTCGTTCTTGTTCGCCATGTTTCTACCCTCGGTAACCGGCCGTTATGCGGCCTTTGGTAATAAGTGACGCCAGTACCGGTCGTGACCCCTGGTCACGACCGGCTGCCGTGCCCTGCGCAGGACAGTTTTCTCCCTCCCTCTGTTTTTTTTGGGCATGAGTGACAAAAGCCCTCATACCCCAACAAGGTTTACTTCCTGCGCAGGAACTTGACTTGCCATCCGCGGGATAATACTTTATCCATAATTATGGATGCAATAGCCAAATCAACCTTGTCCACTTTCCTTTCAGATCCGCCCATGACCGTCGGCCGCATCGCCCCTGTCGCCCTTTACCAGGAAGTCGCGGAACGCCTGCGTCAGCGCATCTTTTCCCATGAACTGCAGCCCGGAACCTGGGTTGACGAGCAGGCCCTGGCGGCTGACTACGGCATCTCCCGCACCCCCCTGCGGGAGGCGCTCAAGGTGCTCGCCTCGGAAGGTCTGGTCACCCTCAAGCCGCGGCGCGGCTGCTACGTAACGGAGATTTCCGAGCGCGACCTGGACGAAATTTTCACCGTCATGGCCCTGCTCGAAGGCCAGTGCGCCGCCGACACGGCCCGCAAGGCCACCGATGGCGACCTGGCCCGCCTGACTTCCATCCACAACGAGCTCGAACGGGCGGCTTCCGCCAACGACATCAACGGCTATTTCGAGGCCAACCAGGCCTTCCACCAGGAAATGCAGCTGATCGTCGACAACCGCTGGCTGAGCCAGGCGATCACCGATCTGCGCAAGGTCATCAAGCTGTCGCGCCACCACTCGCTGTTCAGTGACGGACGACTGAAGCAATCCCTCGCCGAGCACCGTGAAATCCTCGAAGCCCTCGGCCGCCGCGACGCTGCCGGTACCGAGCAGGCCATGCGCGAACACATCTCCAGCGGCCGCCGGGCACTGGCCAAGATCGCGGCCCGGAAAGAAAGCGCGGCCTGACCGGAACAGCGCCGCCATCGGCCTTCCGCCGGGATGCCGCAAGGGTTTTCCCTAGTCGGCCAGAGTGCTCCGACTTGAGCTTGCTCAAACCCCGGGCACCTGGCGTGGCATAAGCTTTGGCTTGCTTGAGCAAGGAGCGCAACGTCGCTCCAATAACCCCAACCATGCCAAGGAGAACCCCATGAGCTCAATCGACGACAACATCGAAACCAATCCCATCGAAAGTTTTTCGGAATGCCACTCCGGCATCGTTTCCCACCTGAAGGAACTCGACACCCTGCCCGCCCTGCTCGCACCGGCGATGCAGGCCCGCAGGATCGCGGCCGAGGCCGTGCGTTTCTTTAGAAGCGCGGTTTTCGAGCACCACAACGAGGAAGAGCGCGAACTGTTCCCCGTCGTGTTGAAAAACGCCACCGAAGGCGAGGAACGCAACAAGGTGCAAACCATCGTCGACCGGCTCGTACGCGAGCACCGGCACCTCGAGGCCCTGTGGCTCAAGCTCGAGCCCGAACTCAGCGCAGTCGCCACCGGCGGCCATGCGGAGGTGGACGTTGCGGCACTGGAGCAACTTGTCGCCAACTACCAGGCCCATGCAAAGTACGAGGAAGACAGCTTCCTGCCCATGTCCAAGACGATCCTGGGCCGCGAAAGCGCCCACATGGCCAGCCTCGGCCAGCGCCTTCACATGCGCCACACCCCGCTGACGCTAATGCCGTTCTGACACCGCGGCCCGCCCCGCCGGCACCGGAGGCGAGCCGATGCTCGCGGGGCAAAACCTCGCAGCCAACAAAAACCCCCGACCGGGCCAGCCCGTCGGGGGTTTTTCATTCAGCCCTGCGCGCCCTTGCGGGCGCGTGGGGATTAGTGCGAGCTGGCTTCGGAAGCGCCGAAACCGGTTTGCGCACGCACGTACTGATCGTCGAACATGGCGCGTTCGGCGTTCCCCTCGGCGCTGTTGTCCAGCGTCGAGAAGATGTAGGTCAGCAGGAAGGCCAGCGGCATGGAGAACAGGGCCGTCTGGTCGTACGGGAAGATCGCCTTGGCGTTGCCCAGCACCGTCACCCACACCGACTTGGAGAGCACCACCAGCAGCACTGCCGCAACCAGGCCCGCGTAGCCGCCGATAATGGCGCCGCGGGTGGTCAGGCCTTTCCAGTACATGGAGAGGATCAGCACCGGGAAGTTGGCCGAAGCCGCGATACCGAAGGCCAGCGCAACCATGAAGGCCACGTTCATCTTCTCGAAGGCGATGCCCAGCACGATCGCCACGAGGCCGAGGCCCACGGAGGCGAAACGGGATACGCGCAGCTCTTCGGTCTCGGTGGACTTGCCCTTGCGGATCACGCGGGCATAGATGTCGTGGGAGATGGCAGCCGCACCGGCCAGCGCCAGACCGGACACCACCGCCAGGATGGTCGCAAACGCCACCGCCGACAGGAAGCCCAGCAGCAGGTTGCCGCCCACGGCCTTGGCCAGGTGCATGGCGATCATGTTGCCGCCGCCGATGATCTTGCCGCCGATCTGGCCGCCTTCGAAGAACTCGGGGTTCTGGCCGACGATGATGATCGCCGAGAAGCCCAGCAGCAGGATCACGTTGAAGAAGTAGGCCACGAAACCGGATGCGTAGAGCACCGACTTGCGGGCTTCCTTGGCGTTGGTCACCGTGAAGAAGCGCATCAGGATGTGCGGCAGACCGGCCGTACCGAACATCAGGCCAAGGCCCAGCGACAGCGCGGTGATCGGATCCGGCAGCAGGGTGCCCGGGAACAGCAGCTTGTCACCCAGCGTGTGCAGCGAAATGGCCTGCCCCATCATCTTGTCGAAGCTGAAGCCGAACTGGGACATGGCCAGGATCGCCACCAGCGTGCCGCCGGCCAGCAGCATGCAGGCCTTGATGATCTGCACCCAGGTGGTGGCAACCATGCCGCCAAAGGTGACGTAGACCATCATCAGCGCGCCAACCACGAACAGGGCGATGTTGTAGTCGAGACCGAACAGCAGCTTGATCAGCTGGCCGGCACCGACCATCTGGGCCACCAGGTAGAAACACACCACGGTGAGCGACGACACTGCCGCCATCGTGCGCACCTTGCTCTGGTTGAGCCGGTAGGAGGTGATGTCGGCGAAGGTGAACTTGCCCAGGTTGCGCAGGCGCTCGGCCATCAGGAACAGGATGATGGGCCAGCCGGCGAAGAAGGCGATCATGTAGATGTAGCCATCGACGCCCTTGGTGTAGACCAGCGCGGTCAGACCCAGCAGCGTGGCGGCCGACATGTAGTCACCGGCAATCGCCAGGCCGTTCTGGAAGCCGGTGATGCCGCCGCCGGCGGTGTAGAAGTCGGCGGTGGATTTGGTGCGGCCGGCCGCCCAGTAGGTGATGCCGAGCGTCATCGAGACGAACAGCACGAACATGCCGATGGCGTGGAGATTGAGCGGCTGCTTTTCGGTGGCGGAGATTGCATCACCGGCAACAGCGAGAGCCGGGGCAAGGAGCGCCAGCAGCGCAAGATTCAGACGGGCCAGCATTATTTCACCTCCTTGGATGCGTCACGGATGATCTCCGTGGTGATGGCATCGAACTCGCCGTTGGCGCGCTTCACGTAGTAAGCGGTCAGCAGCCAGAAGAAAATGAACATGAACAACTCGGCGGCGATCCCCACGGTGAGGTAGGAGCCTTCGGAGAGACGCTTACCTATCACGCCGGGGTTGAAGGCCACCACCATGAAGAAGCCATAGAAGATCACCAGGACAATTACTGACAACAGGGTTGCAAAGCCCTGTCGCTTGGCGACCAGTTCGGTGAAACGGGGATTGCGCCTGATGCGTGCGTAAACCGCAATCTGAGACGACGAGCTCGACATGATTTCCCTCCCATGAGAAAGCCAGTGGATGCGGCGCGATCTGCCTGTTGGTATTTTTGGCAACGACCCGGTTGGTCGTCTTTATAGGTAAAACGCAGGGCGAAGCCGCGCCAGTACAACGCCCAACCGGATGATATAACATATATAAGACTCCATACCAACCAGTATGGACTTTTTTTGCAGCGCAGCAATCCACTTCAGTCCCCCGCCTCTCAACGGAAGCCCTCTCGAAAATGCCCGGTGAAATCCTCTTCAGCCAGGACGCAGGCGTCGCCACCCTGACGCTATCCAACCCCGCCAAGCTCAACGCCGTGGACGCCGACATGTGGCGCGCCCTCGAGCAGCACATGCGCACCCTCAACGCCAACCCCGAGCTGCGCTGCGTGCTGTTGCGCGGCGCAGGCGACAAGGCCTTCGCGGCCGGTGGCGACATCGAGGAATTCATCACCGTGCGCGCCACTGTCGACGACGCCCTGCACTATCACGAAGGCCTGGTCGCCGCCGCCCTCGACGCGGTGCGCGCCTGCCCGGTGCCCACCATCGCGATGATCCAGGGCGCCTGCATCGGCGGCGGGCTGGAGATTGCCGGCTGCTGCGACATCCGCATCGCGGGCGAATCGAGCCGCTTCGGCGCGCCGATCAACAAGCTGGGATTTTCGATGTATCCGGGCGAAATGGCCGGCCTGCTCGAACTGGTAGGCCCGGCGGTGCTGCTGGAAATATTGCTCGAAGGACGCATCCTCGTCGCCCGCGAAGCCCTCGCCAAGGGGCTTCTCACCCGCGTGGTCGACGACGAGGAGGTCGAGCACGAAGCCCTCGCCACCGCCGCCCGCATCCTCAAGGGCGCCCCGCTGGTGGCCCGCTGGCACAAGCAGTGGGTGCATCGGCTCACCCGCGGCACGCCGCTTTCTCAGGAAGAAAAGCGCGCCGCCTTCGATTTTCTGGCCACCGACGATTACAAGGAAGGTCTCGATGCCTTCCTGGCCAAGCGAACCCCGGTGTTCAGGGGCGGTAAACGCACAAGGCCCCGGAACTCCCGGGGCCTTGTGCCATCCGGCGGCCGGTTTTACCCCGCCATCAGCGTGTGCAGCATCTTGGCCGACAGCACGATCAGCACGCCGGCGAACACCTTTTTCAGCACGGCCACCGGCAGCCGGTGGGCGAGCCTGGCGCCGATCGGGGCGGTAAGGCTGGACATTGCGCTCACCAGCACCAGCGCGGGCAGGTAGATGAAGCCGGCAGTGAATTCCGGCAGCCCGGGCGCGCCCCAGCCGTTGATCAGGTAGCCCAACGCGCCGGCCACGGCGATCGGCAAGCCGATGGCGGCGGAGGTGCCGATGGCGTGCTGGATCTTGACGTTGCACCAGGTCATGAAAGGCACCGACAGCGAACCGCCGCCGATGGCCACCATCGCCGAGATGCCGCCGATGCCGGCCCCGACGCCGGCCAGGCCCAGCACGCCGGGCAGCTCGCGGGAGGGCTTGGGCTTGACGTTGAGGATCATCTGCACCGCCACGTAGGCGGTAAAGCACGAGAAAAACACCGCCAGCGGCGCCGTTGGCACCCGCGACGCAACGAAAGTGCCGGCAAAGGTGCCGGCCAGAATGCCCGGCGCGACGCCCTTGACGATGTCCCAGCGCACCGCGCCGTGGGCATGGTGGGCGCGCAGGCTGGAAATCGAGGTGATGACGATGCCGGCCATCGAGGTGCCCAGCGCCACATGCACCAGGTGCTCCCTCGGAAAACCCTGGGCAGCGAAAAGCGTGGTCAGCATCGGCACCATGATGGCGCCGCCGCCAACGCCAAGCAGGCCGGCAAAAAAGCCCACAAAAACCCCGAGGGCGAGGTAAGCGAGCAGCCACTCGTTTGCAATGTTCATTTCCAGTCCTGCAGATCGTTGGCGCCGAGCAGTTGCCCGACGATGAAGCGCCACTCGGCCGGTTCGACCGGCGTGATCGACAGCCGGTTGCCGCGGGCAAGGACGCGCATGTTCGCGAGTTCCGGGTGGCTGCGCAACTCGGGCAAACCCATAAGACGGGTCTTCTGCACGAACTGCACGTCCACGTGCAGCCAACGGGGCGCTTCCGGCGTGGCCTTGGCATCGAAATAAGGGCTCGCCGGATCGAACTGGGTCGCATCCGGATAGGCGCTGCCGGCCACCCGGGCAATGCCGGCAATGCCCGGCTCGGCGCAGCCGGAATGGTAGAACAGCACGCCGTCACCCACCTGCATCGCGTCGCGCATGAAATTACGCGCCTGGTAATTGCGCACGCCATACCAGGGCACGGTCTGGCCCGGGCGCGCGGCCAGATCGTCGATCGAGCAGTCGGCCGGCTCGGATTTCATCAGCCAGTAAGGCATCAGCAGCCTCCTGTAGTGGCGCCCGGCGGGCGCGAGAGGCGTCAATGTTAGAGGCTCCGGCGCCGCACCGGCAGCTTCTCGTGGCATCGCCCTGGCCACCAAAGCCAGAACAGCGTCATCACCCCCTTGCACACAAGCCATGGTCCGGGCCAGAGTAGTGCCCGCGAGCGGCCCTCCGGCCGATGGAGACGACAATGCGGCATTCCCGGTTTTCACTCGACTTTCTGGCGCGGCTGTTTCTGCAGCTGGCCCTGGCCTGCGCGCTCGCAGGCATTGGCCCGGCCGTCGCGGCCGACGGGCCGGAACAGGGCGCAGCGGCGCAGTCCGCAGCCATCGACGACGGCGCCGACCTGACCCTTCTCAACCGCCACGTGGTGCGTTTTCGCGGCAAGCTGCTCGGCGCCACGCCCCAGCAGCGGGCCGTCCGGGGTGAGCGCAACCTGGCGGAACTCCTGCAGCGCGGGGACGACACGATCACGGTCAAGCCCACCGAGCTCGGCAACATCGTGCTGATTGGCGGCCAGATGGCCTTCGTGCTGAGCCCGGACGACACCGACAAGCTGGCCGGCCAGACTCTCGCGGCCCTCACCGACGCTACGCTGGCCCGGCTGCGCATCGTCGTCGGCGAATCCCGCGAAAGCCGGGATAGCGAGGCGCTCCTCAAGGGCCTCGGTTTTGCGCTGGCCGAAACCGGCGTGGCCCTCGCCCTCGCCTTCGGCCTGGCCCGTCTGCGCGGCTGGGCAGGCGGGCGCCTCGTGGTGGAAGTGGACCGCCGCGCGGGCAGCCTCAAGCTGGCCGGCACCGAGCTGATCCGCCGCGAACGCATCCTTTCTGCGCTGAGCTGGCTGGTCAATGCCGTGTACTGGCTGCTGCTCGCGCTGCTGGCCAACACCTGGCTCGGCCTCCTGCTGGCCCGCTTTCCCTATACCCGCGTCTGGGGCGAGCAGCTCAACGGCTACCTGCTCGGCGTGGTGGCCCATATCGGTGGCGGCATCCTGGGCGCCCTGCCCGACCTGCTCATCGTCGGTCTCACCTTTCTGATCGCGCGCAGTGTGGTCGGCCTGCTCAAGCCGCTCTTCGACCACGTGGCCACCGGCGAGGCCGGAACCGCCTGGCTGGACCAGGACACCGTGGAGCCCACCCGCAAGATCGCCAACATCCTGATCTGGATCTTTGCGCTGGTGATGGCCTACCCCTACCTGCCCGGCGCCCAGACCGAGGCGTTCAAGGGCATGTCGGTGCTGATCGGCCTGATGGTGTCGCTGGGCGCATCGAGCATTGTCGGGCAGGGCGCCAGCGGGCTGATCCTGATGTACTCGCGCACCCTGCGCAGCGGCGAATACGTGCGCATCGGCGACCATGAAGGCACCATCGCGTCGATCAACCTGTTCACCACGCGCCTGCGCACGGGCCGGGGCGCCGAGATCACCCTGCCCAACGCGCTGATCGTGGGCAGTGCCACGCGCAATTACTCGCGCACCGCCAACGGCCGGGGCTTCATGATCGACACCACCGTCACCATCGGCTACGACACCCCGTGGCGGCAGGTGGAGGCCATGCTCGTCGAAGCGGCCCTGCGCACCTCCGGCATCCTGCCCGACCCGGCCCCCCGGGTTTTCCAGACGGCCCTGTCGGATTTCTACCCTGAATACTGCCTCGTGGCCCAGGCCACGCCCGTCGGCGCCAACCCGCGGGCGGACATCCTCAGCCGGCTCCACGCCAATATCCAGGATGTGTTCAACGAATACGGCGTGCAGATCATGTCGCCCCACTACATCGACGACCCGGCCAACGAGAAAGTGGTGCCACCCTCGCGCTGGTTCACCCCGCCCGCCAAAACACCGCGGCCGTAGGCGGCGTGTATCATCCGCGCCGCCCCCAACCCCGCAAAATCCGCCTTGGCCCGCTTCTATCCCTTTCTCTTTGTGCTCCTGTGGAGCACCGGTTTCATCGGCGCCAAGTTCGGCCTGCCGTATGCCGAGCCCGTCACCTTTCTGTGCGTCCGCTACCTGCTGGTGATTGCCGTGATGGGCGGCGTGGCGCTGGCCACCCACGCCCCGTGGCCGCACGCGCCGCGCCAGTGGCTGCACATCGGCGTCACCGGGCTGCTGGTGCACGCCACCTACCTCGGCGGGGTCTTCATGGCCATCAGCCACGGGCTGCCGGCGGGCATCGCCTCGCTGGTGGTCGGCCTGCAGCCGCTGCTCACCGCGCTGGGCGCCGGGGCGCTGCTGGGCGAAAAGGTGCTGCCGCGCCAGTGGGCCGGGCTGGTGCTGGGCTTTGGCGGCGTCGGGCTGGTGGTGTCCCACAAGGTGGCCGCGGCCGTCAGCGCCCCCGAGCTCACCGCAATGCTCGCGCCGGTGCTGGTGGCCCTCGTCGGCATCACCGCCGGCACGCTGTATCAAAAACGCTTTTGCCCGGCCTTTGATCTGCGCACCGGCTCGGTGATCCAGTTCGTGCCCTGCCTCATCGTCAGCGCCCTCGTTGCCAGCCAGACCGAAACCATGCTCATCACCTGGAGCGGGCCGTTCATGTTTGCGCTGGGCTGGCTGGTGCTGGTGCTGTCGGTGGGCGCCATCAGCCTGCTCAACCTGCTGATCCGGAGCGGCAGCGCGGTGAACGTGGCCAGCCTGTTCTACCTCACGCCGCCCACCACGGCGCTCATCGCCTGGGGCGTGTTCGGCGAAACCCTCACCGGCCTGGCGCTGGCCGGCATGGCCATCACCGTGTTCGGCGTGTGGCTGGCCCGCAAATGAAACCGGGCGCCGCCTCCGCCAGCGTTGCCACGCGCATCCTCGGCATCGATCCGGGCCTGCGCAAAACCGGCTTCGGCCTCGTCGACACCCTCGGCAGCCAGCTGCGCTACGTGGCCAGCGGCTGCATCAAGAGCGGCGAAGGCAGCCTGCCCGAGCGCCTCAAGATCATCCTCGACGGCGTGCGCGAGGTGATCGCCACCTACAAGCCCGACCAGGTGGCCATCGAGATCGTCTTCGTGAACGTCAATCCGCAATCCACGCTGCTCCTCGGCCAGGCGCGCGGCGCGGCGATCTGCGGCGCCGTGTCGTGCGACCTGCCGGTGGCCGAATACACCGCGCTGCAGGTCAAGCAGGCGGTGGTCGGCCACGGCAAGGCGGCCAAGGAGCAGGTTTGCCACATGGTCGAACGCCTGCTCACGCTCAGCGCCAGCCCCTCGTCCGACGCCGCCGACGCGCTGGCCTGCGCAATCTGCCACGCCCACGCCAGCAGCGGCCTCGCGGCCATGGCCGGGGTCGGCACCCGCAAGCGCGGCGGGCGCCTGAGCCGCTGAACGCAGCCGGCCACGCCGGTATCTTTTGTCATAGCCTCAAGCTCTCGTCGCCACGCAAAACGCATTACGTTTTTAATCGTCCGCCCCCAGACTGACACCTAAGATTAAATTGCCTTCGACACAAGAGGCATATTTGTCCCGGTCGAGGGCAGGGGGGCGTTGATGATCGACGTATCGCTGAAGTTCCTGAAAGACGCGTTCAACAATTACCTGCATCGCAGGATAGGCGCGGGTTTTGGCGAAATCGACATCGGTCCCGTCGTCGATGACAAAGGCAACTGGGCCGCCCCCAAAAACTCCCTCTGCCTCACCGTCTTCCAGATCGAGGAAGAACGCGTCACCCGCGCCCAGATGCCCGACCGGGTCATGCTCGAGGGGCGCGACATCAGCCTTCCGCCGCCGCTGGCGATCAATCTCGTCATCCTGATTTCCGCCCGTTTCGACGTTTACACCGAAGGCCTGCGCCTGCTGGCCTTCGTGCTCGCCTACTTCCAGGCCCATCCGCTGTTCACCCCGGCCGAGCAGCCCGCCATGCCCGCCGGCCTCGATCGCCTGAGCCTCGAATTTGTTAATTACGGCCCCGAGCAGACCAACCAGATGTGGGCCTGCCTGGGCGCCAAGCACCTGCCCTCGGTGGTGTATCGGCTGCGCATGCTGCTCATCCAGGATCTCGAGCCGCTTGCCACCGGCGCGCCCGTCAGCCACATCGACATCCGCGCGAGGGGCACATGAACACCGCCCACCGCAGCCTGTTCAGCCTGGCCGTGCGCCATGATTTTCGCGGTGGGGCATATGACGAATTCAGCTTTGTGGTGCCGCCCGCCACTCGCGCCGCCCTCACCGACATGCGCGCCCAGCTGCGCGAGCGGGACGGCGTGCTGCATGTACTGATTGCCGTGGATGACGGCGGCCAGCCGGTTGGCGAATGCACCGGGCGCCAGCTGATCTTTGGCCTCGCCCCGCGCAACCCGTGGTTTGCCCAGTACACCGCGCCCTGCGCCATCGGCGCCAGCGAGCGGCCGCTGTTCGGCAACGACGCCTCCCGCGACAACCTCGATGCCCTGCCCCGCGGCGTCGAACTCTGCGGCCTCACCCCGGCCATCACCCCGCAACTCACGGCCCGGCCGCTCGATCTGCGCGTCACCACGCCCGCCGGAGCCCAGGTGGCCCTCGGCCGGCTCGACGGCACTGACACCCGTTGGCCGTTCAGCGCCGGCCTCACGCCCGGCGAATACATCCTTACCGAGATCGCCGCCGACAGCAGCACGGCCCGCCGCCGTCTCTTCATCGAGCCCGGCCTCGCCGCCAGCGGCTGCTGGGGCATTGTGGCCCTGACCGCCAGCGCCGGGCATGTCGCCAACGGCCACGCCTTCACGCTGCACCTGGCCGCCCGCCGCGACGTGCTGCGCTATTACATCGTGGTCAAGCCCGTCAATGACGCCGATTTCAACAGCATAAAAATCCTCGACACCGGCGCCGTCGACGATGGCCGCGACGCCGCCGTCACCTTCAAACGCGTGCTGCCCCCCTTTGGCAGCGGCCGGCTCTCACCGGCCCTGCTCGACGCCGGCGGCACCCGCAGCATCGTGCTTTTCGAAGCCGAAACCGCCGTCGCCCGCCGTGCCCGCGGCCCCCACGGCTTTGAATTGCACCGCAACGGCGAGCTGCTCATCGGCAACCTGCCGCAACCCGGCGCCGAACGCACAGACGCCCAGTTCGTCGTCCACCTGAGATAGACCCTAGAGGAGCGAATCCGCCATGCCCACTTACCGCACCCCCGACGTGTATGTCGAAGAAATCTCGGTGTTTCCGCCTTCGGTCGCGGAGGTGGAAACCGCCATTCCAGCCTTTGTCGGCTACACCGCCAAGGCCACCCGCGCGGTCGATGGCGACCTCAAGAACGTCCCGACCCGCATCGTCTCGCTGCTCGAATTCGAGGGCCTGTTCGGCGGCGCCCCGCGGCTCGACGTGGCCCGCGTCAATCTCGACGACGCCAGCAATTTTGTCGACGCCCAGCTCGGTGCCGGCAACACCAAGTACCTCTACAGCAGCCTGCGCCTGTTCTTCGACAACGGCGGCGGCCCCTGTCACATCGTTTCGGTGGGCCTGCACAGCGCCGCCACCGACAAGGACGAACTCATCGCCGGGCTGCGCCGGGTGTCCACGGTGGATGAACCCACCATGCTGGTCGTGCCCGACGCCGCGGCGCTCAGCGCGGACGATCTGGCCGCCGTGCAGATGGAAGCCCTCGACCAATGCGGCAAGCTGGGCGACCGGGTGGCGATTCTCGACACCGCGCTCTACACCAACAAAACCGACCACGCCGCCGCCATCGCCAGCTTCCGCGGCAAGAACGGCGTCAACAACCTCAAGTACGGCGCGGCCTACGCCCCGTGGCTCAAGCTCAAGTATCCCAAGAACGTCGGCTATGCCGACCTGGCCGGCAAGCTCTTCAAGGGCGGCGCACCGGTCAGCCTCACCAGTCTCTCGGGCGACGCCGGACTCAACGCCCGCATGGCCCTGCTCGACTCGGTGATCGCCGACGGCGCCCTCATCACCGCCACGCTGTCCGGGCTGGCCAGCCCGCAGCGCAGCCTTGCCGCCCACCAGGACAAGCTGCTCACCGACTACCAGGGCGGCAAGAGCGAAGCCACCGCCGAGGCGCTGTTCGGCTCGCTCACCGGCCTCGCCCACGCCATCGACGGGCTGCTCACCGCGGTCACCAAGCTGGCCAACCCCAGCCTCACCGCCTTTCTCACCAGCCAGATCAGCGGCTCGCTGAAAGCCGCCTACACCCGCATGATCGCCGTCGAAAAAGAACTCGCCGCCGCCGCGGGCACCTACACCGAGCAGTGGAGCATCGGCACCGCGCCCAGCGCCGCCGCCTGGGGCGATATCTTTGGCGCCAACGATCCGGATGCCGGCACCGGCACCATCCCCACCGCGCCCGCCACGCCGCTGGCCGCCCAGCTCGATGCGGCCCTGCCCACCGTGCATGCCACCTTCGCCGCCGCCAGCACCGCCCTCGGCCGGCTCAGCGCCGAAGCCGCCACCTGGCGCAGCAACCACGAGGATTACCTCACCGAAAACTTCAGCGCCTACCGCGCCATTCTGCGCGGCGTGAATGGCCTGCTCACCGCCTGCCCGCCCTGCGGCGCGGTGTCCGGCGTGTACGCCCGCGTGGATAACCAGCGCGGCGTCTGGAAAGCCCCCGCCAACGTCAGCCTCACCGGCGTCATCGAACCCACCTACTACTTCGACAGCGACGACACCGACAACCTCAACATCGACCCGGTGGCCGGCAAATCGGTCAACGCCATCCGCAGCTTCGTCGGCAAGGGCACCCTGATCTGGGGCGCCCGCACGCTGGCCGGCAACGACAACGAATGGCGCTACATCTCGGTGCGGCGCTTCTTCAACATGGTGGAAGAATCCGTCAAGAAATCCACCTACTGGGCGGTTTTCGAGCCCAACGACGCCAACACCTGGGTCAAGGTGCGCGGGATGATCGAAAGCTATCTCACCCAGAAATGGCGCGAAGGCGCGCTGGCCGGCTCCACCACCAAGGAAGCCTTCTTCGTGCGCTGCGGGCTGGGCACCACCATGAGCAGCCAGGACATCCTCGAAGGGCGCATGTACGTGGAGATCGGCATGGCCGTGGTGCGGCCCGCCGAATTCATCATCCTCAAGTTCTATCACAAGCTGCAGACGTCCTGACCCCGTCGCCGGGCCGCAGCCTCCGCCCCCAGTGAAGCCGGCCCGCCCGTGACCAGACACCGAAAGGAACCGACATGCCTGCCCAGTATCCCCTGCCCGTCTTCCACTTTTCCGTCCAGTGGGGCGGCACCCGCATCGGCTTTTCCGAAGTCACCGGACTGACCCAGGAAAACCAGGCCATCGAATACCGCGATGGCTCCTTCCCCGAATATTCATCGATCAAGATGCCGGGGCTGCGCAAGTTCAGCAACGTCACCCTCAAGCGCGGCGTCATCAAGTCGGACAACGACTTCTTCAAGTGGCTATCGACGATCAAGCTCAACACCGTCGAGCGGCGCGACCTCACCATCAGCCTGCTCAACGAAACCCACGAACCGGTGATGGTCTGGAAAATCCACAACGCCTTCCCGGTCAAGGTCGAGGGGCCACAGCTCAAGGCCAGCGGCAACGAGGTGGCCATCGAGTCCATCGAGCTGGCCCACGAAGGCCTGGAAGTGCAGAACGAGTGATCGCCTGAGGCCCGGCCATGTACACCCCGCCCGTCGGATTTCACTTCAAGGTGGAAATCCTTGGCCTCGATCGCGCCGTCGATGACGACGTGCGCTTCAGCGAAGTGGGTGGCCTCGGCTTCGAGGTCGCCACCGAGGAAGTGCCGGAAGGCGGCGAGAACCGCTTCATCCAGCGCTACCCGCTGCGTGCCAAGTACCCCGACCTCGTCCTCAAGCGCGGCCTGCTCAAAAGCTCGGCGATCTGGGACTGGACCCGCGACTGCATCGAAAACCTCGACATCAAGCCCAAAAATGTCGACGTCAAGCTGCTCAACGAAAACCACGAACCGCTGATCACCTGGCATTTGGTGGGCGCATACCCCGTGAAATGGGCCGTAACCGATCTCAACGCCACCAACAACGCCATCGTCGTCGAGAGCCTGCAGCTGGCCTACCAGTACTTCACCGTGGATAAATCCTGAACCGGAGCCCGCCATGCCCATCATCGTCGATGAAGTCGTGATCTCGGTGGAAGTCGGCAACGCCAGCTCCGGCGGCGCCGGCACGCCCCCCGCGCCAGACGCCGAGCGCCAGGCCCTGATCGCCGAATGCGTCGAACAGGTGCTCGAAATCCTGCGCCAGGAGCGTGAGCCATGATCGCGCCGGGCCGCCCCAAGCGCGAAATCCCCCGCCTGGCGGGGAGGCGCGCAGCGCCAGGGGAGCACTCATGAGCGACCGCGGCCAGCTCGAACGCCTGCAGATCCAGGCCTTCACCGCGCCGGACTACAGCGGCTCGGCCATCGAAACCTTCGAGGCCTACGTCAACCCGGCCGAAATCACCCTTGCCTACGAAATGGAGTACGACAGCGGGCAGGGCGCCGGCACCACCGGCAGCCGCATGGACTTCAAGAAAACCAAGCCCGGCGACATGACCCTCGCCTTCTTCATCGACGGCACCGGCGCCAACGGGCGCCCCCTCGACGTGCAGGAAAAGGTCGAATCCTTCCAGAAAGTCACCGGCTACAACGGCGACATTCACCGCCCCAACTACCTCAAGATCGCCTGGGGCCGCATCCAGATCAAACGCTGCGTGCTCAAGAGCGCCTCCATCGTCTACAAGCTCTTCAAACCCAGCGGCGTACCGCTGCGGGCGGTGATCACCGCCGTGTTCACCGACACCGCCGACGACCAGACCCGCGTCGCGCTGGCCCAGGACGCCTCGCCCGACCTCACCCACGTGCGCATCGCCAAGGCCGGCGACACCCTGGCCGCGCTATGCACCGAGATCTACAACAACCCCCACTACGCATCCCGGGTGGCCCGCGCCAACGGCCTCGACGGCTTTCGGCAACTCGTCCCCGGCACCCGCGTGGTGCTGCCTCCGCTGGAGAAATAAAATTCCCGCCCCGCGCACGCTCCCCATCGCCGCCGAACAACGCGAGTTCACCATCAAGGTGAACGGCAGCGCCGTGCCCCGCACCGACCAGCTTCTGTCGGTCAGCGTGGTGAGCAGCGCCAACCACATCGCCACCGCGCGGCTGGCCTACCGCGACGGCGAAGCGGCCACCGGCAGCTTTGCACTCAGCAACGGCAGCCTCTTCGTGCCGGGCGCCGAAGTCGAAATCCTGGCCGGCAGCGGCAACGCCCCCGACCTGCTGTTCACAGGCCTGGTGGTGCGCCAGCGCCTCAAGCTGCGCGAAGGCTCGCCGCCGCAGCTCGTCGTCGAATGCCGCCACGCCGCCACCAAAATGAGCCTCAAGCGGCACGGCGCCATCTATCTCGACAAAACCGACAGCGACGTCATCAGCCAGCTCTGCTCCGACGCCGGCATCAACGCCAGCGTGGCCAGCACCAGCCTGAGCCACCCGCACCTGGTGCAATTCGACAGCACCGACTGGGATTTTCTCGTCACCCGCGCCCAGGCCTGCGGCCACATCGTGCTCACCCGCGGCGCCGACCTCGAAACCCGCGTGCCGGCGCTATCCGGCTCGCCCGTCGCCACCCTCGCCTTCGGCGCCACGCTGATGGAACTCGACGCCGAAATCGACGCCCGCGAGCAAACCCAGGCCGTCAAAACCCTCACTTGGAACGCCGCCGACCAGGCCGTGCACACCCTCGACGCCAGCCCGCCCGGCTTCACCGGCCCCGGCAACCTGGCCGCCGACGACCTTGCCGACGCCATGGGCATCGACGCCCTGGAGCTTCGCCACGCCATGCTCCCCGACGCCGAAGCCACCGCCGTCGCCGAGGCCCGCTTCGCCCGCGCCCGCCTCGACAAGGTGAGCGGCCGCGCCATGTGCGCCGGGCTCGGCCAGGTGCTGCCGGGCGACGTGGTCGAGCTGGCCGGCGTGGGCGATCGCTTCAACGGCCAGGTGCTCGTCACCGGCGTGCGCCACGAAATGGACGCCACCCAGGGCTGGCGCACCCACCTGCAATTCGGCGGCGTGCCCGAAGACCCGGCCCGCCGCCAGCGCCTCGAATCCGGCCGCAGCAGCAGCCTGCTGGCCCCGGTGCATGGCCTGCAAACCGGCATCGTCACCGACAACGAAGACCCGGAAGGTGAATTCCGCGTGCGCGTGCGCCTGCCGCTGGTCGACCCGGCCGGCGACGGCGTGTGGGCGCGGGTGGTCTGCTCCGATGCCGGCAGCGACCGCGGCGTGATGATCCGCCCCGAGATCGACGACGAAGTGGTGGTCGGCTTCTTCGACGACGACCCGCGCAGCCCGGTGCTGCTCGGCATGCTCCACAGCAGCGCCCACGCCGCGCCACTCACGCCCAGCAACGACAACCACGAAAAGACCTTCAAGAGCCGCAGCGGCATCCAGGTGCTGGTGAACGACGAAGACACCGTGATCACCCTCTCCACCCCTGGCGGCCACAGCTTCGTGCTCGACGACAAGAACGGCGAAGTGGTGCTCACCGACAGCAACGGCAACAGCCTCAAGTTTTCCAGCGCCGGCATCACCATCGAAAGCAGCGCCGACCTGAAGCTCAAGGTCAGCGCCGACGCCAAGCTCGAATTCGGCGGCAGCGGCGAAGTCAGCGCCGGCACCCAGCTCAAGCTGGAAGGCAGCGCCGGCATCGAAGTCAGCAGCGGCGGCACCGCCAAGCTCAAGGGTTCCCTCGTGCAGATCAACTGAAGCGGAAGACCACCATGCCCAGCGCAGCCCGCGTCACCGACCTCTCCAACCACGGCGGCACCCTCATCGGCCCGGGCGAGCCCACCGTGCTCATCGGCGGCATGCCCGCCGCCGTCGTGGGCGACATGCACGCCTGCGTGATTCCGCCGCCCCATCCGCCGGTCAGCCCCTTTCCGATGGGCAGCGCCACCGTGCTGATCGGCGGCAAACCGGCCCTGCGGGTGGGCGACGCCTGCGTGTGCGGCGCCGCGGCGGCGGTGGGCGAACCCACGGTCATCATCGGATGAAGCAGCCATGAGCGAGCCCTCATCCTTCCTTGGCCGCGGCTGGGCCTTTCCGCCCGCCTTCGCCAGCGGCGGCGCCCGCATGACCGAGGACGAAGCCGACATCGACGCAAGCCTGCGCATCCTCTTCGGCACCACGCCGGGCGAGCGCTTCCTGCAGCCCAAATACGGCCTCGACATGCACGAACTGATGTTCGAGCCCCTCAGCACCACCCTGCGCAGCGTGCTCAAGGACCGCATCCTCACCACCGTGCTGGTGTATGAACCGCGCATCCGCGTGCTCGATCTGGTCATCGACGACAGCCGCATCTTCGACGGCGTGCTCGCGATCCGGCTCGACTACCTGATCCGCAGCACCAACTCCCGCTTCAACCTGGTCTTCCCGTTCTACCTCGGCGAAGCCACCGAAGCCCTGCGCGCCACCCGCCGCGGATAAACGCCATGAGCCGGCACACCCTCCTCGCCCCGCTGATCGCCGCCCCCGGCACCCGCCAGGCCGACCGCCACCCGCCCCAGCTCGACCCGGCCCACGCCCCGCTCGACGGCCGCGACGAAACCGCGCTCCTGCTGGCGGCCCGCGCGCTGGCCGGCCAGCTGCGCTACTACGGCCACACGCCCGATACGCCCGACGGCAACTGGAGCGAATTCTTCCCTGCGCCCCAACCCGGCGAGCGCCCCGACGACTACCGCGCCCGCCTTGCCGCGCTGGCCGACACCACCGACGGCAGCCTCGCCCCCCACCTCGCCCTGCTGCTGGCAGTGCTGCGCGTGGCCCGCCACCCGCGGGCGCTGCTGGACGACTTCACCCGCCGGCACCTCGAATTCCAGCTCCAGACCGCCCTCGGCTTTGAAGCCCGGCCGCCCCAGCCCGACCACGCCCACGTGCTGATCCAGCTCAAGAAAGGCGCCGCACCCGTCGAAATCCGCCCCGAGCACAGCCTTTCCGCCGGCAAGGACGCCAGCAACACCGAACGCATCTACCGCCCGGTGCGCCCGGTGGTCACCAGCCAGGCCAGCGTCGCCCGCCTGTGCGCCACCCTGCACCACGACGGTCGCCTCGGCTTCGCGCCGGTGGCCGATTCCGCCAACGGCCTGGGCGAAAAACTGCCCGCCGACGCCCCCGACTGGTCGCCCTTCGGCCTCACCCCCGCCGGCCAGCCCATGCTGCCCGACGCCCCGGTCGGTTTCGCCTTCGCCGCCGCCGTGCTGCGCCTGGCCGAAGGCGAACGCAAGCTAAGGCTCAGCCTCGGCCTCGCCGGGCTCAATCCCGAAACCCACACCGGCGCGGCCCTCGCCGCCGCCTTCAGCGCCCGCCTCAGCGGCCCCAAGGGCTGGCTCGGCCCCTTCACGCTCGACGCCTCCAGCGTCAGCGGCGGCAGCTGGAACTTCAGCGTCACCGTTCCCGCCGGCGCCGCGGCGGTTGTCGACGCGCAGCCCGCCACCCTCGGCCAGCCCTTCCCGGCCGGCCTGCCGGTCATCCAGCTGCTGCTCAACGACAGCGCCCGCTTCGATCTCGCCGCCGGCCTGCGCCTGCGCCAGGCCAGCATCAAGGTCACGGTAGCCGGCATCCACGGGCTGCAGCTCGAAAGCGAACTCGGCAAGCTCGACCCCACCAAGGCCTTTCTGCCCTTCGGCCCGCAAGCGGCGCCCGGCACCTGCTTCTACATCGGCTGCCCCGAAGCCCTGGGCAAGCCCCTGTCCGATCTGTCGCTGCACCTCGTCTGGCAAAACGCCCCCGCCACCCAGGCCGACCTCACCGCCCGCTACGCCCGCTACAGCGGCCAAAGCAGCCTCGCCTTCGGCGTAAAAGCCGACGCCGGCTGGGCCGACCTGCGCAGCACGCGCAGCCGCGTGGTCACGCTGGCACCGAGCAGCGATGGCAAGATCGACCTCGGCCCCAACCTCGACCCGGCGCACGCCCACACCGCCCGCAAGCCCTCGGCCAAGCGCCAGATGCTGCGCGCCGACAGCGCCGCAGCCCGCCGCAAGATCGGCTACGCCCGGCACCAGCAGCCGATGCAGCCCGACGACGAATCCCGGCCCCTCGACCCCCGCGCCGGCCACATCACCCTCAGCCTCAAGACCGACCTGCTCCACGTGGCCTGGCGCAGCGAAGCCGTGGCCGCGCTCATCGCCAAACAGCCGGCGCTTGCCGAACCGTGGACGCCCAAGCTGCAATCCATCAGCCTCAATTACACCGCCCAATCCGGCACCGCCCACCTGGACGACGAGCGCCCCGCCGCCTTCAGCGACGCCGCCGTCGAGTTTTTCCACGTGGATGCCTTCGGCGTGGCCCGCGAGCACCTGTGGCTGAACCGCGCCCGCCCCTGGGCCGACCAGGGCGCCCCCAGCCTGCTGCCGCCCCACCCGGCCGCCGGCGAACTGCTGATCGGCATCGCCGGCAGCGCCGCCGGTGCGCCCCTGAGCCTGCTGTTTCAGGTGGCCGACGGCAGCGCCGACCCGCAGGCCACCAGCCAGACCCTCGCCTGGTCGGTGCTGGCCGACAACGCCTGGCGGCCCCTCGCCAGCGGCACCGAACTCACCCTCGACACCACCCGCTCGCTCTGCACCAGCGGCATCGTGGCCATCAACCTGCCCGCCGAAACCACCACCGACAACACCCGCATGCCGCCTGGGCTGGTGTGGCTGCGCGCCGCCATTCCGGCCCAGCCGGGGGCCGCCTGCCGGCTCGTCGGCGTGCACCCCAACGCCGTCGAAGTGGCTTTTGAACACCGGGGCAACGCCGCCAGCCACCTGGCCAGCGCCCTGCCGGCCGGCAGCATCGCGCGTTTTCTGGTGCCGCCCGCCGGCCTCAAGAGCCTTGCCCAGCCCTACGCCTCCTTCGGCGGGGCGCTGCGCGAAGACGCCGCCGCCCTCGCCCGCCGCGCCACCGAACGCCTGCGCCACCGGGGCCGCGCCATCAGCCCGCGGGATTTCGAACACCTGGTGCTGCAGGCCTTCCCCGGCGTCGACCGGGTCAAGTGCATCCCCCACGCCCGCCCCGATTCATGGTTCGCCCCCGGCTACACCACCCTCGTCGTCGTGCCCGACCTGCGCCAGCGCAACGCCGTCGATCCGCTGCAGCCGCGGGTCGACCTCGACACCCTCGAACGCATCCGCAGCCACATCCTGGCCCGCGCGGCCATGGGCCTGTCCGAAGCCACCCTCACGGTGAAAAACCCCGGCTACCGCCCGGTGCTGCTCGATTTCAAGGTGGCCATGCGCCCCGGCTACGCCTTCAGCTACTACCGCCGCGACATCAACGCCGCGCTGGTGCGCGCCCTCTCGCCGTGGGCCTTCGACAGCGCCTTTCCCCTGGATTTCGGCGGCCGGGTGATCCGCTCGGCGCTGGTCGATTTCGTTGAAAGCCTCGAATGGGTGGATTACGTCACCGACTTCCGCCTCACCCTCGCCGCCCACCCGGCCGGTGACAGCCCGGAACTCGCCCCCGATGCCCCCGACGCCATCCTCGTCTCGGCACCCGAACACCTGATCGAGGAGATCCGCTGATGGCCACCGCCTCCAGCCCGCTCCAGCCGGCCACCCTGTCACGCACGCCCGAGCCCGTCGGCCAGAACGCCGCCGCCCTCCTTGCCGAAGGCCTCGAACACCTGCGCCGCCTCGCCGGCCAAACCTGGACCGACCACAACATCCACGACCCGGGCATCACCACCCTCGAACTCGTCACCTGGGCCCAGGCCGAACTCGGCTACCGGGCCGCGCTGCCGCTCACCGACCTGCTCGCCGCCCCGGCCGACGCCGGCCCCGCCATCGGCGGGCAGTTCCACCGCGCCCGCGACGTGCTGCCCGGCGCGCCGCTCACCGCCCTCGACTGGCGCAAGCTGCTGATCGACCTCGAAGGCGTCAAAAACGCCTGGATCACCCCGTTCACCCCGCCGCCGCTCTACGCCGACCGGCTGGCGCGCAAGCTCGACCGCAGCCCGCCGGCCCACGCCCATTACCAGGAAGTCCGCCTGGGCGGCCTGTACCGCGTCGCCATTGATTTCATGGACGCCGACAACACCCTGGCCGAGCAGGACATCGTGCTCTCCCGCGTGCGCGCCGCCCTCGAAGCCCACCGCAACCTCGCCGAAGATTTCATCGCCATCGACCCGGTGCCCACCCAGCGCTTCGCCCTGTGCGCCGAACTCGACCTGGACGCCAGCGCCAGCGTCACCGAAGTGGCCGCCCGCCTGCTTTTCGACGCGGCGCAGAGCATTGCGCCGCCGGTGCCCAGCTACAGCCTCGCCCAGATGCGCGCCCGCCCCGGCCCCGACGGCCAGCTGCGCTGCATCGCCGACATTTTCGAAGGCCCGGCGCTGACCAACGGCTTCATCGACGAGGCCGACCTCGTCCGCTCCGAACTGCCCGACACCCTGCGCCTGTCCGATCTGATCGGCGTGCTGATGGACGTGCCCGGCGTGCATGCGATCACCGACATCACGCTCAAGCCCCTCGATGCGTCCGGCAACCCGCAAACCCTCGCCAATCGCTGGCGCGTGCCGGTGCAGCCCGGCCACCTGCCGCGCCTCGCCATCGACTTCGACGGCGAAACCCCCGCCGGCCGGCTGGTGTTCAGAAAACGCGGCCTGCCCGTGGCCGGCTGGAACCTCGCCGACATGCCCCCCGGCGTGCGCGCCCGCCTCGACGCCCTGCGCGAAGAAGCCCGCCGCGCCGTGGAAACCCCGCAGCGCGAAGACCTGCCCCTGCCCGACGGCCGCTGGCGCGACCTCGCGGCCTACCGCTCCGTACAACTGGATTTCCCCGCCCTCTACGGCCTCGGCGAAGCCGGCCTCAGCGGCCAGCCCGACGCCCAGCGCCAGGCCCAGCTGCTGCAGTTCAAGGCCTGGCTGCTGCTCTTCGACCAGCAGATCGCCAACGATCTCGCCCAGCTCGCCCGCGGCCGCCACCTGCTATCCGTTCACCCCGGCGATCTGCAGCGGGTTGCCGAGCGCTTCGCCGACCCGCTGCACAGCGCCCGCACCCTTGGCGCGCGCATCGTCGACAGCGTGCCCGACCACGCCCGGCTCTACCCGGAAGGCGTCACGCCCCAGTCCCTCAGCGTGCTCCAGCAAAGCGCCGACGAAGCCATTGCCCAACAAAACCGCTTTCTCGACCACCTGCTGGCGCGCCTTGACGAGGATTTCTCCGAATACGCCGCCGTAATGGCCTCGGCCTTCGACCACAGCGACGCGAAAGTCATCGCCGACAAATGCGCCTTTCTGGGTGAAGCCGCCAGCCTCACCGCCAGGCGCGCCCAGGCCTACCCCCAGCACCCGGACGATCCGGCCGATCTCTGGAACACCGACAAGGTCAGCGGCCTCGAACGCCGCCTGGCGCGCCTCCTTGGCATTGCCGATTTCACCCGCCGCAACCTCGGCGCGGTTTCGTACGACACCTACGCCGAAGTGGACAGCCGCCCCGGCGACAACCCCCACGACGAATACCGCTTCCGCGTGCTGCGCGCCGGCGACAACAAGATCCTGCTTTCATCCACGGTGCATTACCCCAGCCGCGAAAGCGCCCGCGCCGCGATGATCCAGGCCATCGAACGCGGCCAGCAGCTCGATCACTACCAGATCATCGACGGCCGCGACGGCAAGGCCTATTTCCGCGTCACCGCCGCCGACGGCCACGTGCTCGCCCGCCGCAACGAAGGCTTTGCCAGCCTTGAAGCCGCCCGCGCCGAAATGTTCGCCCTCACGGCCTACCTGCGTGAGCACTACAGCGGCGAAGGGCTCTACGTCTTCGAAAACATCCTGCTCCGCCCGGCCCTGCAACAGAACGAAGACGGCAGCTACGCCATCATCGACGACCCGCTGATGCCGATCTGCCTCGATGGCGACTGCACCGATTGCGCCGACGCCGACCCCTATTCGTGGCGCCTCCAGATCGTGCTGCCGGCCTACGCCGGACGCTTCCAGAACCTGGATTTCCGCCACTTCGTCGAGCACACCATCCGCAGCGAAGTGCCCGCCCACCTGCTGCCCAAGATCTGCTGGGTGAACGCCGACGACATGGCCCGTTTCGAGCGCGCCTACCGGGACTGGCTCAGCCTCCACGCCGGCCACACCCGCGCCGGCCGACCCGAAAAACTGCAGGCCATGATCGACGCCCTCACCGGCATCAAGAACGTCTATCCCCAGCGCCACCTCTACAACTGCCTGCCCGAGCCCGACCAGGCCCCGCCGCCGCCCTTCGTGCTGGGCCGCACCTCGCTGGGCAGCACCCCCGATCATCACGACACCCCCCAAAAAACCGACCATAACTGATCCCAAACAGGTCATCTACAGTCTTGGTTCCGCCCTCGCCACCCAATACGCGGTATTCGAGCGAGACCAGGTTCTCACCCACACCCAGCTCAACGAAGTGGGCACCTGGCTCGACCAGCAGGATCGCCTCTCGCGCACCAGCCTGTTCGGCACGGGCATCATTACCGGCCTCAAGGCCTCGATGGCCTTCGACGCCCGCTCGGTCACGCTGTCGGCCGGCCTCGGCATCACCACCGACGGCGACCTGATCCGCCTGCCCCAAGCCGTACAGCGCAGCCACCTGCGCCCCTACGACGCCACCGCCCCGCTTTACGCGCCGCTGCTCAGCGCCGGCGCACCCGTCGATATTCTCGAACTCGTACCCACCGACGACCCCCTCGGCACGCCCATCGCCGCCCAGCCCGGCACCCTCGATGGCCGCGTCGTGCTGCTGCTGATGGAATCCACCCTCAGCGACCCGGATCTATGCACCGGCGACGACTGCGACAACCTGGGCCGCGAAAGCCAGCACCGCCTGCGCATTTTGCTGATCCCGCGCCCGCTGGCCGACACCCTCGGCAGCCTCGGCAGCCACGCCGACGCCGCCACCAGGCTCGACGAACTGATGGCCTACCGGCCGCAGATCGACACCGCCGTCACCTCACCCGGCGATCTCGCCAGGCGCTTCATCCAGGCCGCCCGGCGCACCCTCGCCGGCCTCGACGCCGCCCTTCCCGCCTTCTCCGAAAACTTCCAGGATCTGCTCATCGAGGTCTTCGGCGCCGACCACACCGGCGCCTGGGGCCAGCGCCTCGCCGACATCGTCAGCGCCGCCGAGCCCGCGGCCGCCCAGCCCTGCCATGATTTCCTGAAAGATGTCGTCACCAACTGGAACGAACTGCGCCAGGCCCTGCTTGCCGACACCAGCGTGCCGCTGCCCGCCCCCGGCGCCTTTCCCAAGCACCTGCTGGCCGGCGCCCTGGCCGACCCACAAGCCGCCCGCACACCCTTCTACCCGGCCGCCGGCGACGCCCACGCCCGCGCCGCCGCCGCCGAAGCCCGCTTCCTGATGCGCCGCATGTCGCTGCTCATCAACCAGTACGCCTCGCCCCTCGAAGCCCAGGTTCGCGTCACCCCCAGCCACGGCGAAGACCGCCCCCTGGGCGAGCGGGCCATCCCCTGGTATTACCTCCCGGCCGTCCACGCCGGCTGGAACCGCCAGCTTTCCGAGCGCCGCCTCGCCCACCACAACCTCGGCTACCGCGCCATCGACTACGGCGGCAGCCCGCGCGCCCTCGACCCGCTCGCCGGCAGCATCGCCGGCCACAGCTTCTTCCGCATTGAAGGCCACCTCGGCCGCCCGGTTGCCGACGTCAAAGCCGAACTGCAAACGCTGATCGCCGCGCGCAACCTGCCCTTCGAAGTCCACAGCGTGCTCGCCCACACCGAGAAAAGACGCCTCATCCCGCGCCTCGGCACCCGCTACACCGACCTCCACCGCTTTCACTACCTGCTGCGCCAGGACGTGGACCTGCGCCTCGACGAGAGCAAGCTCTACGCCGACAAGTTCGTCGCCAACCTCCAGGTGGCCGTGGACAGCAAGGACATCCCGGCCAGCACCGACACCGGCATCAACGTGCTCGGCTCGGCCGACACCGCCCGCAAGGCGGTTCTCAAGCTCAACGACAAGGCCAAGCTCTCGCTGCAAAAGCAAACCTACAGCGCCTACCGCAGCAGCACCGAAGAAACCCGCTGGAACAGCGACATCGCCGAAACCCTCGGCTCGGTGGGCAACACCCGCGCCGACCTGGGCAAGCTCGCCCGCAGCGACTTCGCCTCGCCCCTCGATTCGCTGATCCAGACCACCCACCCGCTGTGGCTGGACTGGCTGGACGATCTCATCGTCGCCAAGGACGACAAGGCCGACGACAAGCTGCTGCTGTCCCGCTTTGCCGCCGACCACCCCGGGCTCGATCACCTGGGCGGCGCCTGGCGCGGCGGCACCTTCATCCTGGTGTACGACGACACCGCCCGCGTCGTGGGCGACTTCACCGTGGCCTACCCCTGCGCCGAAATCGACGAGCCCGAGCCCGTCGAACCGCCCCTCACGCGGCCGCCCCAGCGCCGCCCGCCGCCCATCCTCGAACCGATCAAGGTGGTGCGGCCGGTCGACCTGGTGGTCGGCTCGCTGGTCACCGAAAGCGTCACCAGCCGCTTCGATGTGGCCAGGCAGCAGCTCGAAGCCACCGTCAACGCCGGCCAGGCCGAAGTCACCAAGCAGCTCGCCAACCAGACGGCCAGCGTCGAAGGCCTGGTGAAGGGCGTGTTCAGCACCCGCGCCGCCACCGGCTCCGATGTGGTGCTGCCGGGCAAAACCGTCGCCACCGGCGACACCGTGCTCGACCAGATGGTCCGGGACGTGGACTACAAGCGCCAGCAGGTGCAAACCCTCGTCGAACTCACGTCGCGGGGCGATCTCAGCGAAACCTCGCGCATCCAGGCCCAGGTCATGCTCGTCAAGGCCCAGGCCGAACTCGGCAGCGCCGTTGCCGACACCACCGAGCACGTGGTCAAGCAGGGCGTGGATACCACCACCGGCACCACGGCCGGCGTCGCTTCCATCCTTGCCACCGGCACGATGTACGTCACCGACACCACTGCCGCCAGCACCCTCGGCACCCGCCTCGACACCCTCAAAACAGGCAGCACCGGCACCCAGACCGTGCTCATCACCAACCTGCAAAGCTTCGGCAGGCTCAAGCGCTGAAGCGGGGGCACCCACATGAACACCCCGCTGCCCCACCGCATCCGGCGCCTGCACTGGCAGGCCCGGGCCCCCACGCCCGACGCCGCCTTCGCGCTGCGCAGCCTGCTGCGTGAAGGCGGCGACGCGGTGCTGGCTGCGCTGGAGCGCAGCCTCTCGGCCCAGGTGTCCGACACGCGGCTGATCCACCTGCCCCGCCTCGAACTGCACCTGCAGCTCAAGCCGACCGACAGCGCCGACGAGCTGTCCGAGCGCGTCTTTGCCGCCGCCGCGGCAGCCATCGCCGAAGCCCTGGCCGGCCTGGACACCGGAGCGGCCACCGGGCTTACGCCCGAATTTGCCACCGAATTTGCCACCGACCCCGCCACGCCGGCCCCAGCCCAAAACGTCGCCAGCCAGGCGCCGCCCTCAAACGTCGCCGCGCCCTTGCCCGTGGCCGCCGCCCTGGCCCTCGACGCCCTCTGCCGCAGCGCCCCGGCCGAACTGCACGCCGCCATCGCCACCGCGCTCACGCAGGCGGGCATCGACATCGGCGCGCCCCCCGACCCCCTCGCCCCGCCTATCGCGCTGCGCCTGCGCGACCAGCTCTGGCTGCTGCCACCGGCCGCCCTGTACCCGCTGTTCATCGAACTCGGCACCACGCTCGCCGCCGATCCCGCGCCCCGCCACGCGTCGACGCAGGCTGCGCCCACAACCAGGCCCGCCGCTGATCCGGCCAGCCCGGCCCGTGCCGGCAAGCTGCATGTGCCAAACCCGGTGCCAAACCCGCCGCCAAGCCTGGCACCGACAAACCCCGCCGACGCCCTCCCGCTCCACGCCCAGGCCAGCCTCGCCCTTTACCTGCACAGCGGCAGCCTCGACTGGCCCCTCGCCGGGCTGGCGCCCGAAGGTGCGCTGGCCATCCTGCGCGACGCAGCCCTCGTGTGGGCCCGCCTCGGCGCCCTGCCGGCCGGCCTGTTTGCGCTGCCGCCCGCCGCCCGCCCCGGCGCCGTGGCCCGCTGGCTCGCCCTGCTGCCGCCCGCCGCGCACGGCCCGCTTGCCGCCCTCGCCCCGCCGCCGGCCAACGCCCGCCGCCCGCTAAGCGCCGCGCTGCGCCGCCTGCTCGCGGCCCACACCCCGGACGCCGATCACGCCCTGGCCCTGTGGCTCGCCTGGACGATGGAACCTGAGCACAGCCCGGCGGCCCATGCCGACTGGTGCAGGGCCATGCTCGGCGGGCTCGACACCCTGCTCGCCGACAGCGCCACGCCGGCCCCGTGGCAAGCCGTCCTCGCCCTGCTGCGCGCGCCCGCCGCAGCCCACGCCGGCGATGCCGAAACGCCCGCACCCGGCGCCAAGCCTGCCCCGAACAACCCGAACCGCCCGAACCCCGCCACCGCCACACAGCCCGCGTCGGCCCGCAACAGCGCGCCCCCGCCGCGCCCCGCCCCCACCGGCTTCGTCGTGCCAGTCGCCGGGCTGGTGCTGCTCCACCCCTATCTGGCGCGCCTGCTCGACGCCACCGGCCTTTACCCGGCCGGCAGCCGTGGCCCGCTTGCCAACGCGGCGCTTCCCGCCGCCGCCGCGCTGCTCCACGGGCTCGCCAACGGGCCGGGCAGGCCGCACGAATTCGAACTCGGCTTTATCAAGGTGCTCCTCGGCCACGCGCCCGACACCCCGCTGCCCCACGCCCCGCCGCCGCTCACCGACAGCCAGCGCACCGAAGCCGACGCCCTGCTCGACGCCGTGATCATTCACTGGCAAGCCCTGCGCGGCACCAGCGTGGCGGGCCTGCGCACCAGCTTCCTGCAGCGCCGCGGGCAACTCGAAAACCGCGACGACAGCTGGCTGCTGCGCGTCGCGCCCGAATCCTTCGACATCCTCCTCGGCCTGCTGCCCTGGGGCATCGGCCTGGTGCGCCTGCCGTGGATGAGCCGGCCGCTGTGCACCGAATGGAACACGCCATGAGCGGCAAAGACATCCCCTGGCCCGTCAGCGACGAGCTTGAACTCGCCGACAGCCTGCTCCAGGCCGCCGCCCCCACCCTCGAAGCCGAGCTGGAATGGCTGGCGAGCTGCCTGCAAAGCCGCCTCGCCAGCTACTTCGGCCAGCCGCCGGCGGCGCCCCCGCTGCCCGGCGACATCGCCCCGCCGCCGCTCACACAGCCCGGCTGCCCCTACGGCGCCGCCATCGCGCGCTACGGGCTCGACGCCGCCGAGCGCCTGGTCGTGGCCCTCGCCCTCGCCCCGCTGCTGCGCCCGCAACTGCTCGACGTGCTGTGGTCCCGCAACGAAACCACCCAGCGCCCCTTCACCGAATTCGGCGGCACGGGCAGCGGCGCGAGCTTTGTGCCCAGCGCTGAAACCGCCTGCTTTGTGCTCGCCGGTGACGCGCTCGGCGCGCGCCTTGCGGCGATCCGCCGCCTGGCCCCGGAAGGCCGCCTGGCCCGCGCCGACGTGGTGCACGTGGCCGCGCCCGCCAGCGGCGACGCCCCGCTCACCGGCGCGCTCACCCTTTCGCCACGCTTTATCGCCGAAGCCCTGCCCGGCCTGCCGCAAGCCACCCGGCCGGAATCCGGCCTGCCGGCCCGGCGGGTGATCAGCGGGCTCGGCTGGGGCGATCTGGTGCTGCCCGCGCAAACCCTCGCCCAGCTCGACGACATTGGCCTGTGGCTCACCCACGGCGCCACGCTGATGCACGAATGGGGCCTTGGGCGGCGCATCGCGCCGGGCTTCGTGGCGCTCTTTCACGGCCCCTCCGGCACCGGCAAGACGCTCGTAGCCTGCCTGCTCGGCCAGCGCTGCGGGCGCGAGGTGCTGCGGGTCGACCTGTCGCAGGTCACCTCCAAGTACATCGGCGAAACCGAGAAGAACCTCGCCCGCCTCTTTGCCGCCGCCGAGGACACCGGCTGGATCCTGTTCTTCGACGAAGCCGACGCGCTGTTCGGCAAGCGCACCAGCGTGTCCGACGCCCACGACCGCTACGCCAACCAGGAGGTGAGCTACCTGCTCCAGCGCATCGAGGCCTTTGCCGGCGTGGTCATCCTGGCCACCAACCTGCGCCACAACATCGACGACGCCTTTCTGCGCCGCTTCCAGTCGGTGGTGGCTTTTCCCATGCCGCGCGCGGCCGAACGCCTGCGCCTGTGGCGCGAAGCCTTTCCCGCCGCGGCCCGCCTCGAAGCCGGCCTCGACCTGGAACACCTGGCCCGCCAGCATGAACTCTCCGGCGGCACGATCATGAACGTGGTGCGCTACGCCTGCCTGCAGGCCATCGGCCACGGCGCGGGCTGCGTGAGCGCCGCCGCCGTCGACGAAGGCATTCGCCGCGAACTGCTGAAGGAGGGCCGCGCCAGCTGAGGCCGGCATTGCCATGAACGCCCCGCTCAGTCGTCAAGCCCTGCGCGCGCCGGAACACCAGGCCGTCGCCGCCCCGGTGCACGTGGCCACGCCGGTCTTGCCGATGCGCGCGGCCGCAGCGGCGCCGGGCGGGCTCAGGGTTTCCAGCCCCCACGACGCCGCCGAGCACGAGGCCAGCCGCATCGCCCGCCAGGTGGTGAGCCTGCCGCCGGCCCCGCTGTCGGCCAGCCGCGCCCGGCTCGCCGGCCTGGTGCCGTCCCGCGCGGCCAGCGCCATGCGGGCCGTGCCGGGCAGCGCCGCCCCGGCCCGCGCCAGCCCCGCCAGCGCCGGCCTGCCCAGCGGCGGCCAGCCGCTGCCCAAACCCCTGCGTGATTTCATGGAGCCGCGTTTTGGCGCCGACTTCTCGGCCGTGCGCATCCACACCGGGCCGCAGGCCGCCCAGGCCAGCCGCCAGCTCAATGCCGCGGCCTTCACCGTGGGCCACCAGATCTTCTTCGGCGCCGGCGCTTACCAGCCCGAAAGCAGCGCCGGCCGCGAGCTGATCGCCCACGAACTCACCCACACCGTGCAGCAGGGCGCCGCGCCCCAGGCGCCGCCGCAAGCCCGACGCAGCCTGCTGCCGGCCATCAGCGAACACAGCGCGCCCGCCGTGCAGCGCCTGGGCATTGGCGACGCCCTCGATTACTTCGCCGAGCACGCCAACTTTCTGCCCGGCTTCCGGATGTTCACGCTGGTGCTGGGCGTCAATCCGATCAACATGCGCGCCGTCGACCGCTCGGCCGGCAACCTGCTGCGGGCGGTGGTCGAGTTGATGCCCGGCGGCGCGCTGATCACCCAGGCGCTGGACAACCACGGCATCATCGACCGGGTGGCCGGCTGGGTGCAGCAACAGTTGGCCAGCCTCGGCATGGTGGGCAGCAGCATCCGCCAGGCCATCAACCGCTTCCTCGACTCGCTGGGCTGGCGCGACATCTTCCGGCTCGGCGACGTGTGGGATCGCGCCCGGCGCATCGTCACCGAACCCATCGCGCGCATCCGCAGTTTTGTCGGCAACCTGGTGTCCGGCATCCTGCAGTTCATCCGCGACGCGGTGTTGCGCCCGCTGGCGCAGCTGGCCTCGCGCACCCGCGGCTGGGATCTGCTGTGCGCGGTGCTGGGCCGTAACCCGATTACCGGCGAACCGGTGGCGCGCAGCGCGGCCAACCTGATCGGCGGCTTCATGCGCCTGATCGGGCAGGAAGAGGTGTGGCAGAACATCCAGCGCGGCAACGCCGTCGGCCGGGCGTGGACGTGGTTCCAGGCCACCCTGGCCGGGCTGATGGGTTTTGTCACCGCGCTGCCGGGGCAATTCATGGCGGTGCTGCGCAGCCTGGGCATTGGCGATCTGGTGCGCCTGCCGCAAACCTTCGTGCGCATTGCCGGCGTGTTCGGCAGCTTTGCGCTGAGCTTCTTCAGCTGGGCCGGGCAGCAGGTGATGCGCCTGCTGGAAATCATTTTCGAAGTGGTCGCGCCCAGCGTGATGCCCTATCTGCGCCGCGCCGCCGGGGCCCTGCGCACCATCATCGGCGATCCGATCCGCTTCATCGGCAACCTGGTGCGCGCCGCCGTGCAGGGCCTGCGCCAGTTTGCGGGGCGCTTCCTCACCCACCTGCGCACCTCGCTGATCGGCTGGCTCACCGGGGCGATGAGCGGCGCCAACATCTACATTCCGCAAGCCTTCAGCCTGACCGAAATCCTCAAGTTCGTGCTCAGCGTGCTGGGGCTGACGTGGCAGAACATCCGCGGCAAGCTGGCGCGGGTGATCGGCGAGCCCGCCGTGGGAGCGCTGGAAACCGGCTTCGACATCGTGGTAACCCTGGTGCGCGACGGCCCGGCCGCCGCCTGGCAGCAGATCCAGGAGGGCATCGGCAACCTGCGCGACATGGTGATGGAGCAGGTGATGAGCTTCGTGCGCGACAACATCGTCACCGCCGCCATCACCCGCCTGGTGTCCAGCCTCAACCCGGCCGGCGCCTTCATCCAGGCCATCATCGCCATCTACAACACGGTGATGTTCTTCATCGAACGCATGCGCCAGATCGCCCAGGTGGCCGGCGCGGTGATCGACTCGATCGCCGCCATTGCCAGCGGAGCCCTCGGCGCCGCCGCCAACCGGGTGGAGCAGACCATGGCCGGGCTGCTCACGCTGGTGATCAGCTTCCTGGCCCGGCTGGTCGGCCTCGGGCGGGTCAGCGACGCGGTGACCAACATCATCAACCGCATCCGCGCGCCCATCGACCGGGCCCTCGACCGGGTGGTGAGCTGGATCGTCAGCATGGCCCGGCGCGCCGGGCGCTTCCTTGCCGGCGAGAGCAACGCCCCGCCCGGCGCCGCCCCGGCCGGCACCGAGAACGTGCTGGTGCCCTTCGGCATCGGCCGCGAACAGCACTCGATCCGCACCGAAGTGCAGGGCGGCCGGCTGGCGCTGCGCATGTCGAGCGAGCTGGTGATGGAGTTTTCGGATCGCCTCCAGCGCATCCGCACCGAATGGGCGCCGCTGCGGCGCAACCACCCGGCCGGCAACCTGGGCGCCGAACTGGACACCCTGGCGCAGGACGGCACCCGTTTTGTCGTGGACGCCAACCGCCGCCGCACCGAAGCGCGGCCGCAGCCAGGCCATGAACGAGGCCATTAACCAGCTCGCCGCCCGCCTGCGCGACATCTGCCGACGCTACGAGATCCTGCGCGTCGAGGGCATCTCCGACTACCGCGAGCCCCCGCCCCATGCGCCGGCCTACGACGCCCTGACGACCTACGGCCGGGCCCAGGGCATGCGGGCCACCCTCAGCTTCAACACCCGGCCCCACATGCGCAGCACCGACCCCGACCTGAGCGTGCCCGGCACGGCCATCGCGGGCTACCACGGGGGGCACCTGCTGGCCGCGTCGCTGGGCGGCTCGAACGCCGACCCCCGCAACTTTGCCCCGATGTCCCGCGGCACCAACCTGCAGCGCGGCGGCATCGTGGTCTTCGAAACCGCGCTGCGGGCCGCCCTGCGGCGGGACGACTTCCCGCCCTGGATCGTCACCTACGCCATCCGCTGTCAGTACCCCGGCTCGCCCGGCGGGCTGGAAGCCGAACTCGCCACGCTGCTGGGCCCGGCGCCAGTGACCGGCGCAGGGCGGCGCCTGTTCGAGCTGGCCCAGGCGAATGCGCCCCTCGATGCCGCCAGCCTGGCCCGGGCGCTGCCCGGCGTGGCCCCGGACGTGATCGCCGCCCGGCAGGCACGCATCCGCGACGCGCTGCTGCAGCATTTCACGCCGCGCGGCTTCGGGGTCAGCCTGGAAGTGGTGCAGGCACCGGAGGGCAGCGCACTACCCGCTTCGCAATCCTTCGACAATCATATGTAATGCAAGGCTGGATTCGCCAGCAAAGCGCCTCGAACGCTTTTCGCCCAGGGGGTTACCAATCGGCTCAGAAAGCAAGCGGGTCGCGCCTTTACGTCGATGCGATAAAGTTTTTCGCCCTTTCAGCCGTGAATAGCATTTACTCCTGGTAAGCCCGCCCGATGCGTATCACAGCCGTCCGGGCCTTACCTGTTTCTCTGCGCCGCCACACCGGACCATGCCACTGCCGAAGAGCACGCCTGCCCTTATCTCCCGCAACCTGCTGATTGCCATTGCCTATCTGGCGCTCGGCGGTCTGGGCTTGTCTTTCGGCATAGCCGAGGGCTATTCGAGCCCGATCTTTCCAGCGGCGGGCCTCGCCCTGGCGGTGAGCCTGTGCTTTGGGCCGGGCGCCCTGCCCGGCATCTGGCTTGGGTCGGCGGCGCTCAATCTCTCGCTGGCCGGGCTCAACGGCACCCTGTCGCCCACGACGGTCGTCGTGTCCCTGGGTATTGCCAGCGGCGCGGCCGCCCAGGCCTGGGTGGGCCAGGCCCTGATCCGGCGCTTCCGGGGCGATTCATGGTCCAGCCTCGAACAAGAGCGGGATGTGCTCTACTTTCTGCTGCTGGGCGGGCCCCTGGCCTGCCTGGTGTCCGCGAGCGTCGGCGTCCTCACCCTGCACCTGACGGGTGTGATCGACAAACCAATCAGCATTTTCGCATGGTGGAACTGGTTCGTCGGCGACACCCTCGGCGTGCTCACTTTCGCGCCGCTGTGCCTGTGCTTCCTGATCCGCCAAAGCCCCCTGTGGCAAAGCCGCAAGGGCCGCATGGCGATGCCGATGGCGCTGACCCTGCTGTTCGTCGGGGCCGCCTTCTTCGCCACCGCGAGCTGGGAGCAACAGGACCAGCAGCGCCGCCTCGAAACCGATGCCAAGCTCATCCACAAGCGCATCTCCGACCGCCTGCTGGCCCACCGGGAAGCACTTCTGTCGCTGCGCCGCTTCATCGAGGTCAGCCCCGAACTCAACACCAGCCGCTTCGAAAGCTTCACCCTGTCCACGCTCCACGACAACCCGGACATCTCCGCCCTCAGTTTCAACCTCAAGGTAAGCGATGCCGAGCGTGCGGCCTTCGAGGCGGACATGGCCGGCCGGCTGGGAATACCGGGATTCCGGATTTCCGAAAGGGACGACGGGGGCCGGCTGAAACCCAGCGCACGCCGCAGCAGCTATCTCGTCGTCACCCACATCGCCCCCCGCGCCGCCAACCTGCCTGCCATCGGCTTCGACATCCGCTCCGAAGCGGTGCGGCGCGAGGCCGTCGACCGTGGCCTGAAACTGGAAGGCAGCTTCGCCGTCACCTCCCCGATCTGGCTGGTCCAGGAAAAAAAGGTCGCGGTGCTGGCCCTCGCACCGGTGCGCGGGCCGGTCGACCACAACACCACCCAGGGCTTCGCGGTGGCCGTCATCAAGATAGGCCAGCTGCTCGAATTGGTCACCCGCAAGGAGCTGCCGCCGGGCCTCGGCGTTGCACTCACCGACCCCTACGCCATTGGCGAAACCCAGCGCCTCGACGACACCGAAAGCCAGGCCAGCCAAGCGCCTGCGCGCGCCAAGTGGGAGGGCTCGCTCGTCTTTGGCGACCGGGAATGGATGCTGACCGTTCGGGCCGACGACACCTACATGGAGTCCAACCGGCCGTGGGTCAGCTGGGCCGTAGGCGTCATCGGCCTGCTCTTTGCCACCCTGCTGCAAACCCTGATTCTCGGCATGACTGGCCGCACCGCCCTCATCCAACGCCAGGTCGAACGCCAGACCGCCAGCCTGGCCGCCAAGAACCGCGAGCTGGCGCTGGCCAAGATCTCCATCGACAACTCGGCCGACGCCGCCTACTGGGTGCGCACCGATGCCCGCATCGTGCGCGTCAACCAGGCCGCCTGCGACATGCTCGGCTACACCCGTGAAGAGCTGACCGCACTGTCCATCCCCGACATCGACCCGCTGTTCCCGATGCCCGTCTGGAATTCACACCAGGCCAGGATAGGCGCCAACGGCAGCGAAAAGCTCGAAACCATCCACCGCCGGAAAGACGGCCGCGAACTCGCCGTGGCCATCACCGCCAGCCACGCCAGCACCGACGGCCAGGACTACATCTATGCCAGCGTGCGCGACATCACCGATCGCAAGCTCGCCGAAGCCGAACTCAAGCGTCACCGGCACCACCTCGAAGAACTCGTCGCCGCCCGCACCGCCGACCTGTCGATCGCCAAGGAAGCCGCCGAGGCGGCCAACCGGGCCAAGAGCAGCTTTCTGGCCAACATGAGCCACGAAATCCGCACACCGATGAACGCCATCATCGGCCTCACCCACATCCTCGGCCGCAACAACACCGACCGTGCCCAGCAGGAGCGCCTGGGCAAGATTTCCAGCGCCGCCAGCCACCTGCTGCAATTGCTCAACGACGTGCTCGAACTGACGCGCATCGACGCCGACAGGCTGCCCGTCGAGCAGACCGACTTCCTGCTGCCGGCGCTGGTCGGCCGGGTCTGCGAACTGGTCAGGCCCAGCGTCGAGGCCAAGGGCCTGCGCCTTCTCATCGAACTCGAACCGCGCCTCGGCGGACAAACCCTGCGCGGCGACCCCCTGCGCATCCAGCAGGTGCTGCAGCACATCGTCAACAACGCGATCAAGTTCACCGCGCGCGGCAGCATTTCGATACGCACCCGCCTGGAAGACGAGAACGACTGCAGCGCGCTGCTGGTCACCGAGGTTCAGGACAGCGGCGTCGGCATCGAAGCCGAAGCCCAGGCACGCATCTTCAAGCCCTTCGAACAAGGCGACAGCTCCACCACCCGGCAGTTCGGCGGCACCGGCCTCGGCCTCGCCCTCTGCCAGCGCCTTGTGCACCTCATGGACGGTAACATCAGCGTCAACAGCGCCCCCGGCCTCGGCAGCACCTTCCGCATCACCGTGCGGGTCGGCAAGCTGGCCAGCGACCCCCTGCAGGCGCCCTCCCCGGTATCCGGCGAAGAAGCAGAGCAACGGCTGCGCAAGCACTGCCCCGACAAGCGCATCCTGCTGGTCGAGGACGACTGGGTGAACCAGGAAGTCATCCTCGAACTGCTGCGCGACGAAGTCGGCCTGCAGGTAGACCTCGCGGTCGATGGCGCACAAGCCGTCCAGATGGCCGGCGAAACCCTCTACGACCTGATCCTGATGGACATCCAGATGCCCGTGATGGACGGCCTCACCGCCACCCGCACGATTCGCACCCAGCCCGGCGCCCACGCCCACGTGCCCATCATCGCCATGACCGCCAACACCTTCGACGAAGACCGCCGGGCCTGCGCCGAAGCCGGCATGAACGATTTCATCGCCAAACCCGCCGCACCCGACAGGCTCTTCATCGCCATCCTGCACTGGCTTCAGCAAGCCCCTCGACAGAAAACATCATGAAATCCGTCTGCCGCCCGCCTGCGCAGCGCGGCCCGGCCACCCCCGGGTGGTCGCGGCGGTACAGGCTGGCTGCCTACGTGGCGTTGCTGTGGCTGATGGTCGCGGTGGCACTTGACGCGGCGGTGGCGGACGCCCGCAGCGAAACGGTCTACCAGGTCGGCATCACCGCCTTTCGCGACAAGACGGTCACCACGCGCGAATGGCAACCGACGATGGACTTCCTGTCCTCGAAGATTCCCGGCTCCCGCTTCGTGGCAAGGCCTATGAATCTTGGCGAATTCCAGCTCGCCCTGGGCCGCAACGAACTCGACTTCGTGCTGACCAACCCCGAGCACTACATCCTCATGGAAAGCCTCTACGGCGTCTCCCGGCTCGCCACCCTGGTCAAAAGCGCCGACGGCAAGCTGGTCAACCGGTTTGGCGGGGTGATCTTCACGCTCAACGACCGGCCGGACATCAACCGCCTCGAAGACCTGAAGGGCAAGCAGGTGGCCGCCGTCGACCACACATCCTTCGCCGCCTTCCTGCTTCAATACGACCTCCTCAAGCAACACGGCGTCGACCTCGACACCGACAGCACAGTCCGCTTCCTCGGTTTTCCGCAGGATCTGTGCGTCAAGGCCGTCCTCGACGGCAAGGCCGACGCGGGCTTCGTGCGCACCGGCGTGCTCGAAGCCATGAGCGCCGAAGGCAAGATCGACCTCGCCCGGCTGCGCATCATCAACCCGACCCCCAACCCCGACTTCCCCTTTCTCGCCAGCACGGGGCTGTTTCCCGAGTGGCCGCTGGCCGCCGCGCCCCATGTGCAGATCGACATCGCCAACCAGGTTGCCGCCACCTTGCTGCTGATGCCCCCCGACAGCCCGGCCGCCCGCGCGGCCCGCTACCACCGCTGGTCCACGCCGCTGGAATACCAGAGCGTCCAGAACATCATGCGCCGGCACCGCATCTACCCCTACGACAAGCCGGAACCCATCTCACTGGCACTCATCTTCCAGCAATACCTCGCCCAGACCCTCACCGGCCTGTTTCTGGCCTTCGCCGCGCTGGGCACGCTCTACATCCGCACCCGGCGCCTCAACATCGAGCTGAAAACCTCGCGTCAGCAGTTGCACGAAATGGCCCACCACGACGCCCTCACCGGGCTGCCCAACCGCAACCTCCTGGACGACCGCCTCACGCAGGCCCTCGCCCAGGCCCGGCGCAACGGAAACCGGGTCGCCCTGTGCCTCATCGACCTGGACGGCTTCAAGCCGATCAACGACCACCTCGGCCACAAGGCCGGCGACGAAGTCCTGCAGGACGTCGCCCGGCGGCTGGAGGGCTCGCTGCGCGAAGGCGACACCGTGGCCCGCTGGGGCGGCGACGAATTCGTGCTGCTGCTCAACGATTTCACCGAAACCGGCCAGCTCGAAGACATCATGAAGCGCGTGCTGCAGACCGTCATCGACAGCTTCCGGGCCAGCAACGGCATGAAACTGAGCGCCAGCATCGGCGTCAGCATCTACCCGAGCAACGCCGGCGACCCCTTCAATCTCTTCAAACACGCCGACGAAGCCATGTACCGCGCCAAGAAACGCGGCGGCAACTGCTTCATCATCCACTCCGGCGACATGCCGGAGCGGCCGGCGAGCAGTGCCTAGGGGCCATCACCCCGTCCCACACCAGCTTCACCCCCGAGAAGCCCGGATGCTGAACATGTCCATCGCAATGAGCATGGGCAACATCACCGCCACGGCATCCCGCGGCGCCAGCCACATCGACATGAAAGGCACGGCCAGCCCGCCCAGCGCACCGCCCAGGCCCGACGGCCGGCTTGCCCCGTGCCTCGACCGCGCCTAGCATCCCGAGCTTGAGCACCGGCCTGTGCCGGCGCTGCGCTGGAGAAATCGCATGCCCCCCGCATCACACGGCCCCCGGGTCGGTCTTTTTGCCACCTGCCTGATGAACCTGTTTCGCCCCAATGTGGGTTTTGCCGCCGTCAAGCTGCTCGAAGACGCCGGCTGCACGGTGGAGGTACCGCAGGCGCAAACCTGCTGTGGCCAGCCGGGCTACAACGCGGGCGATTTCGACACCGCGCGGGCGCTGGCCAGGCAGGTGATCGCCGCGTTCGAAGGCTTCGACTACGTGGTCGGGCCGTCGGGGTCGTGCATGGCCACGCTTCGCATCGACTACCCCAAGCTGCTCGCCGACGATGCCGACTGGCGCCTCCGGGCCGAGGGGCTGGCGGCGAAGAGTTTCGAGCTGATCTCGTTTCTGGCCGATGTGCGCGGCGTGCAGACGGTGGTGGCCGATTACGCCGGCACCGCCACCTATCACGATGCATGCTCGGGCCTGCGCGGGCTGGGCATCAAGGCGCAGCCGCGCCGGCTGCTCGGCTCGGTGGCCGGGCTGACGCTCGCAGAGATGGCCGACACCGAGGTGTGCTGCGGCTTTGGTGGCAGCTTTTGCGTGTCTTACCCCGAAATTTCCGGGCGCATGGCCGACGACAAACGCGCCCGCGTGGCGGAAACCGGCGCGGATACGCTGCTGGGGGGCGACCTGGGCTGCCTGCTGCATCTGGCCGGGCGCATGAAGCGCTGCGGATCGACGGTGAAGGTTTTCCACACCGCCGAGGTGCTGGCCGGCATGGCCGATGGCGCGGGCATCGGCGCGGCGAAGGAACCACAAAAATGAAAGTCGGCAGCCCGCAGTTCAAGGAAAAAGTTGTCGTGGCGCTGGCCGACCCGAACCTGCGCGACGCCCTCGGCCAGTCGCGCAAGGGCTTCGTGAATGGCCGCGCGGCGCTGGTGGCCGGCGTGCCGGAATTCGAGGCGATGCGCGACGAGGCCCGCGACCTGAAGAACCACGTGCTGGCCAACCTGGATCACTACCTCGAACGCTTCGAGGCCAGCGTCACCGCGGCGGGCGGGCAGGTGCACTGGGCGGCGGACTCCGAGGACGCCCGGCGCATCATCCTCGGCATCTGCCAGCGGGTGGAGGCCAGGGTGATCACCAAGGGCAAGTCGATGGTGTCCGAGGAAATCGGCCTCAACGACGCGCTCGAAGCGCAGGGCTACCAGGTGGTCGAAACCGATCTCGGCGAATACATCATCCAGCTCGCCGGCGAGCCGCCGTCCCACATCATCGCGCCGGCCATCCACAAGACCAAGGCCCAGGTGGCCGAGCTGTTCGAGGCGGCCCACGGCGGCCCGCGCAAGACCAGCGTGGCCGAACTGGTGACGGAGGCGCGCCAGGTGCTGCGCGAAAAATACTTCCAGGCCGACGTCGGGATCACCGGCGGCAACTACCTGGTGGCCGAAACCGGCTCGTCGATCATCGTCACCAACGAAGGTAACGGCGATCTCACGCAAACGCTGGCGCGGGTGCACATCGTCACCAGCGGCATCGAGCGCATCGTCCCCACGCTCGACGACGTGGCGCTGTTCTTGCGCATCCTGGCCCGCAGCGCCACCGGCCAGGAAACCGAAACCTACACCACGATCTCCACCGGCCCGCGCCGGCCGGGCGACGTGGACGGCCCCGCGGAATACCACGTGGTGCTGGTGGACAACGGCCGCAGCAAGATGCTCGGCGGCCCCTTCCAGGACATGCTGCGCTGCATCCGCTGCGGCGCCTGCATGAACCACTGCCCGGTGTATGGCGCGGTGGGCGGCCACGCCTACGGCTGGGTCTATCCCGGCCCGATGGGCGCGGTGCTCACGCCGCTGTTTGTCGGCCTCGACGCCACGCGCGACCTGCCCAACGCGTGCACGCTCAACGGCCGCTGCGAGTCGGTGTGCCCGGTGCGCATTCCGCTGCCCGGGCTGCTGCGCGAGATCCGCCGCCTGCAGCACGAACAGGGCCTGCGCCCCGCCGGCGAGGGCCGGGCCATCGGTGCCTGGCGCTTCGTGGCCGAACGCCCGCGGCTGTACCAGTTTGCCAACCGTGTCGCCGCCCGCCTGCTGAACAGGATGGGCGGCAGCGCAGGCCGTATCGCCCACCTGCCCGGCGGCGCCGCCTGGAGCCACCTGCGCGACCTGCCGGCCCCTGAAGGCCAGACTTTTCTCGAACAATGGCAGGCCCGCAAAAAATAAGGAAAGCCCCCATGTCCGAATCCCGCCAGGCCATTCTTGGCCAGATCCGCGCCGCCCTCGGGCGCGGCCCGCTGGGTGCCGACGCGGCCGCCGCGCTCGATGCCCGTATCGCGCAGCACACCCGCCTCGGCTTCGATGGCGATCTGATCGAACGCTTCATCGAAAAATTTGAAAGCCGCGCCGGCACGGTCGTGCAGCTTGGCAGCCTGCACGCCGTACCCGACGCCGTGGCCGCCTACCGCCGCCAGCACGGCCTGCCGGCCCGCGCCGCGGTGGCCCGGCCCCTCGCCGGGCTGAACTGGCCGGCGGATTTCGCCCATCACCCGGGGCCCGCCGGCAAGGATGAAATGCTGTCGGTCACAGGCTGCCTCGCCGGTATCGCCGAAATCGGCAGTGTGATCCTGGCATCCGGCCCGGACAGCCCGACCACCCTCAACTTCGTGCCCGACCACCACCTCGTGGTGCTCCACGCCGGACACATCGTGCGCCACTTCGAGGATGCCTGGGCCCGGCTGCGCGCCCGCCCGGAAGGCCTGCCGCGCACGGTCAATATCATCGCCGGCCCGTCCCGCACCGGCGACGTGGAGCTCACGATGCAACTCGGCGCCCACGGCCCGCGCAGCGTGCAGGTGATTCTGGTCCGGCCGTGACGGCAAAGCCATTGGCCTAAACTTCTGCGCGATCCGGCCGAAATAGAAACACTAGCCCTCGCCATGTCTTCCGATGCCTTCCATATCACCGCAGGACCTCGTCGTCACACCCGATCAGCTCTGCATCGGGCTGTTCGTGCACATCGACCTGCCGTGGTTCAGTCATCCGTTCAGCTTCAACAGTTTCAAGATCCGCTCGGCTGATCAGCTCAAGACCCTGCGCGGGCTGGGCGTCACGCACTTCCGCTACGACCCCGAACGCTCCGACGTGCAACCGCGGGGCATGGGCCAGGCCGCGAAGCCGGCCCCCGTGACGCCGCCGCCCGAATCCCCCGTCGAAAACCCGGCCACCAGCGCCGCACTGGCCTGCAAACGCGACCGTATCGCCCGCCTGGCCCAGCGCAAACGCCAGGTTGTGGAAGTGGAAAAGGCTTTCGTGAAGGCCGCCGGCGTCATGCGCAACATCAGCAAGAACCTGTTCTCGCGTCCCAAGGAATGCCTCGAGGAGGCAAATGAGCTGGTGAACCAGATGGTCACGGCCTTTCTCGACCAGCCGGAAGCGGCCCTGCACGTGATGGGCGAACACACCGGCGGCGAGGAGACCTATTTCCACGGTCTCAACGTGTCCATCCTGTCGATGATGCTGGCCAAGGAGATGGGCTTCACGCGTCCCCAGAGCCAGAACCTGGGCGTCGGGGCGCTGCTGCACGACATGGGCCTCGCCGACATTCCCGAGCGCATCGCCCGCTCGCGCCACGAACTGAGCACCCCCGAGCGCAACCTGCGCGAGCTGCACTGCGAGTACGGCGTGCGTCTGGGCAAGCAGATCGGCCTGCCCGACGCGGTGCTGCGCATCGTCGCCCAGCACCACGAGCTGGCCGACGGCAGCGGCTACCCCAAACGCCTCAAGGGCGAGCAGATCGACCCGCTGGCGCGCATCGTCGCCCTCGTCAATTACTACGACAACCTGTGCAACCCGATCGATCTGGCCAAGGCCATGACGCCCCACGAAGCCCTGTCGCTGATGTTCGCCCAGCGCCGCACCAAGTTCGATGCCCGCGCGCTGCAGGTGATGATCCGCAGCCTCGGCGTGTATCCGCCGGGCTCGGTGGTGCGCCTGTCCAACGACGCGCTGGCGCTGGTGTCGTCGGTCAACCCGGTGCGGCCGCTGCGCCCGTGGGTCACCGTATTCGACCCGAGCATCCCCCGCGACGAGGCGATCATGCTCGACCTGGAGCAGGAGCCCGACATCAACATCGCCAAGGCCCTGCGCCCCATCCATCTGCCGCCCGAAGTGTACGAATACCTGAGCCCGCGCAAGCGCGTCACCTACTACTTCGACTCCGATTCGCGGCCGGGGCACACGCCATGACCCGCCCCACGGCAGCACGCACCAGGACGCCATCATGACCGGCCGCTACCAGGACGCGCTGCTTGCCGGCGCCGAGGAAATCCTGCTTCTCGTCGACCCCGCCAGCCTCGTCATCCTCGCCGCCAACCCGGCCGCCGCGCGCCTGCTCGGCTATCCGGGCGACAGCCTCGTCGGCCAGCCGGTCACCGAGATCGAATGCGCGCTGGCCGACGTGTTCTTCTGGGAGGAAGTGCGCGGCGGCGGCAGTACCGACGAGCAGACCATGGAAAGCCTCTACCGGCGTGCCGACGGCAGCGTGCTCGCCGCCCGCAAGACGGTGCGCCGCCTCGCCGAAGGCTTGCTGGTGCGGGCCACCGACATCGGCGCCCAGAAACGCGCCGAGGACGAACTGGCCGAAATGAGCTCCCGCCTGCGGGCAACCCTCGAAGCCACCGCCGACGGCATTCTGGTGCTCGACGGAGACGGGCACATCGTCAACATGAACCGCCGTCTGGCCGGCCTGTGGGAGCTGCCCGAAGACCTGCTGGCCCAGCACGACGAAGACGCCATCATCAAGCACATGAGCCGCGCGGTGGAAAACCCCGCAGCGCTGCTGAGCCTGCTCACCACCCACAGCCAGGATCTCGCCGAAACCTTCGACACCCTGCCCCTGTGCGACGGGCGCATCTTCGAGGCCAGCTCGCGCCCCGCCCGCCACGACGACGAAGTGATCGGGCGGGTGTTCTGCATCACCGACGTCACCGAACGCCACAAGGCCGAACAGGCCCTGATCGCCGCCCGCGACGCCGCCACCTCGGCCAGCAAGGCCAAGAGCGATTTTCTGGCCATGATGTCCCACGAAATCCGCACCCCGATGAACGGCATCATCGGCATGGCCCAGTTGCTCGACATGACGCCGCACAGCGCCGAGCAGCGCGAATACATCACCACCATCCAGAGCAGCAGCGAAGCCCTGCTCCACATCATCAACGACATCCTCGACTACTCGAAGATCGAAGCACGCAAGCTGAGCCTCGAAAAAATCGGCTTTGATCTGCGCCAGGTGGTGTCGGACGTGGACAAGCTGTTCCGCCCGAAAACCGTCGGGCAGCCGCTGAGCTTCACCACGCAGGTCGCCGACGAGATCCCCCGCGTGCTGCTCGGCGACCCGACCCGCCTGCGCCAGATCCTCGTCAACCTCGTCAGCAACGCCTTCAAGTTCACCGCCCAGGGGCAGATCGCCGTGCGCATCGACATGGGCGAGCGCAGCGCGGGGCACATCGGCCTGCGCTGCACGGTCAGCGACACCGGCATCGGCATTGCACCCGACAAATGCCGGCACATCTTCACGCCCTTCGAGCAGGCCGACATGTCCACCACCCGCCGCTACGGCGGCACCGGCCTCGGCCTGTCGATCTGCCGCATGCTGTGCGGGCTGATGGACGGCGAAATCGGCGTGGAGAGCGAGGAAGGCCGCGGCTCGGAGTTCTGGTTCACCGTCAAGCTCGAAACCAGCGCCAACGACAGCAACGCAACGGCACCGGCAACACGCCCCATCCTGCGCCGCAGCACGCGCATCCTCGTGGCCGAGGACAACCCGATCAACAGCACCGTGATCGCCCGCATGCTCGAACGCTTCGGCGCCCACGACATCGTTTTCGCGACCAACGGCGAGGAAGCCGTCGCCCACTGCAGCGAAGCCGCCTTCGAACTGGTTTTCATGGACGCCCGCATGCCGCGCCTGGACGGCCTCGCCGCCACCCGGGCACTGCGCGCGGCGGGCAACACGGCCTACATCATCGGCGTGAGTGCCGACGCCATGAACGAAGAGCGCGACGCTGCGCTGGCGGCCGGCATGAACGACTACGTGCCCAAACCCATCAGTCAGGACGCCATCGCCACCGCCATCAGCCGCTGGCGCGAAACCCTGATCGCCGCCAAGGCTGCCGACGACAACAGAATGTAAGCACCCGCGGCCGCCGCGGCGCGGCCCCGCCGGAAAAACGGCCCGGAGCGCCTATTTTTGCTTACAAATGCCCGACGCCCCGCCACCAGGGCTGCGGCTATCCTCGCGGCCACCGGAACCCAAACCGGGCCTTCGAGGAGAAAAAACCATGTCTGATATTCGCCAACTGATTGCCGCCAGCCTGATCGGCAGCCTGGCCCTGGGCCTGTCCCTGCCCGCCAGCGCCGGCGACGGACATGGTCATGGACGACACGGCGGCTACGATCGGGGCGAGTACCGCCCCCGTCACGACCACCACCGGCACCACGACCGGGGCGCGTATTACTACAGCCCGCCGCCGGTCTATGCAGCGCCCCCGCGCGTGGTGTACGAACGCCCGATGGTTTACAGCCCGCAGCCGGTGTATGCCTACCCGGCCCGCTCGGCCCAGTCGGCCGTCACCATCGACATTGGGCCGCTGATCATTCCCTTCCGCTAGCCACTTTGGCGGCGACCCGCGCCCTGGGCACGGCCACGCCGGGCATGAAAGGCAGGCCGAGAGCGGGAGCCTCGCGCTCCTCCATGCCGAAAGCCGCGTGCAGGCAGCGGTGCTGGGCCTGGGTGACTTCTTCGATGTAAGCGCGCACGATCGTCGAGCACCCTTCGGCGCTGGCCTCCAGCAACGTCATGACGTGCTCTTTGAGTTCGGCATGATCTGCCGCGTGCACAACAGGGTCGGCTTCCACGAGCTGCTTCTTCACGCAGTTTTCCGTGATGCCGATCGACAACCGGCACATGAGGTATTGCAGACGCAAGGACACCCCCATGCTGGCCAGTCCCAGGTGACCGATCAGCTCACAGAAGGGGACCACAGGGTTTACGGCAGGAATGGGCGTCGGCATGGTCGGGATCTCTTGGAAAAGCAGGGCAAAACCTCGTTTTACTCCAGTAAGGACGGGAGTCAACCCGCCAGCCAGACAGCCCGTTCGACGAGGCGCGTCACCCAGTCCGGATTGAGGCCGGGGGCGGCGGCAAGGCAGCGCAGCTCGGCCGGATCGGGGCGATGGGCCAGGCGGGCGGTCCACAGCCGGGCAAGGGTAAGCCCCGGCGCCGGACGCTCGACGCATTCGATCCCGTCGCCGGCGGCAATCTCGCCCGCTTCCAGCACCCGGAAATACCAGCCGGTCAGGCCCGCGTCGGCGATCACCCGCGACATCGGCTCATGCCCAAGACGATGGCTGATCTTCCAGCACGGCTGGCGCGGCTGGCTGACCTGCAAACGACACGTGCCGATGGCGAAAACATC
>JADKKC010000013.1 GCA_016720685.1 Zoogloea sp.
CCAGAACTGGGCTGGCTTGTCACGGATGAGGCCAAGAACGGACACCAGTTCGGCCAGCTTCTTGGTCAGGCTGATGACCTTAAATTGTGGTCCTCCATCGTTTCGACATGGATAAAGGCCGGTGGGCAACGCTCCGACTTCTTCATCGGCGGCTATCTCTCAGCATGGCATTTCAAGAAACTCGACTTGTGGGAGGAGATCGTCGAGCAACTGCTTGCGAACGCTGAGATACGTACTTCCGTGCCAGGACTCGTGTGGCGTTCAGGGATGAGCGATCGCATCGCCAGGGCTTTGCTAGTCTCGGCGAAGCAAGGCGACATTGATCCGAAATCTTTCCGGTTATTCGTCTATGGTGGCGTTGTCAGCCAGCTGCCGTTTGATGCACTTCAGAGCACCATCGACCTGCTGATTGAGAGCGACGATCCGAATGCGCCCGATGCCGCGCTGGAGATCCTTGACTCACGGCTGCGAGGTCATCCCAACGAATATCGCATCCTGTCGGCGCGTATCGAGCAAGTATTAAGTTCCCTAGTGTTTGTCGAGGGCGCAGCGAGCAAGCAGTCGAGCAACATGCCGTTGTACCGCTGGAACGAGATGGCGAACCGTCTGCTTGACTTCAACCCCGACGCTGGGGCAGAGCTTGCTGTGCGGTGCATTGCCAACTTCGCTAGTGTGAACAGCATCACCGCTGGCTTCCACCCTGAACCACTGGATTTCCTGTCTAAGGCGGCAAAGGCAAAGCCTGCGGTCGTCTGGCCTGCTATTGCGCGAAGGCTAGAAATTCAACGAAATGAGATCGGAACCTGGCATTTACTGAACTGGCTTCGAGGTGGCCGATCGTCACGCGATGGTTATCAGGCAGGACTTGACGTCCTTCCAGCGCCGATGGTTTTTGAATGGGTGGATGCAGATGCTTCTGAGCGCGCGTGGCTTCTTGCCGAGCACTGTCCGCCGATCATCGCCAGGCCGGACGAGCTCACTACCTTCGGGCGGCAGATACTGGAACGTTACGGAGCAATAGAGCAGGTTCGACGCAGCCTGCACGCCAACAACTTCACCGAGGCCTGGAGCGGGCAAGCTAGCGAGCATTACAGTCAAAAACTGGCAGATGTGGACGCCCGTCTTGCAGTCGAAACCAACGACAATGTCCGCGTGTGGTTAAAAGAGCACCGTGAGCAGCTTGAACGCAGCGTCGAACATGAGCTGGAAAAGGAACTCCGCGAAAGCGAGTATTGAGGCCAGCGGGGCCTAGTCTGTTCGAAAATACGTATGTCATTGATGATACGCAAATCCAGCTGCACGCACTTGCAAAAAGCACTACGCCGGTTACCGCTGGTCGCTCCCTGAATGCCCCTTCGCGCGATCAGTCCTGCTGGCGACAACGTTCACGCTTTCGAGTACGACTCTACCGCGTGGCTTCAGCTCAAAACCGAATATCGAGCTATAGGGCTCCGCATGCCTTGCTGCGAGGCCGATGCGATTCCAAAGACTAGCCGCAGGGCACCGCTTTCTTCGCCCACGCCCGAAAGGGAGACTGCATTACTGCGCCCGAGAGTGATGAGCACCTCTACTGCAAGTACATCGTCGCAAAGGCAGTCCAGCTAGCAGGTTGGCGGGCTATAACGGAATGCAATGGCCAGACGCCGGAGGGTGAAGAGTGGATCGCGGATGTCCATTGCGAGAAAGGTGCCAGCCGAATAGCGCTGGAGATCCAGATGTCTCAGCAGACCGATGAGGAGATGCAGTACAGGCAGGAGCGCTATCGCAAGGCCGGCGTGCGTGGAGCGTGGTTCCTCTCGTCAGCAATCCGACGCGAGCCAATCGCCCACAACAGGGACGTTCCCGCCTTTCGTTTGGCACCGGTGTCCCTTGACCGCACACCTGAACTCCTAGACTTCCAAGTTCCGTTGGACGAGTTCGTCGTCGGCATGCTGACGAGGCGCCTTAAGTGGGTTGTCCTGGAGCGTAACCAGCCCGTGCATATTGAGTGCATGAAAGACACGTGCTGGGCCTGCAAAAAAGCCGTGCTCCAGGTGTACGGGCACATCACGAACATAGAGATCGGTGAGGCGCCCCCTGAGAGGTGGATTGAGCGCTACTACACTGAGGCAAGCATGAGCGCGGATCTCGAGGCAGTCCTCGAAGAGGTTACCAATGATCAGTTGAAGGCCGTCGGGCTCAACACGATCATGAAGCGGAGGTTGGTGAGAGGGAAACAAACGCACTGGCCGTACTGCAACCAGTGCGTGCACTGCGGTGCTCCGCAAGATAACCACTTTGTCGGTGAAAGGCTCAGGGCAGCGGAGGCCGATATCGATAGCGGAGATCTACTCGGACTCGTGCCTATCAATCGCATGATCCAGTTGCCTGGGCGGTGGGTGTTCGACCCGAGGACTGAGGATACTGCCGAGGGCTAGAAGTCTTCGAATCCCTCGCAGCCACAGTAGACCACTGCGCCATTTAAGAATTGCAGGGTCGCTACCTTGTGGGAACGAAGCGGTTACTTGCAGTGGTCACCCATGGCGCGCTAGTTGAGTTTATCGATCACGTCGGTCGCCATTTCGATCAACTGCTGGCCTGTTTTCATTAGCTTGTCTGCGTCCCCCGCAACTTCCGCAGTTTTCTTCCATACCTTATAAAGACCATCTCCAACGCGGCTCATTGCGCTTTTGTCCGCACTGTCTGCTGCGGATCGAATCTCGTCTTGGTCGAGCTGGATGTCGGTTGTCAAAGCTCTCGCTGCATCCTTCATTGGCTTGGTCCCCTGAACGGGACACAGGCGGATAGCTCGTCGAATCGCCGCCAGATGCTTTGATATCGTGTCCACGATGAACCGCGGTAATCCTGGTGCCTTCAGCGCGTCCTCAAGCTCTGCAAGTAACTCGGTCAGTGCTCCGAGCTCCTCGTTGGTAGTCGTCGAAGCGTAACCGCTCACTGAGCGGCGTTCTTCTCCCGCCCGCGCTCACGCGGAACAATCCTCCCCTTATTCAATCAGGAGGAACGCGAAGTGACCAGCGCGACGGCAAGCAACAACAAGTGGCAGCGGCGTAGCCGCGAGGCATGGCGCGAGGTGCTGACGCGCTTTGCCGCCAGTGGCCTGGAGGTCGAGGCGTTTTGCGCTCATGAGGGCGTTAGCGTATCGAGCCTCAGGCGGTGGCGGAGCTTGCTGGCGGATGACGTGTCCCACGGAGCGGATCTGCCCGCGCCAGGCGAGCAAACCGGCTTTGTCGATGCGGGCCTGCTCGGCGCTGGCGGCCGCCTCGAGCTGCGTCTCGATCTGGGCGGAGGGGTGATCCTCCACCTGTCGCGCGGCTGATGTTCTTCCCCGAAGGGGCCGTCCGGGTCCATGTGTATGGCCAGCCGGTCGACATGCGCAAATCCTTCGATGGCCTCTACGCGCTCACCCGCCACGCGCTCGGGTGCGATCCGCTCTCGGGCGAGCTGTTCGTGTTCATCAACCGGCGCGGCACGCAGATGAAGGTGCTGTACTGGGACCGCACCGGATTCTGTGTCTGGGCCAAGCGCCTCGAAGAGGGGCGCTTCGTGTCGAACTGGGCGCACATCGCCACGCGCCAGATGGACTGGACCGGGCTCAAGCTGCTCCTCGAAGGCATCGAGCCCGCCCGCTACAAACGCCGCTACAAACGGCCCGAGACTGCCTTGAAACCCGCATGAATGCTGGGGCTTACGGTAAAATACGGGCCATGCCGCGCCCGCATCCCACCCCCGTTCCGACCCCCGCCGAAGCCGCCCAGTGGGCGCCCGAGCGCGTCGTCGAACTGGCCCAGGCGCATGCGGCGCTGCAACGCGAAGTGCAGACCATCCAGCACCAACTCGAGTGGTTCCGGCGCCAGCTCTTCTGCCAGAAGAGCGAGAAGCGCCTGCTGGCCCCGCACCCGGCGCAGATGCACCTGGGCGAGTTCCCCCTTCCTGAGGCGCCCGAGGCCCACGACAAGCCGGTGGCCCGCCACACGCGGCATACGCCATGCAGCGACTTCGCCACGACAAGAACGACGCTGCGCTGTTCTTCGACGAAGCCCGCGTACCGGTCGAGACCATCACCGTGGCCAACCCGGATATCGAGGGCTCTCGCCTGACCAGTACGAGGTGATCGGGGAGAAGGTCAGCCACCGCCTGGCCCAGCGCCCGGGCAGCTACGTGATCCTCAAGTACGTGCGCCCGCTGATCAAGCGCCGCGACACGCAGACGCTCCACTGCCCGGCGGCGCCGGCGGGCGTGATCGACGGGAGCCGCGCCGACGTGAGCTTCCTCGTCGGTCTGCTGCTTGATAAGTTCGCCTGGCACCTGCCGCTGTACCGCCAGCACCAGCGTCTCCTGGACGCCAGCATCACGGTCAGCCGCGCCTGGCTCACCCAACTGGCCGCGCAAGGCCGCCGCGCTGCTCGAGCCGATCTCCGCGTCCCATCTGGCCTCGATCCGCACCATCCGCGTCCAGGCCTTGGACGAGGCCCCGATCCAGGCCGGCCGCGCCCGCCCGGGCAAGATGAAGGGCTGCTGCTTCTGGCCGGTCTATGGCGAACTCGACGAGATCTGCTTCCCCTTCTTCGAGAGCCGCGCACAGCAATGTCGAGAAGGTGCTGGGCTCAGCCCGGTCGAAGCGGCGTGCTGCTCTCCGATGGCTATGGCGCCTACGAAGCCTATGCCGGCAAGACCGGGCTCACCCACGCGCAGTGCTGGACGCACTGCCGACGCGAGTTCATCAACGCCGAAGCGGCCGAGCCCGCGCTGGCGGCCAAGGCGCTCGACTATATCGGCGCGCTCTACGCGGTCGAGGCGAAGCTCCGCGAGGCCAAGCTCAAGGGGGACGCGAGGCGCGAGTACCGGCTCGATCACGCGCGGCCGATCGTCGAGGCGTTCTTCGGCTGGGTGAAGGAGAGTCTGGCGGCCCAGGGGCTCCTGCCCAGCAGCCCGCTGACCAAGGCGCTCGCCTACGCCCACAAGCGACGTGCAGCGCTGGAAGTGTTTCTGGCCGACCCGGATGTGCCGATCGACACCAATCACCTCGAACGGGCGCTACGGCCGATTCCGATGGGTCGGAAAAATTGGATGTTCAGCTGGACCGAGCTGGGCGCCCAGCACGTCGGCATCGTCCAGAGCCTGATCGCAACCTGTCGGCTGCACCACGTCGACCCGTACGACTATCTGGTCGACGTTCTCCAGCGTGTCGGCCAACACCCGGCCGCCGATGTCGCACAGCTCACGCCCCGACTGTGGAAGCAGCACTTCGAAAAGGCTCCGCTGCGCTCGGATATCTCAAGACGCGTGGCGTAGCAACTACGCCGCGGGCTGAACGCTTACGTCGAAGCCTCCTCGGGGAGGATGTACGCATACCATGCGAAGGACAGCAGAACCTCATCCTTCATGTAGTTCGAAATCGTCGTCCCCCACGGCGCAGAAAGGTTGGTCGCAACCATTGCCTGCTCCGGGTAGGTGACGTAGTAGCTCAACAAATTCTCGGGAACCCCAAAGTCGGCGAGAAGGGCGCGCATCGAACGAAGCTCCCGCGTGGTCTCGACCAGCATGTCGGTGACTTCGTGGGTTAGATCCAGTCCTTGAGTGGACTCAGTGAGGTCGAAGGAAAACGCCCATGCGTCCAGTGTCGACTTTTGGGGCGAGGCGCTCATAGCTTTCGCAAAGAGCCTGGCGAGGCGTGCTGCTGAGTTCGATTTCTCTAAGGGAGTGGGGTATGCCATGTGTAGTGCTGATGATGAGAAGCCGTAGCCGTAACGATACCAATTAGTTGAGCTCGTTGCGCCTGACACTATTTATTATATGAAGCTATTAAAAATCAGAAATCAATAGCCATTCATCCCCTTACGGCAACGCTATACGGAAAAATGGAGCCGTCCCTGCAAGGGGCGGAATTTACGTTATAAGCAGCGCCGTGCCCGATCCGCAGGCCGGATCCAGCACGCGGAAATTTTTGAGGCGCTCGAGGTGCCCGAGGAAGAGCGCCTGCGCCTCCTGGCCAGCCGTTTGAGACCCGCGGCCGCCCGCCTGGTACTCTGGCAACGAGCGGGCCGATTTTTGCCTTGGCGATTTCCCACTCGCGCTCCAGCGGCTCAACGACAACCGGGCCGACGAGCTTCATGATGGTGCCGGGGTCGGTGTAGTTGGCGCCTAGCGGGGCCCTGATCTTGGGATCAAGGCCCCGCTCGAACAGTGTGCCCAGGATCGAGGGCTCGATCGACGACCAGTCCATCTTGCTGGCCTTGAGCAGGGCTTCGATCTCGTCCGGTATCATCTCGACCACGTCGATGCGCTCGAACAGCTCGCCGTTGAAGTAGGCGATGTCCTCAAGCAAGAAATCCCCGCCGGAGCGCTGGCATAGTGAACAGCTCAGCTACGGAGACGGCGAGCTTGCCTGCATCACCCTGTCTCTTGTCGATGACGCGCTCGAACATCTTCCTGGGGAGCAGCCCGATGTCTTCGGCGAACATGCAGAAGAGGCACTGGATGAGGAAGTGGGCGATCTTCTGGGGTTCGTGGCCCCGGGCCGTCATTGTAAGTGGGTGTGGATCTCGGTGAGCGCGCGGTTGCTGACCACCAGCAGCGGCGGGTTGTCGAGGGCCAGCGCGTAGGTCATGAGCTGCCGTAGGGCCCCGGCGAGATCGCCTCCTGGCCCCTTGGTCTCCCAGCCAAAGTGCCCGCGCATCCAAACGTCAGCCCAGCCATGTCCGGCCCCGGTGCGTGTGGCGCCGCGCTCGAAGCAGTAGTTGTCGGGGTCGCTTGGGGTGGGCACCCCAAGCATGGTGCAGAGGTCGAGGAAGAAGGCTTGTGAGCCGGCTCGTTCAGAAAGTAGGTTGTCTTTCCACTTGGCGATGAAGGTTGCGGGAGTCACGGGCGCACTGGCGTTTTGATTGATCTAGCATTGTCGCAGACTTCGTGGGCGGGGGCGTGCGTTGATCCTATTAACCCGGCCCTTGAATAACGACACCGCGCTACCGTCTGTTGCCCATGTACTGCTTTGAATACATGAGTATTTCAAACTCCCGGCCATCAGTAAATTTAAGGGCCTTGTTAATAGTTTCGGTAGCCATCCCGGAGGTTCAGCGCCTGGGTTTTGCCTTACTGGAGCGGCGAGGCGCGGCCTGAAAGGTGGGAGGATCAGCGCCTCGCCGCGCAGCTGGGCATGCTCAGAAAGCGGCTGGTTTTTAAGATTCAAGCAGTGCGGTCACGTTGGCCAGGGCGCGCGTCCATTCCCGCGCGATGAGAGCCTGAAGCTCGTCTTCCAGCTTCAGCCGAGCCTCGTTGTTGAACCAATCGCGATTGTGTGCCGCGACACGGCTCTTGTAGCCAGGGCCTTGGCCCCACTCGTCCATGCAGGCCTGCCAAAGCTGCGGATCAGCCTTTAGGGCATCCTTGAACACTGTCTGGCCCATTAACTGCACCTTTCGCAGCAGTTCTTCGTAGTAGGCGGTCAGAACACGCTCCGCCTGGGTCAGCAGGTCCACGGCCTCGGCATACCGCGGTGTGGCCGCCATCAGCTTGCAGTGGCCAGTAAACTGCTCTACGGCATTTTCAAGGGCCATCACAGCAAGACGCCGAGCACCATAACCGATATGGTGTGAGTAGCTGAGCTGCGGCCATTCGCCTTCCCGACGAATGGCCGCGCGCACGGTGCTCGCGTAGGCGACCTGGATTTGCGCCATCAGGCTCTCTTGTACATGGCTTTGCACGGCCGGAACTGCTGTATTCTGTGCCGCCCAAGTGTGCAGGGTCTCGCCTGCATCGCGCAGAACTGCACGAATGCGCTCCTCGCCGTGGTTGCGCAACAAAGTTCGAGCACCAGCCATCGCTTCCGTTATGCGGGTGCGGAACGCTACTCGTGCCCGGGTTAGCCATTTGAGTAAGAACTCTTGCGCCGACGCCGCTGAGTCTTCGTGAGCGTTGTAGAACGCTACCCCAAGTGTCTGCAAGCCTAGTGGCTCCAGCGCAAGTGCAATCTGTTCGCTCTTCAGTTCGTACCCCTCTTGAGGACTCTCGACTGGCTCGCTGGATGCGTCGTCCTTCATTGCCAGCGCTTCGGTCGGGCGAGGCAGAATCAGTAGAGCCGCGTTGGTATCTAGCGTGCGAACTCCGGCTTCTTTGGCCCGTTCCAGCAGTAGTCGCGTTTCAGCAGCTGGCGCGTTGTTGAAGGGAGAGCAGAGGACTGCGAGTGTGTGGGGGTCGTCGAAGTGGCACTCTATGTCCTCACGTGCCGCATTTCGATCGATGCCCTTGGTGTCGATGAAGCGGACTGTCAGGTCTGCGACTTGGAGCAGCTTCTCAGGTACCACGACCTCAATGCGGCGCGGCAGCGTGAACTCAGGACTCCGACCGTTGTTGATGGCCGCAAAGGTGTCCCGCAGCCAAACCTTCGGCGACTTGCCAGTTGCGCTGTCATACCAAACGTCTCGCTTGTCGCGACGGTGTAGCTCCATGCGGCTCAGCACCTCCACTACAAACTCACGCTGCGTAGGGAACTGCTGCGCGAGTTGCTTGGCAGGGTCGACGATCATCCGTTTACCGTCGGGCCCCTTCGGACGTTGAACAGCCAAGCCTGCCATGTTGCGCAGCGCCCTGGCGACCTCCTTCGAGATGCCCTGCGACTCTTGGCTGCTGGGACCATCCTCATCGGGCAATGGTGCTCCCTTGAGGATGCTGTCCGCTAGATCCAGGACGTCCTGCCGCAGTTCATCGTCACCCTTGGGTTCAACTATGAGTCCGAACTCCGGACCGGTACGCAGATGCACCTCGCACACGGTGATGCCTCCACCGCCGACTTCGAGGACAGGGGTCATCGTCCCGTCCTCCTTCTGGACTTCAAGCCCGGTCATCTTGCAGATGGCTGTCGACTTGCCGACGCCAATGCTTCCGATAAAGGCGACTTGGTACTCCCGCTTGAGCAACAGAGCCGCCCCCCGGCTGAGCTCGTCGATGTATTCCGACAGTCGGCGCTCAAAAGCATGGGGCGTGTCTGGCTGGTCTCGTAGAGCTACTAGCTCACATGCAACCTGCTCAGCTTCCCAAAGCAGGTCTGGCTCAGGGGTGGTCGAGCGGAGGTCGTGAGAAGCACCTGCCAGGATCGGTGAAGGGCTTTCCGAAAACTCTGAGGCCTCGGGCGTCGCCATCTGGTGAAGAATGTCCAAAACCTCATCCAGAGTGACCGCGCGGTCTCCATTCTCAATGCGCGAGAGTACGGCTGGGCTTAGTGACACCCGCTTCGCGAGCTCCGCCTGCTTGATTCCGCTCCGCTCGCGCACTTGCATTAAGTGCCGCCCCAACTCACTAGGCGACCAAAGTTCATCGAAAGCCATGGTTATTCTCCCTCCCTACAAGGCTGCATGCGGCCGACAAGATGGCTAAAAATTTAAGAAAAAAATCAAGGTGATCGGCTGTAGTTATAGCAACGTTTCGTTTTTTGAATTTATAAAATAGAAACGTTTTCATTTTTCTCAGCCTTGATCGCCTGTGCGGCGGCAGGTGCGGGCTCACCTTCTCGGAGGCTCTCGAGGCTGGAGGAGCAACCTAAGACCTCTGATACATCCGATGACGCCCCGGTGGCGTTGCTGTCGAGGTGGAGGCGTGGGCTAATCAACCCTACTCCTGCCATGTGACCAGCCGGCAGCACTCGGTGCGCCGCCAAACTCTGCCGACGCTACCTGCTAGCAGCCCTCGGTTTTGGGCCGAATGCGGGCTTGCCGCGCGTGTTCTGGTATGGGGCACCAATCTTCGATGCAACCGACTTTCTTAGTTAGCGGCACGTAAGTACTGTGGCAACTGTCGGAAAAGCTTACATTCTGTGGCTACGTCTACTGCTGACGTTGATTTATCCATTGCACGCTAGGTACTTACATATTCGGCATGTTTTTTGCTTTTAGTTGTTTTTATTTTTTACGAAAAGCACATGAAGACTGCAAGGCAATGGGCGATGGGCTTAATGATAGCGGGACTGGCGAGCAGCGCGGCTCATGCGGCGCTTGTGACGGTGCAGATGCAGGGCATGTGGAGTGTCCAGTACGAGTACCTTGGCGCCAACGTAAATAGGGTTTCAGTCTCAGTGCCACGTGCATTCGCAGCTACCCTCGTCTTTGACCTTGACGATGTCAGCGCTTGGTACATCGATCCGGGCCGGTCGTACATCACGGAGTTTGGTGCGCCCACGATGATGTCGGACGTAACAAGCTATGGGCCAAGTAATCCCTTTCGGGCTGTCCAGTTCAAGTGCCTTCACCCTGCTGTCGAGGCATGACTACTCAACCCCACCTTCTGCTCCAGCGCCATTCCAGAGCTACCAGTTTGTCAATAGAGACTACGTTCAGGTCACTGACCCGTCCCGGACTCAGAACTGGAGTTATGGGCTGGAGTTTCATTCGGGAAATCAGAACATAGTGCTCGATAAGCTCAGTCTTGCGTCGGCAGCCGATTTAATGTCGATACTCGAACAGGCGAGGGACAGCTCAGCAGCCTTCTACACAAGCTTCTCGAAGTACACTTTTGAGACACCGCTAGTCTACGGCCCACCAGTCACTTACACTGGCGGAATTGGCCTGAGCGGGTCGGCGCGAATAGTCAGTGTCTCGACTGTTGCAGAGCCATCTTCCATCGTCCTGCTCCTTATCGGGCTTGCGCAGCTAGCATTACGTCTGCGTTCTGGCTGGAAACACTCAAGGGCGCGACTGGGAGGTAGTTGGTTCTGACCACAGCTTCTCCTCTCGGCGAGGAAAGTCGAACGCGACTCCGCCTACAGACAGACACCGCTGCCGTCCTGGCAAGCCTGTTGCTCATCCATCGCTGGCGAAGCTTGCAGCTATGCGTAAATTTCAGACCTAACCCATTGAGTTTAATCGGAGGCGACTTCCGGGGTATGGGTTTTATCAGGCGAGCGCATTAGGTATCAAGCATGTCCCAATCGTAGCCGAGTATCCATCTCAATGCCGACAGCTTGCCGTTGAGCATGCCCCACTCGAAGTCGTCCCAGGGGCCGAGATTCTCGATGCCCACCTCGTCTTCGGTTTTCTTCGCGGCAGCGAGCGCCCCTTTCCACACTGTGTCTAGCGTCTGGTCAGAGCGATATGGGTTCCGACTGTAGTCCTGCTCGGTAACGACGTGATGCTCTCCGTTTTCGATCTTCATGCGCAGATTCCAGTGCCGGTTGTACCAGACCTGCCGCAACAGCAGATGCTCCGCTTCAAGAATCTCTGACAAGCGGCGCGCCTCCTGTGAATAGTGGAACTCGAAGGCGTGGTCGCTTAGCAGGTCGGGGTTGTGGTCCTTTAGGGAATCGACCACTCGCGATCCAATAGGTGGACTTCGGTGCTCGGAATAGGTCCGCTAAGTCGGCGTGAGGCTGCCGGAAATCACCGCCTGCCTCGCTAAAGTCCTTTGTATTGTGGGTGATGAGTGCACAGGGCGCGGCGGCAGTCGCTTTCGATGCGATGTCGGCGTAGATCTCAACAAGGATGGCGTCACCGACGCTGTTCTTCGCACGATGGTACGGAGCCATTTTTGCGAGCGCCCGTTCTGTGACGCGCTGCTTCACAGCATCGCTGGTCGCGAGAGCGGGAACGCTGCGAAGTAGCTTGTCGATGCGATCGATCGATTCACTGACCGCATCCCCGTCGGCACCGATACGGTGGTCAATCTCGTTCAGCCCTGCAAGCAGGTCGGTCTTCTTTGTGTCGTCGCCGAAGCGGCTAACAGCCTGCCGGACCAGCCTGAAATGGGACTGGAGGCCGCGCCGCGCTTCCTCGATGACGCGAGCCTTGTTGCGATTGAACTCATCCAGCACCTGCTGCGGCACGATAAGTTCGACCTCGCCGCATTCGATCACGTCTTCGAGCGCGGCAATGATGGGTTGCTCGCAATAGTCCTTTGCCTTACCCACGCTAGCGAAGCCATACAACGTCAACCGTGAATTTTTCAGTAGTGTTGGAGCCTTCCCGGCTGGAAGCCCAGCTGCTGCATTTGGCATGCCTACCGTTCACCCGGTGATTACTGGCTAACGTCAGGTAAGGACACATTGCCGACCTATGCGGCTCCTGCTGCACCGTTAGATCTGTTCCTGGTCAGTCTACCGCTGGGTTCATCGCTCGGAAACTTGCAGCTTATGGAGCACCTCCACCACCCCGATTACTCCGGTTTATTGCCCAATTTGGGCGCTTGGGCCGCTTCGAACCGCTGTCGCAGGCGCTTCAGACGAAAAAAGGCCCACATCTCCGAAGAGTGTGGGCGTTGAGTTCGAGCTTACGGGCTAGCTGGCCTGCTAACTTGCAACCTATGGTGACCAAACTTGCAGCTTATGGTGTTCAACTTGCAACCACCGACACCTCACCGTTGTAGGCTTTACCGTCCGCTGGAAATTTCAGCTTATGAGTGAATCGAAGTGGAAAATTTCACTTTATGCGTCTATTTGTTCAGAAAATTTCAACTTATGCGTTGGTTTGGAGGTTCCGACACCACTCGCAGGTGACGTGCTGCTTTCTGTGAGTGGCCGTCTATGAGGCGTTCGGCAGCCACGATTTAGGTGATCGGACGCAGATTGGAGCCCATTCCGGACATCGGTGCGAACCGCCCACGAAAAAAGGCCCATCTCCGGAAGGAGATGGGCCTTGAGACCTGCGCTTGATGCAGTTGCTTCCTGACCTTGACCCAAAGTTTCAACTTATGGGGTTGGAAATTTCAACTTATGGGGCTGAAATTTCAACTTATGGTGCAACTCACAGTGACTTCAGACGAAAAAACGCCCACCGGTGAGGGTGGGCGTTGAGTTTTTTACAGCTTACCGGCTGGTTTGCCGCTCACTTGCAACTTATGGTGACCAAACTTGCAGCTTATGGTGTCCAACTTGCAACTTATGGTGACCACCTACAACTGCATCACACAAGTCTGCACGCAGGAGCTCAGCCGCAGGTTCCGACCGCGCCGCAGGCGGTGCAGAAGTCGCAGCCGTCCTTGCGGATTACCGAGTGGTTGCCGCATTCGTTGCACAGTGCGCCCTGCATCAGCTTGGGCTCGTTGTCGTCGCGGGGGGCTTCGAGGATGCCCATTTCGCGGGTCGGGTAGCCGGCTTCGTCGAGCACGCCGAGCATGGCGTAGCGATGGATGATCAGCGCGGCCAGGTAGGCGACGGTGGAGGGCCAGTTTTGCTGACGGCGGGTGCCGGGCACGAAGGCCATGAAGTCGCCCAGGGGTTCCGGGTAGTCGATCAGCTTGCGCAGCTTCATGCCGATCCAGGCCGGGTCCATCACGCGCATGTCGAGGGACAGGATGCGCGACAGGCCGTCCAGGGCGCGCGGGTAGTTGCCCGACAGCCACATGGAGTAGGGGCGGGTGACGCCGTCGGGCAGGGTGATTTCCTTGAGGCCGAGGACGAAGTCTTCGCCGGTGGCCGGGTTCTGGATATCCACCGTCCAGGACAGGGTGCCGTCGGTGCCGGTCTTGGGTTCGGCCAGGCTGAACAGGCTGTCGAGCACCGGGTTCGGCAGGTTGTCGCCGTCTTCGAGGGCGCCGAGCTTTTCGCAGCGGTAGCGCACGACCTGGGCGAAGGCGGAGACGACGCCCGGCATCATCTTCTGCTCGCCGTGGGGCGGGAAGCGCAGTTCGAAGGGCTTTTCACCAACGGTCTTGGCGAGGGTTTCGAGCTTGAGCTTGAGCCAGCCGCGGTCGTTGGCGCGCATGTCCATCGACAGGGTCTTGGCCACGGCACCGAGGCCGCGGGGCTGGTCGGCGCCGTTCACCCACACTTCGAAGGGGAAGGCACCCTTGGCCGGGCTGTCTTCGACCGGATCCATGTGGCCCACGAAGAGGGCGAAGTTGCCCTGCGGCGTGTTGAGCATGTAGGTCCAGGCGGCATTGCCGTCCGGCAGGTCAGGGCGGCCGGGCCAGCGCAGCGACGACAGCACCGGGGCGGGCAGGGTCTTGATCGACAGACGACGGTTGGTGTCGTCGGAGATTTCGAGATCCTGCGGCTGCTTTTGCTCGCTGGTGGGCGCAACCGACAGTACCGAGCCGAGAATGGCGTTGGGGCGGTAGGTGGCGAGGCCCTTGAGGCCGGACTTCCAGGCGTCGAGGTAGAGGTTCTCGAAATCGGCGTAGGGGTAGTCCTCGGGGACGTTCACCGTCTTGGAGATGGAGGTGTCCACGTACGGGGCGACGGCCGCGACCATGTCCTTGTGGGCCTTGGCGGAGATTTCCAGCGCGGTGACGAAGTAGGGCGGCAGCTTGTTCACGTCACCACCCAGGTGACGGTAGAGGCGCCAGGCGTAGTCCTCGACGGCGTATTCCTTGAAGGTGCCGTCGGCCATCCGCTTTTTGCGGGTGTAGGTGTAGGAGAACGGGGGTTCGATGCCGTTGGAGGCGTTGTCGGCGAAGGCCAGGCTGATGGTGCCGGTGGGGGCGATGGACAGCAGGTGGGAGTTGCGCAGGCCGTGCTTGCGAATCTTGTCCTTCACGTCGTTGGGCAGGCGTGAGGCGAAGTTGCCGCCGGAGAGGTAAAGGTCGGCGTTGAACAGCGGGAAGGCGCCGCGCTCCTTGGCCAGTTCGACGGACGCGAGGTAGGACTGGTCGCGCATGAATTCGCTGATCTTCATCGCCATGGCGAGGGCTTCGGCGGTGTCGTAGCGCAGGCGCAGCATGGCCAGCGCGTTGCCGAGGCCGGTGAAGCCCAGGCCGACGCGGCGCTTGGACTGGGCTTCGGCGTGCTGCTGGGTGAGCGGCCAGTGGGTGGCTTCGAGCACGTTGTCGAGCATGCGGATCGACACTTCGACGGTTTTGCCGAAGCCGGCGAAGTCGAAGCTGGCCTTGTCGGTGAAGGCGTCTTTCACGTACAGCGTGAGGTTGATCGAACCCAGGCAGCAGCAGCCGTAGGACGGCAGGGGCTGTTCGGCGCAGGGGTTGGTGGCCTCGATGGTTTCGCAGTAGTAAAGGTTGTTGTCCTTGTTCATGCGGTCAAGGAACAGGATGCCCGGCTCGGCGTGGTCGTATGTGGAGCGCATGACCTGATCCCACAGGTCATGGGCGCGCACCTTGCGGTAAACCCACTGGCCGTCGTCGCGCTGGTAGGCGCCGGAATCCTTGAATTCGCTGGCGGGCTCGGCCTTGTGGGCCAGCTCGACAAAGCCGTCGGCTTCGACGGCCTGCATGAAGGCGTCGGTCACCGCGATGGAAACGTTGAAATTGGTGAGGTCGCCGTGATCCTTGGCGTGGATGAATTCCTCGATGTCCGGGTGGTCGCAGCGCAGCACGCCCATCTGGGCGCCGCGGCGCGAGCCGGCCGATTCGACGGTTTCGCAGGAGCGGTCGAACACACGCATGTACGAAACCGGGCCGGAGGCATTGGACTGGGTGCCGCGCACCATCGCGCCCTTGGGGCGGATGGAGGAGAAGTCATAACCCACGCCGCCACCGCGACGCATGGTTTCGGCGGACTGGGCCAGCGCGGTGTAGATGCCGCAGCGGCCGTCGACGGATTCGGTGATCGAGTCGCCCACCGGCTGCACGAAACAGTTGATCAGCGTGGCGGCCAGGTTGGTGCCGGCGGCGGAGTTGATGCGACCTGCCGGAACGAAGCCCTTTTCCTGGGCTTCGAGGAACTTGGCTTCCCAGAAGGCACGCTTGTCTTCCGCCTCCATGGCGGCCAGCGCACGGGCCACGCGGGCACGCACGTCGAAGATGTTCTTCTCGTTACCCTTGGCGTATTTCTCCAGCAGCACCTCGTCGCAGATCTCCTGCGGCAGGAGGTTGGCGGCAGTTGCGGGCTGGTTTTTTGTGGACTTTGTCGTGGCGGTCATGGACGGCTTCACCTCCTCTTATGGGTGCTTTTGTTGATGCATTCGTGGGTGCAATCGTTGATTGCACAAGCGGCGCTAGGTTACTCCGACAAACGATTTTCAGCAAAAATTTTAGTTGTTTAAAAACAAATACTTAAAAAAAGCAATAGTGCGATTAAAAGTTTTTTTCTACTACATTTAGTAGTGTTTTTAGCTCTGGAAATCAAGAAGAAGTATCGGAAAGTCTCCTCAGATCGTTGATTTTTCGGGGAAATGGGGCGGTGGTGGGCACTGGAGGCGGATCAAAAACAGCGGATCGAAGCCAAGATCAAAAGCGGGATGCGCCAGGGTTCGCGCGGAAGATTTCGGATCAGGGGCGCGTGGTGGAAGTGGACAGAACTGCAGGGTGGGAGCAGGGTTACGCCCCGGTCATCCGGATGTCTGGACCCCGGCTTAGCCGCTTGCGGGCCCCAGGTGCGAATGCAGGATGCGGATCAGCGCGTCGGGTTCAAACGGCTTGGCAATGTGGTCGACCATTCCGGCGGCGAGGCACTTTTTGCGGTCCTCGGGAAGTGCGTGGGCCGTTTGGCCGATGATCGGAAGATCCGGTGCCAAGGTGTGGATTCGCCGGGCGGCTTCATACCCGTCCATGACAGGCATCTGGATGTCCATCAACGCCAGCTGGAAATACTGCGCGCCTTTTTCAACGACCTGCTCTACGGCCTCCTGACCGTTGCCAACGAGAACGGGTTCTGCACCCTCGTTCGTGAGCATGGACTCGATGACCATTTGATTGACCTCGTTGTCCTCGGCCACCAGAATCCGAACGCCCTGGAGGCGTGTTCCATCGCCTGGCTGAAGGTTCGGAGCGGTGTCGGGTGGCGGCTGGTTTCCGCTGGCTCGATAGGGCACGTGTACTTCAAAGCAACTGCCTTCTCCGGGGACGCTGGAAACCTGGATGGTTCCGTTCATCAGGTCAATGAGCCGTTTGCAGATCGTCAAGCCAAGGCCGGAGCCTCCAAACCTGCGGGTCGTGGACGCATCGGCCTGATGAAACGCTTTGAACAGTGACGCGATCTCGTCCGGGCTGATGCCGATTCCCGTATCGGTGACGGTCAGGACCATCGATTCGTGCTGCCGCGTCGCGGTGAGGGTGACGGTCCCGCTGGGGGTGAACTTGACCGCATTTGAAAGCAGGTTCGTCAAGACCTGTTTGAGCCGTAGCGGATCGCCAAGGCACAGCGCCGGCAGATCCGCGTCAATGCGCAAGGTGAGGAGAATGCCTTTGGCTGCCGCACTTTCCTGCACAAGGTACATGCACTCCTCGAGAAGGGCATGGGTATCGACGACGACGGACTCCAATGACAATTGACCCGCCTCGATCTTTGAAAAATCGAGGACATCGTTGAGGACTCCGAGCAGGTGCAGGCCTGATGAGATGATTTTCGCGAGGATGCTGCGCCCCTCGCTTCCCTCCGGCGACGCGCGGTATCCCATTCTGGCCAGGCCCAGCACGCCGTTCAAAGGCGTCCGGATTTCGTGGCTCATGTTTGCCAGGAACTCGCTTCTCACGCGGGCCAGGTGCTCGGCCTCCTTCAACGACAGCTCGCGAGCCTCGTCCAGGGCGCGACGTTGGGACACGTCCATGACCATGCCGATGGTCGCAGAGTGTCCCTGATAGTCGATCCGGCGCCCGTAGATTTCGATGCCGACAGGGCTGCCATCCCGCTTCAAGCCGGTTGCTTCGTATTGAATGGAGTCGACTTCGCCAGAGAGCCGGAGTCGGATGGCCTCGAGCACATGGGTGCGGGATTCGGGGACGATGAGTTCTTCTATCGACGCCAGACCCAGGAGCTCCTCGGGCGAGTCATAGCCGAAGATCTGGGCGAAGGCCTTGTTGACGTACGCAAACCTGCCATTCGCGATGATGACGATCCCGACGAGGGATTGCTCCACCAGGCCGCGAAAACGCTCTTCCGACGCCGCGAGTTCGGAGGTGCGATTTTCGACCAGGGTTTGCAGGTGATGGCGATGTTGATCGAGTTCATGCTCGACACGCTTGCGTGCGCCGATATCCCGGATGATGGCCTGCTGGTATACGAAATCCAGCACGGTGAGCTGGCTCCAGCTCACCTCCACATCCAGCTGCGACCCGTCACGAAGAATGTTCCGCCATTCAAAGACAACCACTTCACCGGCACGGACTCGGGCCAGCAGGGCCGCAAGGTGATCGACGGATGACTTGCCGTCGGGCTGTAATTCAGGCGCAAAGTCGAGCGGGGTCAAGCCGATGAATTGTTCCCGCGGGACGCGATATAGCTGGGTTGCACGTTCGTTGCAGTCCACGCAGCGCTCGCCGTCCATGAGGATGATGGCGTCGGTTGCACACTCGAACAGGGCCTGGAACTTGGTCTGGCTGGTTTTGAGGTCCACAAGCGCAGCGGTCAGATCTTTGGTCTTTGCAGCAACCTGCCGGCGCAGAAGCAGTGCCCAGGCAGCCAGAAAGGCGCTCAGGGCGCCAAAGCCCAGCAGCGCGTAAAGGCCATACCGCAGGCGCTCGCTCCAGGCCATGGAGTCCAGGGCCGACCCCTTCCAGTCGGATTCGATGTGGGCCAATTCGGCTTCGCTGACAAGGGAGAACCCGCGCTCGATGGTTTCCTTGAGCTTGTCGTCACCTTTTCTGACCGCCCAGTGGAACTGCCCGGTGAACAGGGGCTGTGTAAGGCGAAACTGATCGGCGACGCGCTCCTTGTGCAGCAGATACTGGGCCGGCGGGGTGTCGATGCACATCACCTTGATCTCGCCCTGAGAGGCTGCGCCGACCATCGCCTGGTAGCTGGTAAAGGGCTTCAGATCCGTGACGCCATGCCGTTGCAGGAATTCCGCGCAGGCATCGCCTTCCTTGATGGCGACCTGAAAACCACGGGCGGTCACGGCATCGTTGATGCCCGAGATACTTTTATTGAAGATGAGCGCGACATCGAGGTTGGCGTATGGCGCCGAAAATTCGTAGATCGCCTCGCGGGCAGGGGTCTGGAATATGGTGTCGATGACATCGGCGCCGCCGCTTTGTATCGTGGCCTGCGCCTTGGCCCAATCCATCGCCAGGAGTTCGACCTTGATGCCGGTCCTGGCTTCCCAAAGTGCCCAGCGATCCTTGACGATCCCCTGCAGGGCTCCCGTGCCGTCGCGAAAGGCGTACGGAGGATAATTGTCATCCATCACGACGCGAATGGGCGCGGGCGCGGCCTGCGCTGCGGTGCAGGCCAGGCCGAGGCTGAGCGCAAGCACACGCAAAGTGGATCGCGATCGGCTTGGCAAGCTCGGAGCGGGAGCGGGTGGCGTCTTCCGGGACACGACGTTCCTTGTGCACGTTCGGCTGATAGGCCGCTATTGCATTATAGAGTGGCACACTGCCAAGGTCATGCCGCCTCGGCTTCGGCACCTCACGCCCGAGTGCTTTCAGGGGGTTCCGGTCATGCCCCGGCAAGGGCATCGGCCGGTGGGCCTTGCCGGTGAAAGCACGGCCGGCAGGCTCGCGGCTTGTGATAAGGGCGCGACAACCTTTGCGGACGCGCGGTGATCAGGCGCTTTGATGTTTGCCCACCTAGGTGTCTCGTCATGGGACCTTGATAATATAGTCCTTGGGTATTACTAAATGCATACACTGGGATACTTGGTGCTTCCTGGTCTGGCTTGAGGACAAATCCGGTTTTGAATGACCAGTGTGAGAGTTAAACGGAGAGCGGTTAATGAATTCTGGAATTTTTGTCGGAGCAGGTGAGGGTGGTGCTCCGGATGTGGTGAAGCTTTGGCAGGACACGTTCAAGGCGGCACCGGCCGAGGTGCGGGCGGGCGTCGCGGGCCTGGTCGAACAGGTCGCACCGGAGGTGATCAATCTTTTCTATGTTCATATGCTGGCCCACCCGCGGGCCCGGGATTACCTCCAGCTCGATCTGGTCGAGACGCGTCTCAAGGGATCCTTGCTGAGCTGGATGGAGTCGATCTTTACCGCCAGGGACGAGGCCTCGCTGCCCGCACTGGCGGCGCGGCAGGTCCAGATCGGCCTGGTGCACGCCCGTATCAAGTTGCCTTCGGATCTGATGCAGCGGGGCGTGCGGCTCATCGCGGCGGAGCTCCGGGCGCGCCTTCCTGCGGTGTTCCCCGATATGACGATGCAACTGGCTGCGGTGGTTTATATCCACGAAGTGCTGCAGGTGGCCGACATGCTCATCATGTCGGCCTTCGTGCGCAACATCCAGGATCACGTCCGCAAGGAGGAGGCCTACCGGGTCGTGTCGCTCGAGCACGACATGGCTCTGGAACGGGAGCGCCAGCGGGCGCTGCTGGCCGAATGGGGCCATCAGCAGTTGCTGGCCACGCGCCTTCCGAGCCGGGTGATGGCGGCCGGCACCCTGGCCGAGTCGGATTTTGGCTTGTGGCTCAGGCACAAGGCCGTCATCTTTTTCGATGGCGCCAACGAACTCGAATCAGTCTGGGACGTGGTGCGGGAGATCGACGAGGTGGTCATCCCCCAGCTCGTGGCCGAGGATGTCGTGGGGCCGCGGGCCGAAAAGCTGATCCTCGATCTGGAGCGCTGGCAAGAGTTCATCCGCTACCTGATGAACGATCTGTTCTCGCGCCTGGGCAGTGCGCTGCTGGGCCGGGATTCCGTCACGCGCCTGCTCAACCGGCGCTATCTGCCGGCACTCCTGACGCGCGAGATCGATACCCACAAGGGCACCGGCGATCCGCTGTGCGTGTTGCTCGTCAAGGTGGACCCGGCCAGCCACAACCCGGCCTTCGCCGATCCCGAAAGCCACGCGCGCATGCTTCAGCAGATGTCCATGCTCATCGTGGATACAACCCGGGGTGGCGACCATGTCTTCCGCTACGGAGATGACTCGTTCATGATCATCGCCGTCAATGCCTCTGCCGGGAGCGCCCGGGAAATGGCCGAGGAAATCCGGGCCCGGGTGCACACCACCGATTTCCGCCTGCTGCGCAGTCATTCGAGCCGCGTGACGGTCAGCGTGGCGGTGGCCAACTTCAACGGCCATCCGGATTACCAGATGCTGTTGAGCCGGCTGGAGGATGCGTCGGTGCGCCTGACGATAGGAGGGGGAAACAAGGTCGGCTCCGCCTGATCGGGCTTTCCGTGGTCAGGCCGGGTTGCCTGGTCACGGGACGCCGTTGGGCGCTTCAAGCTTATTTCCAGGTGCCGGGCTCCCGGCACCGCATCAATAAGCGTTGGGGTCTTTGCGCATCAGCCCGATGGTGCGCAGGATGATCCTTACGTCCATCAGAAACGACCATTTCCGCAGGTATTCGAGGTCGTAGTCGATACGCCGCTTCATCTTGTCGAGGGTCTCGGTTTCGCCGCGACAACCGTTCACCTGCGCCCAGCCGGTGATGCCGGGGCGAACCTTGTGGCGAACCATGTAGCCCTTGATGAGCTTGCGATAGGTTTCGTTGTGGGCCACCGCGTGGGGGCGCGGGCCGACCACGCTCATGCGGCCCTGCAGTACGTTGATGAACTGGGGGAGTTCATCCAGCGAGGTGCGACGCAGGAAGGCGCCCAGGGGCGTAACGCGGACATCGTTGGCGCTGGCCTGGGTCACGGTGTCGCCGTTTTCGCAAACACTCATGGAGCGAAACTTGTACACCAGGATGCGCTCCCCATCGAGCCCGTAGCGGTGCTGGCGGAACAGCACCGGGCCGCGGGAGGTGACTTTCACGGCGACGGCGATCACCACCAGCAGCGGTGCAATCATCGCCACGATCAGCGCCGCGACGATGAAATCGAAAACCTGCTTGAACAGCCCGTTTACGCCGGTAAAGGGAGATTCGCACACGGCCACGACGGGCAAGCCGCCGAGGTCATCCAGGCGCGCCTGGATCAGGTCGGTCATGAAAAGATCGGGCACGAAGTAGATTGACACCGTGGTGTCGCGCATTTCGTCCAGCAACTGGACGATGCGCGGCTGGCTGCTCATGGGCAGCGCGATGTAGATCACATCCACCTCGTTCTCGCGCACGTAGTTGGCCAGCTCGCGTATCGGCCCCAGGTGCTGGATGTCGGCACGGGCGTGGCGACCCGCATGGCGGTCGTCGAAGAAGCCCAGCAGGCGCTTGCCCGCCCGGCGCGAGTTCTTCAGGCGGTCGGCCACGGCCAGGCCGGCGAGGCTGGCACCCACGATCACCGCGCGCTGGTGGTAACCGCTGCGGGCCATGACGAGCGGCGTGAGCGCATGAACAGCGTGGCGCACCAGGGCTGCGCTGGCCGGCCCGGCCACAAACCACACCAGCAGCACCTCAGGCGCGTAGGCATTGCCGAAGCCGGTCAGCAGCCCGATCAGGGTCAGCACCGAAAACACCACCGCAGCTTTCAGCCAGCTTCCCCGGTAGAGCGCCTTCAGGCCGCTGTCGATATGCATCGGCATCGGCTGGGCCAACATGAACACCGTGAAGGCCAGCACGAGGTATGCCGGCTCGCTACCCACTCCGAAGCTGCCGGCGACAGCGATGAGGCTGCCGGCGAAAGCGATCGGATCGAGAAGAGTCTCGATCAAAGAGATTAGCGACAGGTGCGGCTTGAGCCCGGTGGTCTGTCGTTGAAGGGCGGCCTGCATGGCAATAGACAAATTCGAGGCAATTTTGAACGGTGCCGAATTTACGGCATGTGCGCCGACGATAATGTCAAATTTGAAGTTAATGTGATTTTTTTTGCAAATATCTGTCTTGAGACCGCCGAATTTTGCAAAATGCGTAAAAATGCGCTTGATTTCAGAGCTTGCTCCCTCAAGATGCCGAAATTGGCTGGTCTGGGGTGTGGATTTGCGTGACTTTGGTGTTCGTTTTGGTGGGGCGCTGCTCCTTTTTGGAGCCGGTTTGCCGGTTCTGGCTGACGATCTGTCACCCCTGCGTGTATCGACCCTGCTCGGCGAGCCCCGTCGTGCCGCGCTGCTTTTCGAGAGCGACGAGCTGAATCCGCCGGATCTGAGCTTGACCCGCGGCCTTGGCGACGAGTCGGCGCAGCGGGCTGCCGAGGAGCGGGGCAGTGCGCCGCTGGACCTGCCGCTGGGCAGGGGAATCGGTTCGCGGATCAGCATCGGCGAAACCATCGCCTATGACAGCAACGTGTTCCGGCTGTCGGGGCCGGCTGCGGCGAAGTCGGCACAGCTTGCCCGGCTGGGCGACTGGTACAGCGTGACCCGCCTCGGGCTGGGGCTGGACAAGGCCTACGCGGGCCAGCAGTGGGTGCTGGACTACGACCTGAGCCTGGCGCGCTACGGGGCCTTTGATTTTCTGAATCACAACGCCAGCACCGCGGTAGGGCGCTGGCGCTGGACGGCCGGGCCGGAATGGAACGGCGAGCTGAGCGCCGAGCACCGCGAGGCGCCCGACGATTTTGCGTACTACCGCCAGCAGCAGCGGAGCCTGGCGGTGACGCGCCAGCTGACCGGCAGCGCCTTTTACCGGCTGGTGCCGGACTGGCAGGTGGGCGTGCAGGCGGGGCAGGGCAGCCGGCGCTATCCGGATGGATCGCGGCCGGGCAACGAGATTGATTTTGCCGGCGTGGATACGGTGCTGCGCTACGTGCCGGCTTCCGGCGCGGTGGTGGCGATCACCCGCCGGCGGGCCAGCGGGCAGTATCCCAACGTGCCGACATCGTCGGGCGGGCAGTCGGAATCGCGCTTTGAGCAGGAAGAGCTGTTTGCCGATGCGTCGCTGCCGATAAAGAGCGGCACCAGGGCGCTGCTGCGGGTAGGCACGGTGAAGCGCACTTACGGGCGCTTTCCGCAAAACGACTACTCGGGCCGCAATGCGCTGGCCGGCCTGGAATGGAAGCTGACGCCGCGTACGCAGCTGAGCGGCGCGCTGCGCTACGACGTGGAGCCGGCGCAGGATTTCGTGTCGAGCTACGTGGTCACCAAGGGCCTGCGCCTTGGCGCGCTATGGGAATACTCGCCGAAGCTGCGGGTCGAGGGGCGCCTCGAGTGGCGCAACGCCGATTTCCGCGGCGACCCGGGTTTTGGTGTGCGCACCGGCGCCCGGCGCGAGGACCGCAGTGTGCTGGCCTCGGTGGCCGGCACCTGGCAGATCAGCCCGGGCACGCGCTGGATCACCGCGCTGACGCGGGAGCAGCGGGAATCGAACGAAGCAGGGCTGAGTTTCAACTACTGGACATTGGCGGGGAGCTTGCAGTGGGTGTTCTGATGAAGGGCGGGATGAAAAAAGGCGCCTGGCTGGGCCGCGCGCTGGCCGCTGCCGTGCTCGTCACGACGCTGCTGCCCGCGGCGGTGCGGGCGCAGGAGCCGGCCGCCCAGGAATACCGCCTCGGCCCCGGCGATGGTTTGAAGATCGCGGTTTTCCAGAACCCCGACCTGAGCCTCGAAACCCGCGTGTCCGAAACCGGAGCAATCAGCTATCCGCTGGTGGGCAACGTACAGCTTGGCGGCCTGAGCGTGGCGGCGGCCGAACGGGCCATTGCCGACGGCTTGAAGAAGGGCGGCTTCGTGCTCCAGCCCCAGGTCACGGTGGTGCTCCAGCAGGTGCGCGGCGCGCAGGTGGCGGTGCTCGGCCAGGTGGCCCGGCCCGGCCGCTATCCCCTCGAAAGCACCGCCATGAAGCTGACCGATGCGCTGGCGCTGGCCGGCGGCACGGCGCCCCAGGGGGCCGACAAGGTGATTCTCAGCGGCATGCGCAATGGTCGCCGGGTGCGGGCCGAAATCGACGTGGCCGAACTCTTCGTTAGCTGGACGCCCGAAAAGGATGTGCCGGTGATGGCGGGCGACACCCTTTACGTGCAGCGCGCGCCCCAGGTTTTTGTATATGGCGAAGTGCAGCGTGCCGGCGCCTATCGCGTGGAGCGCCAGATGACGGTGCTGCAGGCCCTGGCCATGGGCGGCGGCCTCAGTCCGCGGGGCACCGAGCGCGGCATCCGCATCCATCGCCGCTTTGAAGACGGCGCGACCCGCATCATCAACCCGCAACTCAACGACCCGGTGCAGCCCGACGACGTGGTCGTCGTTCGCGAAGCACTTTTCTGAGCGGACACCGAGCATGGGAATCGCACAACTCCTGGCCGTCCTCAAGGCCCGCCGCAAAGGCCTGTTCATGGTGTGGGGCGGGGTCGTCCTGCTGGCCCTGGTGGTGAGCCTGGCCCTGCCGCGCCAATACACGGCATCGACCGAAGTGGTGGTGGAATCCCGCGGCAGTGATCCGCTGGTGGTCCAGCCCGGCCACGGCGCCACCACGCCGGGTTTTCTCGCCACCCAGGCCGACATCATTGCCAGCGAACGGGTTGGCGGGCGCGCGGTGGCGGCCCTCAAGCTGGGCGCCAGCCCGCGTTGGTCGGAGCGCTGGCAGACGGCCTCCGGCGGCCAGGGCGACGTCAATCGCTGGATTGCCGGCCGGCTGAAAAAAGGCGTCAAGGTGAGCCCGTCCCACGAAAGCAATGTGCTCACCGTGACCGTAACCGCCGACGACCCCAAGTTTGCCGCCGACTACGCCAACGCCCTTGCCCAGGCCTACCTGGAAACCGACCTCGAACTGAAGGTCGAACCGGCCCGCCAGTCGGCCGCGTGGTTCGACGAGCACACCCGGGCGCTGCGCGCCAACCTCGAAAGCGCCCAGGCCCGGCTGTCGCAATTCCAGCGCGACCACGGCCTGGTTGGCGACGAGAAACTGGACCTGGAAAGTTCGCGCCTCACCGAGCTGTCCACCCAGTTCACAGCGGCCCAGGCCCAGAGCACCGATACCGCGTCGCGCCAGCGCCAGGGCGGCGGCATGAATGAAGTGGCGGCCAACCCGCTGATCCAGGCCCTCAAGGTGGACCTGGCCCGTCAGGAAGCCAAGCTCACCGAACTCTCCGGATACCTCGGCGAAAACCATCCCCAGTTTCAGCGCGTGAAGGGTGAAGTCGAATCCCTGCGGGCCCGGCTGCGCTCCGAAAGCGGCCAGGTGGCGGCGGTGGTGGGTACCAACAGCCGCATCAACCAGGCTCGCGAGGGGGACATCAAAGGGCGCCTCGAAGCTCAGAAGCGGCGCGTCATCGAACTCAAGCAACAGCGCGATGAAATGGGCGTGCTGCTGCGTGAAGTGGATAGCGCCCAGAAGGCCTACGACCTGGTGATGGCACGCCTCACCCAGACCAGCCTCGAGAGCAAGTCGCGGCAGGGCAACGTGGCCGTGCTGTCGACGGCGGTGCCGGCCACCGAGGCGTCCAGTCCCAAGCTGCTGCTCAACCTCGGGCTGGCGATCTTCATCGGAGGTCTCCTGGGCATGGCCTTCAGCATCGTGCGCGAACTCTTCGACAGGCGCATCCGCGGCGCCGATGACATGTTCGATGCCCTCGGCGTACCGATGCTGGCCGAAATCAACCGCCCGATCAGCGCCGCCGACGGCCTGTTCGCGCGTTTCCTGCCCGCAGCCCTGCGGCGGGCCTGAGGATCGAACGATGGACATGAAAAACTTTCCCGGTCGCAACCCGGTGCCGGCCTTCGAAACGCAGCAGATGGGCTTTCCCAATCTGGGCGAGATTCTCGTTTCCAGCGGCCGGCTCGATGCGGTGGCGGTCGAGCGTGTCACGGCCCGCCAGAAGGCGCGCGGCATTCCCTTCGGCGCCGCGGCCGTCGAACTCGGGCTGGTCAGCCAGGCCGACGTGCACGCCGCGTTGTCGCGCCAGTTCGATTACCCGGTGCTGGCGGCTGGCGATCAGGGGGCCGACCCGGAGCTGGTCGCGGCCTTCGAGCCGAATTCGCCGCGCGTCGAAGCCCTGCGCAAGCTGCGCAGCCAGCTGGTGCTGCGGCGCATGACCAACCCGCAACTGTGCAGCGTTGCCGTGGTGGGCGCGGCACGCGGCGAAGGGCGTAGCTGGCTGGCAGCCAACCTGGCGGTGCTGTTCTCGCAACTGGGCGAGCGCACCCTGTTGGTGGATTGCGACCTGCGCTTTCCGCGCCAGCAAAGCCTGTTTCGCCTGCCGCCGGCGGGCGGCCTGGCCGCGCGCCTGGCCGAACGCGGCGAGAAGGGCGCGATCCAGCCCCACCCGCGCTTCGATCAGCTGTCGGTGCTGCAGGCCGGCATCGTGCCGCCCAACCCGCAGGAGCTGCTGGCCCGCCGGGCCTTCGGTGCGCAGATTTCGGTGGCGCGGGATACCTACGACATGACCCTCGTGGATACACCGGCCGACGAAACCGGCGCCGATGCCCGGCTCGTGGCCGCCACCTGCGGCAGCGCCATCGTGGTGGCCCGTCGTCATGCGTCGGTCCACAAGCGGGTTGCCGAATTGTCGACCGGTCTGCGCGAGGCCGGGGTGGCGGTCATCGGCGGCGTGCTGCTCGATTTCTGATGACTGCGCTGCTTTTGGCCAACGGCCCGGCTGTCGCCTCCACCCCGTTCGAGACACGGGTGACGCAGGGCTTCGCCTGGTGCCTGTTCATCGGCCTGTGGGGCAAGCTGCTGGTGGCGGTGCTGCTGGCCAGGCCCTTTATCGATGCGGAAATCGACTCCGTTTACAACCGGCTGGCCGACATGCTGTTGCTCGGCGTGCTGGGTGCCGGCCTTCTGGCTTACGCCGATGCGATTCTCAAGCGCACGCCGCTGGTGCTGGTGGCGGTGCCCCTCGGGCTGGCGTCCTTTCTCACCACCGAAGTGCTGTCCGGTCTCAACTTCACGACGGCGATGTTCGAATACCTGAAAATCGTCACGCCGGCCCTGCTCTCGGTGCTGCTGCTGCGCCTTTTCGAGCGCGAACCGGCGCTGGTGATCCGGCTGATGCAGATCACGCTCGGCCTGGTCTGGGTGCTGGTGATCGGCGCGCTGATCGTGCTGCCGCCCTCTCTCAACCGCGGCGGCGAGCCGTTCTGGCCGGTGTATTTCGCTTCGCTGCACACCAGCTCCTACCTCGTGGTGGTGTGCGCCGCGCTGTCGTTCTACCTTTTCGAGGCCGGCCAGTTCGGGCGACGCCTGCTGATCGGCCTTGTCGGCTTTTCGGTGGTGCTGGTTTTTTATGGCTGGGGCGTGCGCACCTCGATGGTGGCGGCGCTGGCCTTTGGTGCCGTGCTGCTCGTCCAGCGCCGGCCGATGGCGCCTTTGGCATTGTTCGTGATGCTGGCAGCAGGGCTGGCCGCAGCCTTCGTGCCGCTGCTGTTCGGCCTGGTGCATCTGCCTTCGTGGGATGAAATGGTCGAGCTGACCTCCGGCCGGTTTTCCATGTGGCTGGAGAAGATCGACATTCTCGCCAACAGCAGCCTGCTCCAGTGGCTGTTCGGCCACGGCGAGGGTTCGGACTGGATCGTCTCCGAAGTGTGGTGGTGGAGCGCCAAGGATTCCCACAACGACTTCATCCGTCTGCTCAACCAGCAGGGCGTGCTCGGCCTGGGCGCCGTGCTGGCCGTGCTGGCCGTGTGGTCGCGCAGCTTTCCGCCCGGCGTGGCGGCGCCGCTGCTGGCTGCGCTGGTGGCCTCCACGGCTTTCAGCAACGGCATCATGTTTCGCCCCCAGGCCAGCCTGATCATGCCGCTGGCCCTCGTGGCGGCAACGGCGGCCTGGCAGCACCGCAAAACGGTGGCCACACCATGAGCGCGCGATTGGCCAGCCTGCTGCGGCGTGGCGAGGTGCTGGCGGTAACCGCGGCGCCCGGCGGCCAGCGCCTGCTTCACTTTGCGCTGGTCCAGGCGGTGTGCGGCACCGAGGCGCTGGGGCGCTTCGCCAACGATCTTTCGTTTGCCACGATGCTCGGGCTCTTTTCGGCGGTGGGGTGGTCGGCCCTGGTGCTGGCCCGCGTGCCGGTGGCCGGGCCAGGCAAATCGGCCCCGGTGATGCTGGGCCTTGCGCGCGGTGCGCTGGCCTTCACGCTGCCGGCCTGCCTGGTGCTGCCGCTCCTCGCCTGGGGCGGCTGGGTTTTCGAGCCCGCCTGGACGGCGCTGCTGCTGGCCGGCTGGACGGCCTACACGCTGGCCCGTCACTTTGGCCTGGCGCTGGCGGCCTACCGGCGTTTGCTGATTCTCGAAACCGTGCTGGTCGTGCTGCTGGCCGGCGGGCTGGCGCTTTTTGGCGGCGGGCCCGCCGTGGATGGCCTATGCGGCGCTGGCCGTGCCCACCGCGCTGCTGGGCCTCGTCGGCCTGTTGGTGCTGGTGCGTCAGACCCGTCGCTGTGGTGGCGATGCATCCCTGCCGGCAGGCAGCGCGCGCACTGCGTTTGAGCAGGCGGCGCTCAATTTTGTCAGCGCCGGCATGTCGATGATTCTGGTGCCCTTCACCGTGCGGGTGGCGGGCGAGGGTTACGACGACCTCGTGGCGCTGATCGGCAGCCTTACCAGCGTACTGCTGCTGTTTCCGCGGGCGCTCAGTTTCAATGCCCTGCCGGCCCTGGCGCGGGTGGTGCACCAACAGGGCTGCGCGGAAGTGCGCGCCACGCTGGCCGCGCTGCGCCGCAACCTGGTGCGCCTCAACACCGCGCTCAGCCTGCTGGCACTGGCTGCGTGGGGTGCGTTGGCGTGGTGGGGCCAGCGTCCGGATTTTGCCCTTGCCGGCGCCAGCGCCATCTTCCTGCTCTATCTGGCGAGCTTTTATGTGGGCCAGCTGGTGCTGCCCGAATCCAATTACCTGCAAACCGTTGAAGAAACCCGGCTGCCGCTGCGGGTGAATGTGCTGTCGCTGGTGATTTTCGTTGCGGCCTGCGCCGCGGTGATGCTAGTGGCGCCGCGGGGTGTCGATGCCGTGCTGAGTCTTTTTGCCGTTCTTTTGGGCGCGACCCTGTCACGCAACCTTTTATTACGCCGGGCCGTACTGCGCCGGGCACCGGAGGTTTTCGCATGAGTGCACCTGTGCCCATGAATATTCGTCTTGCCGTGTTTCTGCCTTCCGGCCCGGTTCCCGGCTGGGTGGCCCGCCTGGTGGGTGACTGCCTGGCCCTGCCCGGCATCAGTCTCACTGCGTTGGTGCGCGATACGCTGCCGCTGCCCGAGCCCGACTGGGCCGACCGGGTGGACGGGCTGGTGTTCGACCGGGGCGCCTCGCCGCTGCGCAGCGTAAGCCTGGCCACTCCGGACGGCGTGGCTGAATGTCCGGCAGGCCGTGCCGCGGGCGAATGGCTGGCAGAGCAGGGCTGTGACGTGCTGCTCGACCTGCGCGCACGCCCCGCCCCGATTCCATCCGGCCCCGCCCGTCACTGGACGCTGATGCTCTCCGGCCGGCCGGCGGTGGACCCGCTGGCCGGTGCGGCGCCGGTTGTCGATGGCGACGACAGCACGGTGATCCGGCTTGAATCGGTGATCGACGGCCAGTTGATCGACGATTCGCTGGGCGCTTCGTGCAGCTTCTCGATCCGCCGCAACCGCCGCCGCGCGATTGCCAAGGGCATGGGCATGGTTCGCCGCGCCCTGCTGCGGCTGGCGCAGGACGACGAGCCCGGCCGCCCGCACGATGGGTCGGGGCCCGCTACGGCATCTGCCGCCCTGCCGGCGCGGGCGCGCTTTGCCACCGTGCTCCAGCGCACCGTGTCGCGTTCGGCCAGCAAGGCTCTGAGCAGCGATCAGTGGGGCCTGGCCCTGGCGTTTGGCGAAGAGATCTGCTTCGACCCGGCCGCCACAAGCCTGATCCAGCCCCCGGCCGACCGCTTCTGGGCCGACCCGATGGTGTGGCCCGCAGCCGGCGAAGGCTGGTGGGTGTTCATCGAGGAAGTCATCTACCGGGAAGGCAAGGGCACCCTGAAGGCCATGCGCGTCCATCAGGATGGGCGCTGGGAAGACCCGGTGCCGGTCATGCAAAAGCCGTGGCACTTGTCCTACCCCTTCCTGTTCTGGTGGAAGGACACGCTCTGGATGGTGCCCGAGAGCGGCGCCAACCGCAGCGTCGAGCTTTACCGCTGTGTGGCCCTGCCGGACCGCTGGGAGAAAGAGGCCGACATCCTCACCGGCATCGACATGGTGGATGCAACCCTGTTCACCCATGAGGGCCGGTGGTGGATGCTCGGCAATGTGTCCGAGCCCGGCGCCGACAAGCACGACGAGCTGCACGCCTACTACGCGGACACGCCCCTCGGCCCCTGGCTGCCCCACGCGGCCAACCCGGTGGTGGCCGATGCGCGCTTTGCCCGGCCGGCCGGCCCGGTATTTACCCACGAGGGCAAGCTGCTGCGCCCGGCCCAGGTGTGCGTGCCGGAATACGGCCACGCCCTCAACCTGCGCCGCATCGAAAAGCTGACCCCGACCGAGTACGTCGAGGACACCGAGAGGCGCATCGACCCGGGCTGGCAGCCGGGAATCGCCTGTGTGCACACCATCAGCCATCAGCCCGGGCTGACTGTTTTCGACTACCTGACAAGACGGTCACGCTTTGCGTCCGGGCGCGCAGCGCGGCCCGTGCCCCACGCCACGCAGCCGGCCGGAGCCCAACCGGATAATTCCGGCGGGAAAACGCAATGAGAACGCATCTGATGGGCTGCGCGGTGGACAACCTGAACATGGCCGAGACCCTCGACGTGGTCGAGGGCTTCATCCGCTCGGGCAAGCCGCACCAGCATGTGGTGGTGAACGTGGACAAGATCGTCAAGGCCAATCGCGATCCGGCGCTGCGCCAGATCATCAACGACTGCGACCTGATCAACGCCGACGGCATGCCCGTGGTGTGGGCGTCGTGCCTGCTCGGCAAGCCGTTGAAGGCGCGGGTGACCGGCGTCGATCTGTTCGAGGCCCTGATGGCGCGCGCCGCCGAAAAGGGCTGGCGGGTATTTTTGCTGGGCGCCCGCGAAGAGGTGGTGAGCGGCGTTGCACGCCGGTATCCGGCCCGTTACCCCGGCCTCACCCTGGCCGGCTACCGCAACGGCTACTGGACGCCCGAGGAAGAGGAAAAGGTGGTCGCCGAGATCGCCGCCACCCGGCCCGACATCCTGTTCGTGGCGATCAGCTCGCCCAAGAAGGAAGCCTTTCTGGCGCGCTACCAGGCGGCCATGAAAGTGCCTTTCGCAATGGGCGTGGGCGGCACCTTCGACGTGGCGGTCGGTCTCGTCAAGCGGGCCCCGGTGTGGATGCAGAACGCCGGCCTGGAATGGTTCTACCGGTTCCTGCAGGAGCCGCGGCGCATGTTCCGCCGCTATTTCATTGACGACATGGCCTTCGTAGCGCTGTTTGCGCGCGAATGGGTCAAGCGCTAAAGGGGCCACGATGGCAATCGAAGACTGGGGCTACCGCTGGCTGAAGCGCTACATGGACGCGCCCGCGTGGGTGAAGGAGCCGCTGGGGCGCCTCTACGGCCTGCTGCCGGACCGCCTGCGTCACGGCAAGGATTACCCCCGCTATCGCGCCGAGGCGGCGCTTGCGTCGCCCGGCGAAATCAAGCAGCTGGCCGACGACCGCCTGCGCGAAACCCTGCGCTGGGCCGCCGGCACCGTGCCGGCCTATGCAGCACTGACCGCCCGGCTGCTGACCGACATGCCGGCCAGCGAATGGCTGGCCTTGTTTCCGCTGATGACCAAGCTGGACTACAAGCGCGCGCCGGAAAACTACCTCTTGACGGCCTGCACCGCCGCCGACCGGCTGCCCATGCAGACCAGCGGCTCGGTGTCCGAACCGTTCCGCTTTTCGCTGCACAAGGGCGTTTCGCGGGCCAAGGAGGCGGCCTACATCGAAGCCTTCAGCCAGCGCATCGGCCTGACCCGGCAGGATGTGGTGCTGTCGCTGCGCGGGCGCAACGTCCGCGGCTCGGCGGCCGACGGTGGCCCGCTGCAAAGCTACGAGCCGATCAAGCGCATGCTCTGGATCAGCCCCAACCACCTGGACGCGGCCTACATGCCCGACCACGTGGAGGCCGCCATCGAGCATGGGGTGAGTTTCATCCAGGGCTATTCGTCGGCGGTCTATGAACTGGCGCGCTGGCTGGATCACAACCCGGTGCCGCGCTTTGTCGCGGCGGTCCGCGGGGTGCAGCTGTTTTCCGAATCGGCCGAGCCGGACATGGTGGCGCTCATCGAGCGCGTGTTCGGCTGCCCGGTGCTGGTGCATTACGGCCATTCCGAACGTTCCGTGATGGCCGGCTCCATGCCGGACGATCATCGCTACTTCGTGTGGCCCTTGTACGGCCACGTGGAACTCATCGACGAGGACGGCCGCCAGATCACCGAGCCCGGCGTACAGGGCGAAGTGGTGGCGACCGGCTTCGACAACAAGGTCATGCCCTTCATCCGCTACCGCACCGGAGACCTGGCCATGTGGTCGGCCGGCCCGTCCCATCCGGCGCTGCCCGGCTACCCGGTGCTGGAGCGCATCGACGGGCGCAACAACGATTATTTTGTGGGCCGCGACGGGCGACGCATTCCGGTGGCGTCGCTGGGCGGGCTGCGTCCGCCCGAGTTCCTGCAGGTCGAGGCCTGCCAGTACGAGCAGCACGCGCCGGGCCGCATCATCGTGCGCCTGCAGTCGGCCACGCCGCTGGCCCCGTCGGTGATCAGCGTGCTCGACAACTACTTCAACACCAAGCTCCTCGGCCTCGTGGAGGCCGAGCTGCAGGTGGTGCCGAATATCGAGCGGACGGCGCGGGGCAAGCGACGCCTGATGATCCAGCACATCAAGGACGGGGAGGGTGTCCGTGCCCACTGAACAGCCCCCAGCCCACTGAACAGCCCGTTGACCCGCGTCCGGCACTGGTGATGCTCGGCCCCGATCCGGCGGCGCGGGGCGGCATCGCCTCGGTTTTGCGCATCTGGCGCGAGGCTGGGCTGGGCGGGGGCCGCGCGCTGCACTATCTGCCCACCTACATGGATGGCAGCGCCGGCCGCAAGCTGGTGGCGCTGCTGGCGGCGCTGCTGCGCTTCACCGGCCTGCTGCTGGCCGGCCGGGTGGCGGCGGTGCATGCCCATTCGGCCTCCAACGCCAGCTTTCGGCGCAAGAGTCTTTTTCTGGCGCTGGCCCGGCTGGCCGGCAAGCCTTACGTGTTTCATCTGCACGGCGGGGCTTTCGACCGCTACCACGCGGGCCTGTCGCGGCTCGAACGGGCGTGGGTCGAGCGCACCGTGCGGAAGGCGCGGGTGGTGTTCGTGCTGTCGGAAAGCTGGGCCACGTGGTTGCGCCAGAACATCGGCCACCCCGACGTGCGCGTGCTGCCCAACCCGGTGCTGCCGGCGGAGCTGCCGGCCGACGTCTCCCGCGAACCGCACACCCTGCTGTTTCTGGGCCGGCTCGAAGAAGAAAAGGGCGTTTTTGTGCTGATCCAGGCGCTGGCCCGGCTGGCCGGTGTGCGGCCGCAGCTCAAGCTCATCATTGCCGGCGAGGGCGACGTGGAAGGCGTGCGTACCGCCGCCATCGCGGCCGGTGTGGACGGGCGGGTCGAGCTGCCCGGCTGGGTTGCCGGCCCGGCCAAGGCCCGGCTGCTGGCCCGGTCCGGAATCTTTGTGCTGCCATCGCGTTTCGAAGGCGTGCCGATGGCCATGCTCGAGGCCCAGGCGGCCGGTCTGCCGGTTGTCGCCACCCGCGTGGGGGGCATTCCGCAGGTGGTGATTGAAGGTTACAGCGGCAGGCTGGCCGAGCCCGACGATGTGGCCTCGCTGGTGGCGGCCCTCAAGCCGCTGCTGGCCGATGCCGCCGAGGCCCGCCGCATGGGCGAAATCGGGCGCCGGCGCGTGCTCAAGGGCTATGGCATCGAGCGCGTGGGCGACCTGGTGGAGTCAGCCTGGCGCGAGCTGGATGCCACGCCGGGGCAAAGGAAAGCGTGAGGCGGTCATGATCTCCAGTCACTCCACTCTCTATCGGCAGTCGCCGTTTTACGTGCAGGAAGAAATCCTGGCCCTGAACAGCCGCCTGCGCGCAGCCCTCAGCGCGCGCAGCAAGCTCAGGCACACGGCCGCTTCCATCGAACGCAGCCAGTGGCTGGCGCCGGCCCAGTGGCAGGCATTGCAGCTGGAATCGGTGCGCCAGCTGGCCGAGCATGCCAGGCAGCGGGTGCCCTATTACCGTGAGTTGTTCGCCCAGGCCGGCATTGACCCCGCGCGCTGGCGGCATCTGGAGGATCTGCGCGAGATTCCCGAACTGACCAGGCAGGACGTGATTGCTGCCGGCCCGCGACTGCTTGCCGAGGGCGGCTCGTGGCTGCGTTTCAAGGGTTCAACCAGCGGCACCACCGGCCAGGCGATGCCGGGCTGGCGCGACCGGGATGCGATCGCCTTCGAGCAGGCCTTCGTCGACCGTCAGGCGCAGTGGGCCGGCTATCGCCATGGCGAGCGGCGGGCCTGGCTGCGCGGTGATCCGGTGGTGCCGATGGCGCAGTCCGGCGGCCATCTGTGGCGCATGAACCGGGCGGACAACATGCTGATGCTGTCCTCGTTCCACCTCAAGCCGGAAAACGGCGCCGCCTACATCGAGGCGCTGGAGCGCTTCGATCCGGTGATGCTCCAGGTCTATCCATCGTCGATGAGCTACCTGGCCCGCTGGCTGGAAGATCACGACCGGGTGTATCGCGGCCGTGCGCTGCGCTGCATCGTCACCTCGTCCGAAACCCTCAGCGACGTCGATCGCCAGGTGATTGCCGAGCGTTTTGGTTGCGGCGTTTTTGACTGGTACGGTGCTTTCGAGCGGGTGGCGGCCATTGGCACCTGCGAGCACGGCCGCTACCACGTGATGGAAGACTACGGCTACGCGGAGTTTGAGCCCAACGGAGATGGCACGGCCAACCTCATCGGCACCGGCTTCGGCAATCGCAGTATGCCCCTCTTGCGCTATCGCGCGGATGACCGGGTGGTGCTGGCCGACCCGGCCTTCGAGTGCTCCTGCGGGCGACGTTTTCGCGTTGTCGAACGGGTGCTCGGCCGGGTGGACGACGCCATCCGCACGCCGGATGGTCGCCACGTGGTGATGCTCGACTGGATCTTCTCGGGCCTTCCCAGGCTGATTGAAGCCCAGGTGGTGCAGGAGCGGCTGGACGAAGTGCGCATCCGCATCGTGGCGACCCCCGAATTCGGCCTGCGCGCCGAGGAGGCCTTGGTGCAGCGGGCCCGCGAGCGCCTGGGCACGCAGGTCGTTATCAGAATAGAGCGTGTGGCGCAGATCGCGCGCACACGGAACGGTAAATTCCGGCAGATCATCAGCCGATTGAGCAAGAGTGGTGATTCAAATGTCTAATCTGACCCAGGTGGGCTGGTACTGGAATCGGTTGCGCTGCATGTCGGTTGCCGAAATCATGGGGCGCGCCGGTTCGACGGCCAGCCGCGCCATGGAGCGGCGCCGCGCACCGACGGACGTGCCGCTGATTCGCCTGGACCGTCCCGGCGCCCGCTGGCTGCCCCGCGAACTGCCTGAAGACGCCGGCCTGACCGTGCAGCGGGCCAACGAGCTGCTGGCCGGCCAGTGGCGGGTGCTGGCCCGCGATACCGAGGCCCTGGGCTTTCCACCGGAATGGAACCGCAACCCGGACAAGGGCGCGCTGCTGCCGCTGAGCTACGGCAAGGTGATGTCCTTTCGCAACCCGGCTCAGACCGGCGACATCAAGTATCTGTGGGAGCCCAACCGCCACCTCGAAATGGTGTGCCTGGCCCAGGCCTGGCAGATCACCGGCGATGCGCGCTACCTCGAAGGTGTCGGCACCCTGCTGGATAGCTGGTTCGTGCAGTGCCCGCATGCCCTTGGCGCCAACTGGTCGAGCGCGCTCGAGGCCGGCATCCGGCTGATCAACTGGGCCACCGTGTGGCAACTGATCGGCGGGCTGCAGTCGCCGCTGTTCGAGCACCCCATCGGCAAGGTGCTGCGCACCGACTGGCTCAACAGCGTGTGGCGCCACGCCGAGTTCATCCGCGGGCACATGTCGCGCCATTCATCGGCCAACAATCACTTGATCGGCGAGCTGTCCGGGCTCTTCGTGGCGGGCGCCACCTGGCCCTTCTGGGAGGATGCCAAGCAGTGGCGCCGGATCGCCCGCGAAGGGCTGGAGCGCGAGGCGCTGGTGCAAAACGCGCCGGACGGCGTCAACCTCGAGCAGGCCACGTCATACCAGCAGTTCGTATGGGATTTTCTGCTGTTTGCCGGGCTCGCCGCGCGGGCAACCGGCAAGCCGATGTCCGAGGCCTACTGGGAGCGCATGGAGGCGATGCTCGAATACGTGGCCGCCATCATGGATGCCGGCGGCAATGTGCCGTTGTTTGGCGATGCGGATGACGGGCGGGTCTCGGGGCTGTCGCTGGGGGCCGCTGGCTGCCCCTTCCAGAGCCAGCTGGCAACCGGTGCATTGCTGTTCTCAAATCCGGCCCTGGCGCGCAAGGCCGGCATTGTCGACCTGCGCACCCGCTGGCTGCTCGGGCGCGAAGCCTGTGCCGCCTTCGACAGCCTGCTGCTGCAGCGCGTGCCGGCAACGTCGCGCACCGATTTTCCGCAGGGTGGGGTGTATGTGCTGGGCGCCAACCTGGATACCCCGGACGAGTTCCGCATCGTTGCCGACGCCGGCCCGCTCGGGCTCGGCGGGATCGCGGCCCACGCCCACGCGGATGCCTTGTCCTTCACGCTGTCGGCGGCCGGGCGGGAGTTTCTCGTCGATCCCGGTACCGGCACCTACCACGGCGCCGGGCCGTGGCGCGATGCCTTCCGGGGCACCGCCATGCACAACACGCTGTGCATCGGCGGCGTGGACCAGGCGGTGTCGGGTGGAAAGTTCATGTGGACCCGCAAGTACAAGACCCGCGTTGTGGTGCGGGATACCAACCGCGTGCTCGACCGGCTGGTGGCCGAGCACGATGGCTACCGGCGCCTGCCGGGGCGCCCGGTGCACCGGCGCAGCTGGGAGTTCGACAAGCTGGGCGACCGCCTGACGGTGCGCGACGAAGTGCATGGCTCGACCACCCAGACGGTTACCCTGAACTGGCATTTCAGCGAAGAGTGCAACGTAACCTGCACGCCCGACGGGATCCGTATTGCCAACGGGCCGGTGTGTCTCGCGATGATCCTGCCGCCGGACGGTGAGGTGAGCATCCTGCACGGCTCGAACGAACCGCTGGCGGGGTGGATTTCCCGTGCTTACGACCGCATCGTGCCCAGCACCACGGTGGTGTGGCGCGGCAGTGTCGAGAGCGGCGAGGGCGTCGAAACGATTTTCCGGCGCCTTTGATCCAGCGCGTATCGGCGAATCGCCCGGCGTCAGCCTCTCCGTTACGGATAGGCTCCTAGCCCTTGACGGGGAAGAACAGCGCAACCACCGCGGATTTTTCGTTGCGAACCGTGGCCCGGATCGAGGTAATGCGCTCGACGCTCATCTCGAGCATCACGGCGCTCATCGGGTCCATCCGTCCAAGGACGGCTTCGTCCGGGTTTTCGGCTTCGTCGGTGGCGAGAATGTGGTTGGCCAGATGGAGCAGGGCCGCTTCGGTGACGTGGGGCCCTGCCAGCGCCGGCATCAACTGGGCCCCGATTGCCATGGCGAAGCCGCCGGGCAGGTGCCACGAGGACGCCAGCGCAGCGCCGACTTCCGCGTAGTTGCAGCCCATGACGGCCTGCTCGGCCTCGTGGATCGGAATATTTTTGCTGTTGGCCGTTTCGAGGGCGATCTGGGCATTGTCGGGATCGACCTGAAACATCACCAGGTGCCCGATGTCGGCCAGGAGCCCCTCGACGAACATCCGTTCGGGATCGGCCAGACCCAGTTGGCGTGCCCCCGTGCGCGCGGCCAGGCCCCTGAACACGCAATCCGTCCAGAAGCGCGTCATGTGCATGCGGGCCGGGCGGATGCCCGCAAAGGCGCCGATGATCGCGGTGCTCAGCACCAGATCATGGACTTGCTGCATGCCCATCAGATTGACGGCCCTGCTCACCGTTCCTACCTTTCCCGGAAAGCCGTAAAAAACGCTGTTCACCACCCGCAGCACCCGCGCCGTGATGCCGGGGTCGCTGGCGACCGCCTCGGTCAGATCGTGCACCGAGCTGTCGGGATCATCGAGGAGCGCCCGGATGCGGTGATACACCGCGGGAAGGCTGGCAAGTTTTTCTACGCAGGCAACGAGTTCCTGGGGTGTCGTCATGATGGTGGTCGCAGTCGAAATCCGGGGCAGAGGCGTGGACGGTAAGGCATTCAGGGAGCGAAAGGGTTTACGGCAGTCAAAGCGCCCGCTTTAGCCCGCCGACGCCGCATCGTGGCGGTTTCGCCGAGCGTGATGAATATCCTGCCATATGCAATGAGCTGCGTTGCGACAGGCAATTGCTCACGGCACCGGCCGTTTTGGGCAGGAGGCAGCAGCGCAAGCTTGCTATGCTCATTCACGACGATCCGCTTGCCGGCGGACCGGTCAGTATCGTGAAGCATGGAGAGAAGATTTTCTGATGAAGCTATTGAGCTGGAACATTCAGTGGGGGCGGGGCGCTGACGGGGTTGTGGACCTTCAGCGGACGATTTCCGCCATTCGAACGCTGGGCGATTTCGACGTGATTTGCCTGCAGGAGGTTGCCGTCGGCTTTGCCGGCCTGCAGGGCGGCGCGCCCGTGGATTGCGTGGCGGAGCTGGCCGAAGCCTTTGCGGGCTACAGCGCGCATTTCGTTGCCGTGGTCGACCTGCCCGGCAAGACCGGCGGTCGCAGCCTGTTCGGCAACCTCACGCTGTCCCGCCTGCCGGTGGGGCAGGTGTTTCGCCACAGCCTGCCGCGCCCGCCCGAAGAAGGCGTGCCGAGCATGCCGCGGGCGTGCATTGAAGTGATTGTCGACGGACCACGCGGCCCGATCCGGGTGCTCAACACTCACCTGGAGTACTACTCGCGCATCCAGCGCATGACCCAGATCGCGGCGCTGCACACGCTTCAGTGTGATTCGGTGCGCCTCGCGGCGATGGACAGCCCCCAGGAGAAAAGCGCTGACGGGCAGGATTCGCCGTTTGCCTACTTGCCGCGGCCGGCTTCGGCCATCGTGTGCGGTGATTTCAACTGCGAGCCGGGCAGCCCGGAGTACTACCGCATGACCGCGCCGATCAGTGCCGATGTTTCAGGCTGGGAAGACGCCTGGCGAGCCTGCTACAGCGATATTCCGCACCTGAACACGGTGGGGCTGAACGGCGCCGAATGGCCGGATCGCGCCTACTGCTGCGACTACTTCTTCGTCAGCGCCGACCTTGTCGACCGGGTGGAATCCGTGGCGGTGGATCAGCTTACGGCCGCATCCGACCACCAGCCGGTCATCCTGACCCTGGCCTGATCAAAAAAATCGGGAAGGCGCGCTGGTGAGCGCGGCCTTCCCGATTTTTGTTTACAGCTGGACCAGTTGTTCCTGGTAGCGCAGCGCGTTGTTGACGTAGCTGTCGGCGCTGGCCTGGAGCTTGGAGATTTCGTGATCGGTCAGCTCGCGGATGATGCGTCCCGGTGAGCCGCATACCAGCGATCGATCGGGAATCACCTTGCCTTCGGGAATCAGCGAATTGGCGCCGATCAGACAGTGCTTGCCGATCACTGCCCGGTTCAGCACCACGGCGTTGATGCCGATCAGCGAGCCTTCGCCCACCTTGCAGCCGTGCAGCATGGCTTTGTGGCCGATGGTGACGTTGGCGCCGATGTCGAGCGGCACGCCATCGTCGGTGTGGAGCACTGCGGCATCCTGGACGTTGGTGTTGTCGCCGATCGTGATGGGGTCGTTGTCACCGCGCAGGATCGCGCCGAACCACAAATTGACATTGCGTCCGAGGTGCACGTCACCGATTACGGTCGCGGTGTCGGCAATCCAGACGCCCTCCTGCATTTGCGGGGTGTGCTCTCCGAGGCGGTAAATCGGCATATTTTTTCCTGTTTTGGTTGGGTTTCGCCCGTGCCGCCGAATGGCCGGGCAAACAGCGCGCCATAATATCAGGGTGACAGTCGAGTGCAAGGGGAAAGTCCCCTTTTGCAGAGGCGCTTTCCATAAGGGAAATAAGGGCTTAGCGAGCACCGCAAGGCGCTCCGGCGGGCGTTCTGAAAAAACCGCAGGCACACGAGGGGTTGCTGTGATGAACATTTACAAGATTTTTATGCCAACGGGAAAACGCGGTATGCCGGTGGCGGCCCTCCCGATCCACGGCCGGAGCTGACCGATGGCTGCCGATCTGATTGAACTGACCCGCCTTATCACGGCCTTTCGGGATGCACGGGACTGGTCGCAGTTTCATTCCCTGCGCAACCTGATCGTCTCCCTCAACCTCGAAGCCGGCGAATTGCTGGAGCTGACCCAGTGGAAGACCGACGAGGAGATTGCCGAGCTGCCGGCCGATCTTCACGACCGTGAAGCCCTTGAGGACGAGTGCGCCGACGTGTTGCTGTACCTGCTCCTGATCGCCGACCGGGCCGGCATCGACCTCGAGCTGGCCACCCGCGCCAAGCTTGCCAAAAACGAAGCAAAATACCCCGTCGAACGCTTTCGCGGGTCGCGCCGCAAATACGACTCGCCGGAGTGATGACCGGGGAGGCGGCGGGGCACCCGAGGTGATAGCATCGCGCCCTGATCCTTTATCCCGTTTTTGGGCGCATCTGCCATGCTGAGTTACCGCCACGCCTTCCACGCCGGCAATCACGCCGACGTGCTGAAGCACTTTGTCCTTGTCCAGCTGCTCGAATACTTCAACCAGAAAGACAAACCCTACTGGTACATCGACACCCATGCCGGTGCCGGCTGCTATTCGCTCGACGAGGCCTTTGCCCGCAAGAATGCCGAATTTGAAGAAGGTGTCGGCAGGCTGCTTGGCCGCAAGGATGTGCCGAAGGAGCTGAAAAGCTATCTCAAGCTGGTTCGCGATCTCAACCCCAGCGGCAAGCTGCATCTCTACCCGGGTTCGCCCTGCTGCGCGGAGCCGCTCCTGCGGGCCGACGACAAGATGCGTCTTTTCGAGCTGCATCCGGCGGACAACCGCATCCTGAACAAAACCTTCGCCGATGCCGGCAACAAGGTGATGGTTCTCGATCAGGACGGTTTCACCGGCATCAACGCCTTTCTGCCGCCCCAGCCCCGGCGTGCGCTGGTGCTGATCGACCCGTCCTACGAAGTCAAGACCGACTATCGCACCGTGGTCGCCATGATCAAGGAAAGCCTGCGTCGCTTCCCGAGTGGAACCTACATGGTGTGGTACCCGAAGCTGCACAGCATGCAGTCGCGGGAGCTGCCGGAAAAGCTGAAGCGCCTGCCGGACATCAGCTGGCTGAACGTGAGCCTCGATGTGCAGAAGCCTGCCGAGGATGGCTTTGGCATGCACGGCAGCGGTCTTTTCATTGTCAACCCGCCCTGGACGCTGCCGGCCACGCTGAAGAAGGTGATGCCTTACCTGGTGAGCGTGCTTGGCATGGACGACGGCGCTAAATTCGAGATGGAATTCAAGATCGACTAAGCCGGATCGCTGCTGCGCCCCAAGAAAAAACGCCCCGGCAGAACCGGGGCGTTTTGTTTGACTGCTTGCCGCGAAAAAATTACAGCAGGTTGATTTTCTTGGCAGCGGCGGTGAGTTCGGCACGGAAATTCGGGTGGGCGATGGCAATCAGCGCCTGAGTGCGCTGCTTGGCGCTCTTGCCGCGCAGTTGCGCCACGCCATATTCGGTCACCACATAGTTGATGTCGTTCTTGCTGGTCGACACGTGGGTGCCGGGGGTAAGGGTGGGCACGATGCGCGAGATGGTGTCGTTCTTGGCGGTGGAGGGCAGCACGATGAAGGCCTTGCCGCCGTTGGAGCGGTTGGCTGCACGCACGAAGTCGGACTGGCCGCCGGTGCCGGAGTAGGGCAGCGGGCCGAGGCTCTCGGAGCCGCACTGGCCGAGGAAGTCGATCTCCAGCGTGGCGTTGATGCACATCAGGTTGTCGTTCTGGCCGGCAATGTACGGGTCGTTGGTGAAATCCACCGGGTGCATCTCGACCATCGGGTTGCGGTGAAGGAACTTGTAGAGCTTTTTAGAGCCGAGGGCGAAGGTGGCGACCATCTTGCCGGGCATGAAGTTCTTGCGGCGGTTGGTGACCGCGCCGGCTTCGAGCAGCGTGAGGATGCCGTCGCCGACCATTTCGGTGTGGATGCCCAGATCGTGCTTGTGGGTCAGCTGCATCACGACCGCGTCGGGAATGCCGCCGTAGCCGATCTGCAGCGTGGAGCCGTCATCGATCATGTCGGCGACGTATTTGCCGATGGCTTCCTGCACCGACCCGATGGTGGGCAGGCCGACTTCGAGCACGGGCTCGTCGTTTTCGACCAGCGCGGTGACCTGCGAGATGTGGATGTGGCAGTTGCCGAAGGCGAAGGGCACGTTCGGGTTGACTTCGATCACCACCGCCCGCGCCTTGCGGATCGCCGCCATGGTGTAGTCGGGGGCGAGGCCGAGGGAGAAGTAGCCGTGCTCGTCCATCGGCGAGGCCTGGGTGAACACCACTTCGGCAGGCATCAGGCCGCGGTCGATGAGCTGGGGCATTTCCGAGAAGTAGCTCGGGTAGAAATCGCCCACTCCTTCCTTGAAGCCGGGACGGCTGGCCGCGCTGAAGAAGTACGCCACGTGACGCACGTGCTCGGCGGTGGTCGGGTCGAGGTAGCCGAACTTGCGCACGGCGAGAATCTGCGAAACCTTGACGTCGCGGAAGTCGCGGCGGTTTTCGGAGAGGGCATTGAGCAGCGCCGGCGGCTCGGCGACGGCGGTGGGAACGACGATGGTGTCGCCGTTATGGATATTGCGGATGGCTTCGGCCGGAGTTACGCGCTTGGCGGCGTATTGAGCGTGGACGGTCATCTGTTCTTCTCCCTTGATCGTTGTTTTACCAAAATATTAAACCATGTCCTGCGGGCATGGTTTGTACTGGATTGTATAGCCTGGCGGGCTTTGCACATCTGGTCTGCATCAAGGAAACGCTTTGCCCCGCGCGGGCTTCAGGGCAGGGCGGAGCGGTCGCGGCCAAGGCAGGTGCGGTGCCGCCAATCGACCCTTTCGGCGAACCAGCCGGTGGTGAGCTTGCGCTGGATCTTGGGGCTCTTGAGGTCGATCTGCGGCATGGCTTCGCGCGGAAAATGTCCTCCGGCGGCACCCTCGGCGAGGGCGAAGACCCGGGTATAAAGCGCTGTTTGTGCGAAGCGGGCGGTTTTTTCGAGACGCAGGTCACGGTTGATCTCGGCACCGGACAGGCCGAGGCGGCTGGCGATGCGCTGCAACGCGGTGAGTGTGGTGCTTGGCTCGGATGCGGGGACGCCGCCCGTGTAGCGCAGCAGGTCGCCGTCGAGGGCCAGAGGCTGGCCGCTGATGCGTGCGACAGCGGCCTGGAAGGCTGCGTTGCGGCTGCTGTAGCGGCCGGCGTTGAAGTCGGCAAAGCGGTAAAGGAGCTTGCTGTAGGGGGCGGGGTAGTCGAGCAGGATCGCCGTGCCGAAATAGACGCCGCCGCGCCGGGTGAAGACTTCGCTCCGCACGCTGCCGCGGCGCGGATAGGGATAGGCCTTCTCGGTGACGTGTTCTTCGGCGAAGGCGACGCTGACCTGCATCGGTCCGCCGGTGCGCACCGGGTTGTAGCCGCCGAGCAGGGATCGGCCATTGGGCAGCTCGGAAATCATGTCGTCGAACAGATCGTTCATCTGCTTTTCGGTACGCAGGGCATCGATGCGCGCCTTGTAACTGCGGCCGTCCGGGCTGGTCTTGAGAAGCGCGGCGTCGACCAGCAGACGTGGAAGGTGCAGACGCTCGCGCCGGGCTTCGATTTCTTTCTGGACGATTTGTGAGAGGCCGGGCACCACCGGATCGGCCTGGAAGGTCGATTCCTGCTCGATGACGGCGATCACGGCGCAGATGTTGTCCGGCGTGGGCGGGATGCGCAGCGCCGAAAAGGCCGTGAAGATGTCGCCGGACCAGCCGTCGCGGTCCTTCACGCCGGGCGGCAGGAAGCCCGCGACCAGCGCCCGCCCTTCGCGCTCGGACGGATAGGCCGCGGGCGGCTTTGGCGGAGCGGGCGTCGGCAAGGCCGTGGGTGCCGGAGCAGGCTTTGGAAGCTCGGTGGCGGGCGCCGGCAGGGTTTTGGCGGGTATTCCGCCAGGGGCGGGCGGCAGCGTCGGCGAGGGGCGCGATTCAACCGGGCCGGTGCTCGCGCAACCCGAAACAAGCGCCATGCCGGTGATCAGCCCGGCCAGAGCGACCCGCGCGGCGAGGCGGCTGGTCAAGGCTTTTGTGCGGGCGCCGCGGCGCCTTTTTCCGCTTCGGCGATGCGGCTCAGGGTGCGCGTGTAGTAGGCCGAGTAGCCCAGGCCGAGCAATGCCATGATGCCCGTCATGAGTACCGGGCCTTCGACCGGCCGGCCGGCCAGTACGTTGGTGATGAAGGAGTAGCCGAGCACGAGGGCCGCGGCGAATCCGCCCAGGATGCGGATCATCGCGAAGGTTTTTTGCTGCTTGAGGGTGGGTGTTGCCATGGGTGCCTGAGTCGGGAGCCGGAGTGGCGGGAGGATCAGGCTTCTCCTCCCGCGCGTCAAGCCTCCGGGCGTGCGCCCGTCAGAACAGCCCGCGACCGAGCCAGTAGCCGCCTGCGGCGATGAGCGCCGAGCAGGGGATGGTGAGCACCCAGGCCCACACGATGCTGCCCGCGATGCCCCAGCGCACCGCCGCGGTCCGGCGCACCGAGCCGACTCCGACGATGGCGCCGGTGATGGTGTGGGTGGTGGACACGGGGATGCCCAGGCTGGTGGCGAGGAACAGGGTGATGGCTCCGCCGGTTTCGGCACAGAAACCGCCCACCGGCTTGAGCTTGGTGATGCGCTGCCCCATCGTCTTGACGATCCGCCAGCCGCCGAACAGGGTGCCGAGGCCGATGGCCAGGTAGCACAGCACGACGACCCACATGGGAACCGGGTCGCCCTGGGCGGTGACACCCGCAGCGATCAGCAGCATCCAGATGATGCCGACCGTCTTCTGGGCATCGTTGCCGCCGTGACCGAGACTGTAGAGGGCCGCGGAAACCAGCTGGAGGCGCCGGAACCATTTATCCACCCGGCGCTGGGTCTTGTTGCGGCAGACCCAGGCGACCACGACCAGGATCAGCGAGCCCAGGATGTAGCCGAACAGCGGGGAGATGACGATGAATGCGACGGTCTTCCAGATGCCTGCGCCGATCAGGGAGTCGGTGCTGCCTGCCTTGGCGATGGCTGCGCCGACGATGCCGCCGATCAGGGCGTGGGACGAGCTCGACGGAATGCCGTAATACCAGGTGACCACGTTCCAGGCGATGGCCCCCAGGAGCGCGCCGAAGATGAGGTAGTGGTCCACGACGCTCGGGTCGATGATGCCCTTTGCCAACGGTGCTGGCGACCTTAAGCTGGAAGATGAAGAGCGCGACGAAGTTGAAGAAGGCGGCCCAGGCCACGGCCTGATGGGGTTTGAGGACGCCGGTGGATACGACGGTGGCGATGGCGTTCGCGGCGTCGTGAAAGCCGTTCATGAAGTCAAACAGCAGGGCAACGACCACCAGCCCGGCGATGACCCAGAATCCGATCTGTACGGTTTCCATGGCGGTGCTCAGGCGTTTTCCAGCACGATGCCTTCGACGATCTTGGCGACGTCCTCGCAGCGATCGGTAATCGATTCAAGTTGTTCGTAGATGGCCTTGAGCTTCATGACCTGGAGTGCGTCGCGTTCGTCGCGGAAGAGCTTGGACATGGCGCTGCGCATGATGCGATCAGCATCGGTTTCGAGCCGGTCGATTTCCTGGCAGGTTTGCAGGATGGCACTGGCGTTGTCCATGTTGGCGATCAGGCCAACCACGATCTTCACGCGGGTGCAGCAGGACAGGCTCACGTTGGCCAGCTGGAGGGCTTCCGGGGTGATGCGCTGGATGTGATACAGGGTGATGCACTCGGCGACGTCCTGAACCGTATCCAGGATGTCATCCATGGCATTGATGAGGCTGTGGATCTCGTCGCGGTCGAGGGGGGTGATGAAGCTCTTGTGAGCCTGGGCGACGGTTTCGTGGGTGATCTTGTCGGCGGCTTCCTCGATTATCTCGATGGCGGCGATATGTTTCTCCGCGTTGCCCATGTCTTCCATCAGGGCGGCGAGTTCCTGGGCCCCTAGAACGATTTGCTCGGCATGGTTATTGAAGTAGTCAAAAAAACGGCCCTCTTGGGGCAGGAGACGTCCGAACATGGTTTTGTATTGTTACAAAATGATGACTGTAACTTTAAATTTTAACAGAGCACGGCCCGCTTAACGAAAGGAAGTGTGTGCCCGGCACGGCAGCAGCTGTCTGCCCACCGCTCTACAGTCTGCAAGTGTCATGCCGTTAGTCTGACGTCGGCTGTCGCCCGGAATGGGCGGCAGGCACTGTCGAAGCGGGTGGAGGAATCGGATGTCGTTGGGTGGATTGACGTTGTCGGAACTGATCGGGGCGCTGAGTCACGCTCTTGATATCACCGAAGGGCAGCCGGAAGGCCATTGTGTGCGTTGCTGCTGGATCGGCATGCACGTGGGGCGTGCAATGGGTTTGAACGACGAGCAGTTGTGGGAGCTTTATTACACGCTGCTGCTCAAGGACCTGGGCTGCAGCAGCAATGCCGCACGCATTTGCGAGCTGTATCTGAGTGACGACCTTGTGTTCAAGCGTGACTTCAAATCCGTCAATGGCAGTCTGCCCAAGGTTTTGAAGTTCGTCATCGGCCATACCGGCCTCGGTGCAGGCCTTGCCGAGCGCTTCAAGGCGCTCGCCAGGATTATTCAGAGTGGCGACGAGATTGCCCAGGAATTGATCCAGACCCGGTGCACCCGCGGTGCGGACATCGCGCGGCAGCTGCGTTTTGGCGAGGGTGTGGCGATGGGCATCCACAGCCTCGACGAGCACTGGAACGGCGGCGGGCGCCCTCTGCGGCTGCAAGGAGAGGCGATTCCCCTTTCCTCGCGGATCGCCCTGCTGGCGCAGGTGGTGGATGTGTTCAATGTTTCCGATGGCGCGGATGCGGCGGGCTGGGAGGTGGAGGATCGCAGCGGCTCGTGGTTCGACCCCGCGGTCGTGTCTGCATTCCGGCGTTGTGCGGAAGACCCCGCTTTCTGGGAGCGCCTGTCGGCGCCCGACCTGGATCAGGCCGTGTTCGCGCTCGAGCCGGGGCGGTTTGTCGTGCCCCTGGATGATGATTACCTGGATGAGATCGCTGCGGCCTTTGGCGAGGTGATCGATTCGAAAAGCCCTTACACCTCGGGCCACAGCGCCCGCGTTGCGCTGTACGCCGACAGCATTGCCGCCGAGCTGGGGCTGGAGCCGCGTCGGCGGCGCTGGCTCAAGCGCGCCTCGCTGCTCCACGACATGGGCAAGCTGGGCGTCAGCAATGCCATTCTCGACAAACCGGGCAAGCTGGATGAAACCGAATGGGCCGCGGTGAGGCAGCACGCCGTATACACGGAGAACATCCTGTCGCGTATCGGCGCTTTTACGGAAATGGCAATTGTTTCAGGCGCCCACCACGAGCGCCTGGATGGCAAAGGCTATCCGCGGGGAATCTCCGGGGAGGCCATTTCGCTGGAAACCCGGATCATCACCACCGCCGACATCTTTGATGCGATCACCGCCGAACGGCCTTACCGTGGGGCGATGCCGGTGGCCAAAACGCTGGCAATCATGGGCTCGGAAGTGGGGCAGGCCATTGATCTCCGCTGTTTTGAAGCCTTGCAGCGGATCGTCGATGAGCTTGGGTTGAGCTAGGGTGCGCTGATCCACAAGTAAATCAGGGGAACGCAAGCGCTCCCCTGAAATGGTCAACATCCGCAGGGGCGCAGAGCCCCCTTGCTCAGGACCTGGGCTTGCGCGGGGGCTTGCCGAAGCCACCCGCCGGGCGATCGAAGCCGCCTTCCTTGCGGAACGGCTTCTTCGGGCCTGCGCCACGGCTGCCGCCGCCCCGTTCGCGACTGGCTTCCTCGGGGCTGGCGAGGCGGATGTTCAGCGCCTGCTGACGCACGCGGGCGCGACGCAGGATCTGGATCACATCGTTGGAGAGATCAGCCGGCAGTTCGACGGTGCTGTAGTCCTCGAACAGGTTGATCTGGCCGATGAAGCGGCTTTCGATGCCGGCCTCGTTGGCGATGGCGCCGACGATGTCCTTCGGGCTGGCCATGTGCTCGCGACCCACGTCGATGCGATAGCGGGCCAGGCGGCCTTCAGCGTAGTCGCGGCGACGCTCGAGGATTTCACCGCGGTTTTCGCGGGGCTCGCGCGTTTCACGCGGGGGGCGCGGATCCGGTTTGCCGGAAGCGGACATTTGGGCGAAATCGGGTTTGCCGGAGTCCGGCATCTGCAGCGGGCGATCCTTCTGGGCCAGGTAGGCGAGCGCGGCGGCGATTTCGCGGATGTCCGACTCGTTGTTCTCTTCCATGCCGGCGATCACGTTGAGGAAGAAGCTCAGGTCTTCGGACTCGAGCACTTCGCTAACCTGCTGGCGGAAGGAGGCGACGCGCTTGTCGGCGACGGCTTCACGGGAGGGCAGCTTGAGGGCTTCGATCGGCTGGCGCGTGGCGCGCTCGATCTGGCGCAACAGGTGGTTTTCGCGCGGGGCGACGAAGAGGATCGCGTTGCCGGCGCGGCCGGCGCGGCCGGTGCGGCCGATGCGGTGAACGTAGGCCTCGGTGTCGTACGGAATGTCGTAGTTGATGACGTGGCTGACGCGGGGCACGTCGATGCCACGGGCCGCCACGTCGGTGGCGACGACGATGTCGAGGGTTTTGTTCTTGAGCTGCTCGATGACACGCTCGCGCAACTGCTGGGTCATGTCGCCGTTCAGGCAGGCGGCGGCGTAGCCACGGGCTTCAAGCTTTTCGGCGAGTTCGACGGTGGCGGTCTTGGTGCGGACAAAGACGATGGCGGCATCGAATTCGTCTTCCACTTCAAGGATGCGGGTCAGTGCGTCGAGCTTGTGCGGGCCGGCAATTTGCAGGAAACGCTGGCGGATGGTGGAGACGGTCGCCGTGGCCGACTTGATCTTCACTTCCTTCGGGTCGTTCAGGTAGCGGTGGGCAACCCGGCGGATGGCGTCCGGCATGGTCGCCGAGAAGAGGGCGGTTTGCCGTTCGGCCGGAATGCGCTCGAGAATCCATTCCACGTCGTCGATGAAGCCCATGCGCAGCATTTCGTCGGCTTCGTCGAGGATCAGGGTGGTGAGGCTTTCGAGGTTGAGGCTCTTTCTCTCCATGTGGTCCATGACACGGCCGGGGGTGCCGACGATGACGTGGGCGCCGCGCTGGAGCTGGCGCAGCTGGACGACCATGCTCTGGCCGCCGTAGATCGGCAGCACGTGGAAGCCCGGCATCTTGCTGGCGTAGCGCTGGAAGGCTTCGGCAACCTGGATGGCGAGCTCGCGCGTGGGGGCGAGGACGAGCACTTGCGGGTTGCGCTTGGCGATGTCAACGCGGTGGAGGGCGGGCAGCGCGAAGGCGGCAGTTTTGCCAGTGCCGGTCTGGGCTTCGCCGAGGATGTCGTGGCCGGCAAGCAGGAGCGGAATGCAGGCGGCCTGGATGGGCGAGGGGGTTTCGTAGCCGATCTCGGTGAGGGTCGCGAGGAGCGGCGCCTGGAGATCAAGCTGGTCGAAGCGTTCGATGGGAGCAGTCATGGGAGAGGGGCGCGGGCCGGGTGAAAGGTGAAGCGGTCTTGGGCCCGGGAAAAAGAGGCGGCTTCAAATAAAGGTTAATTTTACCGGAAGCCGGCTTCCGCGTCCCGGCCCCGGTTCACGGCTTGGTGACAGTGCTTGCATCCTGGCCGAACAAAACTTTCTTTGCCTCGTCGCTCATGGGGGGCTGGGCCGGATTGACCTGCTCGGCCAGGGCGTAGGCGCGGATGGTGGCCGGACGCTGCCGGATGCTCTCGAACCAGCGCTTGATGCCGGGGAAGTCATCGAGGTTCTGGCGCTGTTTGTGATGGGAGACGATCCATGGGTAGCAGGCCATGTCGGCGATGGAGTAGTCGGCGCCGGCGATGAAATCGCGGTCGGCAAGGCGGCGATCGAGCACGGCGTAGAGGCGTGCGGTTTCCTTGACGTAACGATCGATGGCGTAGGGGACCGGTTCGGGGGCGTACTGGGTGAAGTGGTGGTTCTGCCCGGCCATCGGGCCCAGACCGCCCATTTGCCAGAACAGCCACTGCAGGGCGTCGATGCGCGTGCGGACGTCGGCAGACAGGAAGCGGCCGGTCTTTTCGGCGAGGTAGAGCAGGATGGCGCCGGATTCGAACACCGAAATCGGCTCGCCTCCGCCGCTCGGGCTGCGGTCGACGATGGCGGGGATACGGTTGTTCGGTGCGATGCGCAGGAAATCCGGCTGAAACTGGTCGCCCTTGCCGATGTTGATCGGCCGGATGGTGTAGGGCAGGCCGGCCTCTTCGAGGAAGAGGGTGATCTTGTGGCCGTTGGGGGTGGTCCAGTAATACAGGTCGATCATAGTTCTTCTTTCAGGCTGAAGGGCGTCGCTCGGCGGCCAGTACCCAGGCGGGGTCGAGGCTGCGAATCGGGACGCGGGGATCGGCGGGAATGCCGCCGGCCAGTTGCAGTTGCAGGTAGCGCAGGCAGGAGACACGCAGGAAGGATGTGAAGTTCGTGCTTTCGTCGAGTCGGCCGCTTGCCGAGAGTTCGTCGTAGAGCCGGCCGAGCAGCTGCGGTACGCTCAGACCGTCGCGCTCGCCGATTTCTTCGAGCACCTGCCAGAACAGGTTTTCGAGGCGCAGGCTGGTGGCGACGCCGTGCAGGCGGATGGAGCGGCTGCGGGTGGCGTAGAGATCCGGGGCGGCGTTGATGAAGATCTGGCACATCGTCGGGCGCTCAAACGGGGAAGCCCCCGCCGGACCATTGTAGGTGCTGCGGGGGCTTTGTGCCGGCGTGGGCGCCGGGCGCCGGATCAGAGGCTGATCCTGGTGCCGAGCAGGGTGAGGAACTGGGCAATCCAGGCCGGGTGGGCCGGCCAGGCGGGCGCCGAGACGAGGTTTCCGTCGGTGATGGCCTGATCCACCGGAATATTGGCGTAAGTGCCTCCGGCCAGCTCGACCTCGGCCTGACAGGCCGGATAGGCGGAGCAGGTTCGACCTTCCAGAACCCGGGCACCGGCCAGCAACTGGGCGCCGTGACAGACTGCGGCGACGGGTTTGCCCGCGCTGAAGAAATGCTGCACGGCAGCGATCACGGCCGGGTACAGGCGCAGGTATTCGGGGCCACGGCCGCCCGGGATGACCAGCGCGTCGTAGTCTTCGGCGCGAATGTCGGCGAAGGTGGCGTTGAGGGTGAAGTTGTGGCCGCGTTTCTCGGTGTAGGTCTGGTTGCCTTCGAAGTCGTGGATGGCGGTGGCGATGCTGTCGCCGGCCTTTTTGTCAGGGCACACGGCGTGCACGGTGTGACCAACCGCCAGAAGGGCCTGGAAGGGCACCATGGTTTCGTAGTCTTCGCAGAAATCGCCGCAGATCATCAGGATTTTCTTGGCCATGCCTGTCTCCATTTGCGTGTGTGGGTTATCGGGAACAACGCGTCGAGTGTGGCGGCGCGGGGCAGTGGGCAGGTGGTAGCCGGTTACCGCAAGTTTGCTCTGGCCCTCGGCCGGCTCTTTGGTCATCATACGAACCCCGGTGTTTTTGGATGGAGTTGCAATGACCGATTACGTGATTGAACAGGCGCCCGTTCCGGTGTTGCCGGTTGCGGGCAGCGAGGGTGTGTTCCCGGTAAGGCGAATCTACTGCGTGGGGCGCAACTACGCGGCCCACGCGCGGGAGATGGGGGGCGATCCGACGCGCGAGGCGCCATTCTTCTTCTGCAAGCCGGCTGACGCGGTCGTACCGGTGCGGTCAGGCACGCTTGGCGAACTGATCTATCCTTCGGCGACGCAGGATTTACACCATGAAGTGGAGCTGGTTGTGGCGATTGGCCGCGGCGGGGCCGACATCCCCGTGGAGCAGGCGCTGGATCACGTGTGGGGCTACACCGTCGGCCTCGACATGACCCGCCGCGACCTGCAGGGGGCCCTGAAAAGCAAGGGGCAGCCGTGGGAGGCTGCCAAGGCTTTTGATCATTCGGCGCCTGTTGCGCCGCTGGTGCCGGTTGAACGCAGTGGCCACCCGGCGGCGGCGCCGATCTGGCTCAAGGTGAACGGCGAGGCGCGCCAGCATGGCGATCTGGCAGACATGATCTGGTCGGTGGCGGAGATCGTCGCCAGGCTGTCGGCTTATTTTCGTCTGGAGCCGGCGACCTGATCTTCACCGGCACGCCGGAAGGCGTCGGGCCGGTGAAGCCGGGGGAAGTGATCGAAGCGGCCGTGGACGGGCTGGCCAGCCTTGAGCTGCGGGTTGTCCAGGCCGTGCAGAAGGCTTAACCGTGTCCTGAACGGAGTGCGTCGGCCCAGCAGTTCGGGGTTTCGTAGAGGCGCACCCGTTCAAGGCGCAACTGATCCCTGTATATCCCTGTATATAGCGGCTCGAGAATACGGAAGGCCTCGGCGGCGAGGTTCTCGGCGGTGGGGATCACGTCGAGCAGAACCGTCTTGTGGCCCGGCATGCCTTGCAGAAAATCCACGACGGCAGTGTCGCCGCGATAGGCCAGGAAGGCGTGATCCCAGATGTCGACGATGTGCTGCTTGGCGATCGCCTTCACGTCGCCGAAATCAATGAGCATGCCCCGGGCCGGCGAGCCTTCGGTCTCGATGAGCTCGCCGGACAGGGTGATTTCCAGCGCGTAGCGGTGGCCGTGGAGGTGACGGCACTGGCTGGCGTGGTCGGGGATGCGGTGACCCGCGTCGAATTCCAGGCGGCGCGTAATACGCATGGGAGCACCGGGTAGCAAAGAAGATTTCGATATTATACGCACCTCGTTTTTGGACCTCGACCACAGCATGATCCAGCCACCGCAGATGCTGACCGTGACCGACCACAATCGCAGCTTCAGCGCGATGACCTATATCTACCCGGTCGTGTCGCGGCGTGCTGGCGGCGTGTCGGTGGGCATCAACCTGAACCCGAACAACGCCTGCAACTGGCACTGCGCCTATTGCCAGGTGCCCGGCCTGGTGCGTGGCGCGGCGCCCGATATCGACCTGGCGCTGCTTGAAGCCGAGCTGAAGGGGTTTCTCGACGAACTGCTCCATGGCCGTTTCATGCAAGAGCGGGTGCCGCCGGAGGCGCGGGTCATCCGCGACATTGCCTTTTCAGGCAATGGCGAACCGACGGGCAGCAAGGCCTTTGCAGAAATCGTCGACAAGGTGGTGTTGATTCGCAACGCGGCGGGGCTCGACGCGGTGCCGATCCGTCTGATTACCAACGGCAGCCTGGTCGACCGGCCCTATGTGCAGACGGCGCTGCAGCATCTGGCGGCGGCGGGAGGAGAAGTGTGGTTCAAGTTTGATGCCGGCAGCGCAGCCGATATCGCGCGCATCAACGGCATCGATGTGGATCCGCACACCCACGCCAGGCGTCTCGCCCTGTGCGCATCCCTGTGCCCGACCTGGGTGCAGACCTGCCTGTTTCGCTGGGACGGGCAAGTGCCGTCGCAGGATCAGATCGACCATTACCGGGAAATGCTGGAATACGCCGGAAGCGCTGCACTGAAGGGCGTGCTTCTGTACGGCGTCGCGCGGCCATCGTTTCAGCCGGAAGCCACACATCTGCAGCAACTTGCGCCGGACGAGCTGGAGACGATTGCGCGCACGGTGAGGGCGAAACTTGGCGCCGGCGGGCTGGCCGTGACGGTCAGCCCCTGACAGACATGCTGCCGCCGGCTCAGTGCGCGACGCGTTCCTTGCGCTTGGCGCGGGCTTCCTTTTTAAGGGTCTTGAAGAGTTCCGGGTTGGTGGCCTTCAGGTATTCGACCACTTCCACGTCGTCCTTCTTGATTTTGGAGATATCGACCTGTTCGATATGCACCAGACGGAGCAGGGCCTGCACCGGGCGCGGAATGTTGCGACCGCTCTCGTAGCGGGAACCGCCGCTCTGGGTCACGCCGATCTTCGACCAGAACTGGGACTGGTTCATGCCCAGCTTGCGACGGATTTCACGTACATCAACTTTTTCGGTGGTTTTCATGTTGGCTTCCTCAAGGGTTTGACTCTGTTGGCTATTACGGCCTGGCCGCAGGTTTCTTCTATAACTTTCGTTATATGCCAGAAAGTATAGATTACTACTCGCAACAGATACAACGCCGTATTTGTATGGGTTAGTGTTTTCCACACGGTCTGAGCGTGACCTGATTCACATGCCCCGGAAAAATCGCGCTGCTGCAAGAATTCGCATAATCCGATAAGATCACGCGTTTTCCACATCAACATCTTCTTAGAAGTCAAGATGGCGCTCATAGTTCAGAAATATGGCGGCACTTCCGTCGGAACCCCCGAACGGATCAAGAACGTGGCCCAGCGGGTCGCGAAGTTCCATGCCCAGGGACACCAGATGGTAATCGTCCTGTCCGCGATGAGCGGCGAGACGAACCGGCTGATCGGTCTGGCCAAGGAAATCAGTGCCAACCCCAGCCCCCGCGAACTCGACGTGGTGATCTCCACCGGCGAGCAGGTCACTATTGGCCTGTTGTGCATGGCGCTCCAGGAAGCCGGAGTCAATGCCCGCAGCTACACCGGTGGTCAGGTGCGCATCCTTACCGACGACTCCTTCACCAAGGCACGCATTCTCGACATCGACGGAGAAAACATCCGGCGCGACCTCGATGCCGGTTCGGTGGTGGTCGTGGCCGGTTTTCAGGGCGTGGACGAGGAGGGCAACATCACAACCCTCGGCCGTGGCGGCTCGGACACCACCGGTGTTGCGCTGGCTGCCGCGATCAAGGCGGACGAGTGCCAGATCTACACCGACGTGGATGGTGTTTACACCACCGACCCGCGTGTCGTGCCGGAAGCCCGCAAGCTGGACACCATCACCTTTGAAGAGATGCTGGAAATGGCCAGCCTCGGCTCCAAGGTGCTGCAGATCCGCTCGGTGGAGTTCGCCGGCAAGTACAAAGTAAAGCTTCGGGTTCTTTCCAGCTTCCAGGAGGAAGGCGAAGGAACCCTGATTACCGTTGAGGAAGAGAACAACATGGAACAGCCGATCATCTCCGGCATTGCCTTCAACCGCGACGAAGCCAAGATCACCGTGCTGGGCGTTCCCGACAAGCCGGGCATCGCCTACCAGATCCTCGGGCCGGTTGCCGATGCCAATGTCGATGTGGATATGATCATCCAGAACGTCGGCCACGACGGCACCACGGACTTCTCGTTCACGGTGAATCGTCCCGACTACGACAAGGCCGTCAAGATCCTCGAAGACGTCCAGTCCCACATCGGCGCCCGCGAAATCCGCGGCGACCGCACGATGGCCAAGGTTTCCATCGTCGGCGTCGGAATGCGCTCCCACCCGGGTGTCGCCTCCCGCATGTTCCGCACCCTTGCCGAAGAGGGCATCAACATCCAGATGATCTCCACCTCCGAGATCAAGATTTCCGTCGCCATCGACGAGAAATACCTGGAACTGGCCGTTCGCGTGCTGCACCGCGCTTTTGGCCTCGATCAGGCTTAAAAAATAATTTGCTCTAGAGCCGTGTGTTACCTATAATGCGCGGCTGTTGCGGAGAGTTGGCCGAGAGGTCGAAGGCACTCCCCTGCTAAGGGAGCATGCGGGCACAAACCTGCATCGAGGGTTCGAATCCCTCACTCTCCGCCAAAGTATCAGCAAAAAGGCCCCGAGAAATCGGGGCTTTTTTGCTTTCTGCGCCGGTTTTTTCGCACCGGACCTTGCGCGAGTTCTTGGCCAGTCCGGGAGCAAGCCTGAACCGCTGCTACGGGAAGCGCTGGCTTCTGAAGGGCGGCACGAACACGGTGGCCGAGCACGCCCTTGCCGACGCGCGGCATCCGTGTGCAGGATCCGGTTGCCGGGTTTTTAGGCGCGATGAGAGCGTCGGCCCTGTGACATTCAGCGATAGGACGAGTAATGGAGATTGTTGCAGTAATCGACTTCGAAACCACGGGCTTGTCGCCGGCCCAGGGTGACCGGGCGACGGAGATTGCCGCGGTGCTCCTGGAGAACGGCAAGGTCGTCGACCGCTACCAGAGCCTCATGAATGCCGGAGTCCGCATTCCGTCGTACATCGAGGCCCTCACGGGGATTTCCGACGCCATGATTCGCCGCGCGCCGCCGGTGGCAGAGGTGATGCGGGAGGTGTCCGATTTTGTCGGCGACTACCCGCTGGTTGCCCACAACGCGTCGTTCGATTCGAGGTTCTGGGATGCCGAGCTGGCGCGAATTCAGCGGGCCAGGAAGCAGGATTTCGTCTGTTCATTGCTGCTGTCGCGCCGGATTTTTCCGCTTGCACCGAGCCACAAGCTCGGCGCCCTGGTCGAGTACGCGAAGCTGCCGGTTGCCGGCCGCTACCACCGCGCGCTGGCGGACGCAGAGATGGCGGCGAGCCTTCTGTTGCGCCTGGAGGATGAGCTACGCCTGCGCCATAAAGTGCGTGACGTGTCGGTCGAGCTTCTTCGGCGAATTCAGCGGGCGCCGAAAAGTCAGCTGGAAAAATGCATTGCTGCTCCGCAGCGCTAGTTGCCTGGAAATACCCGGCAGTTCGCTCAGCGAGTGATTTTCCTGATTTCACCGCCGCAGCTCGCGGCGACGCGGGCGTACTCCTCGGGCGTGTCGATGAGGGCCTGGGCGGCGTCGACCTTGTTGATCTCGCGTTTGACGTAAGGCGCCCAACGCGCTTCGAGCTCCTGTTGCAGCCTGGCGCTCGCCTGACCGCGCGGGCCGCGCCAGGGGCTGGCAGATGCAAAGCGCTCATTGAGGGTGTCGGCAAGGCGTTGTTCGATGTGCTTGAGGTGCGTCTGGTAGGCGCGAACGTGGCGCATTTCATGCTGATAGATTTCCCGGTAGGCGCAGCTCCCCTCCGGAAACTCCCTGGCAACGTAGACGGTCATGGGGCTGAAGCCATAGCTCACGGTGATGTGCGGGCTGGCGCATTCCCACTGCCCGGTCGGATCCACATACGCGGCCATGCGTGTTTCAAACCGGACCGTCGCGGTGCCCCTCGTGAGCCCCAGGACGTGCTTCCCCGGCCGCATGGGAAGGGGGCCAAGCAGCGTGAGGGTTCTGATGCCGGTGCGTGTATCAAGGCTGATGGGTTCTTCGTGCAGCGTGAGGCTGACCGACGGGTTGGGCAGCCTGTCGCAGTTGTCCGCAAAGCCTGGGCTGCAGAAAAATGTCAGGAGCAGGGTCAGGAGGAGGGCAAGACGGCGCATCGGGAGGCGTGGCTGTAGTTTTGAATGGCCCCTCTTTTTACGGACGGAATCCCGTTAAATTTATTCCTGGACGCGCCACGGAGCCGCCCGATCTGCCGGGTGGGGTGCATGTTCGAAATGAACCGGGGCAAGGGCTCGGTGCGATGCAGCCCCGGCCGGCACCGGTATCCTTGCGGCTGGGCACAACTCAACACCTCCAATGACTGCTTCAACCGCCGTCTGGCTGGACGCTCAAAGCGCGGATGTCCGCAGCGAGCTGGACAACCTTATCAGTTACGGGCCAGACCCCGAGTTCATTCGCCAGTTGGCCGAACGTCTGCCGATGATTCCCTGCGTCGGGCTCATCGATCTCTATTACGACATCTGGTATTGCGTGCCGAGCAGGCTGGCTTTCCGGATTGCCGTGGGGCAACTGCATGATCCCGAGAAACTGTCGGATTTTCTGGTGCTCGCCGAGCGGGTTCTGGTGGATGAGCCGAGCTGTGATGCCTTTGCCGCAGAGATTCACGATGACGACGAACTGCATGAAGTCATCTTCTGCTTGCTGAAGAGGGCCAGGAAATAGGCGCGTGCCCGGCGCCGAGGGCTGGCGCCGGGTTTGCCCCTAGGCCCGCTGCGCGGTTGCGCAGCAGCCTGGGCAATACTTTCAGAGGGCGCCGGCCGGCGCCGGCTCTGAGGGTGAATTCATCTGACGCAGCGTGGCGACAAGGTCGGTGAAGCGTTCTCCCTGAACTACGACGTGGCTGCGCAGCAACGCTGCTGCATCCTCGCTGCGGCCTGCATTAATCGCTTCCACAATGTTCGCGTGCTCCGTGAAAGAGGACGCCATCCGGTTGCGCACCCTGAGTTGCAGGCGCCGGTACGGTCGCAGTCTGCGATGTAAGGCGGTGGCCTGCTCGGCCAGAAATTCGTTGTGACTTGCGTCGTAGATGCAGCGGTGGAATACCTCGTTGAGTTGGTAATAGAAGTCGTGCTTGCCCGCATCCCGGGCCGCCTCACAGGCCAGGTGGGCTTCCTTGAGTCGAGCTTGTTCAGCGGGCAGGATGCGCCGGGCGGCGAGACGCCCGCACATCGACTCCAGTTCGGCCATCACCTCAAACATCTCACACAGGCGGTCGGCACTCATCTCCGGCACCGTGGCACCACGCCTCGGACGGATTTCAACCAGACCTATGGACGCCAGCTGAATAAGCGCTTCACGGATCGGGGTGCGCGACACCCCGAACGCAGCGGCCAGCTCCTGTTCGTCCAGATGCATGCCCGGCGGGTAAACGCCGGTGACGATACGTTCCTCAATCTCTTCTCCAAGCTGTCCGGGGCGCCGGTGTGGCGCGGGGATTTGTGTGTCCATGTTTACCTCCTGTTTTTAACTATACAAAGCCCTTGACTTTGTGTCCACGTGGATTATTCTTGTATACACAAACAAAGTTTATGAATACATAAGCGCAGTTTGTGAGCTTAGTGAATTGAAGGCTCTTGAAGAAGCCCCTGACAACTCATCCCGGTGTCCAAACCACGTAATAGGAGGAATCAAATGATCATTTACGGAACAGCCATCCTGGCTGCCTGCCACCTGCTCGGCGTCTATATAGGCGACCTGCTTGGCAGTCTCATTGGTGTCAAGGCAAACGTCGGCGGTGTCGGCATTGCGATGATGCTGCTTATCGCCGTACGGGTTTATCTGCACAAACGTGGCCTGATGCCGGATACCACGGAGGCGGGCGTCGGCTTCTGGGCCGCGATGTACATCCCGGTCGTAGTCGCCATGGCGGCCCAGCAAAACGTGGTTGCAGCCCTGAAGGGTGGCCCTGTGGCGCTTATCTCCGCGCTTGGCGCAGTGACTCTTTGCGCATGCGTGATCGCGCTCATCAATCGCACCGGACCGAAGAATCAGGACAGCACCTGGCAGGTCGGCACTGTTGCTGACGAAACCTGACTGACCCACACGGAGAACAACCATGGAAATGATTGAACACGCCCTGCGCGAAAACCCCCTCGTGACTGCTTTCGCCTTTGTCGGCATCGTCATGTGGATCTCGGTCCACCTATCCCGATATCTCACTTTTGGTCGAGTGCACGGGTCTGCCATCGCCATCGTCATCGGCCTGGGCCTTGCGTACTGGGGCGGTATCCAGACTGGCGGCAGCAAAGGGCTCGCGGATCTCAAGATCTTTACCGGTATCGGCCTGATGGGCGGCGCGATGATGCGGGACTTTGCCATCGTCGCGACGGCATTCGAGGTGCACGTCGATGAAGCCAAAAAAGCCGGCCTGGTCGGCGTGATGGCTCTGCTGCTGGGCACCCTCATCCCCTTCGTTGTCGGGGCCAGCGTGGCCTGGTCGATGGGCTATACCGATGCGGTGGCCATGACCACCATCGGTGCCGGTGCCGTCACCTACATCGTCGGCCCGGTCACTGGCGCAGCCATCGGTGCGAGTTCTGACCTGATGGCCCTGTCCATCGCCACCGGCCTCATCAAGGCCATCATGGTGATGGTGTTCACGCCCGCCCTGGCCCGCTTCATGGGTCTCAACAACCCTCGCTCGGCCATGGTCTTCGGTGGTCTCGCCGGCACGGTCAGTGGCGTGTCGGCGGGTCTCGCAGCAACTGACCGGCGTCTCGTGCCCTACGGTGCCCTGGTGGCCACCTTCCACACCGGCCTTGGTTGCCTGATGGGGCCCTCGGTTCTGTTCCTGGCTACCAAAGCCATCGTCGGCTAGTCCCGGCTCCAACTTACAACATCACAGGAGATGCCATGAACGCTCCCAACCCTATCCGCGCCTGGGACAGCCGTCGCCAGGGGCGCCAGCGCCGACTGGAGAGGGCGGCAAGCCTCGGTTTTGAACGCCGAATCGCGACGCCCCGAATCAAAGAGCTGCTCGAAGCGGTGATCGAGCCCCGCGACCGGGTGTGCCTTGAAGGCAATAACCAGAAGCAGGCCGACTTTCTGTCTGAAGCGCTCGCCGACTGCAATCCGGAACGCCTCCACGACCTTCACATGGTGCAGTCGGTGCTGGCGCTGGCGAGCCACGTCGATCTGTTCGAGCGGGGTATTGCCAGCAAGCTCGACTTCTCCTTTTCCGGCCCGCAGGGCGGCCGACTGGCACGCCTGGTGCAGGATCGGCAGATCGAGATTGGAGCCATCCACACTTACCTGGAGCTGTTCGGGCGCTACTTTGTCGACCTGACACCGAACGTCTGCCTGATTGCCGCCCAGGCTGTCGACGCTGCCGGCAATCTATACACCGGCCCCAACACCGAAGACACACCGGCTATCGTCGAGGCTACGGCCTTCAAAGGTGGCATCGTGATCGCCCAGGTGAATGAGCTGGTGGATAAGTTGCCGCGGGTCGATGTGCCGGCCGACTGGGTGGATTTTTACGTCGTTGCGCCGCGCCCCAACTACATCGAGCCGCTATTCACCCGTGACCCGGCACAGATCACCGACGTGCAGGTGTTGATGGCGATGATGGCCCTGAAAGGCATTTACGCCGAGTACGGCGTCAAGCGACTCAACCACGGCATCGGCTTCGACACCGCCGCCATCGAGTTGCTGCTCCCGACCTACGCCACGGAGCTGGGCCTGAAGGGCAAGATCTGCACCCACTGGGCGCTGAATCCACATCCGACGCTGATTCCCGCCATCGAATCGGGTTGTGTCGAGTCGATCCACAGCTTCGGCTCCGAAGTCGGCATGGAGAACTATATTGCCGCCCGTTCGGACATCTTCTTCACCGGTGCCGACGGCAGCATGCGCTCCAACCGGGCCTTCAGCCAGACCGCCGGCCTTTACGCCTGCGACATGTTCATTGGTTCCACCCTGCAGATCGACCTGGCCGGCAACAGCTCGACGGCAACGCTGGGGCGCATCACCGGATTTGGTGGGGCGCCCAACATGGGGTCCGATCCGCACGGCCGACGCCACGCCTCGCCGGCCTGGCTCAAGGCCGGGCGCGAAGCCGGCGGACCGGACGCGATCCGCGGTCGCAAGCTGGTGGTGCAGATGGTGGAAACCTTCCGCGAGCACATGGCGCCGGTCTTCGTCGAAGAGCTGGATGCCTGGAAGCTCAAGGAAAGCATGGGCATGGATTTGCCGCCGATCATGATCTATGGCGACGACGTGACCCACATCGTCACGGAGGAGGGGATTGCCAACCTGCTCCTGTGCCGTACGCCGGAAGAGCGCGAGCAGGCCATTCGCGGCGTCGCCGGCTTCACCCCCGTAGGCATGGCGCGCGACCGCAAGATGGTCGAGCAGCTGCGCCAGCGCGGCATCATCCGCCGCGCCGAAGACCTCGGCATCGACCCCCGCCGGGCCAATCGCGACCTGCTCGCGGCCCGTTCCGTCAAAGACCTCGTGCGTTGGTCCGGAGGCCTCTACGCGCCTCCGACCCGCTTCCGCAACTGGTGATCGCCATGGAAAACCTCGAATTCCGTTTTACTGCCCATCCTGCCAGACCCGCAGCCGGCGCCGCCCTGTGTGGCGTGGTCGGTTCAGGCAACATGGAAATCCTGATCCGTCCGGGGGATGAAGCCGACGCCTGCACGGTGTCGATCAAGACCTCGGCCCGCGGCTTCGGCAAGATCTGGGAAGCCGTCATCGCCGACTTCGCCTCCCGCCATCCGGTGGGCGGCACCCGCATCGCCATCAACGACATGGGGGCGACCCCGGCGGTCGTCACCCTGCGCCTGGCCCAAGCCCTTGGCGACTACACCGGAGGTGCCCAATGAACGCTCCAGTCCATACCCAACTGGCCTTGCGCCATAGCTACTTCGAGGCCAGCGCCCGCAGCCGGGTGGCTCAATTGCTGGACGCCGGCAGCTTCCGGGAGTTTCTGCCGCCGGAGGTCTCCCAGCCGAGTCCTCACCTCGCCGTCCTGGGTATCCCAGGTGCTTTTGACGACGGCGTAATCGTCGGTAGCGGTCAACTGGGTGGCAAGCCAGTACTGCTCATCGCCCAGGAGGGGCAGTTCATGGGCGGGGCGGTGGGAGAAATCCACGGCGCCAAGATCGTGGGACTGCTTCGTCGAGCGATTGTGGAGCGGCCTGCCGCCGTGGTCTTCATGGTGGATTCCGGTGGTGTTCGTCTGCATGAGGCCAACGCAGGCCTGATCGCCATTTCCGAGATCATGCGTGCGGTGCTCGACACCCGCGCCGCCGGCGTGCCGGTCATTGCCCTTGTCGGGGGCAGTTGTGGTGCATTCGGCGGCATGGGCATCGTATCGCGCCTGTGTTCGGCCATTGTCATGTCGGAGGAAGGGCGTCTTGCCTTGTCCGGCCCCGAAGTCATCGAGACGGTTGCGGGAGTCGAGGAGTTCGACTCCAAGGATCGCGCCCTCGTATGGCGGGTGACTGGCGGCAAGCACCGCTATCTCACCGGAGACTGTGCCGAACTCGTGGAAGACGATGCTGCAAGCTTTCGTCAAAGCACGATTGACCTGCTCGCCGGCTTGACCGAGCCGGCCCCCGGCAGCAGCGCACTGCGCACCGAACAGAAACGTCTGACGCAACGACGCGAACGTTTCGCCGGCATGCGGGACGGTCTCGAGGTCTGGGCCGCCATGGGCATGGCCAGGCCTGCCGAGGTATCGCTCATGGACCGGGATAGCCTGGTCGCCGCCAAGAAAGGACTACCAGCATGAAGCTCATCGAGATTCTCAACGCCCTGTTTCCCGCCGGGCACGAAGTGGGCACTTTCGGCCAGTTGATTGCCGGTACCGCCCAGACCTCCAGCAGCACCGTTGCCGTGCTGGGCACCACGGATGCGGCGGCCATCGGCCACGACATCGCCCTTGGCCTGGCCGGACGCATCCTCGACATCGTTGACCAGCACCCCGGGCGGCCGATCGTCTTCCTGGTCGATACCAAGGGGCAGGCCCTTTCGCGGGCAGAAGAGCTGCTGTGTCTCAACGGCAGCCTCGCACACCTGGCCCGCTGCGTTGATCTGGCGCGTCGGCAGGGGCATGTCAGCGTCGCGCTGGTAACGGGCGAGGCGGTCAGCGGTGGCTTCCTGTCCTTCGGTCTGATGGCCGACAAGACCTACGCGCTGGCCGATGCCCAGGTGCGGGTGATGGACCTCAAGGCCATGGCCCGGGTGACCAAGATTGCCCATGAACGCCTGGTAGAACTTGCCGGCAGCTCGCCGACCTTTGCACCGGGGGCCGAGAACTACCTGAGCATGGGCGCACTCGAGGCGATCTGGGATGCGCCGACCGCAGCACTGCTGGAGTCCGCGCTGGATCAACGGGTTGCCAAAGGCCTGCTCGTCGATGGTCGGATGGACGCCGGACGGGAGCGCGGGGGGCGGAGCCTCGCTGCGCAAACCGTGGCCGCCGTGCTGGCAGCCTGAGGTGAGCGAGATGCGTCGACACGATCTGGCCTACGTGCGGCCCGGAGCGGCGGTTCGTTTTCACTGCGGCATCGCGGATGAAGAGTTGTCAGCCCGGGTGATGGGCTGGATCGTGCGCGGCCGTCCCCTGGTGGTTGCACGCCAGGTGGCCGGTTCCGACGCACTTCTCCTCGGCCTGACCCTGCCGGCGACCAGCGAGGGTCGGCGGCGCGTCGGATGTTTCGTGAAGCGGGCTGATGTACTTGGGGTGAGGGCGCCTCTCGGCATTCGCGACTGCCTCGGGCGCCTGGGCGAATCGGTGGCAGCGCCGTTGGCGGCCCTGGACAGACGGCTGGCCGAGCATCGTATCCAGGTCGGGGTTTACGGCTCGCTGGCCTGGGAGACGCTTAGCGGTCTGGAGTATCGCCATGTCGGGTCGGATGTGGATCTGATCTGCGACATTCGTTCTGCCGAGCAGATGCGCGAGTGCCTGGCCGCACTCTCCGAGGCCGCCGCGAGTGTTTCATGTGGCCTCGACGGAGAGATCCGCTTTCCGGATGGCTGCGCGGTGGCGTGGCGCGAGCTGGCTGCGGCGCAGGACAAGCCGGACATGCAGGTGCTGGTGAAAGGCGAGGTTGATGTTGGAATGCTGCCCATTTCGGTGCTGATGGCACAGTTCGAGGAGGAAATCCTGCATGTCTGAAGTTCTTGCCCGTGTGCTCGGTAATGTCCAGCCCACCCCGTGTTTTGCCGACGGCAGCGCTGCCCGGATCGGCAGTCTGGCCGTGCGGGCCCTCTACCGGGAGGTCGCGCTGTCTCCCAAGCCCGGCCTGGTCAGCCCTGCGGATTCCGGCAGCCACGGGGACATGGATTTCCGTACTTTCCTGCGCAGCTTGCAATCCCTTCGCGGATATTTTCCCGAAATCACCCGTCTCGGGGCCACCGCACCCGACTTCGAGGCGCTGCGCCGGCTCGGTGTAGCGGCCGAGGCGAAAATGCTGGCCGCGACTGGCGGCATCAATACGCACCGGGGGGCAATTTTCAACATCGGCTTGCTGTGTGCCGCAGCGGGCGCCCTTGCTGCGGAAGGTGGACACGTGTCGGCCGAAGCCGTGTGCGCGGCAGTGACGCAGCGCTGGGCTGATGCAATCCTCGGCGCCGCGAATCCGGCTGCGCGCAGCCATGGGGCGGAGGTCACTCGTCTTTACGGCTGCGGGGGCGCCCGGCAGGAAGCCGCCGACGGATTTCCGGCAGTGCTGGAGATCGGCCTGCCGGCCTATCGTGCAGCGCTTGATGCCACCGGCGAGCCGGAGCTGGCGGCCATCCAGTGTCTATTCGCCCTTGTCGCACGCCTTGATGACACCAATTTGTTGTGGCGCGGTGGCGCGGAAGGGCTTGCTTTCGCCCAGCGCCTCGCCTGCGAATTTCTTTCGGAAGGCGGCGTGCTGGCGGCAGACTGGGAGTCACGCGCGAGAGCGATTCATACCCGCTTCGTGGCCCGCCGGCTCAGCCCCGGCGGCAGTGCCGACCTGCTTGGCGTCACCCTTTTCCTTGAGGGATTGTGAGCCCGCCCATGCGACTTGCCATTCTTTTCAGCGGACAGGGCGGCCAGCAGCCGGAGCATTTCGCCCAGTTGCGGGAGCACGCATCGCCAGAGCTGGCGACCCGTCTCGCAGAGGCCATCCCGTCAATCTGGCAGGCTGGGGTGCTGACGGCATCCGACCTGCAACCGAACCGGCTTGCTCAGCCATTGATCTTTGCCTGGCAGATGAGCGTGTGGCAGCAATTGCAGCCCCATTTGCCGCGTCCGGTGTGCGTAGCCGGCTACTCCCTCGGAGAGATGGCCGCCTGCTGCGCCGCAGGTGCCTTTCCGGCCGATGCGGGCGTGGCCTTGTGCGCCGAACGGGCGAAGCTGATGGACGCGTGCGTCAGTGGGCCGGCGGGCTTGCTGGCGGTCATCGGGCTGCACTTGCCCGCCGTCGAAGCAATCGCCAGCGTGTGCGGGTTGGTGGTGGCGATTCGCAATGGGCCGGATCATTTTGTGCTGGGTGGTGCCGCGGCAGGTTTGGCGCGGGCGCAGCTTCTTGCCGAAGACCAGGGCGCAGGCCGTGTTGTGCGTCTTGGTGTCACCACGCCGTCCCACACGCCCATGCTGGCCTCCGCGGCGGACACGTTCGCCTTGATGCTGAAGGCTCATCGATCGGTGCGCCTGGCTTTCCCGGTGCTCAGTGCCATTGATGGTCGCTCGGCCCGAACCGCAGACGATGCACTGGCGGCCCTCGCGCGACAAATCTGCACGCCGCTGGACTGGGAGCGCTGTCTTGGAGCCGTGCAGGAAATGCAGCCTGACGTCGTTCTTGAAATCGGGCCTGGCAATGCCTTGGTGCGAATGTGGACGGAAATGAGTGATGTCGCAGTGGCACGTGCTTCGGACGACTTTCGCACGATCGAGGGACTCATCAACTGGGTCGAGGCTCGGGCATGATTCTTCGACCCGCTGAGGGTGTTTCCGGCGCCAAAAACTCGTTGGCGTGATTTGAGTCAAGTCGGTCGGGGCCGTGATGAGTTATGAATGAAGGTTAGACCAACGGACCCCGAAACCATCATGAAAAGCTACAGCACCGAAGCGATTCGCCCCGCGATGCCGCGCTTTCATTTGCGGCAGAGCAATGGGCTCTACTGGCCGATCACTTTCGTTTTTGTCACGGAGCGGATGGGGAGGGAGATCATGCAGGAGCGCCAGCTCATTCTCGATGCCATGCCGCCCTCAGACCGCAAGAAACAGGAAGCGCTCTTCAGGCGCTACGACCCGGAGGTGAGCGTCCAGGCGTTCCAGGGCACGCTGCGACTGTTCGGCATCGTGAAAGACTCGTAGCGCGGGCCGCCAGACACCCCGGGGCACTTCACCAGCCCCTGACCCGACCCGCAGGCAAATGCCCGCAAGGCCGGTTCAGGGGCTGTGTCTTCGGGCTCAGGCCGCTGCAGCCGCCATGTAGCGCGCCACGTACTCGTCGAAAGAACCCTGCTGCTCGCGCTCCAGTTTTGCCTGGGCGGCAAGCGAGTCGTGGGTGGCCTTTTCGAAGGCGGCTTCGTCAGCGCTTTCCAGCGGGCGGCTGCGGAACCACGCGGCGTGGCGTTCGGACTGGCGCCGGGCGAAGGCGAAGAAACCCAGCTTGTCCTCGTTCAGGCTTTGCAGCACGCGGGCCGACGGCGTGAGGCTGGCGTCCTCGAGCTTTGCGCGCTGGCTGGCCAGGGCTTCGCGGTGCAGCTTGTTGCCGTGGGCGGCATCCAGCCGCTCGGCACAGGCGCCGATGCTTTCCAGCAGTTGCAGACCCCATTCCTTCAGCCCGACCGCTGCGCCGCGATGGCTCAGCTGCAGGCCCGGCCGGCGGCCTTCCTTCACGGTGAGGGCGAAGTTGGTGGTGCATTCGCGGCACTCGGCGGACGACAGCGTGGGGCTGTCTTCGAGCGCGCAGTACAGCAGGAAGGCGTCGAGGAAGCGGGCGGCAGTCAGGTCGATGCCCAGCGGCAGGAAGGGGTCGATGTCGAGGCAGCGCACCTCGACGTACTGTATGCCGCGCGCGCTCAAGGCCTGGATCGGCCGCTCGCCGCTGTCGATCACGCGCTTGGGACGGATGCTCGAGTAATACTCGTTTTCGATTTGCAGCACGTTGGTGTTGAGCTGCTGCCACTCGCCGTCCCGGTGCGTGCCGATTGCCTGGTAGGGCGGGTAGGGCGTGGAGACGGCCTGGCGCAGGCTGTCCAGGTAGCTTTCCAGGTTGTTGTAGCAAGGCGTGAGGCTGGCCTGGGCGTTGTTCTGGTAGCCGAGATCGCTCATGCGCAGGCTGGTGGCCCAGGGCAGGAACAGGGTGTCGTCGCCGAGCTTTTCGAGGGTGTGTTCGCGCCCCTTGAGAAAGCTGGCACCCAGCGCCGGCGAGGCCCCGAACAGGTACATCAGCAGCCAGCTGTAGCGGCGGAAGTTGCGGATCAGCGCGATGTAGCAGCCCGACTGCCAGTCGGTCGCCGGGCTGGTGTCGCCCTGGTCCTGCTGCAACAGCGGCCACAGGGCTTCGGGCAGCGAGAAGTTGTAGTGGATGCCGGCGATGCACTGCATGGCCTTGCCATAGCGCACGGCCAGGCCCTTGCGATAGACGTGTTTGAGCTTGCCCACATGGCTGGCGCCGTATTCGGCGATGGGGATTGTCGCTTCGTCGGGCAGGGGGCAGGGCATCGAGTGGGTCCACAGCTGCTCGCTGCCGAGGCGGGCGTAGCTGTAGCGGTGGATGGCATCCAGCTCGCCGAGGGTGTCGGCGGGGTTTTCCAGGGCGTCGGTGATGAGCTCCATCAGCGCCTCGGAATAGTCGGTGGTGATCTGCGGGTGGGTCAGCGCCGAACCCAGTGCCCGGGGGTGGGGTGTCAGGGCCAGCTGGCCGGCAGGATCGACGCGCAGGCTTTCCTTCTCGATGCCATGCCGGCAGTGGCGCAGCAGGTCGCGCTGTTCCGCAGGGTCGAGTAAAGCCAGGCGGTGAAATAGTTGATTGCTCAAGAGTCGGATTCCTGTAGATACATTTTTCGCACTATGAACAGCGCGTGTTTCGGGCGGGGCTGCAGTCGTTGTTGTTATCGAAAAATTTTGGTCGATGCCCTAGACAACAGGGAAGTCGGTCTGAATTCGTAGCATCTCGTTGTCAGGCACTCCGGCCGCCCCGGCAAACTCCGGCCAGCGGGCGAGGGCGGCGGCGACCTGCCTGATGATGTCGCGGTAGCCGGGCACCAGGTAGCGATCTCCGACCGATTCGAGGTCGGCCCGGTTGATGTTGCGGAATTTTCCGTTCACTGACATGAGGTGCTGATACGTCCATTCACCTTTCGGATTGTAGGCGTGAGTCACGTCGTAGGCCGGGGCGAGCTGCCATTGCCCGCCCTTGTCCAGGATGAAGGACAGGTTCTTGGTGTGATCATCGCAGTTGGAGGCCAGCACGTTGAAGACCATCCGCCGGTAGCCTTCGGCCCGTTCGACGTCCGGCAGGCCCAGCGCGGCGATGGTCTGGAAATACTGGTTGTAGTCGTGGGTGCCCCGCTGCTTGTAATCGAGGTGCTGCATGGCGCACAGGCTCTGGATGTGTTGTTTTGTTCCGTTCTGGCGATCGAAGCGCCGGGTCATGAAGTGCGCGCGGCCGTTCTCTTCGAGCAGCCGGCAGGCGCACATGCTCATGCCGGCAGCCCTCGCCATCAGGTAGTAGGCGTACTCGATGCGCCCGTAGTGCCCGCCGGTTCCAAGTTCGTAATCGCTGCCGACGCCGTCGAGCTTGAGCAGCCAGTAGTCGAATCCCGCTTCGGCGGGCAGCTGCCCGGAGCGGATCTCGTTGGTGTCGGGGTTCCAGGCGATCACCGCCTTGGCCCGGGCGCCGCCGGCAGAGGTGCCAACCTGGATCAGGTTCATGATTGCGGCTTCCGTTTCGCGATCGCCACCGAACCTGCCCGAAAGAGCCTCCCGCGAGCCCGCCACAAGCTGGGATATCTCGACCGCCGTGGCCTTGGTCCGCTTGGGGCCACGGGCCGGACGAAACTCCAGCGCGCCCATGCCCCGGTTGCTCATGTAGGCCAGCCGGTCGAGCGCGGTGATGGCGGCCTTGGCCACACCTTCCCTGGCCAGGTAGGCGTCGATGAGGGCGTTGCCGAAGTCGTCGGGCAGGGCATCGGCCAGCATGGCCGGCAGGCGCTTGAAGGTGGCCTCGGGCAAGAGGGGAAAAACATGGACGGGCTGGGCGACGGGCATCGTCAGCGGCGCCAGTTCGATTCCCCGTGCCTGCCACTTCGGGTCGTATTCAAAAACGTAGTAGCCAAGGCCGGGGTCGACGGACACACCGCCGACCGTGGCGCCCCAGGCTCGTACTTCAATCAGGTCCACAGCACGATACATGGGCTACTCCGACGGGCTGCACTTGCGGGGCCGAAAGACCTTTTGCCGCGGGGCTTTCAGGGTACGGGAGTTCAGCAACTGCATGGGGCTCACGCTGATCTTGGGGGCGAGTGCTTCGAGCCAGTCGGTTCTGCCGAGCCCCCGTGCGACCTTGATGAGCGTCTTGAGGGAGCAGCCCTTGCCGCCTTCAAGGTTCTTGAGGGCGCCGAGGCTTACCCCGGAGCGGGTGGCCAGCTGCGTCTGCTCCAGGTTGGCCCGGATGCGCATGGTCCGAAACTGTTCGCCGAGGTAGGTTTCCCATTCCTCCGTTGTCATGGTGATTTGATCGGTTAAAGCCATACAAGTGTCTCTACCGGGTTTTTTAAAACATTATAGACATAATAATGTCTTTAAAGAACTATTGTTAATGAGTCTTAAATATGGCTTTACTGAATTTTTAAAGTCATTAGAGTCATAAATACAACTCTAGTGTTGATTTATTGTGACCTTGTGACGAGCCCGTCGCCGGGATTCAGCGCGCCGGGGCGCCCCGTTGCAGTGCGCCCCGGACGTGGCTGCACACCGAGGGAGCATCGCCTTGGATGCCTGGCCCGCCGGATGGTTCGTGCCAGCAGGCCGGGCGCCGGGGTTGGTGTGGGCTGGACATCGGGCTTACCCCGATTGTGGGGTGTATTAATATCGATAAAATTTGCATTTGTCGATATTTTTTTCTTCAGGCGGGCTTCTTGCTTGAAAGTGTGTCACCCCTTTACCAGAGAGACTCCCATGATTCGTCGTCTGCTTGTAGCCAACCGCTCTGAGATCGCAATCCGTGTTTTTCGTGCCGCGACCGAACTCGGGATCACGACGATCGCGATCTATGCCGAGGAGGACAAACTCTCGTTGCATCGCTTCAAGGCCGACGAGGCCTACCCGGTTGGCCGTGGCGAAGGCCGCCAGTTGGGTCCGCTGGAAAGCTACCTGTCGATCGAAGAGGTGATCCGCGTCGCCAAGGAAGCCGGCGCGGACGCGATCCACCCAGGCTATGGTTTCTTGTCCGAAAGCCCCGAGTTTGCCGAAGCCTGCGCCGAGGCGGGGATTGTCTTCATCGGCCCCCGGCCCGACACCATGCGCACCCTGGGCAACAAGATATCGGCCCGCGATCTGGCCGTGTCCTGCGGTGCGCCGGTCATGCCGGCAACCAAGCCGCTGCCGGACGACGGCGACGAGATCAAGCGCCTGGCGCGGGAAGTCGGCTACCCGGTGATGCTCAAGGCGTCGTGGGGCGGCGGCGGGCGCGGCATGCGTCCGATCGAAAACGAAGACATGCTGCTCGACGCGGTGGCCGCTGCGCGCCGCGAGGCCAGGAGCGCCTTTGGCAAGGACGAGGTGTATCTCGAAAAACTGGTGCGCCGCGCCCGCCACGTCGAGGTGCAGCTGCTGGGCGACACCCACGGCAACCTGGTGCATATGTTCGAGCGCGACTGCTCGATCCAGCGCCGCAACCAGAAGGTGGTCGAGCGCGCCCCGGCGCCTTACCTGGACGATGCGACCCGGGCCCGCCTGTGCGAAGCCGCGCTGAAGATCGGCCGCGCGACCCGCTACGTGGGCGCCGGCACGGTCGAGTTCCTGATGGACGCCGACACTGGCGAGTTCTACTTCATCGAGGTGAACCCGCGCATCCAGGTCGAGCACACGGTTACCGAGATGATCACCGGCCTCGACCTGGTCAAGGCCCAGATTCGCATTGCCGAAGGCAAGCACATCGGCGACACCGCCGAGACCGGCATTCCGGCCCAGGCCGACATCCGCCTCAGCGGCCACGCGCTGCAGTGCCGCATCACCACCGAAAACCCGGAAAACAACTTCATCCCCGACTACGGCCGCATCAGCGCCTACCGGGGCGCAATGGGCTTTGGCATCCGCGTGGATGGGGGCACGGCGTACTCCGGCGCGGTGGTGACGCGCTTTTACGATCCGCTGCTGGAAAAGGTCACCGCCTGGGCCCAGACCCCGGAAGAGGCCATCAAGCGCATGGACCGGGCGCTGCTCGAATTCCGCATCCGCGGCGTGGCCACCAACCTGGCCTTCCTGCACAACCTGGTGAGCCACCCGCGCTTCATCGCCAACGACTACACCACCCGTTTCATCGACGAAACGCCCGCGCTGTTCGACTTCCGGAAGCGCAAGGATCGCGCTACCAAGCTGCTCGGCTGGGTGGCCGACGTCACCGTCAATGGCCACCCCGAAACCCGCGACCGCGCCCGCCCGGCCGAGCATGCACGCATGGCCGAGGCCCCGCACTTCGCGTCCGGCATCCTGCCCGGCACGCGCCAGCGCCTTGAAGCGCTCGGCCCGCAAAAATTTGCCGAGTGGATGCGCAACGAGAAGCGCGTGCTCATCACCGACACCACCATGCGCGACGCCCACCAGTCGCTGCTGGCCACCCGCATGCGCACCCGCGACATCGTCGGCGTGGCCGATGCCTACGCCCGCGGCGTGCCCCAGTTGCTGTCGCTGGAATGCTGGGGCGGCGCCACCTTCGACGTGGCCATGCGCTTTCTCAACGAAGACCCGTGGGAGCGCCTGGCGCTGATTCGCGCCAAGGCGCCGAACGTGCTCACCCAGATGCTGCTGCGGGGCGCCAACGGTGTGGGCTACACCAACTATCCGGACAACGTGGTGCGCCACTTCGTGCATCGCGCGGCCGAGGCGGGCATGGACCTGTTCCGCGTGTTCGACTGCCTGAACTGGGTGGACAACATGCGCGTCGCCATCGACGCCGTGCTCGAGACCGGCAAGCTCGCCGAAGGCGCGCTGTGTTACACCGGCGACGTCCTCGATCCGAAGCGCTCGAAGTATTCCCTCGATTACTACGTGAAAATGGCCAAGGCGCTGGAAAAGGCCGGCTGCCACATCCTGGCGATCAAGGACATGGCCGGCCTGCTCAAGCCCGCCGCGGCCCGCGTGCTGGTCAAGGCCCTGCGCGACGAAGTGGGCCTGCCGGTGCACCTGCACACCCACGACACCTCGGGCATCAGCGCCGCCACGGTGCTGGCGGCCATCGACGCCGGTGTCGATGCGGTCGACGCGGCGATGGACGCCATGTCGGGCATGACGGCCCAGCCCTGCCTGGGCTCCATCGTCGAGGCCCTGCGCCACGGCGAACGCGACTCGGGGCTGGACCCGGAAGCGATCCGCCAGATCAGCTTCTACTGGGAAGCCGCGCGCATGCAGTACGCCGCCTTTGAAAGCGATCTCAAGTCCGGCGCATCCGAGGTTTACCTCCACGAAATGCCCGGCGGCCAGTTCACCAACCTCAAGGAGCAGGCCCGCTCCCTGGGCCTCGATACGCGCTGGCACGAAGTGGCGCGCGCCTACCGCAGCGCCAACGAGCTGTTCGGCGACATCGTCAAGGTCACCCCGTCGTCCAAGGTGGTGGGCGACATGGCGCTGATGATGGTGGCGCAGGACCTCAGCGCCGAAAACGTGCTCGACCCGGCGCGGGAAATCTCCTTTCCGGCCTCGGTCGTGGAAATGATGCACGGCGACCTCGGCCAGCCGCCGGGTGGCTGGCCCGAGGCGCTGCAGAAGAAAGTGCTGAAGAACGCGGCGCCGATCACCGAGCGTCCCGGTGCGCTGCTGCCCGAGGCCGACCTGGTGGCCGTGCGCGCCGAAGCCGAGAAGAAGTGCGGGCGTCATCTGGACGAGAACGAATTTGCCTCGTACCTGATGTATCCGAAGGTGTTCACGGAATTCAACACCCTGTCGCGGCGCTACGGCCCGGTGTCGGTGCTGCCGACGCCGATCTTCTTTTACGGCATGGCGCCCGGTGAAGAAATCACCGTGGAGATCGAACGTGGCAAGACGCTGGTGGTGCGCCTCTTGACCATGAGCGAGGCCGACGAGGAAGGCCAGGTCAAGGTCTTCTTCGAACTCAACGGCCAGCAACGCATCATCAAGGTGCCCAACCGCAAGCTGGCCGCCAAGGTCGTCGGCCGTCGCAAGGCGGACGAGGGCAACGACGCCCACGTGGCCGCCCCGATGCCGGGCCTGGTCGTCACCGTGGCGGTGAAGGCGGGGCAGGAGATCAAGGCCGGCGACGTGATCGTCACCCTGGAAGCCATGAAGATGGAGATGGCCCTGCATGCCCCGCGTGACGGCGTGGTCAAGGAAATCCTGGTCGCGTCGGGCCAGTCGGTGGACGCCAAGGACCTGGTGGTCGTGATCGACTGAGGCTTCGCGCCCAGGGCGCTTCATCGCGAGTCACCCGCCGTGGCGTGCGCGTTTCAGGTTTCTGAAGCGCGCACGCCACGGTTGTTTTAAGGCGTGGCCGCCATCGCAGGGCCGCTTCAGCGGCATTCGCAGGGCCGTTATGGGCGGGCAAAAAAATAAGTTTTGTCACTGGCTTGGTGCCCCGTTTTCGCATTTCTCGATTTTTTCGATCCTGACGCTTGGCAGCCCAAATTTTTGGGAGTAGTCTTACAAAAAAAACGAGCTAGATGGTTTTTTAAGTAGCTAAAAAAAGAGGGTCACCGGAGAACAAGTGCATCTGGCGGCCTCGATCGAAATACATCGGAGGAGGTATAAAGTGGGACAACAATCCGTAAAGACAATCCAGGCACGCCGCTCTGCGCTGGCCGTTGCCGCTGCGCTTGCAGCCCTGGCCGCCAGTAACGCCCAGGCTTTCAAGATAGAAACCGGCGACCCGGACGTCGAGGTTCGCTGGGACAACACGGTCAAGTACAACCTGGGCATGCGCATGCAGTCGCGCGACCCGGCGTTGCACAACAGCGCCACCTTCAGCTCGGGCGACCACAAGTTCAACAACGGCGACATCGTCACCAACCGTGTCGACGTACTCTCCGAACTGGACGTGGTGATCAAGCAGCGCTTCGGCGCCCGGGTGTCGGGCATGGCCTGGTACGACGCGGCCTACAACGACAAGGAAGAAACCAATCCGAACAACGTGGTCGGGGGGCATAACTTCTACCCTGGCGGGCGTTACTCGGATACGGTCAAGCGCTACTACACCAAATCCGGTGAGCTGCTCGACGCCTTCGTCTTCGGCCGTATCGACGTGGGCAATGTGCCGATCAACGTGAAGTTCGGTCGCCACACCAACTACTGGGGCGAATCCCTGTTCTCGCCGATCCACGGCGTGTCCTACTCCCAGGGGCCGGTGGACTTCCGCAAGGCGCTGGCCACCCCCGGCATCGAGGCGAAGGAACTGTTCCTTCCGCTGAACCAGCTGTCCGCCCAGGCCCAGATCAACGACACCGTGTCGGTGGCGGCCCAGTACTTCCTCGAGTGGGCACCTTACCGCCTCCCCGAAGGCGGCACTTACCTGGCCGGTTTCGACTTTCCCTTCGCCGGGGGAACCGACGTGTTCGGTACGCCTTACCTGGGTGACCGTCACAGCAACAAGCCGGGCAATCGTGGCAGCTGGGGCATCAATACCAAGCTGACGCCGGAATGGGCCCAGGCCACCATCGGCCTGTACTACCGCAATTTCGACGACAAGGTTCCGACCATTCTTGCGGGCCCGAGCGGTCTCTACAACGCCTACGCCGAGGATGTGCGCCTGTGGGGCGTGAGCGTCTCCAAGCAGCTCGCCGGCATCGCCTTCGGCGCGGAAATGGTGCGGCGTGACAATGGCGCCCTGGCCACCAAGTCAGGCGCCACCCAGATCGCCCGCGGCTCCACCTGGCATGGCCTGCTCAACGCCCTGGCCTACGTCGGCAAGACCCCGGTGTTCGATTCGGCAACCCTGCTGGCCGAACTCTCGTACAGCCGCCTGGCCAGTGCGGACAAGGGCACCAAGGAGTTCTTCAACCACGAGAAGCTGGTCGGCAGCTGCCTTGGCAACCAGATGGACGGCTGTGCCACCAATTCGGCCTACGGCGTCTCGGCAACCTTCACCCCGACCTGGTTCCAGGCCCTGCCCAGCGTCGATATCACCATGCCGATCCACTACGACATCGGCCTCAAGGGCAACTCACCGGTGCCTTTCGGCGGCAACGAAAACAGCGGTTCGTGGAGCATCGGCGTCGGCGCCGACTACCAGGCCAAGTACAAGTTTGATCTGGCCTACACCAACTACTTCGGCAATTACATCCGCGACCCGATCACCAACGTTGTCACCGCGGCCAACGGCAACGGCTACAACAACGACCGCGGCTGGCTGTCCTTCACGTTCAAGACCACATTCTAAAAATCAGGCAGGAGACAAAGCATGAAAAACAACGTTCGCACTCTGATCGCCATGGCGGTTGCCTCGACCCTTTCGGTTCCCGTCCTCGCGGCGGTAACGGCCGACGAAGCCAAGCAGCTCGGCTCGACCCTGCTGCCCTGGGGCGCCGAAAAGGCCGGCAACAAGGACGGCAGCATTCCGGCCTACACCGGCCCGATCAAGCCGCCGGCCAGCTTCGATGCCAAGAACCCCAAGGTTCGCCCCGACCCCTACGCCGATGAAAAAGCCGCTGTTCTCCATCGACGCCAAGAACATGGACAAGTACCCGGGCAAGCTCGCCGAAGGCACCGGGCCATGATGAAGAAGTACCCGGCTATCGCATCGATATACCCGACCCACCGCACGGTGAACTACCCAAGTTGTACACGGATAACTCCATCAAGAACGCCACCGTGTGCAAGACCATCAACGACGGCCTGCAGCTGGAAGGCTGTTACGCCGGCATTCCCTTCCCGGTGCCCAAGAACGGCAACGAAGTGATGTGGAACCGCCTGTTCAAGTACGACGGCTACGCCCTGATGTCCGAAGGGATGACCGGCACCGTGGTGGATACCCAGGGCAACAACACCACCACCGGCATCGCCACGATGTACATCCAGTACCCGATCTTCGACCCGAAGCGCACCACCCCGATCAGCGCCGACGAGCCCTACGAGAAGATTCGCGTGGATTACCACGACCCCGCCCGCAAGGCCGGCGAGAAGCTGGTCGTGCATGACTCGGTGGACATGGTCAACGTCGGTCGCCGCGCCTGGTCCTACCTGCCGGGTCAGCGCCGCGTGAAGTTGTCGCCGGACATCGCCTACGACACCCCGAGCCCCACCGGCGGCGGCGCCGGCACGGTGGACGAGGCGGCCGTCTTCTACGGTGCCCTCGACCGCTACAACTTCAAGATGGTCGGCAAGAAGGAGATGTACATTCCGTACAACACCTACAAGGCCCGCGACCCGAAGCAGTGCGCCAATGCCGTGGCGTTCAAGACCAAGAACTTCATGAACCCGGACTGCGTCCGCTGGGAACTGCACCGCGTCTGGGTGGTGGAAGCGACCCTCAAGGACGGCAAGCGTCACGTCTATCCCAAGCGCACCCTCTACTGGGATGAGGACATGCCCGGAATCGGTATCGGCGAAGGCTACGACTCGTCCGGCCAGATCTACCGCGTGACCCACTCGCTGCCGATCTCCCTTTACGAAACCCACGGCCACAGCACCGATGAATGGGTCACCACGGATCTCGCGACCGGCAACTACGCCCGTCAGCAGAACGTGACCGACAGCGGCGGCTGGATCATGACCGAGCCGAAGCCGAATAACTTCTTCAGCTCCGAAGCCCTCGCAGGGGGCGGCATCCGCTAAGCGGAGCCCTGTGCGGACGACCCGGGCCCGGCCCGGTGTTCGTCCGCCCGATGCCGGTCTGGGCCGGCAATGTGTACCCCGAGGAGAACAGCATGCCTATAAAAAGAATGGCAGGGATCGTTACAGCCCTGCTGCTGTCGAGCAGCATCCCGGCGGGGCAGGCCCTCGCCTTTGAAAACCCCATCAGCAGTCCGGCCGTGCAAACCCGTCTGGGCGCCAGCAGCGCCTTGCTCGGCACCGCCATGGCGGGATCGCGCATCGTCGCGGTGGGCCTGCGCGGCCTGATCATTTATTCGGACGATGCCGGCGCGAACTGGAAACAGGCGTCCGTGCCAAGCCAGTCGGACCTGGTCGCGGTGAGCTTTCCGTCGGCCCAAAAGGGTTGGGCGGTCGGTCACGGCGGCGTGGTGCTGCATTCGGCCGACGCTGGCGCCACCTGGGTTCGCCAGCTGGACGGCGTGAAGGCTGCCGAACTGGCGGTGAATCACTACCAGGGCTCAAGCAGCCCCCGATGCCGCCGCGCTGGTCGAGCGCGAGAAAAGCCTCAAAGCCGCCGGCGGCAACCAGCCTTTTCTGGATGTGTACTTTGAAAACGACAGCACCGGCTTCGTCGTCGGCACCTTCAACCGCATCTTCCGCACCGAAGACGGCGGCAAGAGCTGGACGCCCTGGATGGAGCGTACCGACAACCCGGGAGAACTCCACTTCTACAGCATCCGCGGCCGCAACGGCAGCCTCTATCTGACCGGCGAGCAAGGCGCCGTGTGGCGCCTCGACACGGCCACCCAGCGCATCGTTGCGGTGCCCACGCCGTACAAGGGCACCCTGTTTGGCCTGGTTGTCACCGACAGCGACGCGGTGCTGGCCTTCGGCATGCGCGGCAGCCTGTATCGCAGTACCGATCAGGGCCGCAACTGGGAGAAAGCCTCTCTCGGCACCCCGGCCGGCATCACCGGCGGCGTGGCCTTGGCCGGCGGCGGTGTGCTGCTGACCACCCAGGCCGGCACCGTGACCCTCAGCCGCGACGGAGGCAAGACCTTCCAGCCGCTCAAGACCGCCCGCCCGATGGCCTACTTCGGCCTTGCTCCGATGGACGACAAGCGCGTCGTCCTGGTGGGCGCCGAGGGCATCCGTCTCGAGTCCATCCAGTGAGCGCGCACCGCCTGCCGCCCCTGCCAACCAGAGTGTGAGAGCCATGGACCTTAGCCAGAACCAGCAGCAGATGGCCGTGATCGCGGATCCGAAGGATTTCGACCAGCGATCCGGCAGCCTGCTCGAACGTCTCATCTTCAACAACCGGCTCCTGCTCGTGCTCGGTTGCCTCGTCGTCACCATCTTCTTCGGCTTCCAGCTGCGCGGAATGACGGTGAACGCCAGCTTCGACAAGATGCTGCCCCACGGCCATCCCTACATCGCCAACTACCTGGAAAACCGCCAGCAACTGCGCGGCCTCGGGGATTCGGTGCGGGTGGTGGTCGAAAACCCCAAGGGCGATATTTTTGACGCCAAATACCTCGACACCCTGGCCAAGATCAACGACGAGATCTTCATCCTGAAGGGCGTCGACCGGGCCTGGATGAAGTCGATCTTCACCCCCGTGGTGCGCTGGGTCGAAGTGACGGAGGAGGGCTTTACCGGCGGTCCGGTGCTGCCCAACGACTACGACGGCTCGGCCAAGTCCATCGAGGATCTGCGCATCAACATCGGCCGCGCCGGTGTGGTGGGCAGCCTGGTGGGCAACAACTACAAGTCCAGCATGATCCAGATCCCGCTCCTGGCGCGGGACGGCGACGGCAACACGGTGAATTACCACGACCTCTCCAAGTCGCTGGAAGACATCCGGGCCAAGTACGCCAGCGGGCCCGACGCCAAGGTCAACGTCTACGTCATCGGCTTTGCCAAGCTGGCGGGGGATCTGATCGAAGGCCTTCAGAAGGTGATGGTCTTCTTCCTGATCGCCGCGGCGATCGCCACCTTCATCATCTATCTCTTCACCCGCTGCGTGCGCAGCACCGCCCTGGTGCTGTTCTGCTCGCTGGTGGCGGTGATCTGGCAGCTCGGCCTGGTGGTCACCTTCGGCTACGGGATGGACCCGTTCTCGATCCTGGTGCCTTTCCTGGTGTTCGCCATCGGCATCAGCCACGGCGCCCAGAAGATGAACGGCATCATGCAGGACGTGGGGCGTGGCACCCACAAGCTGGTGGCGGCGCGCTACACCTTCCGGCGCCTGTTCCTGGCCGGCCTGACGGCGCTGCTGGCCGACGCGGTGGGCTTTGCCGTGCTGATGGTCATCGACATCCCGGTGATCCGCGAACTGGCCCTGACCGCCAGCCTCGGCGTGGCGGTGCTGATCACCACCAACCTGATCCTGCTGCCGGTGCTGCTGTCCTACGTGGGGGTCAGCCCCGCGGCCGCGGCGCGCAGCCTCCAGGAGGAAAGCGACGAGATCAAGGGGCGCGGCATTGGCGGCAAGCTGTGGGCCTGCCTGGATCACTTCACCGAGCGCCGCTGGGCCACCATCGCGATTGTCGTCAGCACGGTGCTGGGGATTGGCGGCTTCGTGGTCTCCCACGACCTGAAGATCGGCGATCTGGATGCGGGTGCCCCCGAGCTGCGGCCGGATTCCCGCTACAACCAGGACAACGGCTTCATCACCGCCAACTACGGCATCTCCAGCGACGTCTTTGCGGTGATGGTCAAGACGCCGCCCGACAGCTGCCGCTCCTTCGAGACGCTCACCGAAACCGACCGCCTGAGCTGGCACCTGGCCCAGGTTCCGGGGGTGCAGCGCACCACCTCGCTGGCCGACACGGTGCGCAACTACACCGCCGGCGGCTTTGAAGGCAACCCGAAGTGGATCACCGTGAGCGACAACCAGGGCCTGATCGACGCCCAGATCGGCAACGCGATGAGCTGGAACTCGGAGTTCCTGAACACCCAGTGTTCGCTGATCCCGGTGCTGGCCTTCCTGTCCGACCACAAGGCCGAGACCCTCGACCGGGTCGTCGCCGCGGCCAGCGAGTTCGCCGAGAAGCACAACACCCCGGATCGCCAGTTCCTGCTGGCCGCAGGCAGCGCCGGTGTCGATGCCGCCACCAACATCGTGGTGCGCGACGCCAACCGGACCATGCTGCTCTACGTGTATGCCTCGGTGATCCTGCTGTGTGCCATCACCTTCCGCAGCTGGCGCGCGGTGGTCGTGGCGGTGCTGCCGCTGATGCTCACCTCGGTGCTGGCCGAAGCCCTGATGGTGTGGCTCGGCATTGGCGTGAAGGTGGCCACCCTGCCGGTGGTGGCGCTTGGCGTGGGCATCGGCGTGGATTACGCCCTCTACCTGCTCAGCGTGCAGCTGGCCCAGCAGCGCATGGGTTACTCGCTCGGCGAGGCCTACCAGCGTTCGGTGGCCTTTACCGGCAAGGTCGTGGCCCTGGTGGGCGTCACCCTGGCTGCCGGCGTGATCACCTGGGCCTGGTCGCCGATCAAGTTCCAGGCCGACATGGGCATCCTGCTGACCTTCATGTTCCTGTGGAACATGCTCGGCGCCCTGATCCTGATCCCGGCCTTGTCCCACTTCCTGCTCAAGGGTGAAACGGCCAGGAACCACGTGCTGACGCCCGCCGAGAAGGCGCTGATGCCCGAGGAAGCCCTGCAGGACTGAGAAAGCCCGGTCAGGCTCCGGCCCATCGGAGGCTGACCGGCGTCATGGCGCGTGGTGGTCGGACACCGTTAGCTGTGGAAGCTTTGCGTTGTTGCGCCTGTGCAGGGCTTATGTAGGGCTTATGTAGGGGCGACTTCAGTCGCCCGCGGAGGCAAAACCCGGGAACTACCCTGATTTTGCCGGCGGAGGGCGACTGAAGTCGCCCCTACAGAGCCCTTCGACAAGGCGGGCTCCTGATTATTCCGAGTGCCGGTTTTTACTAAAAAAAGAAGTATGATTGTTTTTAATTAAAACAACTGGGCGTCGTGGCGGGGCATCCCCCACACGCGACCGGAGGAGATGAAAAACATGAAACGTGTCAGTGAAAAGGTAGCCCTCATCACGGGTGCAGCGTCCGGACTGGGCCGGGCCGATGCCTTGGCCCTCGCTCGCGAGGGTGCCCGGGTGGTGGTCAGCGATCTCAACGAGGAGGCCGGGCAGGCCCTGGCCAAGGAGATCGACGGTGTCTTCGTGCGCCAGGACGTGCGCAGCGAAGAGGACTGGGCAAAGGCGGTCGGGCTGGCCCTGAGCCACTTCGGCCGGCTGGATGTGCTGGTCAATAACGCCGGCATCGTGGTGCCTGCCGACATCGAAACGGCAAGCCTCGAGCAATACCGGCTGCTCAACGCGGTGCATGCCGAAGGCACCTTCCTGGGCTGCCAGGCCGCCATCAAGGCCATGAAGGGCAACCCCGGCGCCACCGGTTCGATCATCAACATCTCGTCGCTGTCGGCGGTGCGCGGCTTTCCCGGCGTCATCACCTATGCCGCCGCGAAGGGCGCGATCCTGTCCATGACGACCACCATCGCCGCCCATTGCCGCGAAAAGGGCTATGCGATCCGCTGCAACGCGATCCTGCCCGGAATGATCAACACGCCGCTGCTGGCCGCCGTGGGCGCAGACACCCTGCCGGGCCTCGGCCAGCCCGAGGACGTGGCGAATACCGTTCTTTTCCTGGCATCGGACGAATCCCGCCACCTGAGTGGCGCCCAGATCGTGCTCGACAACGCGGCATCCATCATTGGCGGAGGAGCCTGACATGGCAAACAGCAAGAAACTGGAAGGCAAGGTCGCGATCGTTCTCGGCGCAGCCGGCCGGGACAACATGGGCCAGACGATCGCCCGCCGCTTCGCAGACGAAGGCGCGAAGGTCGTGGTGGCCGGTCGCAAGCTGGATGAGCTCGAGCGCTTCGCCAGTACCATCGGCGGTGCCGCCCGGACCTGCGACATCACCAAGAAAGAAGACGTGGATGCGCTGTTCGCCTTTGCCAGGGATTGGGGCGGCCACGTGGATGTGGCCGTCAATGCCACCGGCTGGGGGCTGCTGAAGGGCTTCACCGAAACCACGCTGGACGAACTCGACCAGATCACCGAGCTGCAATTCAAGGGCCCGTTCTACTTCTGCCAGGCCGCGGTGGACACCCTCGTCGCGCGGCGGCTCGATCATCCAGATCAGCTCGGCCACCGCCACCATCATGCTCAACGACCACGCGGCCTACATGGGCACCAAGGCCGGCACCGACCACGTGATCCGCTGCGTGGCGCATGAATTCGGCGAGCGCGGCATCCGTGCCAACTCGATCTCGCCGGGCCTGACCGAAACGCCGATGACGGCCGATGCCAAGGATGTACCGGGCTTGTTCGACAGCTTCCTGTCCGGCTATCCGCTGGGGCGCATCGGCACCAAGGACGACATCGCCGCCGCCGCCGTGTGGCTGGCCAGTGACGAGTGCTTCATGACCGGCCAGAACCTGCAGGTCAATGGCGGCCTCACCCTGCGCCGCAACCCGACCCGCGAGGAAATCCACGCGGCCATCGCCACGGCCACCGGCCAGGCCTGAGGCAACACGCCATGAGCACATCCCAAGCCCTGATTTCACGCCTCGGCACCGTCATGCAGATGGCCTACGTGCCGGAAGACATGGACGGCGCCCTGCGCTACTGGACCGAGACCATGGGTGTCGGCCCCTTTTTCAAGCTCGCCAACATCCAGGTGGATGCGGCCCGCTACAAGGGCGAGCCGGCGAGCATCGATTTCTCGGTGTACATCGCCTACTGGGGCGACATGCAGATCGAACTGATTGAGCAGTACAACGACGCCCCTTCAATCTACAAAAGCTGGCGCAGCGAAGGCCGTGAAGGCCTGCACCACATCTGCATCGTGGTCGAGGACATGGCCCGCGCCCGTGCCGTGTGTGCCGAAGCCGGCGCCACGGTGATGCAGGAAATCTGGCTGCCCGGCGGCGGCGAAGCCATCTACGTGGATGCGGGCGGCGGCCCGGGCAGCCTGATCGAGATGATCTGCTTCCCGCCGGAAAGCTACGCCTTCTTCGACCTGATGCGCGCTGCCGCCCGCAACTGGGACGGCAGCGAACCCGTCCGCGCTGTGGGCTGAGGAGGCGTCATGAGCGAAGCACACAACGCAAGCACCCAGCCCGGCCGCATCGACTGCGTGCTGGTGGCGTCGGGCAAATTTCACGACATCGACTTTGCCCGGCTGGAGTTGCTCAAGCTGCTGGGCGAGGACGAACGCATCCGGGTGCGGGTGTTCGAGGATTACTCCAACCTGGAGGCCATCCGCAACGCGGCCTTTCCTGGTCACCTACACCTGCGACGTGGTGCCCAGCCTGGACGAGCAGGAAGCCCTGCGCGCCTGGGTTGCCGGGGGAGGGCGCTGGTACGCGCTGCACGGCACGGCCTCCATCCTGCGGTTTCTGGACAACGGGCTGGTGGATTCGCCGGCCCTGGCGCCGCACTTCATGGAAACCCTGGGCAGCCAGTTCATCGCCCACCCGCCCATCGGCCCCTACCGGGTCGAGGTGGCGAGCCCGAAGCACCCGCTGGTGGCAGGCATCGAGCCCTTCGAGGTGGTGGACGAGCTTTACCTGTCGGACATCCACGCCCAGCTCGAGATCCTGCTCGACACGGAATTCGAGGGCGAGGGCACCGGTTTTGCCCGCAGCACCTGGAAGAGGGCCCGCCATCCGGTGCTCTACCTGCGCCCCATCGGCCAGGGCGCCGTGCTCTACCTGACCCTCGGCCACTGCCGCGGCCACTACGACATGCAGCCCTTCGTGGACTACTGGCCCGAAAAGCAGAAGTGCGCCTGGGAGCTGCCGGTGTTCTACGAACTGCTCCGGCGCGGCATCAGCTGGGGCAAGGCCCGCGGCACGGACACCCCGGCCGCCGGCGATCTGTAGGGCGATTTCGGTCGCCCGCCCCGCTTACACACCACCCACACAAAAGGAAGAGACAAAATGGAACTCGGACTGCGCGGTAAAAAAGTCATCATCAACGGCGGCAGCCGCGGCATCGGCAAGGCTGCTCTCGAAATCTACGCGGCGGAGGGCTGTGACATCGCCTTCTTCTCCCGCGACAAGGCCCGCGTCGAGGCCACTGTGGCCGAGCTGCAAAAGCATGGCGTCAAGGTGTTTGGCGACGCCTTCGACATGAACGACGCCGCCGCCTACCAGGCCTGGCTGGTGTCCGCCGCCGAGCGCCTGGGCGGCTGCGACATCTTCATCCACAACGCCAGCTCGTCCGGCGCCCAGGGCACCATGGACTGGGATCTCACCTTCCGCCTCGACATGATGGGCGCGGTCAATGGCTGCCAGACCCTCGAGCCCTTCCTCGAGAAATCCGACGCCCCGTCGGTGATCCTGATGTCCAGCACCGCGGCCGTTGAAACCTTCATCTACCCGCAGGCCTTCAACGCCATCAAGGCGGCCATCATCACCTACGGCAAGCAGCTCTCCCAGCTGTGGGCGGCCAAGAAGATCCGCGTCAACATGGTGTGCCCCGGCCCCATCGCCTACCCCGGCGGCAACTGGTCGATGATCAAGGAAGGCATGCCCGAGCTGTACGACAAGACCCTCGCCGACATGCCCCTGGGCCGCTTTGGCGCCCCCGAGGACGTGGCCCGCTCGATGGTCTTCCTGTCCAGCCCGGCCGCCTCGTACATCACCGGCACCAACCTGGTGATCGACGGCGGCTACACCAAGCGCGTCCAGTTTTAAGGGAGCAGCGCCGGCCATGAAGCTCTACAACTCCATCGGGCCCAACCCGCGCCTGGTAAAAATGTTTGCCGCCGAAAAGGGCATAAAGCTCGACCTCGTGGAGGTGGACATCATCGCCGGCGAAAACCGTCAGCCCGCCTGGCAGGCCATCAACCCGACCAGCACCACGCCGGTGCTGGAACTGGACAGCGGCCTGCGCATCGCCGAGACGGCCGCCATCTGCGAATACCTGGAAGACCGGTTTCCCGATCCGGCGCTCATCGGCGCAACGCCCGAAGCCCGCGCGGTGACCCGCATGTGGTGGCGGCGCACCGACCTGATCGTGGTGCAGCCGATGACTACCGGCTTTCGCGGCGCCGAAGGCCTGCCGCTGTTCCAGGGCCGGGTGCGCTGTCTGCCCCAGGCCGCCGACGATCTGAAACAGGCCACCCAGGAAGGGCTCGCCTGGTTTGAGGCGCAACTGGGCGACAAGCCGTATATTGCCGGCGACGCCCTCACAGTGGCCGATCTCCAGCTGTTCTGCTTCGTGGAGTTCGGCGACAAGGTGGGGCAGGGGCTCAACCCTGCCCACCTTCGACTGGCCGCCTGGCGCGAACGCATTGCCGCACGCCCGTCCGCCGCGCTGCCCTGGCTCTAAGCGCCCTGCCAACCTTCAAGAAACACGAGGCCGAACCATGCACCAGATCACCACCCACCACGACTTCGACGCCCCGGCCGCCTTGCTGTGGGATCTCCTCGCTGACTTTGCCCACATCGAGCGCTGGTGGCCGAAGGACATTCCGGCCGTGCAGATCGAGCGCGTCGAGCTGGAAGGCGAAGGCATCGGCCTGACCCGCCACATCTACAACAAGGGCTTTGCCGCACCGGTGAGCGAGCGCCTGGATTTCCAGGATCCGGCAACCCTTACCTACAAGCTGTCCATCGTCGGCCAGCGCCCGGTCGGCATTACCGCCTACCAGGCCACCGGCCGCATCGAGCCCCTGTCCGAAGGGCGCAGCCGCCTCAACTACACCGGCGAATTCACCACCGAATCCGGCAAGCCCGAGGAGGCCGAGGCCTTTCTGCGCATGGCCTACGACCTGATGTTCCAGGGCCTCACCGCGGCCACCGCCGCCAAATAAAGTTCTCAACAACGCCCCCAGCAAAGGTGAAGCCGTTCGCCTGAAAGGATCCATTCATGACCATGAAAGCCGTGCGCTTCACCGTTCCTGGCGCCCCGCCCGTTGTTGAAACCGTGCCGATTCCCACGCCCGGCCCCGGCCAGGTGCTGGTGCGGATCGGCGGGGCCGGGGTGTGCCACTCCGACCTCCATGTGCTCGACCATGGCGCCCCGGGTTTTCACGGCCCGTTTACCCTCGGCCATGAAAACGCCGGCTGGGTGGCGGCACTCGGAGCCGGCGTAAGCGGCTGGAAGGAGGGCGACCCCGTGGCCGTTTACGGTTTCTGGGGCTGCGGCCACTGCCACGCCTGCCTGCTGTCGATGGAAAGTTACTGCGAAAACGCCGAGCATCTGCCCAACAACGGCGGCGGCATCGGCACCGACGGCGGCATGGCCGAATACATGCTGGTGCCCTCGCCGCGCCTGCTGGTTCCGCTCGGCACGCTGGCCCCGCGGGATGCCGCACCGCTTACCGATGCGGCGCTCACCCCGTATCACGCCATCAAGCGCGGTGCTCACCTGCTGACTCCCGATGCCACCGTGGTCGTCATCGGCGTGGGCGGGCTGGGCCATATGGCGGTGCAACTGCTGCGCGTGCTGTGCGGCGCCCGGGTGGTGGCGGTGGACCTGGACGAGCGCAAGCTCGAACACGCCCGGCAACTGGGCGCCGACCTGACGGTCAATTCACGCAACGCCGCCGATGCCGCCGAAACCATCAACGCCTTCACCGGCCGGCGCAAGGCCGCCATGGTGCTGGATTTCGTCGGCATTCAGCCCACCCTCGATCTGGCGATTCAACTGGTGGGCCGCAACAGCCAGCTCACGGTGGTCGGGGTAGGCGGCGGCACCATCCCGCTCACCCAATGGACCCTGCCTTTCGGCTGTTCGGTGAGCACGCCCCTGTGGGGCTCGCGCGCCGAGCTGATGGAAGTCATCGCGCTGGCCCAGAGCGGCCGGATTCACGTGGACACGCAGTGTTTCAGTTTCGAGCAGGGGCCTCAGGTGCTGCAGGATCTGCGCGACGGCAAGGTGGTCGGTCGCGGTGTGCTGGTGCCCGACTCCGCTTGAAGTCCTGACGCGGCGCTTCGCCCGGCCCGGCCTTTCGGGCCACAGCCCGATCCATGAACGCGTGTCCTGCTTGAAAGAAAATACGATGCTCCGAAAACTTGCCTCTGCCCTTGTCCTGTTGTCTGCCCTCAATGCCCCCGTGGCCCTTGCCGCCAGCCCCGAGGCCGAAGCCCGCCAGGCCCAAGGCCTGCTCGCCAAGGCGGTGGCCCACTACAAGGACAAAAAAGACCTCGCCCTCGGCGCCTTCAGTCGCCAGGGTGAATTCATCACCGGCGATTTCTACGTGTATGTGCTCGACACCAAGGGCACGCTGCTGGCCAGCGGCGGCTCGTCCGCGCTCTTGATCGACCGCAATGTCGCCGACATGAAGGACGCCGACGGCAAGCCCTTCTTCCGCGAAATGCTGGCCGCCGCCGAGGCCAAGGGCAGCGGCTCGGTGGAGTACCGCTGGCTCAACCGCAAGGATCGCAAGATCGAGCGCAAGGTGGCCTTCTTCGAAAAGGTGGACGACCGCATCGTGGCGGTGGGCTACTACCTTCCCCACGGCACCGCGGCCCAGGCCAAGTCCCTACTCGAGCGCGCGGCCACGGCCGTCAAGGACGATCCCAAAAAGGCATTTGCCGCCTTCAACGATCTCAACGGCAGTTATATCGAGGACGACCTGTACGTCTTCGTGATCGGCATCGACGACGGCCGCTTCATGGCCCACGGCGCCACACCGCGCCTGATCGGCACCAGCGCGCTGTCCCTCACGGACGTCAATGGCAAGGAGTTCGTCCGCGACATGCTGGCCATCGTGAAGAACAAGGACCAGGGCCAGATCGATTACGCCTGGCGCAACGCCGTGACCGGCAAGGTCGACAAGAAGCACTCCTACCTGCGCAAGGTCGGCAACGTGGTGGTGGGCGTCGGTTACTACGCCAACTGAAACGGAGCGCGACATGGCCGAGCTGACGCGGGACGACCTGCTTGAAGAGGCACGCATCGAACGGGTGCTGGTGCGTTACGCCAGCGCCCTCGACGAACGCGACTGGGCGGCGCTGGACGAGGTTTTCGTGGCCGAGGCCAGTGCCCTTTACCACGGCATCGGCAGCTATTCCGGCCGGGAGGCCATTGTGGCAACGGTGCGCCAGGCGCTGGCGCCCTGTGGCCGCACCCAGCACCTGCTGGGCAATGTGCGCATCACCCTGTCCGGCGCAGAGGCCAGCGCCAAGTGCTATCTGCAGGCGATCCACGCGGGGCAGGGGCGCCTACCAGGGGCAAACGCCACCGTGTGGGGCGAATACCGCGACCAGCTCGAAAAACGCCCGAAGGCTGGCGCATCCCGCGAACTGTGTTCCAGGTGTCCGGCGACATCGGCGGCACCGCGCTGGCGGCAGAAACCCCGGCCCCATGAGCGGCGCGGTCGATCTGCTGGCCTGTTACTGGACGCTGGCCGGCAACTATGTTTTTGGCGATGCCGACCATAGCCCGTGGGATTTCCGGCTGCGGGCCGAGGCCGCTGCCGCAGCCGGTTATACCGGCATCGGCATCAAGCAGGCCGACCTGCGCCGGGTGCTCGCAGAGCACGGCATCGCGGGCATGCGCGCGATCCTCAAGGACAACGCTATCCGGCACCTGGAGCTGGAAGCCCTGTTCGACTGGTGTGCCGAGGGCGAGCGGCGCAAGGCGTCCGACGCCGACCGGCAGCTGTTGCTGGCCACGGCGGCAGAGCTGGGTGCCGCGCGCATCAAGGCCGCCGGGGATTTTGGCGGTGCCGACTGGCCGCTTGAACAGATGCATGACGCCTTCCAGGTGCTGGCCCGCGAGGCGCACGCCGCAGGCAGCTGCGTGACGCTGGAACCCATCGCCTTTTCGAACATTCCCGACCTGGATACGGCGCTGGCCATTATCGGCAGCAGCGCCGGCCGGGGCGGGGGCCTGATGCTCGACAGCTGGCATGTGACCCGCGGCGGCATGTCGCTGGCGCAGATCGCCGCCTTGCCGCCGGGCAGCATCGGCGGCGCCGAACTGGACGACGGCACGCTCGAAACGCTCGGCTCGCCCATCGAGGACACCCTCGATCGGCGCCGCCTGTGTGGCGATGGCGAGTTCGATCTGGCCGGCTTTGTCGCCTCCGTTGCGGCCAGCGGCTACACCGGGCCCGTGGGGCGTCGAGATCATCTCCGCCGAGCAACGCGCCCGACCTCGCAGGCCGCGGCCGAGATGTCGTATCAAAGGGCGGCTGCGCTGTTTGAAGGCCGCCAGGCGAACCTCATGACAAGCCGGAAGTCTCGCCACTCTGCTTCTGCCTTTCGACACCATTACTTCACCTCGTAACGCACCCGAAGAGCCGCCAGCGTCATGTTTTGGGCCACCGCATCATGCGGAACCAGCAGATATGCCCACGGCTTGCCACCGACTTTGGCAGCGTAATCAGACGCGGTTTTGCAGCAGATGACGGCCTGATCGGCTTTGGCCTTGACCTCGGTTTCGGATTCTTGCGCTTCCGTTACTTCGCGGGCTTTTTTGGTCTCGATCATCAGGGTGATGTCGTCCAGGGCCACCACAAAGTCAGGGATGTACTCGGGCTGATTCACGCCTGCACGATAGTAGATGTTGAACTGGCCAGACACCGGGCGGAACCAGCGGCGCGCTTCGCGTTCCAGCACCGTTGCCAGGATGCGCTCGGTATCGGAGTGGAATTTCTGGAAGGAATACGCGCAGCGCTGGAATCCGCCATAGACGTATTGGCCGATGGTGCGTTTGTCGTCTGGCGTCCAGTGCAAAGGCTTCACCTCGTCCTTGGCCGTGAAGGCACAGGGTTTCAGCGGCATGAAACCCTGGCTGACAATCACCTCGGACCCGGCGGAATCCTCTTGGTAGTGTTTCGCCATCTGCAGGTGAATATTCTCGGCAATGGCCCGCCCGTGGTTGCCCAGGATGTTGCGAATGGCTGATTCGTCCGGCTGGCGGCTAGCGAAGTGCGCCACCGCCTGCCCTGCGAGTTCATAGATCAGATCGGCGTGATCGTCATAGGAAACATCGTCGTAATTGATGAGTTCGCGGACGATGTAGTCCTCGAGTCGCGCCTCTTCAATTACGGCCGCCTCGCCATAGGTCAGTTGGCGACCTGATTGCAAACCTTTGAGAAAGCAATTGCTGGTCGGTCGCCTGGTAATTCATCCGCGATACGTCCAGCACGAAACTGCGGTAGCCGCCTCTTACCGGGCCGACAGGCACAACCGTAATGCGCGGGATGTCGATGGTCTGCTCGATGAAGACCTCCACCGACTTCTTGACCACCGCAGCAATGGCTTCGGCGTTTGACGCTTCGGTGTTCAGCAACTCGCCTTGCTGCGGAACCAGTCGCTGCATGACCAGTTGGGTCAGCTTTTCCTGCACGCTGGCGGTGTTCAAGGCCGTACTGGTCGGCACCAGAGCACGGTCTTTCCCAAGCTCCGCAACGGCATCCAGCGCCACCATGGCAATCCGGCGTTGCTCGCCCGTAAAAACCACGGAGGGCGCTTGCGTACCTTGGCTGTAACCAGCAGACACAATGCCTGCACCAGAGCCTTTCACGTCCGAAATACCCAGCATGACGGCTGTATTGGATGGCACGGAAAGGCTGGTTAGGTCGATTCCCGTTGCCGTCAGTCGGCTCCAGCTTCAACTCCTTCAGGCGAATAGGCGAATCACCCTTGCCTGCTTCTTCAATGACCTCCTGAAACTTGTCATGCGCAATGATGTTCAGGCGGTCAACAACCTCCACCCCGGTTTTGCGGCCATACGGAAGCCGCAGGCCACGCCCGATGGATTGCTCAATCAGGGTGCGCGCATTGGCCGCCCGCAGCGGCACGATGGTGTAGAGGTTGGTCACGTGTTTCTTCATGAACGCGAATGCCGTCCATGAGCTTGATGCGCTCCAATTGCTCTGCGCTGTGATCGGCAGGGTTGAAGTTCTGCTGCGTCACCACGGCGGGCTCTTTGACGAAACCGTCTTCAATGGCCCGCGCCAGTGGGTAGTCCATCACCACATTCTTGAAAGGCACCGACCCTTTCGAGCCGCCCTCGATGAACGGGGTTGCCGTTAATTCAAGGCCCAGCAATGGCTTCAACTCGTTCAGCGCCCGGATGCCGGCGCTGGCCCGGTAGCGGTGCGATTCGTCCATGATGAGGACAAGGTCTGGCAAACCAGCCAGGTACTCGAAATAACTTTGGCCGAGGTACTCAGAAAGCCGCTTGATCCTCGGCGCCTTGCCACCGCGAACTTCCGAATTGATCTTCGAGATGTTGAAAATGTTGATCTGAACGAGCGCATCAATCGCCTGCGAAACCAAGTCGCCCCTCTGCTCGTAGGTCTCGCCTGTAATCACCTCCGGTGCTTCAATGGCAAAGTCTGCGATACCTTTGAAAACGTATTTCGGCCCGGTGATGTCGCTGAAATCCCTGATCAGCTTGTCGTAGATCGTCAGGTTGGGCGCCAGGACGAAAAAGTGTTTGTAGCCATAGGCCGCGTTCAGGTAGCTGATGAACGCCCCCATCAGCCGCGTCTTGCCCACGCCGGTTGCCAAGGCAAAGCACAAAGACGGAAAGTCACGCTCAAAATCAGTCAAGGTGGGGAACTCGGCCTTCAGCGCCGCCAGCATGGCCGACAACTCTTCGGCTGAACGGGCCTTTGAGTCGCGCAAGGCGGGCACAGATTCCAGCGCGTTGTGCAATCGCTCCAGACTGACCGATTGCGGCTCGCGCAGGCTCAAGCGCCCCGCGACAGTACGAACGATTTTTCCCGACTCATACCGCTTCCACCTTATTTGCAGCAACACCCGACTGGGCTAGAATTCAGCCGCCGTGCGCCACGCAGGCCTTTTCATCCTTACTAACCACAATTGCCGTGCCGGTTTGCACTGCCACCTGACGCGCAAGGGCGGCGGTACGCTTCATGGTCTCCACTGAAGAAATCAAGTCCTGATCCTTCGCCTTGGAAAGTTCGCTTTCGATCATGTTGATGCATCCTCCCCGCCAAACAAACCGCCTTGGGCTGGATTGGTTGCCTTCGCCGCTCGCCCTGAACTTGCCGAAGAGCTTGGCTCAGCAGGGCGAGGAACTGCCATCGGCAGGTTCTGCACATTCAGACTGGATCGTCATGCCCCCACTTCACACTTGGTCAAAACCATCTTGGGATTTTTTCAGCGTCAGATTACGGAACCGGTCCTACATCGCCACGATAGGCTGCACAGCACACCAACAGACTGCGGCCTTCGCCTCCGTCATCGCTCAATGCCGGCAACTGATCGGCGTTGAGCGTCTGTGTGGTGACGTAGATGAAATCCGATTCGGTGCTGTGCCCGTGCTGCCAATAATGGTCAGCATTCGAGCATAGTTAAAACCTTCCAGCTTGCAGACGGCAGCCGCCAGCATCTCGGCATTGAATTCTTTGTTGATGACCCAATTGCCCCAGCGGTCTTGTTGCAAGAGGCTGGGGGCTACCCGGTAATAGCGGAAGCCACCACCGCCTTGCCAGTTTGTTGCCTCGGTAACGCCACCCTTGTCTTCACCGTCGATGACCTTTTGCAGGCGCGGAATGATGTGGGTATGGCAGTGCTCGCCCAGTTCTACCATGATCCAGCGGCGACCCATTTTGTGGGCGACTGCGCCGGTAGTGCCTGAGCCTGCGAAGGAATCGAGCACCAAGTCTCCATCGCGTGTCGCCAACTCCAAAATTCTCTGGATCAGCCTTTCAGGCTTTGGGGTAGAAAAAATCTCTTCTGGATTAAATTTTGCAACTTCACGTTTGGCATCTTGGTTGTCCCCCACCTCAGTACGGAGCCAAACTGTCATGCAAACAATCCCATCTTGGACTTCCTGATAAGAATCTTTTAATCCGAGGAACATTATTTCCATTCTCACCAAACCAAATTCTGTTGTCTGCGCATAGCTCCTCAAACCGCTTCGGAGAAGCTCCCCAACAACGCCCTTTGGTCGGCATTAGTTTTCGACCAGATGGAGTGGTAAGTTCAAAGATATTTTCACTGACCCCAGTTTTAGCAAACTGGGCCCCTCGCTGCCCGCCAGTCAGACTGATTGTGAAATCTCCTGATGTCCACGGCCCCCGAGGATCATTGTCGGGATTGGAATAGCGAGAATCAGCATCAGCGGTCCGAGATAATAGATTAGGACGCCAAATTTCCTTGTTCCGAGCATAAACAAGGACGTGATCGTGGCTGTCGATAGCCACTCACTATTAGCTTGGGGTGAAAACTTTTCTGCCATACAACATTTGAAATGAAGTTCGCCCGCCCAAACACTTCATCGCAGAGCACCTTGAGATAGTGGGCCTCGTTGTCATCAATCGTTATCCAGAGTGAGCCATCTTCAGACAACAAGCGCCGAATCACCTCCAGCCTGTCGCGCATCAACCCCAGCCAGATCGAATGCTCCAGCCCGTCGTCGTAATGCGTGAACGCGCTGCCGGTGTTGTACGGCGGATCAATGAACACGCACTTCACCTTACCCGAAAATTCTTGCTCCAGCGCCTTCAACGCCAGCAGGTTGTCACCGAAGATCAGTCGATTGTCGAAAATATCGCCATCCAATACCCGCTGTTTGGCGTGGTAACTCTTGTTCGTGTCTTCGAGCAAAATGCGCGGCTCCAACTTCGGCCGCGCATCCTTGCCAATCCATGTGAGTTCTAGTTTTTGTCGTTTTTCATTTCACTATCTCTCCCGCACCACGCCTAAGCAGCAACGCAGACGTGCTTTGGTTATTTGCCTTTTGAACCTTCGGTCGGCGTTGGTGCTGGTGCTGGGGCGACTGGCACTTGCTGGAGTGATGGCACAGGTGCCCCACCTTGCGGGTTCGTCGGGATGGTTTGAAGGAAGGGATAGTTGCGCCCTTCTGTAGCACGGTGCCTCCTTGAGGAACGCGCTGCATCAAAGGAACGGAGGCCCCTTCATTGATTGGTTTTTGTTACTCATGGTTTTTCCTTTCCAAAAGATTAATACCAACAAATACACAGGTAATAACGAGACCGAGAGCAAGCAGTATGGCTCCTGATTTATTTAACAAGTCGGTCACTTCGGCTTGCTTGGGCCTAATTGAAGCCGCCGAGTCGTCTCTGTCAACGTAATATCTATGAGCCAATTCCAATTGAGCATCAATCGCTTTCTGGCTGGTGAAGAAAGAGGCCAATGTCACCATGATTGCGAGGGTGAATAACCCCCATGACAGATAGGGCATGAATGGGAAACAAGCCTCTGACAACGGCACAATATCTTTTAGAAACGCCAAGGAGAAGCCTAAAGCGGCAGTTGATACGCTCAATATGGCCCGGTCAGCATTCTCGCTATTCGATAACTGCCGCTTCAGCAGATCTGCACGAGCTTCGGCATAAAGCTTCAGGCGAAGCTCTTGATCGTTATCTTTATTAACTTCACCCATGCGCTTAATTTCGTTCCATCAAACCCGAGCGTACCGATAACTTCCTTTGACTTGCTGAGCAAGAAACTGCCCTTTTGACGATGCTGCTTTCATTTGTTCAAAAATGATTTCTGGGATGTCATAGTAGTTATATGTACTACCTGCCTTGAACTCAACGGCGAGAACTTGGGCCTGAACGTCATAGGCGAATCGCACAATATTTGAAGATTCGGGTGTGTCAATCCATTCCATTTTTTACTCCTCGTTTTCCACGTTATTGGTTTCCGCCAAGGCATTGGCGGAGGGCTTGTGATCGTAATGGGGGCTTTGCTTTCGCCATTGCAGCACCATCGCAGCGTAATCCGAAGGGTCGCGCTTCTGACTCCAGCCAGCGGGGCCATCAAATCCGTCATTCATATCACCCCGAACGACTACGCGGGGATCAACGCTGTCTGGACGCTTCCCTTTCGCTGGAGGAGAAATCAGCGTGCGCACGGGCAAGCTGACGGCTTCACCAACGATGATGGCTTCGCCAGTTCGCAACACTGGCAACATTTCAAAAAGACCTTTCAGATTGTCTGATGCAGCACCTGTGATGTGCCCCTGTCAGTATCATTCGCGAGCCGCATCGCAAAAATAGTTCCGCATTGCGAAAGTATGGTCGAATCTATTTCGGCGGGCCGTTGGCTCACCATCATCATTCCGACGCCATATTTACGACCTTCCTTCGCAATTCTGCGAACAGCAGTTGCTGCTGCACCGGAATTTTCTTTTGCCAGATAAGCATGAGCCTCTTCCAAAACCAACAAGAGAGGTCTTTCTCTGCCACCTTCCGGTAAGTTCCTTGCCCAGAAAATGGCATCGTAGAGAATGCGGAGAAGCGCACCAATCAGGTCATTGAGTATCGAAGAGGGATTCCCGATAAATCCAAAATCGTAATTGGCTGCGGGCCCCGATCCAACTTTCCAATAAAGCATCAATATCTAATGCCGTTCGTCCTTGGATGTCTGGCAACCATTCCCCGGGATTGAAAAGGAATGCAAGCCGAGGGTCACGGAGTTTTGACGCCAAACCTGCAAGCTGCTGCGAATCCCTAAAGGGTGTTTCCTAACTGACCCTCGGGTGCTGGCCCTGTTGTCTTTACTGTTCGATAGAGAGGTGGAATAACCGACATAGCATCGCCCAATTGCGTTGGCAAGCCATCGTCCCGAGAACATAAGCAGGATCAACCTCATCTGCGGCGCCGCCTGGGCGTGGAATCAATGTGTGGTGCTCGCTTATGAAGATCGAACCAAAGTTTGTGTAACGAAAACGGGGTCGGAGTATCAACGGTAAGGCGTGCATCATCAATGCCGTCCCTCGGTTGCTGGGCGAGAGATTCCCGTTTCAATTGAACAATGATGTCGGCAACAGCGGCCGTTTGGGCATCACTTAACTTTCCAAATGCCAAGGCCACGAGTTCATCGAAACTCAATGCCCAAAAAGGAACATGCAGCGGCTTTTGACTCTGTGAGGCATCTCCTGAAACTCGAAATACACTTGACCTATCAGATAATGCCTTTGAATATTCACCATGAATATCAAAACAACGATTCTTGCTGAAGGATACCGAGCGGGATTCGAGAGTGAGTTTAAGAGTCCCGCAACCGTTGTTGATTTTCCTGATCCGTCGTACCGACTACGGCGGAATGTCTCGTCAACAGTTTGTTGATATTCACCAATGAGGAATAGATTCCGGCGCTTGCCAAATGCCCAACCGATACAAAGTCCTCTGGGTCACCGGCACCATAAATGGCTCTCAAGTCTGCTTCGGTAACGATGTAACACGGTCATCAATTGTGGGGTGCTGGGAGATTCCCCTTTCAAACACCCCCCCTCGTTGCCCTTCGCCAACCATCTGAACTTTTACCCAACGGTTACCAAAGATGCGTTCGTCTTGCTCGCTCTCAGGTGCAGCTCCAGCGCCTACTTGGGATACGACACCATATAGATCAACAAAGCCGAGAGGAATGCGGACAAAGCTACCCACTTGGCCTATGCGGTAGCCCTCGCCATGGACAAAACCCAAACCCGTAACCGTGTCATTGCTCAATTCGACGGTGACACTTGCCCCGTGAACATCCTGAACCGTTCCAATAAATGTGGGGTCACGGAGCATTGGGAATCACCTGCTCGTCATCAAGCCGGGATAACTGCCGGGCCAAAAATTCACCAAATACTTTGAAATCCCCAAGCAGGAATTCGCAGTTTTTTGCTGGACTCGTGCCGATCTCTGTCGGACTATTAACAGCCAATCCGTGCATTGGATGTGCAGTCTGATCGTCAGGCCTCAGTCCCGATCTATCGTGCCAAGGACAGCACCGTCGAAGCAAGAAGACTGAGATTTGGATGTGTATGCGCTTTAATTAGCGCATGAGGGTAATTGGTTCGTGGCCCAAACAGTAAGCCGAAGCAAACAGCAGTCGGGTTACTACGTAATCCATGAAGAATCACCTCATTCAGGTGCTGATCGAGAAACGAGTATCCACTTGTCACAAGCACTGCTTGTCCGCGCGCCAAAAATGAACGCAGCCTATCTAACATTGCCAGATAGGGCATCCGCCTGCTTTGATCGTATTTCAGGTGCGAGGGATAAATCATTTGCCTTTCACCAGCAACAGTGGCTGAAACAGTATCGCGGCGTACAACCTCGTCACTCTTCGTTCGCCCCAATTCACCGATCCATGCACCTTCCACAATCGCCCCCAGCGAGAAGGAAGTTCTTCATTCTCCATGGATGCCAAGTCAAAGAACGCCTGCCAGGAACCGATGAAGCCATCAAAGTATGGAATTTTGTACGCTTCAAAGGCTTGCTCAACGAGCAAATCCATAATTTGGTGTGAAGATCTCGATAGGATGAGTTCTATGGATTCCGCCCACCCATGTCGCCAATCGGTGATATGGAGTTGATTGTTCAGGCAGATCAACCCCAACTTTGTCGTTGTAATTCGGCAAATTTCAGCATCAAGACTTGCCAAAGATGTCTTATCCAAGCCATCTATATTTCCGTCTCTTACAACCTCAAGTAATGACCGCAGATGTGTCAGTATGTCCTCGATGGTCGAGGTGCTTGGCAGCCTGCTGAGCAATTTGGCGTAGCTGTCTTTGTGAACATCTGATTTCTTCAATTCAGTGTCTACGAAAGAAGTTAGACCGCGAGGTACTGGTAGATCATTTCTGTCTTGGTTTGCTGGCCTTCAGAGACTTGCCGCGCCATGCCGACCTGAAGCAAGGTGTGGCGCAGGATCGTTGCAACGGGCAGTGCCGCACGAGGGCTAGTTACCCAAACGCCATCAATCACGTCAAACGTCTCGGTGCCTTTGGGCAATGCCTGGCTGACCAATACGGAAACCTCTGCCTTGGCAGTGCGTTGGTCTTCGCGCAACTTGACGAGCCAGCCATCACTCCAGTTTTTTGTGCGTTTCGATTCCCAAAGAATTGAGCCACTCGCTTGCCCGCTCTGGCTGACAACTCGTTGCAGGACGTCGCCACCAAACTCGCCCTTTGGCACAGGTTCGATGGAGTCAAATGGGAACTTGGCACGAAGCAAGGTTTCAAGTTCAAGCTCCTGCACTTCGCCCTGTAGCTGCTGGGAGCCTTGTTCGGCTTTCTGTTTCAACTCTTCAATCTTCTGCTGCATGGAGGCGATGGTTTGATCCTTCTCCATGACCTTCAGCTTCAGGCCTTCTTCGGCCTCACGCTTGGCCTGAGTACGTACTTCCGATAATCCGTCCTGTACGCGCTTTTCAACTGTGAGTTCCAACTCTCGCTTTGCATCATCCAGTTCGCGCTGCTTCTTGATGAGTTCCGCCTGAGCCTTCTGGGCTTCGGCCAGCTTTTCATCGCGAACCAGGAGGACCTCTTGCAATTCGGCCAACTCGCGGGCCTTACCGTCTAGCTCTGCCGCTGCAGCCTGCTTTGCACGGCGGGATTCTTCTTCGATGACTCGGGCGCGTTCCGTCTTTAGTTGCGCATTGACTTGATCAACCACTTGATCGTCCAGCGTGCGCTTGGCCTCCGCAATCTGCTTTTCCTTGTCCCGGACACCTTGCTCTCGCTGGGCAATCTCTGCGTCCTTCAGTGAGAGTTGCTTTTCAAACTGCTGGCGTGTGGCGGCGATCAGTGGAGCCGCAAGCGATTCAGTCAGCCGAATTTCTGTTTTGCAATTCGGACAGGTAATTGTTGGTTCTGTCATAGCACCTCCCATTCCGCAGCAAAAAGCTGGATTGCGGTGATTTGTTGATGAGTTGTTTTTCCAGTTCATCAATCAGCCCATCGCGCCGGGCTTGAATTTCATCTTGCCGGTCGAATAGCTCACGGCGCTTACGGTCACGCTGTGTTTCCAAGTCTCGCTGATTCTTTTGGGCGGCAGCTTTTCCGGACAAGGTGGCAGCACCCTTGCTGAGCGTTCTGACTTCCTTGATGCGTCGGTCAAGGTCTTTGATTTCGCGCTCAAGCCCGACTTTTAGATCGTCAGCCCAAGTATCCAGTTTCTCGGTCTCCTGCTCGAAAGAGGCGAGGTTGCGCGATTCAAGGGATGACAACACGGTAATCTTTTGGCGGCCAATTTCCTGCTCCAGTGCAGGAGCCAGTGGAACGTGTGGCGCGGCAAAGTTCAGTGCGGGTTGATCCTCAGTCAAAACGGCTTCGCTTGTTGCATTTCCTGCGCTTTGAGCCGGTGGCAGCTCTACCGCACGCGCTGGGATGGAGAGCAGCTTTTCGACGGTCACGCCATCATGGATTGCGCCGGTGTCGTCCTGTGCTGCAAGCAAGAGGTAATCCTCCTTCGAGCCAAGTGACTCGACACTGAGCAGGCTGACAACCAATGTTCCAGACCGCCCGATGAGCTGCTTTATCACGCCGATATGGGCACCATAGCTGTCGTAGTGCATGTGGAGCTTGGCGGGGGGAAGAGGCTGGCCTTTCGCAAACGTGATGAGGCGCTGTGCCAGCGGATGCTGGAGACGGTAGATATGCGCATCTTCTGTGCGCCGTGGCAATTCGTAGCGCCCGAGAGGTATTTCAACCGGGGTACCCTCTGCGATGTCGGCTGGCGGCGCATGCAAGACGAAGCCTGCGCTGTCTTCATCAAACGCGGCATGGTGGCAAGGCTGCCTGCGTGAAGCGCATCAATAGACGCTCAAGCCTGCCTAGAGATGCCTTGGCGGCTTGGTCACGGAGACGTAGCCGCTCCTGCACGTCTTCGTCAAAGTTTTCAAGCAATGCCTTACGGGCATTGAGTATGGCATCGCTGATTTCGCCAGCCAGGTCATCTTGCAGTTGCTGGAAGGCTGATTGAATTTGATCCGGATGGCGGCAGGTCTGGTAAATCTCGGCAATGCGCCGCTCGAAATCTACGCCAGACTCCACCGCGCCAAGCACCTCGTCACTGGCCCCAAATACGCCATCAAACAACTGGAACTTGAGTGCCAGCAATTCATAGACGCGCCGGTCTGCTTCGTTTTCCTTGTTGAGGAAGTTGACCACTACCACGTCATGCTTCTGGCCATAGCGATGGCAGCGCCCAATGCGTTGCTCTACCCGCTGCGGATTCCAGGGCAAGTCGTAGTTGATAACCATGGAGCAGAACTGAAGGTTGATGCCTTCCGCGCCTGCCTCGGTGGCGATCATGATGGTGCCTTGCTCTTTGAAATACTCCACCAGCGCGGCACGGGTATCGGCTGAGCGTGACCCGCTGATACGGTCTGTGCCCGCATGCTTTTTCATCCAAGCGGCGTAAACCTCTTTGGAGCGAGCATCGCTGTTGGTTCCGTTGAACAAGACGACACCCGGCCTGCCTTGACCAAATTCGGGCGTTTTGGCCAACAGCCCGAGCAAATAGTCCTGAGTACGACGTGACTCCGTGAAGATGATGGCTTTCTGCGCGGCGCCAAGTTCTTGCAGTTTGGCAAAAGGCCACCTTGAGGGCTTGTAGCAGTGCCGGGCCCTTGGCGTTTTCCGTGATGGACACCGCCAGGTCGCGGAAGGACTCCAATTCAATAATCTCGGCCTTGATGGACAGTATTTCCTTTTCTGTCTTGGTCTTTTTGCCGGCTTGAGCTTCTTGCTCTTCAAGGCGGTCGATTTCTTCGGTCAGTTCATCCAGGCCTTCAAAGTCCTGGTCAAGCTCTCTTCGGCCAGATCAAGGCTCGCGGATTTATCGTCCAGTGTTTGCCGCAGGCGTTTGGCGAGAGTGACTCCAGCGCCCCGGCAATGGCAAATGTACTGGAGGCCAGCAGCTTGCGAACGGACCAGGTAATCAGTTGCCGCTGACTATTGGGAAGTGCAAACAGAGAGTCGCGTTGCAAGTATTCCGAAACAAGGTTGTAGAGCTTGGTTTCATCCGCACCCGGCACGAACTCTTGCAGCAGCGGAATGCGCCTGGTGTATTTGACGTAGGCCTCGACCTGTCGCCGCAAGGTGCGCTTGCAGACAGGCGCAATACGGCGCTTCAGTGCATCGAAACTGGCCGCATCCTTGATCAAGCCGAACTGACTGCGAAAGCTGTCCAGGTCACCAAAGACTTTTCATCAACAAAACTTACAAGGCCATACAACTCCAGCAGGGAGTTTTGAAGCGGCGTGGCGGTCAGCAGCACTTTGGGCGCGGCGATAAGCGCGTCTTTCAGCGTGCGTGCCGTCTTGTTGTCGGGCTTATAGACGTTGCGCAGGCGGTGCGCCTCGTCGATCACCACCAAGTCCCATGGCAGCGACTGCACTTCCTTGGCCTTGCCGCTGGCGAATTGGTAGGAGGTGATGAGCACGCAGGGTGCGTCAAATGGGTTGCTGGCCCCTCCTTGATAGCCTGCTTGAAGGATTTTGCTTCCAGCACTGTCGCAGTAATGCCGAACTTGTCGGCCAACTCCTGATGCCATTGTTTGCGCAGGTTGGCGGGAGTAATTACGAGAATGCGGCGCTTGCGCTCTGCCCAGCGTTGGGCAATGAGCAGACCGGCCTCAATGGTCTTGCCAAGGCCAACCTCGTCGGCAAGGATCGCACCCTTCGACAGCGGGTTGCTGGTGGCAAACAACGCAGCATCAATCTGGTGTGGATTCAGATCAACTTGCGCATCCAGCAAAGCGCCTGCCATGCGATCCATGGAGTCGGCCGCCGCACGGCGCGTCAGTTGGTGCGCAAAGTAGGCAAGTTGATGAGGGCTGTATGTCGGCGTGGCGGACAAGTCTTGGTCATGTGGCATGCCCATCAGCCTTGGCCCTCGACTTTGCTTTCGTCTGCGCCACCAGACTTGACCCAGGTATCGATCTCCAGCCGCTGAAACTTCCAGAATCGGCCGACGCGGTGCGCAGGCATACCCTTCTTGGAAATCCATGCATAGACGGTGTCCTTGCTGATACCGAGGTATTCAGCAATCTCTTCAACCGACAACCAGCGGTCTGTCATGGCGGAGTTTGTCATTTGGGTATTTGAGTGCTTCAAGCGCATAACTATGACACTGTGTCAGACCCGTTCAAACCGGATTAGACCGGTTTTGATCGGAATGGCGCATAGTCAGAAGGCGCTTGAGAACTCGGCTCGAAGCTGCTTCGATCAACCAACGGGCATCGGTGATGCATTCGCAAGCGCAAGATCGTTCGAGAGCGCTTGGCGGCGTAGCCCGAAGCCTGTGCTTGGCCAATGAAGTTGCCCCGGTAAAGCATCGGCTGCGTGGGGGTGAGGCGCGCCGGATCCGGCGCGTCACGACCTGCCGCCAGCGGCACTTCACCGCATCCGGCACCGCGTCGAATCATTAAAAAAACACGGTAATTTTATTGGCACGGCGGTTTTTAGCGAGTAATATAAAACCGTCGTGATTGTTTTGTTTTGTGTTCTTTGACGTCATGCCACGCAGGTTCCCCATGCCATCAAGGCGGGAATCCTCAACTTCAAGACTGCCGGCAGCCGCTGTCGCGCCCATCGCGCCGGCCCTGATCCAGGCCAAGGAGTACGTCGGATGTACCAGCACATTCTCGTCCCGGTGGATGATTCTGCCCTGTCGATCACTACCGTGGGCCAGGCTGTCGCCCTGGCCCTGCGTCTTGACGTTCGCATCACCTTTTTTCACGCCCGCCCCGATTTTTCCGCCACCAGCGACGGTGCCGTGCTGCACGCCATGTCACCCAAAGGCTTCGAGGACATGGCGCCCGGCAATGCGATCGCCGTGCTGGCCAGGGCCGAATCCGAAGCCCGCATGGCCAGGCTCGCGTTCACGTCCATCGCCCGCACCACCGACCGGCCCTACGAGGGCATCCTCGATGCGGCCCGAGAGCAGGGCTGCGACCTCATTTTCATGGCGTCCCACGGCAAGCGCGGCCTCAAGGGCCTGCTGATGGGCTCCCAGACCCGCAAGGTGCTGGAGCACGCCACCATTCCGGTGCTGGTGTCCTCGACCGAAAGCAACGTGGCCAGCCCGGATATGGAACGCGCGCTGGCCATCGTGCAGGGCGAGCACCGCTCGATGGGCGCCGTCATGCATGGTCTCAGGCACCTGCTTGCCGAAGCCCGCGTCAGTGGCGAGCCTGTCGATGCAGGCCTGCTGCGCAGCATCGTGTTCTATTTTAAAAATTTCACCGAGGCCCTTCATCACCCGAAGGAAGACGCCTATCTGTTCGACAGGCTCAAGGCCCGCAGCAGCGATTCCCTTGAAGTGCTGGAGGTTCTCCACGCCCAGCACGCGGAGGAGGGCGGCTTCATCAAGGCGCTCGACGCAGCCGTCGAGGCCTATGCAGCGGCGCCCGGTGCCGCGCGCCTGGAGGCGCTGGCCGAGGCCGGCGACCGCTACGCCGAGCGGCTGTGGGAACACATGAGCCTGGAAGAGAAATTCATTCTGCCGGCCTGTCGCCAACATCTTAAAGGCAACGACTGGGCGGATATCGCCAATGCCTTCCAGTCCAACGGCGACCCCCGCTTCGACGAAGACCGCAAAGTGGGCTTCGACAAGCTGTTCCTGCGCCTCGTCAGCCTGACCAAATAACGCACCCGGCCGGCGCGCCCCGCGCCGCCTGATTTTCCGCAGCGTCATACAAAGCCGTTCCGGCCCGATCCGGAAGGCTGCGCTGCGCGGAAATCGTTCACCGGTTTTACGTTTCAAGTGTTGTCCCGCGAGGAGAAAGGCTGTTGTCAGACTTGCATAAAAATAAGTATGTTTTTTTTTTTATTGTCGGAAAACCATCGCCAGGTTCCGGCACACATACCAAGGAGGAGATTCCCTAATGAAGAAAAACAAGAGCACACACAAACGGTCGGGACGGCGCTTTGGCGTCGGTGCAGCACGCCTGATCGGCAGCGCAGCGCTGGTCATGTCGGCCATGCCGGCGGCCGCTTTCGAGGTCGATACCGGCAACCCCGACGTGAAGGTTCGCTGGGACAACACGCTCAAGTACAACGCCGGCTGGCGTGCCGAGGGGCGCGACGACAAGCTGGGCGACGCATGGATCGGCCAGGCCACCAACCACGGCTGGGACACGGGTGACATGGTCACCAACCGCTTCGACCTGCTGACCGAGTTCGACTTCATTTACAAGGAAAGCCACGGCTTCCGGGTGTCGGCCGTAGCCTGGAACGACTTTGCCTACTCCGACCGCGTGCGCGGCAACCCCAAGCTGAGCGGCATGGGCGAGACGGCGTATCCGGGCAACAAGTTCACCAAGCACGTGGAGCGTTGGTACAAGGGCTCGGGCGAACTGCTCGACGCCTTCGTGTTCACCAAGCTGAACGTCGGCAGCGTGCCGGTCAACCTGCGCATCGGCCGCCACAACGTGTATTGGGGCGAATCGCTGTTCACGTTTGCCAACAGCATCGCCTATGGCCAGGGTCCGCTGGATCTGCGCAAGGCCACGTCCACGCCGGGTATCGAGGCCAAGGAACTGTTCCTGCCGCAAAACCAGATCTCGATGGGCGCCAAGCTCACCGACAACATCAGCCTGGCCGCCAACTACTACGCCGAGTGGGATCCCCACCGTCTGCCCGAGGGCGGAACCTACCTGGGCGGCGCCGACCTGAGCTTCCTGGGCGGCACCAACTACCTGGGCTATCCGGTGGTCGGCGATCTGTCCAGCGGGCCCAACCGCAAACCGGGCAACACCGGCAGCTGGGGCGTGATGACCAAGATCAAGTCCGATCTGGTGGGGGGCGATGTCGGCTTCTATTACCGCCGCTTCGACGACCGCTACCCGACCATGGTTGGCGGCCCGAGCTACATGTACAACGCCTACGCCGAAGACGTGAAGCTCTACGGCGTCAGCCTGTCGCGCCTGGTGGGCTCGGTTTCGGTCGGGGCGGAAATCTCCCGTCGCGAGGGCACGGCGCTGGCCTCCAACGGCACAGGTCTCGCCAAGGGCAACACCTGGCACGCGCTGGTCAACGCGATCGCCTACTTCGGCAAGACGCCGCTCTACCATTCCGCGCCGCTGACCATGGAACTGAACTACGTCCGGCTGGATGAAGTGAGCAAATCCACCGAGGGTTTCTTCAACCATGAAAAGCACGGCTGCACCGCCGGCATCAAGGCGGGCTGTGCCACCGACGATGCCTTCGGCCTGAACATCGCCTTCACCCCGACCTGGTTCCAGGTGGTTCCGGGTGTCGACATGACCATGCCGATCAATTACAGCCGCGGCCTCAAGGGCAACTCCGTCACGCCGATGGGCCCTGGCGAAAACGCCGGCGCGTGGAGCGTCGGCATGGGCCTCGAGGTGATCAACAAGTACATCGTCAACCTCTCGTACAACGACTACTTCGGCGGCTACGGCGTCACCAACGGCGTCTGGAACGGCACGGCCAACGGCAGCGGCGTGCTGCGCGACCGCGGCTGGGTGTCCCTGACCCTCAAGACCACTTTCTGATTCCGCTTCCCCACCCGGAACGACAAGACAAAAGGTTATCGATATGAACATCCGCGCAAAAGCCCTGACCCTGGCGATGATGGCCCTTGGTGCCTCCGGCACTGCCCTGGCCGTGGCCACCCCCGAAGAGATCAAGCAGCTCGGCACCACCCTGACGCCCTGGGGTGCCATCAAGGCCGGCAACGCCGACGGCAGCATTCCGGCCTACACCGGCGGCATCGAGCCGCCGGCCAGCTACGACGCCAAGAAACCCCAGTTCCGCCCCGACCCCTTCGCCGCCGAGAAGCCGCTGTTCTCCATCACGGCCGCCAACATGGCCAAGTATGAAGACAAGCTCTCGGCCGGCCAGAAGGAGATGCTCAAGAAGTACCCCAGCTTCCGCATCGATGTGTATCCGACCCACCGCACGGCCAAGTATCCGAAGTACGTCGCCGACAACACGCTGAAGAATGCCGCCAGCTGCCAGCTGGCCCCCAACCTGCTGCAACTGGCCGGCACCTGCTTTGGCGGCGTGCCCTTCCCGGTACCCAAGAACGGCTCGGAGGTGATGTGGAACCGTACCCTCAAGTACGACCAGTACGCCTACGTGTCGCCGGGCCAGACTTCCACCCTGGTGGACCGCAGCGGCCGTCGCATCGAGACCGGTGCCTTCGCCTACTGGCAGACCTTTCCGCACTACGAGCCGACCCGCACCAAGCCCATCGCCGCCGACGAAATGATCGAGTTCGGCCGGGTGGACTGGAGCGGCCCGGCCCGCAAGGCCGGCGAAAAGCTGGTGCTGCACGATTCGGTCGACATGCAGAACGTCGGCCGCCGCGCCTGGAGCTACCTGCCCGGCCAACGCCGCGTGAAGCTGTCGCCCGACGTGGCCTACGACACCCCCAGCCCGGCCGGTGGCGGCGTGGGCACGGTGGACGACACCCAGGTCTTCTACGGCGCCCAGGACCGCTACACCTACAAGCTGGTCGGCAAGAAGGAGATGTACATCCCGTACAACACCTTCAAGCTTCACGACGAGAAGCAGTGCGGTGTCGACAAGGTGTTCACCCCCAACCACCTCAACCCGGACTGCGTGCGCTGGGAACTGCACCGCGTGTGGGTGGTGGAGGCGACCCTCAAGCCGGGCATGCGCCACGTCTATCCCAAGCGCACTTTCTATTGGGACGAGGACATCCCCGCCGTGGGCATGGCCGACAACTACGACGACGCCGGCAAGATCTACCGCTTCACCCAGGGCAACTACTACCCCTTCTACGAAACCACCGGTCATAACACCCACGAGTTCGTGGTGCATGACCTGACCAACGGCGCCTACGTGCGCCAGGCCTACACGGTGGCGGGTAACGGAATGATGACCGTCACCAAGCCCGCCGATGCCAAGCCGGTCAACTTCTACGAGTCGGGCACCCTGAGCCAGGAAGGCGTGCGCTAACAGGGGCCGGGCAGCCCCGCGCGGGCTGCCGATTCCGGGAGCCGTCTCTGTGCCTTTCTTGCGGGGCGGAGAGACGGTTCGACATACGGTTTGGAGGCTGCAGAATGATCGAATCAAATAAATGGCCGCTCCGGCTCGGTGCGCTGGCCTTGATGGCCGCCGCTTCGCTGGGGCAGGCCGGCGGCTTTGAAGATCCGCTGGACGTGGCGGCACAGAAAAACGTGCTGGCCGCCAAGAGCCCGCTGATCGGCGTGGCCCGGGCCGGGGCGCGGGTGGTGGCGACCGGGCCGCGGGGCGTCATCGTGTATAGCGACGACGGCGGCAAGAACTGGGTTCAGGGCCAGGTGCCGGTGCGCACCGACCTGCTGGCGGTGCACTTTCCCTCGCCGCTCAAGGGCTGGGCCGTGGGCCACGGCGGCGTGGTGCTGCACACCGACGACGGCGGCAAGACCTGGGTACGCCAGATCGACGGCCGCCAGGTGAGCAAGCTGATCCTTGCCCATTACGCCACCGGCGAGGCCGGTCAGAACTACGTGAAGCGGGAGCAAAGCCTGATCAACGGCGGCGGCACCCAGCCCTTCATGAGCGTGTTTTTCGAAACCGAGCAGCGCGGCTACGTGGTGGGCACCTTCAACCGCATCCTGCGCACCAACGACGGCGGCAAGACCTGGGAGCCCATCCTGCAGCGGGTCGACAACCCCAAGGAGCTCCACTTCTACGCCATCAGCGCGGGGCCCGACGGCCTTTACATGGTGGGCGAGGCCGGTTCGGTCTGGAAATACGACAGCGCCGCCGACCAGTTCGTCCAGCGCCCCACGCCCTATGACGGAACCCTGTTCGGCATCGTCGTGGGCGACCGGAAGCTCGTGGCCTACGGCATGCGCGGCAGTGTTTTCCTGAGCAAGAACCAGGGCGAGAGCTGGCAGCGGATCGACACGGGCGGCCATGCCGGGGTTTCCGGCGGCACCCTTCTCGACGACGGCAGCGTGGTCCTGGTCAACCTGGCCGGCACGGTTTTCAAGAGCGTGGAAGGCGCCGAGTCGTTCAAGAGCTTCCGGGCACCGCAAAGCATGTCGTACTTCGGTGTCACCCCGGCGGACCAGAACCGGCTGGCCTTTGTCGGTGCCGAAGGCATCCGGCTGCGTGGTCTGGCCGAAGTCCAGGCCGTCGCGGCCCCGATCCGGGGCGCCGCAAGCGGCAACGCCGCCCAATAACGCGGAGCATATAAAAATGGCAGTTTCCCCCAACGCGCCGGAGATGGCGGTGATCCGCGACCCGAAGGATTTCGACATGAGATCCGGCGGGCTCCTCGAACAGCTCATCTTCAACAACCGCCTGCTGCTGATCATTGCCTGCGTGCTGCTGACCGTGTTTTTCGGTTATCACACCAAGGATCTGAAGGTGGGCGCCAGCTACGACAAGATGCTCCCGCAGAGCCACCCCTACATCCAGAACTACCTGGAAAACCGGGTCGAGCTGCGGGGTCTCGGCGACTCCGTCCGCATCGTCGTCGCCGCCAGGGACGGTGACATCTTCAACGCCGC
>JADKKC010000014.1 GCA_016720685.1 Zoogloea sp.
AGTACCGGTTCCAATTGTAGTAGAGCCCGCTCTCCTGATCGTAGTACTGCCCCGGAAACCTGAGGTTGATGACCGTGGCCTTGCCGTCACCGTCCGGATCGTGGGTGGGCGTGGTGGTGCCGTAGCCGTCGCTGTCCCAGCGCCACTGGATCACGCCGGCGTCGTTCCTGGCCAGGCGGGGCGTGCCCAGGTGGTCGTGCTGCAGGTGCAGGCTGCGGGGCGGGTTGGCGAGGGCGGCGTGCTCGATGACGGTGAGGGGCCGCTCGGCGAGCCAGACATAGGTGCGCAGGGGCGTGCCGTCGCTGCGCGTCTCGGCGATCAGGTGGTCGTCCTGGTCGTAGTGGTAGAGGATCGTCTGGGCGCCCTGGGGGGCGGCCGCCGTGGTGCTCTTGCGGCTGCGCCGGTTGTGGTGATCGTAGGCGTAGGTGACCAGGAGGGTGCCGTTCTTCGAGACCGTCTTGAGGCGCCCGGCCTCGTCCCAGGTGTAGGTGTAGAGCCCATCGGCGAGGAGGTTGCCGGCCGCATCATGGGTGAGGGTGGCCCCCAGGGCCATCGCACTCGAATGACATAAACCTCCCGAAAACCGCAAGAAAAATCGTTCACGTTCAACAGGCTAGGCCGCCATCTTGTGAACCCTCTCAAAAGCGCGTCTACGCTCGTCTTTTGGGCGACGGAAATGCGTGAAGCGGGAGTCAGTCTGATGGAGAAACTCAGTGAGCTTAAAGATCCGCGTCAGCGGAGCAACGGGACCCGCCACGACTTCCGGAGATCCTGGTGATTGCGCCGTTCGGCCGACGGTGACGCCCCACCGGTAACCTGGGGCCAGCGCCTTCTCGACCGAATTGGGGCTGGTGCTCGGCCAGGAGAAAGTCGCGGGCAAGAGCAACGAGATCACCGCCAGGATCGTCGAGAAGGGGGGCGATTACCTGCTGGCCGTCAAGGGTAAGCAACCCACGCTGCACCAGCAGGTGCGCGATCTCATCAGCGATGCCCAGCGCTGCACTGGATGCTCGACGTCTGCGTCGGGGAGGACGACTGCATGATCCGCAAGGACCACGCCCCGCAGAACCTCTCCCTGCTCAAGAAGATCATGCTGAACCTGATCCGTGCGGACAAAACCGACACTGCCAGGACGAGCCTGCGACTCAAGCGCAAACGGGCGGCACGGGATGACGATATCCGTATCAAAATGCTCGGGATTCATCCGTTATGACTTTTGAATGCGATGGCCCTGGCTGGTTCACCAGTTGAAGGAGTTTTCAGTCGGCCGGTCGACGTGCTGGCTGAAATACTCGCGCAGGTAATCCACGAAGTACGCGACCCTGGCCGAAAGGTTCAGGCGTTCCATGTACACCGCGTAGACGTCGGCGGACGGTGTTTCATAGTCCGGCAAGATCTGTTCGAGGCGCCCGCTGCGCAGGTATTTCGCCACGTCCCACTCTGCACGCATCAGTATGCCGTGGCCATCGAGCGCCCAATTGAGGGCGACCTCGCCGTCATTGGTACTGAGCTTGCCCTGCACTTTCACCGTTTCGGTCTGTTTGCCCCGAATAAGCCGCCAGTTGCCATAAGCGGATTCGTTCTGGCGCAGCACGATGCATTGGTGACGTGACAGCTCCTGGGGATTTGCCGGGCAACCTGCAGTACGGAGATAAGCCGGCGACGCGCACAGCAGCCGGCGATTCACGGCGATCTTTTTGGCAATAAGCCGGGAGTCCGGGATGTCGCCAAAACGAATCGAAATGTCGGTCGCGTCGTCCGGCAGTGCCACCGGGCGATCGGTCAAATGCAGCTGGATCACGACATCCGGATATTTGCGATTGAAGTGCGAAATGGCCGGGCCTATATAGGAGCGGCCAAAGCCCAGTGGCGCATTGACGCGGAGCTGTCCGCGCGGGGCTTCGCGGCTGCTTGAAATGACACGCTCCAGCTCCTCGATCTCGCCGAGGATGCGCTGCGCGTGATTGAAATAGACCTCGCCTTCGGCGGTCAGACTGAGCCGTCGGGTTGTGCGGTTGAGCAGGCGCACGCCAAGGCGCTCCTCAAGCTGGGCAAGGCGCCGCGAGACGGACGGCGGCGTGAGATTGAGCTCGCGCGCGACGGCCATCAGGCTGCCCATCTTCACGATCGAGCAGAAAAAGGCGAGTTCGGATGAGATGTTCATTGTTACGTTTTACGTAATTATGTTTTAAGTCTAGCTCGATTCGTCACTAAATCAAAACATCTAATCTACCTCCTCGTAACACCACAGAGAGAAACAAGTGCTTTCTGGGTAACCCAGAAGGTTCAAACAGGCTGCATCAGACGGCTCTTGAATTTCTTGAATTTAAACGGAGGAGACTTAAATGGAATCGGATATTGAAAAACGTACATTGCGGCGAATCAGCTGGCGCATCGTACCCTTCATCATGCTTTTGTATTTCATTGCATATATTGACCGGGTAAACATTGGCTTTGCTTCTTTGACCATGAACAGGGATCTGGGCTTCACGGCTTCGATCCTTGGATTTGGTGCGGGTATTTTCTTCTGGGGTTATTTTCTGTGCGAAGTACCGTCCAACCTGATTCTCCACAAGGTCGGGGCGCGCATGTGGATTGCGCGGGTCATGGTCACCTGGGGCCTCATTTCCGCGTGCATGGCATTTGTGGACAGCCCGACCAGCTTCTACGTCGTGCGCTTCCTGCTCGGGGCTTCTGAGGCGGGTTTCTTCCCCGGCATCATCCTGTATCTCAGCTACTGGTTTCCGGCCCGCCACCGTGCCGGTGTCACCGCCCTTTTCATGGCGGCAGCGCCGATCTCGACCGCACTGGGCTCGCCCATTTCTGCCGCCTTGCTTGAGATGAACGGCTTGATGGGGCTGCACGGGTGGCAGTGGATGTTCATCCTCGAGGCCATTCCGGCCGTGATTCTCGGGGTGGTGGTGTTCTTCTACATGACCGACCGGCCGGAGCTGGCCAAGTGGCTCAAGGACGACGAGCGCGCCTGGCTGGTGAAGACCATGAACGAGGAGGCGTCAAACAAGGCTGCGAGTGCCAATCACAGCATTCTGCGCGGCCTGGCCGACCTCCGTGTGATCGCGCTGGCACTGATCTATTTCGGTACCTCCGCCGGTCTTTACACCCTGGGCATCTGGGCGCCGCAGATCATCAAGCAACTCGGGGTGTCGTCGATGACGGTCGGCTTCCTGAATGCGATTCCGCCGGCTGTATCGGTGATCGCCATGGTGCTGTGGTCACGGCATTCCGACCGGACCGGCGAACGGACCTGGCACGTCATCCTGGCCTGCCTTGCGGCCGCTGTCGGCCTCGTGATTGCGGGTACTGCAAGCAGTGTGGTCGGCCTGATTGCGGCACTCACCCTGGTCAATGTGGGCATCAGCTGCGCCAAGCCGCCCCTTTGGAGCATGCCGACGATGTTTTTGTCGGGTGCTGCAGCCGCCACCGGCATTGCCACGATCAACTCGATCGGCAATCTGGGTGGTTTCGCAGGTCCGGTCGTGATTGGCTGGATCAAGGATCAGACCGGCAGCTTCATGGGTGGTCTTTACTTTGTGGCAGGCCTGCTGGTCATGTCCGCCGCGCTCACCCTGCTGCTGTCCCGATCCCAGACAAAGAAGGTGGCGACGGTCGACGTCGTGGCGCATTAAGACCGTCAGAAACTTCATTCATCCCGACGAACTTACAAAGGAGCATCAAATGGACAAGGAAGCCGCCGTTCAGTCCCTGACTGACACCATGGCCAAATTCACGGCCTATATCGGCAAGCGTCTGCCCAAGGACGTGAAGGCCAAGCTGGCCGAATTGCGCACAATGGAAACCAATCCGCTGGCCAAGTCTGTTTACGACTCCATGCACGGCAACCAGGAAGCGGCCGACAAGCTCAATCGTCCAAGCTGCCAGGACACCGGTGTGATCCAGTACTTCGTCGAGGCGGGCGCCAACTTCCCGCTGCTGGGCGAGCTTGAAGAGGTTCTTCGCGGTGCGACGGAGGGCGCAACCCGGATGGGCCCGCTGCGTCACAACGCGGTGGAAACCTTCGATGAGAAGAATACCGGCACCAATACCGGCACCCAGATTCCGTGGCTGGACTGGCGCATCGTCCCGAATCTCGACAGCTGCATCATCGATGTGTATATGGCCGGCGGCGGTTGCACCCTGCCGGGCGCCGCCAAGGTGCTGATGCCGGGCCAGGGCTATGAAGGCGTGGCCGAGTTCGTGATGGACGTCATCACCGAGCGCGGCGTCAATGCCTGCCCGCCACTGCTGGTTGGGGTGGGGGTGTCCACCTCGGTGGAAACCGCCGCGCGTCTGTCCAAGCTCGCCATTCTGCGTCCGGTCGATTCCAAGAGCGCCAACCCCAGGGCCGCGCTGATGGAAGAGCTGCTCGAACAGGGGCTCAATGAAATCGGTATCGGCCCGCAGGGCCTGACCGGCAACAGCAGCGTGATGGGCGTCAATATCGAATCGTCCGCCCGCCACCCCTCCACCATCGGCGTCGCCGTCAATACCGGCTGCTGGGCACATCGTCGCGGCAAGATCCGGATCAACGCCGACATGTCTTACGAAATCATTTCCCACGAAGGAGTGGTCCTGTGAAAAAGATTCTGACTACGCCCATCAAGGACGAAGATCTTGAGAACCTCAATATTGGCGACGTCGTGTATCTGACGGGCCGCCTGGTGACCTGCCGCGACGTGGCGCATCGCCGCCTGATCGAGCAGGGGCGCGAATTACCGGTCAATCTCGAAGGCGGCGCGATCTTCCACGCCGGCCCCATCGTGCGGCAGAAGGACGACGGCAACTTCGAGATGGTTTCCATCGGCCCGACCACGAGCATGCGCATGGAGAAGTTCGAGCGCGAGTTCATCAAGCAGACCGGCGTCAAGCTGATCGTCGGCAAGGGCGGCATGGGGCCGGAAACCACCGCTGGCTGTCTGGAGCACAAGGCCGTGCATGCGATCTTTCCGGGTGGCTGCGCGGTGCTGGCGGCTACCCAGGTCGAAGAGATCGAAGGCTCCGAATGGCAGGATCTGGGCATGCCGGAAACCCTGTGGATCAACCGGGTCAAGGAGTTCGGCCCGCTGATCATCTCGATCGACACCAAAGGCAATAACCTGATCCAGCAGAACAAGGTCGACTTCAACGGCAAGAAGAAGCCGATTCTCGAAAGGATCAGCAAGCAGCTCAGCTTCATCAAGTAAGCGGGCAATCGGGCGTCGCCGGCAAACACACACCGGCGACGCCCTATCTCGATCAAGCATCAATCAGAACAGAGCCATGTGCATGCCTCGCGGAAGCTGAGGCATCGCCAGAACACGGCCGAACACTATCCGGAGACAAGAATGGATTCGAGGCAACTCCGCGCTGCGGCGCTCCACTATCACAGCCACCCGCGTCCCGGCAAAATCGCCGTCACGCCGATCAAGCAGCTCACCAACCAGTACGACCTGTCCCTGGCCTATTCGCCGGGCGTCGCCTTTGCCTGCGACGAGATTGTTGCCAACCCTGCCGAAGCCAGCCGGCTGACGTCGCGCGCCAACCTGGTGGGCGTCATCACCAACGGCACCGCGGTGCTCGGCCTCGGGGCCATCGGCCCGCTTGCCGCCAAGCCGGTGATGGAAGGCAAGGGCGTGCTGTTCAAGAAATTCGCCAACATCGACGTCTTCGACCTCGAGATCGAGGAGCGCGACCCGGACAAGCTGATCGACACCATCGCCTCGCTGGAGCCGACCTTCGGTGGCATCAACCTGGAGGACATCAAGGCGCCGGAATGCTTCTACATCGAGAAGAAACTGCGCGAGCGGATGAAGATTCCGGTCTTCCACGACGACCAGCACGGCACGGCGATCGTCGTCGGCGCCGCCATCCTCAACGGCCTGCACCTGATCGGCAAGGATCTGGAGGAGGTCAAGATCGTCACCTCCGGCGCCGGTGCGGCGGCGCTGGCCTGCCTCGATCTGCTGGTCATGCTCGGTGCGCCTGTTGAGAACATCTGGGTCACCGACATCAAGGGCGTCGTCTATGAAGGCCGCGTCGAAGAGATGGACGAGATCAAGGCGCGCTACGCCAAGAAGACCGAGGCCCGCAGCCTGGGCGAGGTGATTGGCGGGGCCGACGTTTTTCTCGGCCTATCGGCGGGCGGCGTGCTCAAGCCGGAGATGGTCGCCCGGATGGCCGCCCGTCCGCTGGTCATGGCGCTGGCCAATCCCACACCCGAGATTTCACCCGAATTGGTCAAGAGCGTTCGGGATGACGCGATTATCTGCACCGGCCGTTCGGATTACCCGAACCAGGTGAATAACGTGCTGTGCTTTCCCTTTATTTTTCGGGGGGCGCTGGATGTCGGGGCGACGACCATCACCGAAGAAATGAAGATGGCGGCGGTCAGGGCGATTGCCGAACTGGCCCGCGCCGAGCAATCCGAAATCGTCGCGTCGGCGTATGGCGAGAAAGTCACCGGATTTGGTCCCGAATACCTGATTCCCCGCCCCTTCGATCCGCGGCTTATTGTCAAGATTGCCCCGGCCGTTGCCCGGGCGGCGATGGATTCCGGTGTCGCCACCCGGCCCATCGAGGATTGGGACGCCTATGTTCAGAGCCTGAACGAATTCGTCTATCACTCCGGGCTCATCATGAAGCCCATATTCTCCCAGGCCAAACGCGCGCCGAAACGGATTGTCTTTGCCGAAGGCGAAGACGAACGGGTGCTGCGTGCCGTTCAGGTGGCAAGGGATGAAGGCATTGCGCGTCCGGTGCTGCTGGGCCGCCCGGCAGAAATAAACCGCCGCATCGAAGCGGCCGGCCTGCGAATTCGTGAGGGCGAGGATTTCGAAATCGTGCATTCGGAAAAGTGCAGCTTCTTCGATGCGCATTTCGAGGAGTTCTGGACTTGCTACTACCAGCTGATGGAGCGCAAGGGCGTGTCGCCGGATTATGCCCAGCGTGAGGTGAGGCGCCGGACGACGCTGTATGGCTCGCTGATGGTGCGCCTGGGTTACGCCGACGGGCTGATCTGCGGCATATTCGGCCGTTACGAAACGCATCGCGAATACGTGCAGAACGTGGTTGGCACGCGGGACGGCCTCGATCGCCTTTACGCCATGAACCTGCTCATGCTGCCCGGCAGAACGGTATTCATTGGTGACACCTACATCAATTACGAGCCGACCGCCGGGCAACTGGCCGACATGACCTTGATGGCGGCCGATGAAATCCGCAAGTTCGGCATTCAGCCCAGGGTTGCATTGCTCTCACATTCCACCTTCGGCACCGCCGAAACACCGACCGCGCTGAAGATGCGCGAGGTGCTGGCAGAACTTGCGCGTCGCGCACCGGGGCTTGAAGTCGAAGGCGAGATGCACGGCGATGCGGCGCTGGACGATCAGATCCGGCAGGGCATCTTCCCGAATTCGCGCCTGAAAGGCCCGGCCAACCTTCTCGTCATGCCAACGCTGGATGCGGCCAATATCTCCTTCAATCTGCTGAAGGTGGCGGCGGGAGACAATTTAACCGTCGGCCCCATCCTGCTTGGCGCCGCCAGGCCGGTGCATGTCCTGACACCGACGGCGACGGTCAGGCGCATCGTCAATATGACTGCCTTGACCGTGGTCGGGAGGGATGCCGGCGGCTGATCCAGGCCCAGGCGGTGATCCACTCGGCGCTGCGCAGCGCCAGGCTCCAGTGCAAATGCGTGTCCGGCTATGCCGCGTTCAAGTCCGGTTTTTTGGGCGTCTCGTCCGCGGCCCAGTCGGGCACGGCATGCCCCATGCGCTGGCGCTTGGTCTGGATGTACGCAAAGGAGTGGGGATTGGGCCGGGTGATCACCGGGAGACAGCCTTCGACCTTGATCCCCAGGCTGGTCAGTTTCGCGAGCTTGTCGGGGTTGTTGGTCATCAGCAGGATGCTCTGCACGTCGAAATGCGCAAGCATCTCGGGCACGACTTCGTAAGAGCGCGCGTCGTCCGGCAAGCCGAGCTGGCGGTTCGCATCCACGGTGTCGTAACCCTGCGACTGCAGGTGATAGGCCCGGACCTTGTTGGAAAGACCGATGCCCCGGCCTTCCTGGCGAAGGTAGAGCACCATGCCTGCGCCCAAGCGAACCACTTCCGAGAGGGCCTTGTCGAGCTGATCCCGGCAATCGCACTTGAGGGAGCCGAACACCTCGCCGGTGAGACATTCGGAATGTACCCGCACCGGCAGCCCGGCTTTGCCTGCGACGTCCCCATACACGAGCGCAACGTGTTCGCTGTAGCCTTCGGTGATGTCAGCAACCGTTGTACGAAAGACGTGCATGGCAAAAACGCCGTGCGACGTGGGCAATTCGGCTGAGGCCAGCCATTCTGAATGTGGGGACGAGGTGTGCATGGTGCGGGTTTGGATTGCGCTGCGTTTCAGCGCTTTAAGGCCAGACTGAAACGCATCGGTGGGGTTGTACGGGGAGGGCGCTAATGCCGTGCCTTATTTCGGGCAATCCTAGCATGAACGCTCAATGCGCCGCAGTGGCCGGGCCCAAGCCGTCCCAAAGCCCAGGCTCCCGCATATACCCATATTGGATCGATATTGCTGTTTCAATTCACCCGGCTATTGCCGGCGGGCCGGAGTAATGGCTTTTTTAAAGCTCAGGCGGCGTGCAGCCAGCGCTTGTGCAGCGTGCGGGCGGCGTGGTCGAGCAGGTAGCCCAGAAAGCCGATGACGAGAATGGCGGCCATCAGGTCGGAATAGGCCAGGCGGTCGCGGGCGTCGAGGATGAAGTAACCCAGGCCGGCCGACACGCCGAGCATTTCTGCCGGCACCAGCACGATCCAGATGATGCCGATGGCGAGGCGCACCCCGGTGAGGATCTGCGCGGTGATGCCCGGCAGGATCACATGGACGATGGTTTCGCGCCGGGTGGCCGAGAGGCTGCGGGCCAGCAGCAGCCAGTTTTTGTCCAGCTGGGCAACGCCGGCAGCCGTGTTGAGCAGGATCGGCCACACCGCGGCAAAGGCCAGCAGGAAATACACCGGGGCATTGCCCACGCCCAGCACCATCACCGCCAGCGGCATCCACGACAGCGGCGAGATCATCCGGGCAAACTGGAACAGCGGCGTCGTGCTGCGCGAGAACAAGGGCGACAGGCCGGTGAGCACCCCGAGCGGAATCCCCAGCAGCAGCGCCACGCCCAGGCCCACGGCAACGCGCTCCAGGCTGACCGCGACGTGCTCCCACAGCTCGGCGCCCTGCAACAGGGCGAGCAGCGCGCGGGCGGTTTCGAGCGGGGCGAAGCTGGCCGCGATGGGGGTGACCCCGGCCAGCCAGACGCTGCCGGCGGCCCAGGCCAGCGCCGCGAGCACCAGGCCGGAGAGCGGCAGAAGCAGGTTTGCGCCCATCATGCGGCCAGCACTTCCTTGCGCAGCAGGTCAGCCGGCAGGCCGAACGCCTGCGGGCCGCCCACCGAGGCAATGGCCTTCTTCACAAAGCGGTCGTCCACCAGATCGCGCGCGGCAAAACGCGGGTCGAGCTTTTGCAGGAAAGTGTTGTCGCCCTCGAGCCGGGTTTTTTGCAGCGCCCGCACCAGTTCTTCGGTGTAGGACGGGAAGGGGTAGGGCTGGAAGTCGATGCGCCGCTGCTGCCAGATCTTGTTGCGAACCGCGCCGCTGGCTTCGTAGCTGGCGGTGTCGGTGGCCGCCAGCACCTTGGCGAGCACCTGCGGGCTGTGGGGCGTGTAGCGGTTGTCGTCGGCGCTTGAAAGCAGCTTGGCGGCGTCGAGCTGGTTGCCGCGCGTCCACAGCTGGGCCTTGACGATGGCGTTGGTGACGCGCTGGGCCCATTCGGGGCGCTCGGCGATGTCGCGTTCGGCAAGGAAGGTGACGCAGCAGGCGTGGTTCTTCCAGACATCGCCCGACAGGCGCAGCACCTTGCCGACGCCGGCGGTTTCGGCCGCGGCGTTGAAGGGCTCGGCAACGATGAAGCCGGCGATGGACTTGCCAGCCAGCGCCGACACCATTTCGGCCGGCGGCATCACCACGAGGTTCACCTCGTTGGGCTTGATGCCGTCCCGGTTGCGGTTGACCGGCACCAGCCCGTTGGCCTGCAGGAGCTGTTGCAGGATGACGTTGTGGATCGAATACCAGAAAGGCACCGCCACCGTCTTGCCGCCCAGCTCGGACACGCTGTTGATGCCGGGCGCCACGGTCAGTGCCGAGCCGTTCACGTGGTTCCAGGCCACCACCTTGGCCGGGAAGCGGGTGCCGTAGCGCACCCACAGGGTGGCCGGCGAGAGCAGGTGGATGACGTTGACCTGACCGGCCACGAAGGCCTCGATGACCTGGGCCCAGCTGCGGAACAGGCGCGGCTTTTCGGTGCGCAGCCCTTCGGCCTCGAAGAGCTTGCGGGCGTGGGCCACCAGCAGGGGGGCCGCGTCGGTGATGGGCAGGTAGCCGATCTTGACCGGCTGATCGTTGCTGGCGGATTGGGCGAGCGCGTCGCCGGCCGACAGCAGCGGGGCGGCGATGCTGGCGGCGCCGAGGGCCGAGATGCGCAGGAAATCCCGTCGGGTCAGGCCGCAGCCGCAAGCGGGCGACTGGCAGATGTGGATGGGGCGGCGGGCGAGGTCGTGGTCGTGCTTCATCGGGATGGGCTCCGGGCGGTTCGGGTTAGCTGGCGTGACGCAGGGCGCTGAGAATCGCGAGACGCAGTGCGCCAACGGCTTCCGGGTGGTCTTCCCGGTTGCGGGGAATATCCACCGTCCATTCGTGCAGCAGCCGGCCGGGGCGGCCACCCATCAGCACGATGCGGTCGGCCACCAGGATGGCTTCGTCGATGTCGTGGGTGACGAGCAGCGCGGCGGTGTGCCAGCGGTGCACCACGTCCACCAGCAGGCTTTGCATTTCGGCGCGGGTAATGGCGTCGAGGGCCGAGAAGGGTTCGTCGGCAAACAGCAGTTCGGGTTGGCGGGCCAGGGCGCGGGCCAGCGCGGTGCGCTGGGCCATGCCGCCGGAGAGCTGGGCCGGCCAGGCGCCTTCGCGGCCGGCCAGGCCCACTGCGGCGATGGCGGCCTTGATGCGTTCGTCGCGGGCGGCCTTGGCGGTTTGGGGCTGATGGGCAAAGTCGAGGCCAAAGCCCACGTTGTCGGCCAGGTTGAGCCAGGGCAGCAGGCTGGCTTGCTGGAACACCAGCGCGCTGCGCGGATGGGGTGCGGCCTGCACGGTGTCGAGAAAGCGCACTTCACCCGTGGCCGGGCGCGCGAGCCCGGCGAGCACGCGCAGCAGCGTGGATTTGCCACACCCGCTGCCGCCCAGCAGCGCAACGATTTCGCGCCGCCGGATCGACAGGGACAGGTGGCTGAACACCGGCCCGGCAGCGCCGTGGGCGTAGCTCAGGCCACGGGCTTCGAGCACGGCGGGGGCATCGGCTGCAGCCGCTGCAATGGCAAGCGCAGGTTCGGGCAGGGGGCTGTTCATGCGGCCCTCAATGCGGCCTGGCGTTCGAGTTCGCCGTGGAGCTGGGTAAGGCTGGGGGTGACCACCGGAACGAAGGCGGCTTCCAGCCAGCGGCGGGCGAAATCGCCGGTGGTGGCCACCAGATAGGCGCGGCCGCCGCTGGCGTCGAGTTCCAGATCCATGGCTTCGCGCACGATGCCGGCGAGGCGGATGCGCACGCGGAACAGCGGTGCGGCCTGCGCGGCAAAGCTGCCGCTGGCGAGGCCGGCCTTCAGCTCGTCGATGGCCTGGGCGAGGCCGCTTTCCAGCGCGTCGATGCGCGACTGGAGCCCGGCACGCACGGCGCTGCCGGATGCCTTGGCCGCAGCGATGCAGGCCCGCGCCAGGCCGATCGACATGCCGCATTGCAGGCCCAGAAAGCCCGGCCGCACCCGCGGCAGAAAGCTGCGCGCATCGGCGTGGATCAGTTCGGCCGCGCCGGAGGCGACGCCCTGGATGTCGATGGCCGCGGTGTTGCTGCCGCGCAGGGCCAGCAGTTGCAGATCGACCGTGCGGGTGACGCCCGGCGTGTCGCCGAAGAAGGCCACCACCGCCGGGGGCTGTCCGTCGCTCGGCTCGACCGCGGCAGCAACCGCAAAGCCCGCGCGGCGCAGGTTGGTGACCCACGGCAGCTTGCCGTCGAGGCGCCAGCCGGCGCCGGCCGGCGTGGCGGCAATCGACAGGCTTTCGATGCCCGACAAGAACTTCATCGCGTTGGAAAGGCCGGTGGCGCCGGCCAGTTCGCCGGCCAGCAGCGCCGGCAGGCGGCTTTCACGGAGGCCCGCATTGGGGCTTTGCAGCAGGTATTCGATGAAGGTGCGCTGGCCCCAGAAGACAAAGGCGGCGGTGAGCGAGCGCTCGGCAACCCGGGCAATGGCGTCGATGGCGTCCGCGGTGCTGCCACCGCTGCCGCCCAGCTCCGGCGCCACGCCGATGCGGAAGAAGCCGGCGGCGCCGAGCACCGGCACGATCTGATCGGCGTGGTCGGTGCCGTCGTTGAGCGACTGGGCGTGGGCCGAAACCCAGGCCAGCGCGTCGTCCTGATTGCGGATCGCGGTGCTCATGATTCCAGCGCCCCCGGCCGGAAGCCTTGCAGTTCGGGGTTGATGCCGGTGCCGGCCAGGTTGTTGGCGAAGTTGCACAGCGTGGCGAGGCTGATGCCGAGCAGCACTTCCAGCACCTGCTGTTCGTTGAAGCCGGCCGCCAGAAAGTCGGCCAGCTCGCCCTTGGCCACGTTGCCGCGGGTGAGGATCACGGCACGGGTGAAGGCCACCAGGGCATCGAAGCGCGGGTTGCCGGTGCTGCCGCGCTCTTGCAGGGCGCGTACCAGATCGCGTTCGAGGCCGGCTTTCTTGAGGGCGATGGCGGTGTGGCCGGCGACGCAGAAGTCGCAGCCATGCACGCTGGCGGCGGTGATCTGCACCACTTCGCGCTCGGCCAGGCTGAGGCTGCCGCGGGCATTGATGCCCGACACGGTGAAATAGGTTTCGACCGCCACCGGGGCGTTGGCGAGCACGCCGATCAGGTTGGGCAGAAAGCCGTTGTTGGCGAGCGCCGTGTCGATGAAGGGGCGGCTGGCGGCGGGGGCGGTGTCGGCAGTGTGGAGCGTGAGGCGGGTCATGGAAGGTGTCCGGATGGTTTTGCGATCGGTCAATTGTGCCTATCTTGTTTGCGCCGCTATATGCACAGATGTCGCGCTTTTTTGTTCGATCGTCTGCGCGTGCGGGTTTGCGTGCTGAAGGGCGCTGCGCCGGGCGCGCTGGAAGGCGCCGGGCTGCTCGCCAATCACCTTCTTGAAGGCCCGGGTGAAGGCGGCCTGGGAGTGGTAGCCCACGTGCTCGGCGGCGCGCAGCACGCTGTCGCCGGTCTGCAGCCGGCGGGCGGCGATCTTCATGCGGATCTGCAGCAGGAACTGGGCCGGCGGCTGGCCGCTGGTTTCAACGAAATGCCGGCAGAAGCTGGCCCGCGACATGCACGCCACCCGGGCCATGTCGTCCACCGACCAGGCCTTGCCGGGCGCTTTGAGCAGGTCGTCGAGGAGCGGCGCAAACTCCGGGCGGCGCGCCACGGCCAGCAGGCCGGCAGCCACGTCGTCGCGGCGGGCCACGTCGCGAATCACGTAAAAGAACAGCAGCTCGGTAAGGCGCTCGATGAGCGGCGAGGATGCGTTGGCGTTGCGCCCGGCTTCGGCCAGGATCAGCTCGAACAGCGGCGTGACCGCCGACTGGGCGGGGGCGTCGGCGCGGATCGTCACATAGGCCGGGAAGGCGCTGGTGAACAGTTCGCCGAGCAGGCCCTTGAACTGGAAGAAGCCACAGGCCAGCCCGCAGGCACCGGGCTGGGGCGGAGTCATCGGCAGCATGGCGCGGGGCTGAAAGCTGGCGTCGACGACGGCTTCGGGGGTAAGGCAGTGGGGAATGTCGCGCAAAAAGAAAACCCCTTCCCGCTCGCGCAGCAGGATGGGCGCCTGCCCTTCGAGGTGCAGCCACGACTGGCCGCGCAGCACGAGATGAAAGCTGGCCCGCTCGCGCCCGGCCGTGGAGGCCCGCCACGGGCCGCAATACTGCCCCACGTGAAATATCGTGGTGTCGAGTTCAAGCCCGCTGACAAGCCAGTGGGCAAGGCGGTCGGTGTCGCTGTTCATGGGACGTTTCCAGGCTGGTTTGGCGCCAAGTCTCGCCAAGCCGGCCCTTAAAACGAACCAATAAAAAGTGCTTTGCTTATCGGGTGGAGCGTGGGGAGGGCTTAGAACGGAACCGCGCTTTCGAAGCACGCCGGCACCCGGGTTTGCGGGTGAATCAATGCGAGGCCGGCCGCGTGCAGGTGCATGCGCGGGTAACGCGCCGCGCTTTCGGGCGGGGCGTAGAGCGGGTCGCCGACGATGGCGTGGCCGATCGACATCAGATGAACGCGCAACTGGTGCGTGCGGCCGGTGACGGGCCGGAGTTCGACGCGGGAAACGGCGTTGTTGCCGGCGCCGCTGCGCGAGATGACGCGATAGCGGGTGAGCGCGCGCCGGCCGCGCAAGGGGTCGACGATCTGGCGTGGACGATTGTCAGGGTCGTCGCCCAGCGGCAGGGCAATTTCGCCGGCGTCAACGGCAAGGTGCCCATGCACCAGCGCGATGTAATGCTTGCCGATGATGCGTTGCTCGAAGGCCAGGCTGAGGCGGCGCAGCATCTCGGGCCCACGGGCAAGCAGCACCAGCCCGGAGGTGGCCATGTCGAGGCGATGAACGATCAGCGCGTCGGAATACAGCGCCTGAACCCGGCCCGCCAGACAATCCTGCCGACCCTCGCCACCCGCCGGCACCGAGAGCAGCCCCGCCGGCTTGTCGGCAACAATCAGCGCGTCGTCTGCGTAAAGGATGGCGGGGGAGAGGTGTGGCATGGGGTTGAAAACGGGTGAGGGGTTGGGCCAGCTGCGGCCGCTGTCGTTACTCTTTTATGCACTGTATTATGTACAAAATCGTGCAACTAATGACAGTGAGGCTTGCCATGTCGATCTCTGCCAGTGACGTCATCCCCTTCTCGCAAGCCCGCGCCAATCTTTCCGAGCTGGCCGACCAGGTCAAAGCCGGTGCCGAGAAGATCATCACCAAAAATGGTGAAAGCTACGTGGCCCTGATCGATTCGGATCGACTGGATTACTACCACCGGCTCGAACGGGAACATATCCATCTGCTGCTCATCACGAAGCCGGCAAGGGGCTGGACGATGTAGCGGCTGGCCGCACCAAGGATGCGCGCACCGCGCTGCAAGCCATCAAGCGCAAGCGTGCCGCCAACGCGGGAGGCTGAGCGTGGCAGTCAAGCTCACCGCAAACTTTGAGCGCAATCTCGAGGAAATCGAGCAATTCCTGATCGACGCGGAAGCCGCACCGGCCTACGACGGGTTGCTTGATGAACTGCTTGAAACCGTCATCCCCAATCTTGAACGTTTCCCGGCGATGGGGCCCTCATTCATGGGCCGCCCGCTCTGCTCGGTCGAGACCAGCAACGGAATCGACGGGCTGCAGGCCAAGCTGGGCAAGATCGATGGAAATGCCGAAATTCGCGAATACGTGCTGCAGAACTATCTGCTGCTGTACGCATTCACCGGCAAAGAAATCTTCCTGCTCGCCATCCGCCACCACAAACAGCTTTCGTTTGATTTCAAGGCTTTGTGGTAGAGGGGAGTTACTCATCTCAGCGACGCTTTGGCACCTGCTTCCTGTTTCAAATGTTCCAAACGGCCAGATCGCCCAGGTTGGCCAGAATTCTGCCGGGCTTGGCTGCGAGCAGGCAGGGGTGAGGGGCTTTGCTTCGGCCGGAGCGGAGTCATGCTGATGGGCGAAAGTGACGGCTGCCGGCCGTGAGCCGGCGGTAAAGGAAAGACCTCCAAAGCAGTCAGAGGCGAAAAATCCTCACCAAGCAAAATTGCTAACTCGAATGGCATTCCAGAGTTGCTATGCTTGGCACGGTGTTCGATGTAACTACTGTTAGAGGAGATGAAATGAGTGACTGGGAATTTCTTTACGAGATGAGGGGTCGAGGCTATGGAGCAGAGGAAATCGCTGATGCAGCGGGCTGTGGCATGGCCCCCTGGGAAAATCAGCATATTGAAAGCCAGGAAATCGAAGCGGAGTGTGGGGGCTTAGTAAATCTCCAAGGCACACGAAAAATTATTGGCGAAATATCTAACGAAAGAAAAGACCGTCCTTCGAAGGAGCAAGTAGCCCAACTCCCACCGTTTGATGGCTTGACTCTTGATCGTATCTTTGTTGTCAGAAGCCTGTCCCAACTTAAGGCTGCCAGCGCAGCTATTCATGCAGAACGTTTTGTCGGCTTTGATACCGAATCAAAGCCAACCTGGTCTAAGGATGAACCTCGCACCGGCCCCCACGTCATTCAGTTCGCGCTCAGTGATCGCGCATATATCGTTCAAGTGCCGCTGGGCTTACTCGCAGACCCATTACGCGAAATTATCGAATCAGAGAATATTGTAAAAATCGGTTTTGGTCTAAATTCTGATCGTGGCCCATTATTCCGGAACTTGGGGTTCCGGTTAAAAACAACAGTAGAAATGTCGCATTCGCTCCGGGTACTTCGCTATAAGCAGAAGTTGGGTATCAAAGCTGCGGTCGCTATTGTCTTAGGCAAGAATCTACACAAACCTAAATCCATAACAACATCCAATTGGGAGCTACCGAAGCTCAGTGCAAGTCAATTGGAATATGCAGCAAATGATGCATTTGCTGCGCTCAAAGTCTTTAGGGCAATGGGTTCGCCCTATACATCGGCATCCCGAATCGTAATGTGCTTTTGGACAGGAATGACTGATCAGTTCAGGCAGTTCAGGTAGGTCGGGTTAGCGCAGCGTAACCCGACATTTCCCATGCATTAAGTCACCCCTAAAAAGTTTCCAACACTAAAAATCATCCCCGTCGTGCTACAAATGAGCGCCCGACCCCTGACTGGTGAGACTTTAAGTGACCTTACGCGTGATGCTGGTTTTGAGCGCTGGCGACAAACTGGAACTGCAGAAGATTGTGAAGAAGCATCCCAATTGGCGGGTGCGGGAACGTGCGCAGAGCGTGCTGCTGCTTGCCGAAGGCAAGAGCTGCCAGGACGTGGCCGAGCGTCAGGGGCTGACCTTGCAGACAGTGAGCGCCACGCGGCGTCGGTGGATTGAAGGCGGGCTGGACGGGCTGCCGGACCGAGCCCGCAGCGGCGCGCCGCCCAAGGTGTCCGCCGCAGACCGCGAGCGTCTCACCCAGTGGGCGCGTGAAGCGCCCCTGAGCTTGCCGGCACTCCAGGCCCGCCATGAGCAGGCCGGCGGCACGCCGGTCCATTTGAACACCCTCTCCAGCGTGCTCAAGCGCGCCGGTTTCGTCTGGAAGCGCACCCGCCACTGCCTCAAAAAAAGCGAGACCCGCTGGCATTTGACCAAGCTAAACAAGATATTGCCCAGCTAAGGGCCCAGGCCGAGGCCGGAGAAATCGAATTGGCGTATGTCGATGAAGCGGGCTTTTCCCAGACTCATCCGAACCGCAGCGCCTGGACGCCGGTGGGCGAGCAGCACCGCATTCCGGCGGCGCGCGGCCAGCGCATGAACGTGGTTGCGGCGCTGCTTGGCAGCGGCAAAGTGTTCAGCGCCAAGCTGTGGTGCACCTTCACCGCCGAGTTGTTCGTCGGCTTCGTCGGGCTGCTCGGCAAGCAGGCAGACAAGCCGCTGACGATCATTCTGGACAACGCCTCCATCCACAAGGCGAAGGCCATCGCGCCCTACCTGAAACATCTGCGCAGCCAAGGCGTCACCCTCTACTTTCTGCCGCCTTACAGCCCTGAGCTGAACCGTATCGAAAAACTCTGGCACTTGATGAAGCACACCTGGATGGCCGTGAAACACCGCGACGCCCCCACGCTCGAAGCCGATGTCGCGGAAATCCTTGACAACTTCGGCACGACTTACAAGATGGTGTTTTAGTTATCCTGAATCCGTGACCGCCATTTCCCCGCCTGGCAGCCTGTCTGCATAGCGCGGCGAAATGGTTTTCGAATTGAAATTCGAATCCAGATTTCGCATGAAACCGCATCGCCAGACAACATTGACGCGTCGTTGCCTTGCCAAATCCGGGCTTGCGCCGGCTTTGGCTAGGGATGGACGAGCGCGGACCTGCCTGGCGGCATCGAATTGCGACACACGGGAAGGTCGCTCAGCCGGAGAACTGGAGCAGGGTTTGGTAGTGACGCTCGAACACGCTGAAGGCGGCGCAGCGCTGGCCAAGGCCAAGGGTGAGACGCCGGGCGTGCGCAATGACGCGGGCGGCGACGCCGATGATTTCCTGCATCACGGTCCGCAGGCGGCGGCGCTTGGCGGGATGACGAATCGGGCTGTCGTCGGGGTCGATCAGGGTCGCCTGGCCGATGGCACGCAGAATGTTGAAGGCCAGCACGGCCAGGGACAGCACCAGATCGTTGGTGGCGAATTTGCCCGAAGGCAGGCGCTCCAGTTCCAGATCGGTCTTGAATTCGGAATGGAACTGTTCATGGGTGCCGTGCGCCTGGTACAGCGCGACGATCTGGGCGACGGGCAGCTCGAGGCTGGTGAGCCAGCCTTCGATCTCGATGTCGGGCAGCAGCAGGATCTGGCCGTCGCGGTCGATGGTGCGCTCGATCAGATGGAGTACCCGGCGCATCGTGACTGTGGTCCCGGCGAACTTGCGGGTGAGGGGTTCGACGAGCCAGGTTTCGCGCTTGCCGACGCGCGGCTGCGTCCAGGCGGTGGCCGGGTCCGCGTCGAGGCGCTGGTAGAGGGCGGCCACGTTGAAGCGGCGCGGGTTCCACTTCACCAGCCAATCCACCGGCCCCGCCGCGCGCGCGGCGGAGAGGGCCACGAAGATGGCCGCACTATCGAAGCCCGAGTCGGCGCGCACCAGGAGCGGCAGCGCGGTCACCGCCCGGGCGCGCGGCAGCAGGCGGCGCAGGAAATCCGGCGTCTCCGAGGCCGAATGCTGGGTGCCGGGCCGCAGTTCCAGCCCGAGGCAGTAGCCTTCCTCGGCCAGATAACCGGCAATCGGCGCATAGCCGTCGAAGCCCATGTAGGTGCGCCCGACGCCTTCCTTCTGCGTGCCGCTGTTGTCGAGGGTAAAGACATCGAAGTCGAGCGCCAGATGGCCGGTGGTCAGAGGCGTGAGGGTCGGTTTGGCGCGCGTGAGGAGGCGCTCGTTGGCCTCGTCCAGCGCGTTGAGCGCACTGTCGCCGGCCTCGCCGAGGGCGTCCATGCGCTGGCGCAGCGTCGGCGAGGACGGCACCGCCGAGAGGCCCAGCGCATCACGGAAGAAGGCGTCGCCGCGCACGGCCTCGATGGCGTCGAAGTCGGACTTGCCGGTGCACAGCAGCCCCACATAGGCCTTGATCAGGGAGCTGGTCGCAATGCCGTTCTTGGCGGCAATGGGGAAACGCGGATCGATGACCTGGTCGATCTGCGCAAAGCGCTTGAGGTATTGCCCCACCAGCGACAATCCGGCGTGCGCCGTCAGGTTGTAGGGCAGGCGCTTGATTTGAAAGTCGGGCATGGCGACGGTGGCGGGGGCAAGGCCGTCATTATCTCAAATGCTCGCCGACTTCACCCGCCGGGTGAGCAGAAAAACGCCGGAAACTCGTGCCAGGCAAGGGTTTTGGCGGTTCGGGTCACGGATTCAGGTTATTGATTAGTCTAATTGCTGGCATCACTACTGGTGATATGCGGGGGCAACTTGGGTTTGGGTTGTTGCTTGACATGCCTTATTGGCTGTTTCAGTTGCTATCGCGTTACGTGCTCCGGAAGTAGTCCTTCGTGTAATGCGAATGGCATGGATTGGGATGGCAATATTCGTCTTGATCGTTGCAATTATCTTTGATGGAGAGGCTGGAGATACTGTTCTCACCTATGCAATGGTAGCGCTCAACTTCCCTTTATCATTGCTATCAGCTCCGCTTGCGGGAAGTCTTCTGGGAGGACTTACAAAGCAAACAGCAGGACTTGTGATGTTGTGGTTGGCTTTGCTAGGTGTCGGATATTTACAATGGTTCGTACTGCTTGACTGGTTGTGTCGTAAAAACTCGCGCTGAATCGTTAATGGGCCTCATACGGTTACGACGAACTGAAAACATCTATGGCCGCTCAGAATGAGAGCGTGGAAGAGCTATGCGACTTGGTAGATGAATACTAGCAGTCTCACCCTGGCGTCCAAATTACCTATGGAAGGTTCTGATGAAGCTAATGGCTAACTTCTTGGTGCTCTTGGTTCTTTGCTTTCTAGGTCCGCTTGCAAGTGCAGCTGAGACAACAGCAGCTAAATGCGTTGGTGAGATTTGTATCGGAGCGCATAGCAAAGGCCCGAAATGGCTCCTGCGTGAATATGGTCCTGGGCAGGTTCACAAGGATGTCGATGACCCCAATCTCGTAGTCCACTGCTACTACGATGCAAGGCAAAAACTTTGGATTGAGTTGGAGTTTTCTGTATCTGAATCCAGAAAGTTTGATCTTCAACTAACAGGCATCTTCGTTACCAATACTCCGATGTGTCCAACACGCTTCGCATCGAAGAGAGCTTTCCCAGATTTTGGGTCGGATTACGGCATCAAGATAGGTTCGACTGAGAGCGAAATCGTCAGCAAGATGGGGGCGCCGAAGAGGAAGGACGACGTGAAGGCTATCGAGAGCAAGTCGCCGTACCTGAATGACAGCCCCAGGTACTCTTCAAAGGCCGGGAGTTATCGTCTCGCGTATGACGATAACCCTTCAAGTTTGTTGTTCAATTTTTACGGCCTGGAGAATGGAAGGCTAGTCAGCATGTGGTTTGCCGAGCGCGAATAGCACTCTATGAGCTATTGGCCATTGCCCCCAGCCGACACTCCCCCCTGCCTGCGGCCGCGGGTTTTCGGGGTGTTTCGCGATGCGCGAAGGGCGCTTGCGTGCATTCAGAACATGCGGTTAGACTCTGCGCCGTTACGGGTGCCGACTCCGCTTCTGCGGGGAAGGTGAAACGGGAAGTCCGGTGACGTCGGGAGCATGCTCTCCCTGACCATTCCGGCGCAGCCCCCGCTGCTGTAAGCCTGACGAATCTGCTCCACGCCACTGTGTGCTCGCACACGGGAAGGTTGGCAGAGGAGGATGAAGGCGAGCCAGAAGACCGGCCTGTGACGTTATGGTGTGGTATTGGCCCCGGGGTGTGGGCAGAGCCGACCGATGGGCTTGCCCGACCATTGACGTCCGTCCCGTTCCCGTTGCATTTCCCGGAACTGCTCCCGCTTCTGGTCTGCGCCTGCCCGGCCTTCCGGCCACCGGTCCGTTTTCTTGTTGTTCGCGGCTTCTGCGCGCCCCGATGTCTTGCCGCACTTCGTCCAATCGTTACGAAGGAAAGCACAATGCACATCGAACCGGGGTACGTCGCCAGTGCCAAGATCCTCGCCGCCAACATCGCCACCGTGGCGCTGCTCGGCAGCCAGTCCGTTCATCTCCTCAAGCGGCCGCAACTCATCGTGCGCAGCCTGATCGCGGGGGTGTTCTTCACCTTGTTCATGCAGGCCTTCCACCTGCCGGTGGGGCCGTCCGAGCTGCATTTTCTCGGTGCGATGCCCCTCTACCTGGCCTTCGGCTTGCTGCCCGCGCTGTTCGGCTTTGCCCTCGGCCTGCTCGCCCAGGGCCTGATCTTCGAGCCGACCGATCTCGTTCACCTGGGCGTCAACACCCTGTCCCTCGCCGTGCCGCTGCTGCTGGTGCATGCCACCCTCGGCACGCGCCTTCAGGCGGCCAGGGCGCGGCTCGACGTGCGCAGCATCCTCAAGCTCGATGCTGCCTTCTACGCTGGCGTGACGCTGATGGTCGGCTTCTGGCTGGCCATCGGCGAAGTGGCGACGCCGCTCGCGGCATGGCTTGCGTTCGCGTCGTCTTACGCCGCCATCGTGCTCGTCGAGCCCGTGTTCACGCTGCTGGTGCTGCACGCCATCGGCCGCCGCCAGCACAGCGCCGCCGTGCGCTTCTGCTTCCAGCCGCAGGCGCTCTGAGCCATGACCGGCAAGGTCTGGTTTGTGGGCGCCGGCCCCGGCGACCCGGAGTTGCTCACCGTGAAGGGGCGCCGTTTGCTCGAAGAGGCGGGCGCGATTCTTTACGCCGGTTCGCTGGTGGATCAGGCGGCCACCCTGTTCGCCCCGTCCGGCTGCGAGATCCGTGATTCGAAGGACATGACCCTCGAGGAGATGAGCGCCTGGCTGCTTGACCAGAGCGCCCGCCACGCCACCGTGGTGCGCCTGCAGACCGGCGATCCCGGCCTGTATGGCGCGCTGGTCGAGATGACCCGGCCGCTGACTGCGGCCGGCATCGAGTGGGCGGTGGTGCCGGGCGTGTCTTCGGCCTTTGCCGCGGCGGCGGCGGCCGGCGAAACCCTGACCCTGCCGGAAATTACCCAGACGGTGATCCTCACCCGTGTGGCCGGGCGCACGCCCATGCCGCCGGGCGAGGAACTCGAAGCCCTCGCGGCCCATCGCGCAACGCTGTGCATCTTTCTGTCGATCACGCTGCTGCATGAAGTGCAGCGTGCCCTGCGGGCCGCCGGCTGGGCCGAGGATGCGCCGATCCTGGTCGTCCAGAAAGCCAGCTGGCCCGGCGAGGAAAAGATCGTCCGCGGCACCCTCGCCGACATCAAGCAGCGCTGCCAGGCCGGGAAGATCGCCAGCCAGGCCATGATCATCGCCAGCCCCGCCCTGGGCGCCGCCGACTGGCCGACCCTCGCCCGCTCCAGGCTCTATGACCCGGCCTTCGCACACCGTTTTCGCAAGGCCACGGTCGCAGCCCCCAATTCGGAAACATCCGCATGAATAGCCTCTCCATCCTGCTGGTCGGCCACGGTTCCCGCAACCGGGACGGCAACACGGAAATCCTCCACTTCGCCGCCCAATGGCGTGCGCGTCACCCCGCCTGGCGCATCGAAACCTGCTTCATCGAACACGCCGAGGTGCTGCTCGACGCTGGCCTCGACCAGGCCGCCCGCGATGCCCGCCGCGTGCTGGTGATTCCCTTCATCCTCAACGCCGCCGGCCACGTGAAGATGGAACTGCCGGCCGCGATCGAGGCCGCCCGGGCGCGCCATCCGGCGGTGAGTTTCAGCTGCACCCGCCACCTGGGCATGGGCCGGGAAATCCTCAAGGTGCTGCAAGGCCAGCTCGACCGCCTGATGAAGGCCCTCGACATGCCCGACCCGCAAACCACCGGCGTCATCTTGCTCGGCCGCGGCTCCTCCGATGCCGGCGCCAACGGCGAACTGGCCAAAATGGCGCGCTGGATCTTCGAGGACAACGACTTCGAGCTGGTGGACCTGGCCTTCACCGGTGTCACCTGGCCACGCCTCGAAAGCGTCGTCCAGCGCCAGGTTCGGCTGGGCATGACGCAGATATGCGTGGTGCCGGTGTATCTCTTTACCGGCGTGCTGATGGATCGCATCAAGGCCCAGACCGAACGCCTGCGCGAGCAATACCCGCAGATCGCCTTTGCACTGGGCACGCACTTTGGCTTCGACAAGGGCATTTTCGAGCTGCTCGACACCAAGGTGGCCGGGGCCGAGCTGCCCGAAGGCGGCCTGCTGGAATGCGACGGCTGCAAGTACCGCCAGGCCGCCGAGGCCGCACACCTGCACGACCACAGCCACACCCACGTGGTGCATCACGAGCACGCCCATGTCTGATCTGTCGGGGCGACTTCAGTGCCCGCCTCGCCGCAGAGACCACCAACAAACCGTTGATCGAAGTCCGCGGGCGACTGAAGTCGCTCCTACACGCCACCATGACCAACACCGTTACCGAGCAGCTCACCGCCGCGGGTCGTGCCATCGAGCACGACTCCTTCGCCGTCATCGAAGCCGAAGTCGGCCCCCACGCCTACAGCGCCGAACAGTGGCCGCTGGTGCGCCGCATGATTCACGCCAACGCCGACTTCGAGTTCAACGGCCTCACCGCCTTTCACCCGCAGGCCATGCAGGCCGGCCTCGCCCGCATCCTGGCGGGTGGCACGCCGGTGGTGGCCGACGTGGAAATGATCTGCGTCGGCCTGTCGAAGCCGCGCCTCGCCCACTTCGGCATCACCACCCACCAGTTCATCTCCGATCCGGACGTGATCGACGCCGCCCGGTGCGACAACACCACCCGCGCCGTGCAGGCCATGCGCAAGGCCCACCGGCTCGGCCTGCTCGACGGCGCCATTGTCGGCATCGGCAACGCCCCCACCGCGCTGATCGAAGTGGTGCGACTGATTCAGCACGAAGGCCTGCGCCCGGCGCTGGTGGTCGGCATGCCGGTCGGCTTCGTGTCGGCGGCCGAATCCAAGGATCTGCTGATGACGCTGACGGATGTGCCGTGGGTGGCGATCCGCGGGCGCAAGGGCGGCTCGACGCTGGTGGTCGCCGCCATCCACGCGCTGCTCGGCCTGGCCGAAGCGCACCAGCGCAACGCCGCCTGAGGCCGCAATGACGGGGCAGGTACTTCCGGAAAAAGTCCGCAAGGGCGACCCGAAGCGGGATCGCGGCAAGCGCACGGGCTTCTCGACCGGCGCCAACTCCGCCGCCGCCGCGGCGGCGGCCACGCTCGGGCTGGTGCATGGCCGCGTGCCGGATTTTGTGGACTGCGTGCTCCCCAACACCCAGCGGGTGCGCTTCACCATCACCGACGGCTGGTCCGACGGCCAGCGTGCCCGCGCCGTCAGCATCAAGGATGCCGGCGACGACCCCGACGCCACCAACGGCGCCCACCTCACGGTCGACGTGGAACGCCTGCCCGGTGCGGCGGGGCAGATCATCCTGCGCGGCGGGCCGGGCGTGGGCATCGTCACCAAGTCCGGGCTTGGCCTCGAAGTGGGCGGCCCGGCCATCAACCCGGTGCCGCGCAAGAACATCGGCGACAACGTGCGCGCCGCGGGCGGCCCCATCCTCGACGCCGGCGACGGCATCGCCGTGACCATCTCGGTGCCCGGCGGAGAGGTGATGGCCACCAAGACCCTCAACGCCCGCCTCGGCATCCTTGGCGGCATCTCCATCCTTGGCACCACCGGCATCGTCCGCCCCTACTCCACCGCGGCCTTCCGGGCCAGCGTGGTGCAGGCGGTGGACGTGGCGGCCAACCAGGGCCAGACCCGCGTGGTGTTCACCACCGGCGGGCGCACCGAAAAGTGCGCCATGCGCAGCTTTCCCGAGCTGGACGAAGCCTGCTTCGTGCAGATGGGTGACTTCGTCAAGGCCGCCTTCCAGACCGCGGTGAAGCAGAACATGCGCCACATCATCGTCGGCGCCATGGTCGGCAAGCTCACCAAGATCGCCCAGGGCCTGTCGGTCACCCATGCCTGGCGCGAAGAAGTGGACCGCGAGCTGATCGCCGCGGCGGCCGCCGAAGTCGGCGCGCCGCCCGATCTGGTGGACGAAATCCGCGCCGCCGAAACCGCCCGCTTCGCCGCCGAACGCCTGGCCGAACTCGATCTGGCGGTGGCCTTCCACCGGGCGCTGGCCGAACGTGCGATCCGCAGCCTGCGCCAGCGCTACCCCGGCCCCCACCGCCTCACCGTGCTCGCCTGCAACTTTGAAGGCGTGCCCATCGTTACCGTGGAGGAACACGATCTTGTCTGAACCCTGCGCCCTCATCGGCATCCTCGACGACGGCTTGTCCGGCCTCTCCGCTCGGGCCCAGGCCCGCCTCGCCGCCGCCGACCTCGTCATCGGCGCCCAGCGCACGCTGGACCTGATTGCCGCCGGCCCACAGAAAACGCAGGCCATGGACGGCCAGCTCGGCCGCGTTCCCGAGTGGATTCGCGCCGCGCGCGAGGCCGGCCGCAGCGTTGCCGTGCTCGCCACCGGCGATCCGCTGTGCCACGGCATCGCCGGCTTTCTGATCGGCAAGCTCGGCGCCGATGCCATCGAAGTGCTGCCCGCCGTATCGACGCTGCAACTGGCCTTCGCCCGCCTCAAAAAAACCTGGCAGACGGCGAAAATCGTTTCCGTGCACAGCCGCGATGCCGGCGAATGGAACGTGGGCGCCACGCCCGACCACGGCCTGTACGGCCTCGTGCGCGCCGCCGCCGAACATCCGCTGATCGGCGTCTTCACCAGCCCGGAGAACAGCCCCGAGCGCATCGCCCGGGCGCTGCTTGCGGCCGGCCACGGCGACGATTTCCGCCTCTCGGTGGCGGCCCGCCTGGGCCTGCCGGATGAACGCGTCTTTGCCGACCTGCCCCTGGCCGAGGCCGCCAGTCAGAGATTTCCCGACCCGAACATCGTCGTGCTCGAACGCATCGCGCCGCCCGACACCCGCGCCACCTTCGGTTTCGACGACGCCGATTTCGTTCAGCGCACGCCGGAGAAAGGCCTCATCACCAAGCAGGAGGCGCGCGCGCTGTCGCTGGCCAAACTCTGCCTGCGGCCCGACAGCCGCGTCTGGGACATCGGCGCCGGGTCCGGCTCGGTCGGCCTCGAAGCCGCCCGACTGGCCCGCCACGGGCATGTCTGGGCCATCGAGAAAAACGCCGGCGATGCCGCCAACGCCCGTGAAAACGCCCGCCGCCTGCGCGCCAGCAACTACACCCTCGTCGAAGGCAAGGCGCCGGACACGCTTGATGCCTGGCCCGACCCCGACGCCGTTTTCATTGGCGGATCGGGGGGCGAGCTGGCCGGGCTGATCCACCTCGTCCTCGCCCGTCTCGCCCCCGGTGGCCGGCTGGTGATGAATTTCGTCACCCTCGAAAACCTGGCCACCGCCACCACGGCGCTCAGCGCGGCGGGCGCTGTCTGGGATGTGGTCCAGCTCCAGGCCTCCCGCAGCCAGCCCATCCTCGACATGCACCGTCTCGCCGCCCACAACCCGGTGTGGATCGTCTCTGCCTACAAGGACATTTCATGAGTGACAAACCCCTCGGCCGCCTGATCGGCGCCTCCCTGGGCCCCGGCGATCCGGAGCTGATCACCCGCCGCGCCTGGGCCGCGCTTGGCGCCGGCGCGCGCTGGCTCTACCCGGTCAAAAAGGCCGAGGATTCCTCCTACGCGCTGGGCATCGTCGAACGCGGCGGCCTGGCCGTACCGGACGACGCGGAGGCGCTGGTCTTTCCGATGACCCGCGACCCGGTGGCCCTCGCCAAAGCCTGGGCCCGCGCCGCCACCCGCACTGTTGCGCTGCTGCAGGAAGGCCGCGATCTGGTTTTCCTCGTCGAGGGCGACGCGTCCACCTTCTCCACCTTCGGCCACCTGGCCCGCGTCGTGCGCGAACTGGCGCCGGACGTGGAGGTGGAAACGATCCCCGGCGTTTCGTCCTTCGCCGCCGCCGCGGCCGCCACCGGCCTCACGCTGGCCGAGGAGGACGAAACCTTCGCCGTCATTCCCGCCGCCTACGGCGTGCCGGTGATCGACCGGCTGCTCGACGAGTTCGACACCCTCGTGCTGCTCAAGGTGAAACCGCTGCTCGACGAAGTGCTCGCGCTACTCGAGAAACGCGGTCTCCTTGCCACCAGTTGCTTCATCGAAAAAGTCGGCTCGCCCGACGAACGCGTCGTGCCCGACGTAGCCAGCCTCGCCGGCGAGAAGGTCAATTACCTCTCGCTGCTGCTCGTCCAGAACCCCAGGCGGGTGCGCGGCGAGCTGCGCCGCGGCTGCCGCAAACGCCATGCAGTCGCCCCTAATTAACCGGAAACCGCACACATCACGATGACCCAGCACCTGCCCTTCTCCCACGACCGCATCGCCGTCGTCTCCATCACCCGCCACGGCATTGCGCTGGCCGGCCGCGTTGTTGCGGCCTTGCCCGGTGCCCGCCTGTTCGCCCCCGAGAAATTTGCCGCGGAAGCCGAGGCCGCCGCCCCCGGCGTCGCGGCCTGCTACGCCGGCAAGACCGGCGAGCAGATTCCGATCCTGTTCTCCAACTTCGACGGCATCGTCGCCATCGTGTCGCTGGGCGCGATGGTCCGGCTGGTTGCCCCGCACCTCGGCAAGAAGGAATCCGACCCGGGCGTGGTGGTCATCGACGAGGCCGGGCGTTTCGTCATCCCGATGCTCTCCGGCCACCTGGGCGGCGCCAACGCGCTGGCCGGCACCCTCGCCGCCGCACTCGAGGCCACCACCGTGCTCACCACCGCCTCCGACGCCCGTCAGACCCTTGCCGTGGATCTGCTCGGCCGGGAGCTGGGCTGGACCTTCGAAGCCAGTCACGACGAAATCGTCCGGGCCAGCGCGGCGGTGGTGAACGACGAACCCGTCGCCCTCGTGCAGGAGGCCGGCAGCCCGGACTGGTGGGTTCGCCACGCCAACGGCCGCAGCGGCCCCCTGCCCGGCAACCTCCATCCCTTCACGCGCCTGGAAGACGTGGTGCCCGAACGCTTCGGCGCCGTGCTGTGGATCAGCCACCGGGCGCTGCCCGCCGAACTGGCGCCCCGCCTGGCCGGCAAACGCGTCATCTACCGGCCGCCGGTGGCGTCGTGATGCCGAGCCAGCCCATCGCCCTCGGCCTCGGTTGTGACCGGGGGACGCCGGCCGCCACCCTCGTCTGGGCCGTGGTCGATGCCCTCGCCAGTTGCGGCGCGGCCCTCGCCGACGTTGCCGCGGTGGCCAGCATCAACCTCAAGGCCGACGAGCCCGGCCTGCTCGAACTGGCCCGCTGGCAGGGCTGGACGATTCATTTTTACCCGGCCGCCGAGCTGGCCGCCGTGCCCGTGCCCCACCCGTCGGAAACCGTTCGCAAGTACACCGGCACGCCGTCGGTATCCGAGGCGGCGGCGCTGCTTGCCGCCGGGGTGGGCATGGATCAGCTGATCATCGAAAAACTCAAGTATCGCGGCCCCGACGGCCGCAACGCCACCGTCTCCATCGCAAGGATTCCCCAATGAGCGACACCCCGAACCTCGCCTCCGCAGGCGGCAAGATCATGCTGGTCGGCCTCGGCCCCGGCAGTCACGACCACCTTACCGCCCGCGCCCGCGCGGCCATCGCCGAAGCCGACACCGTCATCGGCTACGTCACCTACATCCGTCTGGTGGCCGACCTCCTGGAGGGCAAGGAGGTCATCCGGAAGTCGATGACCGAGGAACTCGACCGCGCCATCGAAGCCTTCGAGCGCGCGCGCCAAGGCAAGAAGGTGGCGCTGATCTCGTCCGGCGACGCCGGCGTCTACGGCATGGCCGGGCCGACCTTCGAGGTGCTGTTCCAGGCCGGCTGGACACCCGATTCCGGCGTCGAAGTCGAGATCATCCCCGGCGCCTCGGCGCTCAACACCTGCGCCGCACTGGTCGGCGCGCCGCTGACCCATGATTTCTGCGCGATTTCGCTGTCGGACCTGCTGACCCCGTGGCCGACCATCGCCCGCCGCCTCGACGCGGTGGCCTATGCCGATTTCGTGGTCGCGCTCTACAACCCCAAAAGCGGCCGCCGCACCGGGCAGATCGTCGAGGCCCGCCGGCTCTTCCTGCGCCACCGCCGCCCCGATACCCCGGTGGCCATCGTCAAGTCGGCCTACCGGCCCAAGCAGCGCATCGAATTCACCACGCTGGAAAAGATGACCGACTGCGACATCGGCATGCTGTCCACGGTCCTGATCGGCAACTCCAACACCTTCATCCAGCACGGGCTGATGGTCACCCCGCGCGGCTACCGCAACAAATACGACGTGGAAAGCGGCGCCACCCGTCACGGCGAACAGGCCGGCCGCTCGCTGTCCACCGGCCTCACCGGCTGGCGTGCCGGCCTGCACGCCAGCGGCCGCAGCGCCGCCGAACTGGCCGCCGAGCATCGTCTGCCCGAGGACTACATCGCCGCGCTGCTGGCCGAACCCCTCGACGCCGCCCAAGCCGACGACGAAACCGCCGAGGTGGAGGCATGAGCGGGATCGTCAAACCCCAGATCGGCGCCTACCGCCGTCACCTGCTGGTGTGCACCGGCCCCCGCTGCACGGCCGACGGACAGGCCCAGGCGCTGTTCGACAGCCTGGGCAGCAAGTTCAAGGCGGCCGGGCTGGATGCCGGCGATCTGCGCGTCAAGCGCACCCGCGCCGCGTGCTTCGCGGCCTGCCGGGGCGGCCCGATTCTGTGCGTGCAGCCGGACGGCACCTGGTATTACGGCGTGACCGACGCGGTGATGGAGCGCATTGTCGACGAGCACCTGGTGGGCGGTCGCCCGGTGAAAGAGCACGTTTTTCACCAGACATCCGGGGATGCCTCCCTGCCGCCGGCCGCGCCGAAGGAGGGCTGAAGGAGGCCTGCCCGGCGTGGGCTGCAAGGCGGGAGGTGTGTTAAAAGTCGTTCCGCCCTGAACGAACCGCCCCGCCGCCGTGAACCTTGCCGATCTCAGGCTCCGTGCCACCCCGCTCCTCGCCCGCCTCCGCCACCCCACCCGGCGCGGCGTCGCGCTGGCGCTGGCGGCGCCCCCGGCGCTGCTGCTGGCCTACTCGATCATCCTGATCCCCTTCACGCCGGGCATTGGCGACATCCGCAAGGCCAAGCTGGAGCAGCCGGCGCGGGTGATGTCGGCGGATGGCAAGGAGCTGGCGGTGTTCAAGTGGGCCAACCGGGAGTGGGTGACGCTTGCCGGAATTTCGCCGCAGGTGACGGCGGCGCTGATCGCCACCGAGGACCACCGCTTTTACGAACACCACGGCATCGATTTCTACCGCCTCGGCGGCGCGGCGCTGCGCACCTTTTCCGGCGACAAGCAGGGCGGCTCGACCCTGACGCAGCAGCTGGCGCGCAATCTGTTTCCCGACGAGATCGGCCGCGCGCCAACGCTGACGCGCAAGCTCAAGGAGGCGATAACCGCGTTCAAGATCGAGGCGCTGTATTCGAAGGACGAGATCCTCGAAACCTATCTCAACACCGTGCCCTTTTTGTATAACGCCTGGGGCATCGAAATGGCGGCGCGCACCTATTTCGACAAGTCGGCGCGCTCGCTGGACGTGCTGGAGAGCGCCACACTGGTCGGCATGCTCAAGGGCAACAGCTATTACAACCCGGTGCTCAACCCCGAGCGGGCGGTGGCCCGGCGCAACATCGTGCTGGCGCAGATGGCCCGGCGCGACAAGCTGGACGAGGCGCGGCTGGCGGCCCTGCAAAAGAAGCCGCTGCGCATCGACTTCGAGCGCCAGCTCGAAGCCCCCGGCCCGGCGCCGCACTTTGCCCAGCAGCTGCGCAAATGGCTGATCGCCTGGGCCGACCGCAACGGCTACAACATCTACGCCGACGGACTGGTGCTGCGCACCACCATCGATTCGCGCCTGCAGGCCCAGGCCACGCAGGCCGTGGTGCGGCGCGGCCGGCAATTGCAGGGCCTGGCCGACCAGGCCTGGAGCGCGCGCAAGGGCTGGGCGGGAAGCCCGGAGCTGGTCGACGCCTTCGTGCGCGAATCGCGCCCCTACCGCGCGGCGCTGGCGGCGGGGCAAACGCCCGAGGAAGCGCTCCAGCGCCTCCTGGCCGACAAGGCCTTCATCGAGGCCCTGCGCCAGGACAAGACCCGCGTGCAGGTGGGCTTCATGGCCCTCGACCCGCGCAGCGCCCAGGTGCGCGCCTGGGTGGGCAGCCGCGATTTTGTGCAGGACCCTTTCGATCACGTGCAGCAGGCCCGCCGCCAGCCGGGCTCCACCTTCAAGCCCTTCGTGTATGGCGCGGCCTTCGACAAGGGCCTGAGCCCCTCCGACACGCTCATCGACCAGGCGGTGGACATCACGCTGCCCAACGGTGAAAGCTGGCAGCCCAGCGACGAATCCTTCCCCAGCGGCAAGCCGGTGAGCCTGCGCGACGGGCTGGTGTACTCGCGCAACCGCATCACCGCCCAGCTCGTCGAGCAGATCGGCGCCGCGCGGGTGGCCAAGCTGGCCTACGCGATGGGCGTGCGCCAGAGCCCGCTGGAAGTCGTGCCCTCGCTGGCTCTGGGCACCAGCCCGGTGACGCTCAAGGAGATGGTGTCGGCCTACGCCACGCTGGCCAACGGCGGCGCCTACCTCGAGCCGGTGCTGGTGACCCGCATCGAGGACGGGCAAGGCCGGGTGCTGGAAGAGTTCGCCCCCGCCGAACCCGAACGAAGCCCTGGCGCCGGGCACCGCCTACACCCTGCTCGACGTGATGCGCGGCGTGGTCGACCGGGGCACCGGCGTGGCGATCCGCAACCAGTTTGGGCTGCGCGCCGACCTGGCCGGCAAGACCGGCACCACCCAGGACAACACCGACGGCTGGTTCATCCTGATGCACCCGCAACTGGTGGCCGGCGCCTGGGTGGGCTTCAACGACAACCGCGTCACGCTGCGCAGTGACTACTGGGGGCAGGGCGCCCGGAGCGCGCTACCCATTGTGGGCGACGCTTTTCACTACGCGCTGGCCAACCGGCTGATCGATCCAAAGGCGCGCTTCGTGTCGATGGAACAACCCGGCCTGCTCAAGCGGGCCTGGGGCTGGGTGAGCGGCCTGTTCGTGCAGCCCGAACCGGAACCGGCCCCCGAAGCCCGGCGTCCGCGCCGCCGCACGCCGCCTGCTCCGCCTGCCCCGGCGGATCTTGCCCCGCCAGCACCACCGCCCGAGTCGGCGCCGCCCGAAGCACCGCCAGCGGCCCCGGCCGAGGGTGACAAGGGCTGAACCCGCCCGAGGCGGTGAACCCCGGAGCGCGTTTGAGGTGCATATTGTCGGGCGTGGCCGGTAACGGAATGGAGCAAACGGAATGTCGGTGGATGACCGGGACAACGTGAACAAGCAGGCGGCAGGGCGCTTTATCCGGCCCGAAAGCGACAAGGAGCAGCGACTGCTCGACGTGAAGGATCGCCTCACGGTGGGCAAGCGTAGCGCGGCCCCGGCCGCTGCCGCGTCGGGGGGCTGGCTGCTGCCGGCGCTGTTCTGGGCGGCCTTCATCGGGCTGGGCACCCTGGCGGCCAGCTACTGGGTGTCGGTGTCGCGGGGCAGCACGGCGGTCGAGGTGATGAACGGCGACGCGCTGGAACTGCGGCTGGGCCGCAGCGGGCATTACGAAGTGACGGGCTCGGTGGCCTCGCTGCCGGCGCGTTTCATCGTCGATACCGGCGCCAGCCTGACATCGATCCCGAGCAGCCTGGGCCAGCGCATCGGCATTCGCGAATGCCCGGCCATCGGTTTCGACCTGAGCGCCGCCGCCGAGCCGGGCTGTTGCCGGCGCGAAACCTTCAACACCGCCAACGGCACCACCGAAGGCTGCGTCGCCCGGGTGCCGGCGATCCGCTTTGGCGGCTTCGAACTCAAGAACGCCAAGGTGGCGGTGATGCCGGACATCGGCGACACCGCCTTGCTCGGGATGAACGTCCTCAGGCATTTCCGCCTCGTCCAGCAGGGCAGCCGGCTGACGGTTTCCGCCATGCCGGGCGAGTAAGGATCGTCGGATGGCGTTACAGTTCCTGGGGGTTGTCGCCTCGACGCTGAATCATCGATGACGCCGAATCCTGCTTCCCCCGACCGCTATCCCCTCGCCATCGTTGGCGCCGGCGCCCCTGGGCCTGAACTTTGCCGCGCGGCTGGCGGCGCTGGGGCCGGTGGCGGTGATCGCGCGCAGCGCGGCGCGGGCCGCCGAGTTGCGGGCCGGGGTCGAGGTGGGCGGGGTGAGGTTCCGGCCGGATGCCTTCGGGCCGGACGCGCTGCCGGGGGCCGACTGGGTGATCGTGCTGGTCAAGGCCGGCGACACCGCGGAGGCGGCCCGCACGGCGCTGGCGATGGGGCCGCGGGGCGTGGTTTCGCTGCAGAACGGGCTCACCGGAGACGTGCTGCGCGCGGCCTGCGGCGAGGTGCCGGCCGGGCAGGGCATCACCACCGAGGGGGCGTTTCGCGACGGGCTGCGGGTGCAGCCTTCGGGGGCGGGCGAAACCTTGCTGCCGCCGGGCTTCGAGGCGGTGGCCGCGCTGCTGCAGCGGGCGGGCTTCAAGGCCCGGATCGAGCCTGACATCGTGGCGGCGCGTCTCGTCAAGTTGCTTATGAACCTGGCGATCAACCCGCTGGCGGCGATTTTTCGGGTGACCAACGGGGCGCTGGCGGCTCCGCCGCACCGCCGCCTGCTTGACGCGCTGGTGGATGAAGCCTGCCGGTGCTGCGCGCCAGGGCCTGCCCCCGATGCCGCGGCCGCCCGCGAGCGGGTGGTGGCGGTGGCCCTTGCCACCGGCGCCAACCGGGCGAGCATGCTGCAGGACGTGGAGGCCGGACGCCGCACCGAGATCGACGCGATCACCGGCGTTTTTCTGGACATGGCCCGCCGCCACGGCGCCGCCGCGCCCACCCACCAGGCGGTGTTCACGCTGGTCAAGCGGCTGGAAGGCTGAGCGGGGCTGCGCCGTCAGTCCCCGGCGAGGAGCTGCCGGCCGCAGTCGGTGAGCCGATCGCCGCAGCTTGGCGTAGAAGTGCGCGAAATGCCGGGTGGTGGTGAAGATCAGGTCGGAGCCCGGCAGCAGGTACGGTGCCGACATGAATGACTGCACCACCATGCGCTCGTCCCGGCTGATCCGGTTGGCGGCGAGCACCGTGTCGATCACGCCGCGCTGCTTGGGCGCGTAGGGCATCGGCTGGGCGATGGGTGGCCCGGCGCCCCAGGCCCAGAGTGTCGACGTGCCCAAGCGGGTGGCGACGGTGGATAAAGCCCGCGCCGACGCGGCCACGGCGGCGGCCAGCCTGCCATCGGGCGCCAGCGCGCCGGATCTGAAAGCTGCCCGGCATCATTATCGGCTGCCGCATCAGTCACCGGGATCATCGGCCGGCCTGCTCCCCAAGATGGCCCCGCTGGTGGAGTCGGTGCCCACCTTCGTGCTCGGCGGTGCTCCTCAACCTCTATTTCAACGGTGGCGAAGCCGGCGAGCGCGGCGCCATCGACGCGGCCTGCGCCGGAAACCTCGCCTCGGCCGCCACCTGGAGCGACAGCTTCCTCGGCTACCGCTTCGACACCCAGCTGATCCTGAGCGCCGCCTGGGGCCTGCCCTTTCAGGCCGGCCCGGTGCCGCTCAAGTTCCAGGGTTTCATCAACTACAACACCGACAAGGGCAAGGACTACGCCGGGGTGGAGACCGAGGCCGAAACCCTGATGCGCACCTCGCTGATGGTGGATGTGGGGTAGATGGCTGCCGGGCGCAAGAACACCCTGCTGATGGGCGTGGGCTACGAGATGTGGTTCAACAAGTTCGGCAATCACGCCACCGCGGCCGGCGTGACCAAGCCGGGCATCAACACCTACGCGCCCACGCTCCAGGTGGAATGGCACTTCTGATCTGAACGCCGAGTGCGGCGGGCTTGGCGAGGAAGGGGCTCTTCAGGCCTCAGCCGTCGTTGCCGATTCGGAGGCCGGTTTTCTTGAGGATGGCAGTGGAGAACAGGACGTCGTGCCGGCGGCAGTCGGGGCCGAGGAGGGCGGCGATTTCGTCGATGTGGGCCAGCACCGTGGCGCGGTCGTGGCCATGCACCATCGCGAACAGGTTGTAGGGCCAGTCGGGCAGGGCGCGCGGGCGTTCGTAGCAGTGGGTGACGAAGTCGAGCTTGCCGATGGTTTCGCCGAGCCGGGCAATGTGGGCGTCGTCCACGTCCCACACCGACATGCCGTTGGCGGTGTAGCCGATGGCGTAGTGGTTGGGCACGGCGCCGATGCGGCGGATGCGGCCGGATTCGAGCATGGCGGCGAGGCGCGCCTTGACCAACCCGGCGCTCACGCCGAGCTGCTCGGCCAGCAGGTCGTAGGGGCGCGGCACCAGCGGCAGGCCGGCCTGGGTGGCGATGATCAGGCGGCGCTCGAAGTCGTCGGGAAGGGCTGGTTCGTTCATGCCTTCAGCCTCATGTCCACAAAGAATTCCTGCAGCTTGGGAAAGGCGAAAACCTTCAGCCCGGTGTCGGCCTCGATGCGGCGGGTGGCGGCTGCGATGCCGTCGGGGGTTTCGGTGGCGAGCACGAACCACATGTTGAGCGCGTGCTCCCGGCGATAGTTGTGGGCGACTTCCGGCAGGGCGTTGACGCGCTCGGTGACTTCGGCAAAGCGCTCTTCGGGTACTGCCAGCGCCGCCAGCACGAAGCGGCCGCCGAGGCGTTCGATCTGGAACATGGGCCCGAAGCGGGTCAGCACGCGGGCCTCGAGCATCCGCTGGATGCGGGCCAGGAGTTCGGCTTCGGTGGTGCCGAGGCTTGCGGCGACTTGCCGGTAGGGTTCGTCGACGATGGGAAAGCCGCCTTGCAGGGCGTTGATGATGCGCCGGTCGAGTTCGTCGAGGCTGGAGGGGGCGGGGCGGCTCATGCGGCGAGGCCGGGGCGGGTGTCGCGGCCTGCCGGCAGTGCTTGCGGGGCCGTGTAGCGGGCGCCGCATTGCTTGTAGCAGTCGGTGGAGAACAGCACCGCAGACGGGAAAGCGGTGAGCCCGACGGCTGCGGCGAGTTCGGCGCGGCGCGCGTCGACGGCATCGCGGGACTGGCCGTGGATCATGCAGAAGAGGTTGTAGGGCCACTCGGCGCCGGGGCTGCTGCGGCGGTAGCACAGGCTGACGCCGTCGTGGCTGGCGAGGGCGTGGCCGAGGCGGCTGACCACCTCGCAGGGCACGGCCCACACGCACATGGCGTTGGCCCGGTAGCCGAGTTCGCGGTGTCGCACGACGACGCCGAAGCGGCGCAGGGTGCCGTCGGCCAGCCAGCCGGCGAGGGTCTGGATGACGTCGGCTTCAGTTCGCCCGCAGGTCTCGCCGATGGCCTGATAGGGGCGGGCCAGCCACGGCAGGCCGTCGTGGAGGGCGTCGATGAGGCGCCAGTCGGCGGCGACGAGCTGGCGGCGGGGCATGGCCGGGCCGACGGTGTGGCGGGTGCGGCGGCCGTTGGCCAGGTCGAAGCCGAGGTCGATGTGGAATTCTTCGAGCAGCGGCAGCGCGATGGGCGGGCAGCCGGTGGCGCGGCCCATGGCGTCGAGGGACAGGGCGAGGGCGCTTTCGTCGGGGGCGCTGGCCACGAACCACAGGTTGTAGCGGTGCTCGCGGCGGTAGTTGTGATTGACGCCGGGAAAGGCATTGACGATGGCGGCGACGCGCGGCAGCTCGGCCACCGGCACGGCCATGGCGGCGAGGGTGCTGGCGCCGATGCGGTTGGGGGCGAACACCGGCCCGACGCGGCTGATCTTGGCGTCGGCCTGCAGCGCGGCGAGGCGCTCGAGAACGGTGCCGGCGCCGCAGCCGAGTTGCCCGCCGAGGGCCGCCCAGGGTTCGGCGATCAGCGGAAAGCCGCGCTGGAAGTCGTTGAGCAGGCGGAAATCGAGGCTGTCGGTGGCGCTCATTTCAGAATCCGATCCGCTGGGCGCGCGAGGTGAAGAAGATGCCCGACGGGGCGTCGGCGGGGAGTTCCTTGCGCAAGGCGAAGGTGGCGGTGTCGACGACGCTGACCCGGTTGCTGTCCCGCGAGGAGAGCCAGACGCTTTCGCCGCGGGGGGTGAATTCCATGTGCAGCACGGCCTTGCCGGGGCTGAAGGTGTGCACGACGCGCTTGTCGACGGTGTCGATGACCTGCACCCATTCGTTGTCGGGGAAGGCGAAGTTGACCCAGATCTGGCGGCCGTCGGGGCGCGCCATGACGAAGACCGGCTGGCCCTTGACCGGGATGCGGCCGGTTTCGGCCCAGGTGCCGGCGTCGGCGACGAGCACTTCGTGGCGGCCGATGGCGGGCAGCCAGGCCTGCCCGGCGGCCAGCGACCAGCCGCGCAGGTGGGGCATCTTGAAGACCGGCAGCTTTTCTTCGCCGCGGCCGTAGCCGGCGAGGATTTTCCTGGCGCCGGCCTCGGGTTTCCAGAGGTCGAGCAGCGAGATGCCGTCCTCGCCGAACAGGCCGGCCAGGAAGTAGCGGCCATCGGGGGTGACGAGGCCGTCGTAGGGCTGCTTGCCGGCGGGGTAGCGGGTGGTGACGGGTTTTTTCGGATCGGAAAAATCGGTGACGCGGATTTCGTTGGCGTCGAAGAGGGCGTAAACAAAGCGCTGGCCGGATACGTCGGCAAGGCCTACAACGCGGGAGAACTTGCCGGGGGCGTATTCGGCCGGCACGTCGGCGAGCAGTTCGAGGGTGTCGGCGTCGAAGGCCTTGATGCCGCCGGGTTCGTAGTTCTGGGCGACGACGAGGCGGCCGTCCTGCGAGACGGAGCCGCCGATGGAGTTGCCGGCCTGGATGACGCGCTTGTCGATGCGCCGGGTGAGCAGATCGACCTTGGTGAGGCCGCCGTCGCGCCCGAAAACGTAGGCGTAGCGCGCATCGCGCGAGAAGGCCACGTGGGCGTGGGAGAGATCGCCAAGGCCGGCGACGGTGCCGAGGCTGACGTTGTGGCTGTGCTCGACGACCTGTACGCGGCCGGCGGCGCGCTCGATGACGACGCCCAGGTCGCCGGTGCCGCGCACGGCGTCGGGGGGCGTGCTGGCGCAGGCGGCAAGGCCGAGGGCGAGGGCTGGAATCAGGGCAGCGAGGCGCATGGTCAGTCGAGGGGCGGGAAGCCCTGTTTGAGCCGGGCGACGATCCAGCCGGCTTCGGATTCGTTCAGGAAGCGCTCCCAGCCGGGCATGGCGGTGCCGGGGCGGCCGTGGATGATGGTGGCGACGAGGGCGTCGTCGGGCCATTCGGCGAGCCGCTCGGGGGTGAGGGCCGGGCCCAGGCCGCCGGTGAGGCGCATGCCGTGGCAGGAGCCGCAATCCTGGCGAACCAGGTGAACCAGCGCCTGTTGGCGGGCGGAGTCGGGCTGGGGCGGTTCGGCGGACTGGGCCGCGTTCACCGCGAGGGCGGTGAGGCCGAGCAGCACGGCCACATGGAGCAACAGCGGACGATCCATCACGAACTCCTTCGGGCAACGCCGACACAGTAGGTCCGCCTGCCGGTGCGGGCATTGATGGGTGTCAAGAATGCCGGGCGCTTGCCTGGGGGTTGGGCCGTCGACGCAGAGTCGACGTGCTCGACGGACTGTCGCCGCACAGCGGAACCCAGCCGTCGGCGCGCCTTCTTGTTGAGACGCGAAGGGCGAGCGGATCGCGTGCTGCGCTTCAGGCGTTTCGCGGATCGAGGTGTCGCCCTGGTTGCCAGCGAGCCATTTTCCGCGGCGGGCGCCGCGTCGGTTCGCTGTTCCGGGGCGGCTGTTTCGGCGTTTTGGCGGCGAGAGGTTCGGCCGGCTAAAAGGCGGAACCCGCCAGGGCTCCGCCGCAGAGGCGCATCGAGAATGGCCTGTTTTCAGCCCTTCAGGATCCAGCTCACGACATCTTTCAGGTCGCCGTCGCTGATCTTGTCGGCGGGGTTGGGTGACATCGGGATCGGGCCCCACACGCCGGAGCCGCCTTTCCTGACCTTTTCGCTGAGCTTGGCCACGGCGTCGCCCTGGCCCTTGTACTTGGCGGCGATGTCCTTGAAGGCCGGGCCGACGAGCTTCTTGTCCATCGAGTGACAGGCCATGCAGCCGGCTTTCTGGGCGGCGGCGGCCGGGTCGGCGGCGAGGGCGCTGCCGCTGGCGGCGGTGGCGAGCAGGGCGGCGAGAATCATCGAATATTGCATTGCACTCTCCTTGTTCAGCAGAAAACTGCCGGCAGGCGCGGGGCCTGACGGCAGCGGTCAGCGACGATCAGTAGATGTCGTGCTGGGTGTTGTAGAGGTTGAAGTGACCGGTCGGCGTGATGATGCGCGGATCCTTGATGACAGCCTTCAGTTGCAGGGTCTTGTCATCCACCACCACGATGGCGGATTCCTTGTTCTTGGCGCTCCACACCGAGAACCACACTTCGTCGCCCGCCTTGTTGTACTCGGGCTGCACCACGCGCTTGGCGCCGTCGTCCTTCAGGCCGGCCCATTCGGCGATGGGCAGGGTCTTGTAGCCGGCCGCCAGGTTGTTGATGTCGAAAACAGCAACCGACTGGGACAGCTTCGGATCCGGGTTGAGCGGGGTGTCGGAGTACAGGTGCTTGGACTTCGGGTGGCTCTTGATGAACAGCGCGCCGCCGCCCGGGCCCTTGATGGATTCGACCATCTTCCAGGCGTACTGCTTGTGCTTGACGGGGTCGGTGCCGATCAGGGCGATGGTGTCGTCGCCCAGGTGGCCGGTGGACCACACGGGGCCGTACTTCGGGTGGATGAAGTTGGCGCCGCGACCCGGGTGGGGGATCTTGCCCACGTCGATCAGGCCGGCCAGTTTGCCTTCCTTCATGTCGATGGCGCCGATCTTGTTGGATTGGTTGGCCGCGATCATGAAGTAGCGCTTGGAGCTGTCGAGGCCGCCGTCGTGGAGGAACTTGGCAACCGGGATTTCCTTGACCGAGATGGCGTTGATGTCGGTGTAGTTGACCATCAGCGTCTTGCCGGTCTCCTTCACGTTGACCACGAACTCGGGCTTGAAGTGGCTGGCCACGATGGAGGCGACGCGGGGCTCGGGGTGGAACTCCTGGTCGCCCACGGTCATGCCGCGGGTGGCCATGATCTTCAGCGGCTCGAGGGTGTCGCCGTTCATGATCACGTACTGGGGCGGCCAGTAGGAGCCGGCGATGGCCAGCTTGTCTTCGTAGCCCTTGAACTTGGAGGTTTCGACCGAACGGGCTTCGAGACCGGTGCGGATCTCGGCGACGTTGTCCGGCTTTTCCATCCACAAGTCGATCATGTTGATCTTGGCGTCGCGGCCGATCACGAACAGGTAGCGGCCGGACGCGGAGATGCGGGAAATGTGAACCGCGTAGCCGGTCTTGACGATGTTGATGATCTTCTTGGTGTCGCCGTCGATGAGTGCAACTTCACCCGTGTCGCGCAGGGTGGTCGAGAAGATGTTCTCGATGTTGTAGTTGTTCATCTTCTTCTTCGGACGCTGGTCCGGCGGAATGATGACCTTCCAGGTGGCCTTCATTTCCTTCAGCCCGTACTCCGGCGGCTGCGGCGGGGTTTGCTGAACGTAGCGGGCCATCAGGTCCACTTCATCGTCGGACAGTTCGCCTGAGGTGCCCCAGTTGGGCATGCCGGCCGGGGAGCCGTACTTGATGAAGACTTTCAGGTAGTCGGTGCCGGCGGCAAGGGTCTTGTCGGTGGTCAGCGGCTTGCCGGTGGCACCCTTGCGCAGCACGCCGTGACAGCCGGCGCAGCGTTCAAAGTAGATCTGGCGGGCTTTGTCGAATTCCGCCTTGTTCATCGGCGGGGCCTTCGGATTGATGTCCTGGTACATCTCCACGTTGGCCAGGGGCGAGCCGGCGGACTGGTACTTGGCCTCGGGTGCGTTGGTCGTGGTCTTTGCTTCGTCAGCAAAGGCTTGCGCCATGGCCAGCGGTAGCAAGGCCGCGGCAATTGCTCCTGTTTTCCACATTTTCATCGTTGCATCTCCCTTGAAATGAACCTAGCGAGCGATCTGCTCCGCTTACGGCGAAGAGTGCGCCCGGCAGCCATTCCCCTTCCTTGACAGGGGTCAAGTTCGAAAACGCGATGCGACTGTTAGATTTCGCCCGTCATGATTCCGGACATCCCGCCATGCCGCCGCCCGTCACTGTCGCTCTTGAAATGCCTGCCGCCGGCGCCCTGCGCGCCTTCCTGGACCAGTTGATCGGTGCTCACCGGGGCAGCGTGCCCGAGCTGGCCCGCCCGGCTGTGTCGGGCGCCGCTGCCAGCGGCCGGGTCGCCCTCGTGGGGGCCGGCCCCGGCGACCCGGAGCTGCTGACGCTGCGCGCCGCGCGCCTGCTGTCCCGGGCCGACGTGCTGGTGCTCGACCACCTGGTCAGTGAAGGGGTGCTCGCGCTGGTCAACCCGGCCGCCGAGCGCATCTATGTGGGCAAGGAATCCGGCCATCACACGGTGCCCCAGGAGGAGATCAACCGGCTGCTGGTGCGCCTTGCCCGCGAGGGCCGACAGGTGGTGCGCCTCAAGGGGGGCGACCCCTTCATCTTCGGCCGCGGCGGCGAGGAGCTCGAAGAACTGCTGGCGGCCGGCATTCCGTTTGAAGTGGTGCCCGGCATCACCGCGGCTTGCGGGGCCGGTGCCTATGCCGGCATTCCGCTCACCCACCGGGATTACGCCCAGTCGGTGGTGTTCGCCACCGGCCACCGCCGCGCCGGCGAATCCGCCCTCGACTGGACGGCCCTCGCCCGGCCGCGCCAGACCGCGGTGATCTACATGGGCGTAGGCATGCTGCAATCCCACTGCGAGGCCATGATCCGCCACGGCCGCGGCGCAGACACCCCGGCGGCGCTCGTCGAGAATGGCACGCTGCCAAGCCAGCGGGTGGTGACCGGCACCCTCGAAACCCTGCCCGAAATCGCGGCGGCGGCCGGCATCCATCCGCCCGCCCTGCTGATCATCGGCGAAGTGGTGAGCCTGGCCGCCAGGCTGGCGTGGTTTCCAGGAGCGAGTGCCGAGGCGGTCTCCGTCTGAGCATTGCCCTGCCGACACGCGGCCGCCATCCTTGCCAACTCGTTCCCGGACGGACGGCTCAAAACGATGAAGCGGACTGAAAGCCCCGCGCGGATCATCGAGAACTTTATCGATGGTCACAAGATCGATTACGTTAAGGGGCGGGTTGCCTTTGACATGGAGTGGAACTCGAAGGATCAGACCTTCGATCGCGATCTCTATGCCCTGCGGACTCGGTGCCCGTGCCGGGGGGGCGGGGTTGTGTTTCGGATTCCACAGTTGAACCGGGCCGGCGAAGAAGTCGGAAAAACGGTTAAAACGAAATATGGTGCGAGCACCACATGGATGGGCAAGCTTCTTTATCGGCTTAACGCCGGTCGGCATGGTGGTTGTCCGGTGCTTGTATTTGGCATAACGCCAAAGCTGATTACTGATTGGATTGAACAATGAAGACCAACAACCCGGATGCGGGACAAGCGGCAAATGATTTGCTGGCCAGGCACGGGGACACGCGGTTTTCCACGATCCTTGCCGATCCTCCGTGGCAGTTTCAGAATCGCACCGGAAAAATGGCGCCCGAGCACAAACGTTTGTCGCGCTACGGCACGATGGGTCTGGAGGACATCATGGCGCTGCCGGTCGAGCAGATGGCCGCCGATCCGGCGCATCTTTACCTCTGGGTGCCCAACGCGTTGTTGCCGGACGGCTTGAAGGTAATGGCTGCCTGGGGTTTCGAATACAAGAGCAATATTGTCTGGCACAAGATTCGCAAGGACGGCGGGCCTGATGGTCGAGGCGTGGGTTTCTATTTTCGCAACGTAACCGAACTTGTATTGTTCGGAATTCGCGGCAAGAACGCCCGGACGCTGGCGCCCGGCCGGCGTCAGGTGAACTTCCTTGCCACGCAGAAGCGCGAGCACTCCCGGAAGCCCGACGAGTTCTACGATATCGTCGAGTCCTGCAGTGCCGGGCCGTATCTGGAGCTTTTCGCTCGTGGACCGCGCCAAGGGTGGTCCGTGTGGGGAAATCAGGCCGACGATTATTATCCGACCTGGCCAACCTATTCCAACCATTCCCAGTCAGAGCAAAGCGACAGGATGCCCACTGACCTGTTCGCGATTCCTGCCAAGTAAAAAGCGCCGGGATCTCTTGCGCCAGCGTTTTTGCGGCGTGCTGCTGGCGCTATTGACCCGGCCCTTTGATTCCCTTGCCACCGTTCGGGCTGGACGTGTGCTTGCGATATTCAATGGTGGCGGTGTCAATAGGTAGCCCCGTGGCGGGACGTACACCGCCAGAGCGGGCCCGAAAGTGGTGCTTGAGATCGCTTGCGCACCGAAATGGTGCGGCCGTGACTCCTTGACTTGGTGCATGAGTGATGCCTGGCGACCGTGCCGGGCACTGAAACGCCGTTCTTGCGGTGTGCCAAGGCCCTGGATTGACATTCGAACATGCCATGCATTGAGTGGGCTGAATGGCATAAATGTTGCTATAGTTTTCGGTAAGCCTGAAACCCGCAGCCCCCAGAACGGAGTCTCCCGTGACAATCCATGTCGCCCTCAATCACCTGACCGCTTATACCTACGACCGCCCGGTAGCCCTGGGCCCGCAGGTGGTGCGCCTGCGCCCGGCGCCTCACAGCCGTACGCGCATTCTGTCCTACTCGCTGCGCGTGCTGCCCGAACCGCACTTCATCAACTGGCAGCAGGACCCGCAGGGCAACTACCTCGCCCGGCTGGTCTTCCCGGATGAAGTCACCGCCTTCAGCGTCGAAGTGGATCTGGTTGCCGAAATGTCGGTCATCAACCCCTTCGATTTCTTTCTCGAGCCCGAGGCCGAGAACTTTCCCTTCGAGTACGCCGGCGCCCTCCGCCACGAGCTTGCGCCCTTCCTGCTGAAAGACGAGGCCACGCCGCTGCTCAAGGCCTATCTTGCGACCATCTCCCGCGAGAAGCTGCGCAACGTCGACTTTCTGGTCAAGCTCAATGCCGATCTGCAAAAGCACATCGGCTACGTGATCCGCATGGAGCCGGGCGTGCAGACGCCGGAAGAAACCCTCACCAAGCGCACCGGTTCGTGCCGCGATTCGGCCTGGCTGCTGGTTCAGCTGCTGCGTCACCTGGGTCTGGCGGCGCGCTTCGTGTCGGGCTACCTCATCCAGCTCAAGGCCGACGTGAAGGCGCTCGACGGCCCGTCCGGCACCGAAGTGGACTTCACCGACCTGCACGCCTGGACCGAGGTTTACCTGCCCGGCGCCGGCTGGGTCGGCCTTGATCCCATCTCCGGGCTGTTCGCCGGCGAAGGCCACATTCCGCTGGCCTGCACGCCCGAACCCTCGTCCGCCGCCCCGATCTCCGGCCTGGTCGGCGAATGCGAGTGCGAGTTCGAGCACCACATGAAAGTCACCCGCGTGAAGGAAACGCCGCGGGTCACCAAGCCCTACACCGAGGAACAATGGGCCGAAATCGAAGCCCTGGGCCACCGCATCGACGTGGATCTCGAAGCCCACGACATGCGCCTCACGATGGGCGGCGAGCCCACCTTCGTGTCGGTCGACGACCCCGACGGCGCCGAATGGAACACCGAGGCCATGGGCCCCAACAAGCGCATCCGCGCCGAGGATCTGTACCACCGCCTGCGCGACAAGTACGCCCCGCAAGGCCTCGCCCATTTCGGGCAGGGCAAGTGGTATCCCGGCGAGCAACTGCCGCGCTGGTCGCTCACCTGCTTCTGGCGCAAGGATGGCGAGCCGGTGTGGATGAATCGCGCCCTCATCGGCGACGCCTCCACCCCCGGCCCGGTCAAGGTCGACAAGGCCCACACCTTCCTCGCCGGCGTGGCCTCGCGGCTCGGCGTGGACCAGCGCCGCGTGTTCCCGGCCTATGAAGACGCCTTCTATTACCTGTGGCGCGAGCGTCGCCTGCCGGGCAACGTGGATCCCTTCGATGCCCGCCTCGACGATCCGCTCGAGCGCGACCGCATCCGCCGCGTCTATGAATACGGCCTGCCCAATCCGGTCGGCTACGTGCTGCCGGTTTCCATCAGCCCCTACACCGGCACCTGGCAGACCGGGCCGTGGTTCCTGCGCGACGAGCGTTGCTACCTGATCCCCGGCGATTCGCCGCTGGGCTACCGCCTGCCGCTGGATTCCCAGCCGTGGGTCGAGAAGGGCAGCTACCCGTACGTGAATCCGCCGGACAACCACCAGTCCTTCCCGCCGCTGCCCGAGTACAAGGCTATCCGGCGCCAGCTGCCAGGCGGCCAGACGGCCGTGCTCAACGCCCTCCGCGATGACGAACCCGGCTTCGGCTCGTCGGCTGCCGCCCGCGCCGCCGCGGCCCTCAAGGCGGCCAAGGCCGCCGAAAAGCTCAGCCCCACCGACAAGACGCCGGACAAGTTCGAATCGGCCGACTGGATCGTGCGCACCGCCATGTGCGTCGAGCCGCGCAACGGCACCCTGCACGTCTTCATGCCGCCGCTGTCCAGCCTCGAGAAATACCTCGAACTGGTCACCGCCATCGAAGCCACGGCCGAAGATCTCGGCACGCCGGTGGTGCTGGAAGGCTACGAGCCGCCGTCAGACCCGCGCCTGACCAACTTCCGCATCACCCCCGACCCCGGCGTGATCGAGGTGAACATCCACCCGGCCAGCAATTGGGAAGAACTCGTCGAGCGCACCACCCACCTCTACGACGCGGCCCATTTCTCGCGCCTCACCTCCGAGAAGTTCATGGTCGACGGCCGCCACACCGGCACCGGCGGCGGCAACCACTTCGTGCTCGGCGGCGCCACGCCCTCCGATTCACCCTTCCTGCGCCGGCCCGATCTGCTGCGCAGCCTGATTTCGTACTGGCACAACCACCCCAGCCTTTCCTACCTGTTCTCGGGCATGTTCATCGGCCCGACCAGCCAGGCCCCGCGCATCGACGAAGCGCGCAACGATTCGGTGTACGAAATCGAAACCGCCTTCAGGCAGTTTCCCAAGCTCGGCGAGGACGTGCCGCCCTGGCTCATCGACCGCCTGCTGCGCAACCTGCTCATCGACGTGACCGGCAACACCCACCGCGCCGAGTTCTGCATCGACAAGCTCTACTCGCCCGACGGCCCCACCGGCCGCCTCGGCCTGCTCGAACTGCGCGCCTTCGAAATGCCGCCCCATGCGCGCATGTCGCTGGCCCAGCAGCTTCTGCTGCGCGGCCTGATGTCGATCTTCTGGGAAAACGCCTACCAGCCCGAACGCCTGGTGCGCTGGGGCACGGAGCTGCACGACCGCTTCCTGCTGCCGCATTTCGTGCAGCAGGATTTCGCCGACGTGATGGAGGACATGCAGTCCCAGGGCCTGCCCTTCGATGCCGAATGGTTTGCGCCGCACATGGAGTTCCGCTTCCCCAAGATCGGCGACTTTGCGGTGCGCGGCATTCAGGTTGAGCTGCGCAGCGCCCTCGAGCCCTGGCACGTGATGGGCGAGGAGGGCGCCATCGGCGGCACCGTGCGCTTTGTCGATTCGTCGGTCGAGCGTCTGCAGGTGAAGGTGACCGGCATGTCGGATGATCGCTTCGTGCTGGCCGTGAATGGCCGCACGATTCCGCTGCAGCCCACCGGCACCGTGGGCGAGTACGTCGCCGGCGTGCGCTACCGGGCCTGGCAGCCGCCGTCGTGCCTGCACCCGACCATCAAGCCGCACGCGCCGCTTGTTTTCGACCTGGTGGACACCTGGACCGGCCGTTCTCTGGGCGGGTGCCAGTATCATGTGTCCCACCCCGGCGGGCGCAGCTTCGAGACCTTCCCGGTCAACGCCTTCGAGGCCGAAAGTCGTCGTCTGGCCCGCTTCTTCCGGATGGGCCACACGCCGGGCGACGTGAAGCCGAAGGCCTCCCCGGTCGAGAAGGAGTTTCCCTTCACGCTGGATCTGCGACGCTAAGAGCCTGTCCGCGAACAAGAGGCCGAGGCCTGGGGCGGTTAAGCGCTCATGCCTCGGCCTCTTGTTCACGGACACGCGCTTTTGTTGGACAATCGGTCAGGCGGTGGTGGATGTATCCTCACACCCGCCGGCGCCCGCCTGCCGCAAACCTTTGAATCCCCCGCCGCGCGGGGAAGAGCGTCAGCTATCCTCCGATGACCAGCCCCTTCCTCGCCCACTACACCTACCGCCCCGACAGCTACGACGAATTGTGCGGCGAGGACGACGTGCGGCCGCACTGGCAGCAGTTCCTCGAGCACATCGACGAATCCGGCGGCGAGACCATGAAGGCCCGCGCCGCCCAACTGGCCCGCGGCATTCAACAAAACGGCGTCACCTACAACGTCTACGCCGACCCCCGCGGCATGGGCCGGCCGTGGTCGCTCGATTTGCTGCCGATGATCCTGCCGGCCGACGAGTGGCGCGGCATCGCGGCCGCCATGGCGCAGCGCGCCCGCCTGCTCGACGCGCTGCTAGGCGATCTGTACGGCGCGCAAACCACGCTCTCGGAAGGCCTGCTGCCGCCTGAGCTGGTCTTTGGCCACAAGAGTTTCCTGTGGCCTTGCCAGGGCATCAAGCCGGTTGGCGGCACGCACCTGCACCTTTACGCCGCCGACCTGGCCCGCTCGCCCGACGGGCAATGGTGGGTGATTGCCGACCGCACCCAGTCGCCCTCCGGCGCCGGCTACGCGCTGGAAAACCGCCTGCTGGTGTCGCGCGCGTATCCCGATCTCTACCGCGACATGCAGGTGCAAACCCTGGCGCGCTTCTTCCACGGCCTGCAGGGCTCCCTCGGCAGCCAGGCGCCCAGCGACGGCGAGCCGCCGCTCACCGTGCTGCTCACGCCGGGCCCCTTCAACGAAACCTACTTTGAACACGTCTACCTGGCCCGCTACCTGGGTTTCCCGCTGGTGGAGGGGCAGGATCTGACCGTGCGCAACGACACCGTCTATCTCAAGACAGTGTCCGGCCTCAAGCGTGTTCACGCCATCCTGCGCCGCCTTGACGACGACTTCTGCGACCCGGTCGAACTGCGCGCCGACTCGGCCCTCGGCGTGCCCGGCCTGCTCGGTGCGGTGCGCGCCGGCCGTGTGCTGGTGGCCAATGCGCTGGGCTCGGGCCTGCTCGAATCGGCCGCGCTGCCCGGCTTCTTGCCCGGCATCTGCCGCCATCTGCTCGGCGAGGAACTCGCCATGCCCTCGGTCGCCACCTGGTGGTGCGGTGAAACCCCGGCCCGCAAGGAGGTGCTCGCCAACCTCAAGGATCTGGTCATCAAGCCGACCTTTCCGGGCCTCTCCAGCGAAATCATCTTTGGCGACCGGCTCGGCCCGGACCAGCTCGACGCGCTGGCCGCGCGCATCGAGGCCGACCCCTCGGCCTTCGTGGCCCAGGAACTCGTCAAGCTCTCCCGCGCGCCGGTGTGGTCCGGCGGCCAGCGGCGCAAGCTGCGCTCCCGGGCGATGGGCCTGCGTGTTTACGCCGCCATCGGGCCCGAGGGCTACAAGGTCATGCCGGGCGGCCTGGCGCGGGTGGCCGGTGTCGACAACGCGCGCATCCTGACCCTGCAAAAGGGCGGCAGCAGCAAGGATACCTGGGTGCTGTCCGATGGCCCGGTGTCCGGCTTCAGCCTGCTTCACAACACCATCGGCGTGGACGACCTGATTACCGAAACCGGCACCCTGTCGTCGCGCCTCGCCGAAAACCTGTTCTGGTTCGGCCGCTACAGCGAGCGCTGCGACGCCATCGCCCGGCTTGCCCGGCTGGCCCTGTCGCGCCTCTCGGAAGGGCGTCGCATCGAGCGCGCCGGAGCGCTCGGCATGATGCTTCACCTTGCCGCCGGCGCCGGCCTCGTCGAGGCCGAAGCCATTGACGGGCCCATCGTCAAGGCCGAGCTGGAGCTCTTCCGCGCGGTGCTCGACCGTCGCGCCGACAAGGGTCTGGCCACCAACCTGCAGCGCCTCACCTGGTGCGCGGGGCAGGCGCGCGAACACCTCTCGCTCGACCACTGGCACGCTCTCAAGCGCCTGTCGGCCGAGATCGAAACCTGCCGCGAGGGGGCCAGCGATGTCTCGGCCCTGCTCGATTTCCTCGACGAAGCCCTCACCACTTTCGTGTCGCTGTCGGGTTTTGCGATGGACAACATGACCCGCGACATGGGTTGGCGCCTGCACATCGTCGGCCGGCGCATCGAGCGGCTCGACATGCTCGCGACCACGCTGGCGCGCTTCCTGCGCCGTTACGTGAGCATTGCCGAAGTGCTGCACCAGGAGCTGGCCGTCGAGGCTCTGCTCGAACTGTGCGACTCGATCATCACCTACCGCACCCGCTATCGCGCCCGGCCCGAGCTGCTGCCGGCCTTCCACCTGCTGGCGCTGGACGACGCCAACCCCCACGCGCTGGCCTTCCAGCTGCGCATGGTCGCCAACTACCTGGGCAAGCTGGAAAGCGACGGGCAGGAGCTGGCCGTCGCCAACCTGAAAAAGGCCTTTTCCGGGGTGCAGGCCTTCCCGTGGGTGCGCCTCGAAGCGACCCGCCCCGCCGCCGAGCGCAAGGCCGCCTGCCTGGCGCTGGCCGAACGCTTCGACGATCTTGCCAGTGCCGGCCGCGGCCTGTCCGAATGCCTCGCGATGCGCTACTTCAGCCACGTCCGGCAAAATGCCGTGCAGGCGACCTTCGCCGCCTGAAACCCGTGCCCACCCCATGACTTCTGCGACGCCCCTCAGCACCGCCTACATCGTCATCCACGAAACCGAATACCCGCCTTGCGGTGTTCCGGTGTCCCTGTCCCAGCACTTGCTGCACCTGATCCCGCGCGCGCTGCCGTGGCAGAGCCGTGAATCCGGCTGCATCGTGGTCGAGCCCGATCTCGCGCGGCTGATCGAAGGCGAGGACGCCTTCGGCAACCCGGTCACCTGGCTGTCCCTCGACACGCCCCACGACGGCCTCATGGTGCGCGCCGAAAGCCGCGTGACGGTGATCCGGCGGGAGGCGCTGCTCAAACCCGCCGATTCACGCCCGTGGGAGCAAGTGCGCGACAGCCTGCGCTACCGGCCCGAGCCGCTGCCCGCCGACGCCCTTGACGCCCAGCGCTATCTCTACGCCTCGCCGCGGGCGCCGCGTGACGCGCTGCTGGCCGCCTTCGCAGCCCAGGTCTTCAAGCCCGGCGTGCCCCTCCTGGTCGGCGCCCAGGCGCTGATGGAGCTGATCTTCAAAACCTTCACCTACGACCCGGAAGCCACCGAAGTGAGCACCCCGGTGCTCGAAGTGCTCAAGAAAAAGCGCGGCGTCTGCCAGGATTTTGCCCACCTGATGATCGCGGCCCTGCGCTCGATCGGCCTGCCGGCCCGCTACATGTCGGGCTACCTGCTCACCGATCCGCCCCCAGGCAAGCCGCGCCTCGTCGGCGCCGATGCCTCCCACGCCTGGGTGGCCGTGTGGTGCCCCGACAGCGGCTGGGCCGAGTACGACCCCACCAACGGCATCCAGCCCGACCTGCGCCACGTCACCCTGGGCTGGGGGCGCGATTTCCAGGACGTGTCGCCCCTGCGCGGGGTGATTCTCGGCGGTCTGGCCCAAACCCCGGACGTGCGGGTCACGGTGATGCCGGAAGCCGAGTGGAAGGTGGTTCGGGAGCGCAAGGCGGCAGCCCCAAAGCACCCAAAGCCGCTGAAGCTAAGGTGAAGGTAGAAAAGCTGCCCGAGGCCTGAGGCAAAAGCCCCCGCGGTGGCGTAGTCCGGCGCCGCTGGTCAGGCCGCCTGGGCGCCCCCGCGGCGTTCCACCAGCCGCAGCAGGCCGAACAGGAACGTGCCCACCAGCATCACCGCCGACGCCAGGTAAAGCCCGAACGCATAGCTGCCGTTTTGCCCGGCCAGCCAGCCGATGAGCGCCGGCGCCCCGATCTGGGCCACGCCGTAGCCGACGGTGAGCTTGCTCATCATCTTGGCTGGTCGGGTCGGATAGAAGCGCCCCGCCATCGACATCACCATGCTGACGATGCCGGCGAAGGTGCCGCCGAAAAGCACCGCCCCGGCCATCGCCGTGCCCAGCCCGTCGCCGAGCAGCGGCAGCAGGATGCCGAGGGCCTGCAGCGCGCTGGCGAGGATCAGCGCATTGAGTTGCCCGGTGCGCCGGGCGATCAGATCCCACACGATGCAGGCCGGCGTCGCGGCCAGCCCGACCGCCAGGAACACCCACGCGCCCTTGCCGCCCAGTTGCGGCATGCCGTTCACGATGGCGACGATGAAGGTGGCGCTCACCACAAAGCCCGCGCCGGCACAGAAGTAGGCACCCATCATCAGCGCCAGGAACAGCCGGCCGGGCGGACGATCCTCCATGTGCGCGCCGCTGCCCGCCAGCGGCGTGGTGTCGGGCCTGGGCAGCCAGCGCCAGGCTGGAATCGCCAGCAAGGCGCCCAGCACGCCGAACAGATACCACTGGACCCGCCAGTCGAACCAGTGGCTCATGAGCGCCACCGCCAGCGAACAGATGACGATGCCCAGACCGATGCCGGAAAAATGGATGCCCAGCTCGCTGCGGTGCCGGTGGCGCATCAGCCAGTTCATGATCAGCCCCGACCCGAGCAGCATGCCGCCCGCCGTGCTCAGGCCGGCGACGAAGCGCAGCAGTGCCCACGCCGCCTCGCCGCTGGCCAGGCCCATCAGCGCGGTGGCGGCCACCGCCACCACCATCGAGGCGCGGTAGAGCCTGTCCTTGAGCTTCAGGTCGCTGATCTTCGAGGCGAGCAGCGCACCGGACAGATACCCCGCGTAATTGGCGGCCGCCAGCCAGCCCCCGGCCGCGGCGCCGAGGCCGGCCTGCTCGCGCATCAGCGGCAACAGCGGCGTATAGGCAAAGCGCGCCACGCCGAGAAAAAGGATCAGGCCAAGAATGCCGGCGCAGAGAACCTGCAGGCGCTGTCGGTCTTCGTCGTTCATTGGGGAGTCTCCGGATTGTTGTTTTTGTGATCGGCATGAGCGCTCATCCTACCTTCTGCCGGTTGGCTGAATCTCATTGCCAATCCGCCACGTGATTGACGGGCAGGAGTTCGACCGTAGCTTTATTTGATCCCTTCTGCGGCTAACGGATCCATCTGCTCAGGCGTAAAGCCGAAGTGGCTGTGCAGAGCCTTCTGCTTACTGGCGACCATCGCCGCCTTCAGTTCGATGTAACGGGCATGGCCGGCCTTTCGCTCGTCAGCCGACTGAGGGCTCACTCCCTTCTTGCCGGCTTTCGGATCGTTCCAAGCACGCCTTGAGATGGATGAAGGCTGCGGCCAAGAGCTTACGCCGGTCCTCGAAACCATTGAACGCGCCATTGATATGGGCCGTGATCGCGAGAAGATCATTCTGGTCGGCGAGCGTGTTCAAATCCATACTGCTACCCGATGTCCAATACCAGCCCGCCGAGTCGGTTGCCCATTTAGGCTGCTCGAGGCCGTTGCGATGTTCGCCGAAGAAGTCGTGTTTCGCTGCCCGCCCATAGGCAGGGCCATCGAACTCGAATGACATGAACCTCCCGAAAGCTGCCAGAAAAATCGTTCACGCCCAACAGGTTAGAGGCCACCATCTTGTGGACCTTCTCGAAAACGCGTCTACTCTCGTCTCTTGGGCGATGGAAATGCGTGGAGTGGGAGTCAGCCTGATGGAGAAACTCAGTGAGCTTGACGATCCGCGTCAGCCGAGCAACGGGGCCCGCCACGACTTCCGGGAGAACCTGGTGATTGCGGTGTGCGCCATGCTCTCGGACACCCTGGTCGGCAAGCGCGTGTGGGGCTGCCAGCACAAGTTCCGTCTGCGCCTCGACCCGCTCGACCTCGCCCAGTATCGCAGCCTGCTGCCCGGCGGCCAAGGCGTCGCTCAGTTGCAGGCGGTGCAGCGAGGCACCGGCCGCCGACCTGATCCTGGACGTAGACCGTGCCCTCGAGCGCCATGCCGCCAGCCGTCCCCAGCCTTCCGAAACCACTAGGTGACACGAACATGAGCGAGATCAGCCGGGTCGCACTTTTCGGCAAACTCAACAGCCTTGGCTACAAGGCCATTGAGGGCGCCACGGTCTTCTGCAAGCTGCGTGGAAATCCTTATGTCGAACTGGTGCACTGGATCCAACAGATCCTGCAGGCGCAGGATTCCGATCTGCAACGGATTGTCCGTTACTTCGAACTCGACGTTGGCAAACTCGCTGGCGACATCACCGCCGCGCTTGACCGCCTGCCACGGGGCGCCACGTCGATCTCCGATCTCTCTGAGGCCGTCGAGAACGCCGTCGAGCGTGGCTGGGTGTACGGCTCGCTGATGTACCGCGAGAGCCATGTGCGCACTGGCCACCTGATTGTTGGCGCACTCAAGACACCCAGCTTGCGCAACGCGCTGATGGCGATCTCGCGCCAGTTCGAGCGCATTCGCGGCGACACGCTGACCGAGGACTTCGAAAAGATCGTCGCCGGCTCGCCCGAGGAAGCGCTGGCAGCCAATGACGGCTCAGGCGCCGCGGCCAACCTGCTCAAGCCGGTGCTGGCTCGCGGCACCCTCCGCACCATCGGCGCCACCACCTTCGCCGAGTACAAAAGGTACATCGAGAAAGACCCGGCGCTGACCCGCCGCTTCCAGTCGATCCAGGTGGATGAGCCGAGTGAGGCCAAGGCGCTGCTGATCGTCTCCACGCTCAAGGGCGCTCCGCCGGGCTACGTCGGCGACGGCGAGGGCGGCGGCCGGATGATCGACGCGATCCTCACCAACACCATGCTGCCGCGCATCAGCGAGGAGTTCCTGCGGCGCATGCTCGAAGGCAAGCCCGTCGAGCGGGTGCACGTGGGAGTCGAAGGCAATGATTTCCAGTACGGCTTCGATTGAGCGGCGCGGTCGAGTCATGTCGAATTTCCCCTCCTTTATTACTGCCTGCATGGTGGTGGCCTGCCTCGTGGGCGCTGCCCACGCAGATTCTCCGAATCCGCTAGTAGGTGACTGGGCGCGCACGGGTGCAGGCTGTGCCCGACCGGAGATGTCCTTCGCGCCGAGGTCGGCCGTCATTCGTCTTGATGCTGACGGCACGCCGGTCCAGTTCCGGTATCCGGCCGTGACTTACCGGGTGAGCGAAGATCGGGTGACAGCCGAACTGGGCGGGCGTCATCCCATGGCGCAAACGTCAGACAAGCGCTCATTACGCTTTGTCATGGCGTCATCCGAGCGGGCCGACCTGCAACTGCTGAACGGCGTGACATTGGCTTACTTCCGTTGTCCCCTTGTAAAACACCGCTGACCGAGGATGCGAACATGCCCAACCCGGTGATCGTCTCTCCAAGCACTTCTCCCTTTCGGAACTGACAGCCACGCCTTCCGGCCTCCCCAACCAGCCGGCGTCGCTGCGGGCGCTGTGCAAGCACATTCTCGAGCCGGTCAGGGATCACTACGGGCGCCCGGTCGTCGTTCACAGCGCTTATCGCAGTCCTGCCGTCAATAAGGCGGTAGGTGGATCGCCCATGTCGCAGCATGTCAGGGGCGAAGCGGTCGACTTCCACGTGAGCGGTTACTCGGTTTATGAGGTGGCGACGTGGATCTCGGAGACCTTGACATACGACCAGCTGCTCCTTGAGAACTTTCTGCCGGGTACCGGCAGGCCATCAAGCTCGATCCGCGGCGAGCCGACTTCCACAACAACCTCGGCGTGCTCCACCGTGTCACCGAAGCGTCCGAAGCCGCCGAGGCCGAATACCTGCGGGCGATCGAACTCGATCCGAAGCACTTTCGCGCCTACAACAACCTTGGCATGCTCTACGCCGCCCGCGACGACATCAAGGCCGCAGTGCAGTACTACTGTAAATCGATCACCCTGATGCCCGAACACCCTGACGGCCACAAGCTGCTTGGGCTGGCCTACTACTCCACCGGCCAGCTCGAAGAGGCGGCCGAGGTGTTCCGCCAGTGGCTAGAACAGCGGCCGGACGACCCCACAGCCCGCCACATGTATGCAGCCTGTTCGGGCCGTGACGTGCCCGAGCGGGCTGGCGACGAGTACATCGTCGACACTTTCGACCGCTTTGCCGAGAGCTTCGAAGAGCAGCTCCAGGTACGCCTGCGCTACCGGGCGCCGGAGCTCGTCACTGACGCCCTCAAGCGCTACCTGCCGGCGCCAGACAAGCAGCTCGACATCCTCGACGCAGGCTGCGGCACCGGCCTGTGCGGCCCGCTGGTGGCTCCGTGGGCTGAGCGGCTGGTGGGCGTCGACCTGTCGGTGGGTATGCTTCAACGGGCCGAAGGCAAGGGCTGCTACGACCGGTTGTATCGAATCGAGTTGACCGAATTCCTGCGCATGCCCAACGAGACCAGTGCCTACGATGTGATCCTCTCCGCCGACACCTTGTGTTACTTCGGTCCGCTGGAGGCAGTCAGCGCTGCTGCGAGGCGGGCGCTGCGACCGCAAGGGTTGTTTGCCTTCTCGGTGGAAGATGCCGGCGGCACGGCACCGCTTGGCCACATTCTCAATCCTCACGGCCGCTATGCCCACGCGGCGTCCTACGTGCGCGACTGCCTCGAAGGGGTGGGGTTCCATGTGCTGGGCATCGATCCGGCGGTGCTACGCACCGAGGGAGGATCTCCGGTGAATGGCCTGATCGTTGTCACCCAAGCCGTGCCGCTGCGGGAGGCGTACGTCATGAAGCAGTGTGCCGGCACCGCTTCGCCTGGGCTGTGATTCCAAAAGCAAGGCACGCGTAGCAGCGGAGGATTCGATGTTCGCAATGAAAGTCGACCGGCTCGTTAAAATTACCACTCCTCTGGGGCCGCTACTGGAGTTCAGCCGGCTCGAAGGCAGCGATGGGCTCTCCCGCAACGGCGAATACCGTATTACGGTGCTTTCGCGCCGCGGTGACATCCAGGCCGACGAACTCCTCGGCCACCCGATCTCTGTGGCCGTCACCACACCCTATGGCAGCGTGCGCGAATTCAACGGCCTCGCCGCAGGCTTTTACCAGGTTGGCCAGAACGGCCGCTACCACCAATATCTCATCGTCGTGCGCCCCTGGACCTGGCTGCTCACCCGCACCAGCGATTGCAAGATCTTTCAGGACAAAACGATCCGCCAGATCATCGAAAAGGTCTTCGCCGACCACCCCTACGCCGACTTCGAGTTTCACCTTACCTCCAGCTACACCACCTGGGCTTACTGCGTTCAGTATCGCGAGAGCGATTTCAACTTTCTGACCCGGCTGATGGAACAGGAAGGCATGCATTTCTTCTTCCGTCACCAAAACGGCAAGCACACCCTTGTCATCGCCGACAGCCTCAGGGCCCACGTTGCCGCAGATCACTACGGCGAAGTGCGTTTCCGCGAACCCGAAACCACCCACGCCCGCGCCGACGAAGGCATCCGCGAGTGGTCCCACGGCGCCGAGATCCAGCCCACCCGCTTCATCCAGCGCGACTTCAACTTCGAGAAGCCGCGTGCAGACATGCAGGCCGATGCCGGCCCGGCGCGTCCGCTCAAGCACCAGCACCAGGCGGCCTTCGACATCTTCGATTACCCCGGCGAATACGAGGAGCGCGGGGAGGGCCAGCGCATCGCCGCCGTGCGCATCGAGGAGATGCGCCATCAGTTCGACCACTTCAACGGCGAAGGCAACGCGGCCGGGCTAGCTACTGGCGGGCTGTTCAAGCTGCTTGAGCACCCCCGCGACGACCAGAATCAGGAATACCTCATCGTCGAGGCCGACTACCGGGTCGAGGAGAGCCCGCTTGAATCCGAACTGGCTACCACCGAACTCATCGGCCTGCGCTTTCGCGCGATCCCGTCGGCGCAGATCTTCCATCCACCGCGCAGGAAGTCATCGTCGAGTTCCTCGAAGGCGACCCGGATCGCCCGATCATCACCGGCCGCGTCTACAACGCCGACCAGATGCCGCCCTACGCGCTGCCGGCCAACATGACCCAGACCGGCATCAAGACCCGTTCCAGCAAAGGGGGCGGCGTGACCAACTTCAACGAGATCCGCTTCGAGGACAAGAAGGGCGCCGAACAGGTCTACATCCACGCTGAGAAAAACCAGGACATCGTGGTCGAGAACGACGAAACCACCCACGTCAAACACAGGGGGCGTTGCAACGAGACGATCACCACCACAACGACCGGACCGAGACGGTCGGCCATAACGAAGTCGTCACCATTGGCGCCAACAAGGCCGAAACCGTCGCCGTTGCCAAGGCCTTGTCCATCGGCGCCGGTTACGCCGTCACCGTCGGAGCAGGCATGAACACGGCCGTCGGCCTGGGGCAGTTCGAAGAGGTCGGTGTCGACAAGACCGTTGTGGTGGGCACCGACTTCAGCCTCACTGCCGGCGACAGCATCACGTTCACGGTGGGCAAGAGTGTCCTGGTGATGAAAAAGGACGGCACCATCACACTTAACGGCAAGACCATCGATGTCGTCGGCTCCGACCACATACAGCTCGACGGCAAGCGCATTGACCTCAACTGAGGCTCCCCCGTGAACGGACCGGACAACCTGCTTGAATCGCCGATCAAACCAGCGCCACTACCAGAGGTGCGAAACCATACTGCGTTTCCTAGCCAGTATTTCCAGATGGTGGATGTGGCGGGCCAGATCTTCCATGTCATGGTCAGCCGCCTCACCTACACCTTGCGGAAGGTCGATGCCGAAGGCTGCCTCTTGCTCGCCGACTGCCAGCACCCCCTGGTCGCCAGCGACACCTTTTACGGCGAACCCAACCTCAGCTCCGTGCTGCAGGAGAGCGACTACGCCCCCTTCAAACCACGTTGCGACCTGCTCTTCAATTACGCTGTCGCCCACGCCCCAAACGGCGAGCCCCGACCGAGCTGGGCGGTGGGTATCAAGGTGGGTGAATGGGTCAAACGCATCGTGGTTACCGGGCCACGTCAGTTCGTGCGTGACGGTGAAGGCTGGCATCTGAGCGAACCTGAGCCCGTTGCCACGATTCCGATCCGATACGAGCTCGCTTGGGGTGGCACCTGCACCTGGCCTCCCACCCCGCCTGACGGCGTGCCAGTCGAACCCCAGATTCTTGCTCGGGAAGCCCGCAACCCTATCGGCTGCGGCTTCCTCGATCCTGACTGGGACGCGCGTGCGCAGCCGCCCCGCCGCCCCGCGCCCCGGCTGGAGAGCTTCGGGCGTCCCTTCGACGAAGCCGCTGCCGAAGCCGGTGACTACCCGGTGGTCGGCCTTGGCGCACTCGGGCGCTGGTGGCAGCCGCGTCTAGCGCTGGCGGGCACCTACGACGATCACTGGAAGAAAACCCGCTGGCCAGGTTTGCCCGAAGACTTCGACTTCGGCTACTGGAACTGCGCCCCGGAAGATCAGCAGATCGACTACCCCGAAGGTGGCGAGCGTGTGGTGCTGGCCGGGCTGCACCCCGGCGGAGAAGTCCGTTTCCGGCTGCCACGGCCGGATCTCAAGCTGCTGCTGCACCTCGAGGCAGGCGTCCCGCTCTTCAAACCGCTGGTCACCGACACCCTGATCTTCGACTTCCAGGCCTACGAGCTCAGCGTTGTGCAGCGTGCGGTGGTGGCCGCTGCGGCGGGTGTGGAGCTCATGGAACTCGGAACCTGGGACGTTGAAGCGGCACGCCGGGCCAACGCGGCCATCCAGAAAGGACAGTGAGATGGCCAGCGAAACCGCCACCGCCCAAGACGCTCAGTTCCGTCTCGTCAGCCTCGCACCGGACGTCTGCCTCACGCCGAGCAAGCAAGGTGTGCCGGTGCCCTATCCCATCACGCATACGATGGACAAGAGCCAGCACTGCTCGCCCAACGTCTTCTTTCAGGGCAAGCCCGCCTATCTGCATAACGAAAGCTACGTTGACAAAGTCATGGGCGACGAGCCCGGCGCCGGCAAGGGGGTGGTGAGCCAGACCAACACGACGATCAGTCACGCCATCGGCAAGAGCAGCTCCGTGTTTGTGAACGGCAAACCCATCGTTCGGACCGGTGACAGCGTCTGGATGAACTGGAAAGCACCGTGAGCGGCAAGGGCAAGGTCAAGCCCAACAACCAGGTCGCCCCGGGCCCGATCGGCAACACCCAGGGGCTGATCGTTCCCCAGACGAGCCCCAATGCCAGCGGCCCCGGCAATAGCGCCCCGCCGCCCAAGCCGACACCGAAAGAGGAGAGTTGGTGGAAACGCTGGGGGTCGGACGCACTGCACACGGCGCTCGATGTGGTGGGGATGATTCCCGCTGTCGGAGAGGTGGCTGACGGTGCCAACGCACTGGTCTATCTTGCAGAAGGCGACAAGGTCAGTGCGGCGCTGAGTGCTGCCGCCATGTTGCCGGTGGGCGGTCAGGCGGCGACGGCGGCGAAGTGGGGCAAGAAGGGTGTTCAGGCGGTCGAGAAACAGGTGGCGAAAGAAGCCGCAGAGCGCGCAGCCAAAGAAGCGGCCGAGAAGGCTGCAAAGGAGAAGCTGGAGCGGGAAGCGGCGGAGAGGGCAAAAAAAGAGGCCGAGGCGCGGGCAGCAGGCAGTGGGGGGATAGTTGAAAACAACTCACCTCGGAACGATCCGCGTTATCGTCGAGGAAAATTCAGAAAAGGTGTGCGGGAGAAAGTCTGGGAAGAGGCGAAGGGACCAGATGGCAAAGTACGCGACCCTCTGACTGGTAAAGAGATCAAGGAAAATGAACCTTGGGATATGGGGCATAAGCCGGGGTATGAGCATTGGAAGCATCAAGAAAGTGCTTCCGAAAGAGGTCTGGATAGAAGCAAGTTTATGGATGAGTATAACGACACCTCAAAATATCGGCCGGAGCTTCCGTCCTCAAATAGAAGTCATGCTGGCGAGATTAGAGATAATGACTATTTCGGAGATTAATTGTGCGTGCAGTAAGTGATGATGACAAAAAAATTGCAAAGAAGGTTTTCTCTGCGTTTGGCGGGGAGAGGCCGACGGTTCGTAATTATTTTAATGACTCTCGCGATATTTCTGTTGATATTATTTCAGTGGCGGGAACTCCTGATGTTGATATCTCTTCATATGGCACGATAGGTTTGTCAGATTATCCGATGTTTTGGGATGGAAAAGAATTTCCGACGAGATTGGAGCTTTGCGGCGCTGCGCTTTCATCATTTTCTGTTTTTCCAAATATTATCGCAGAGGCTGCCTTTACAATAATTAGATCAAGAGAGGTTTGGCGTCCGGGGAGCTTTATTAGGGATTTGGTGGTGAATTACGAGCCAAACTTTGGTTTGAGGTCTCTTTATATTACGTCTCCATTTTTTTGGGATCGAGATCTCCATGAGTTGATTTTAAGTAATAAGGTTGTTAACTGGTTGATGTGTTTCCCTATTTCAGCGGCGGAGTTGGGGTATTTGGAAAAGTACGGGATTGATCAGTTTGAGAGCATGCTGGAGGAGGCCGGTGCTGATGTCTTCGATACATCTCGTGATAGCTGTGTATAGTTTTTAATTCGGGAATTGAATAGGCTTTAGGGCGCCTCGAAAAACTTGGACACGTATCTTCCAGAAGATCTGCCAGAGCTGCTCGTCTATCGGGATGGTTGCTGCACATACCGGGGTGCAGTCTCAGGGCATCATTGTGCTTTGTCGGCACTGATTGCAGATGTCTGTGACTCAAGCGGCTCGGCCGATGATCCCGGGATCTTTGGGTGGCTCCTGGCGCTTGATTGGGCTCGCGCCTAGATCACAGATTTTATTGCAAGAATTAACGCAGGGCGGTGGCTGCCATGATTCCCTCGACGGGGCGTCGGCCCAAGCCGGTCACTACTCGGTGCTTCGGACCGGAGCGGTTGGGCGCTGGTGGCAACCGCGCCTCGCCCTGGACGATTATTAACCCGGCCCTTGAATAACGACACTTCTTTTCAGCCTGCTTCCAATATAACTATTTGAATACATAAGTTTTTCTGGTTTTTTGGAAACAGTTAAGTAAGTATCCCCCGGCAAAGCCGGGGGCTTTAGTTTGTTAGCCCCTCAAAGGGGCAGCCAAGTGCGCCGCCTGAAGGCGGCCGTCACATGCCCAACTTCAGTTGGTCGTAATGCTCGTCTTCCTTCTCTTGGTGCCGGATGTAGGCCCGAACCATCTCCTCGTCCAGCCCAACCGTTGAAACAAAGTACCCTCTGGCCCAGAAGTTCTCACCCCCGAAGTTCCGGCTTCGCCCATTGAACCGACGCGCGATCGAGATCGCGCTCTTCCCCTTGATGTAACCCACCACGTTTGCCACCGAGTATTTCGGTGGAATGCTGATACACATGTGAATGTGATCACTCATCAGGTGTCCTTCCAAAATCCTGCACTCCTTCTGACCAGCCAACTCATGCAGTACCTCACCGAGGTGCTTGCGAATCGCCCCGAAGATAAGTTTCTTCCTCTTCTTCGGGATGAATACCACGTGATACTTGCAGTCCCATTTCGTGTGGCTCAGGCTCTGATAATCTTGCATCGGAAACTCCTATCTCTTGGTCGAGACAGAAGCTTCTAGGTCACCGTGTCACACGGTCAAACCTCGTGAGTCCCCCGGCAAAGCCGGGGGATTACCGGGTTTATTTAAGGGCCGGGTTAATAGCAGATCGACGACCCCGGAGGCCGCGAGCCCGTGGTGCTGGCCGGACTGCCCTGGCGCAGCGGTTTCAACTCAAACCATTCCACTCCGATAAGCACGGGCATCTCGCAATCACGCCCTTGGTGCGCAGCGCTGCCTCATCCAGGCGTGGGTGAAGCAGGTGCCTACAACTCTCCGCCAGTTCCCCGCGGGGGCCTGAGCGTTTGGGCTATGATCCAATAGGAACGCACTGAGGGCGGAGGCTGCCATGATCCCGTTGAAAGTCGTCAGGCTGGTGAAGCTGGTCACGCCGCTGGGCGAGGCGCTGCTGTTCAACCGCCTGGAGGGTTCTGACGGCTTGTCGCGCAACGGCGAATACCGTATTACGGTGCTTTCGCGCCGCGGTGACATCCAGGCCGACGAACTCCTCGGCCACCCGATCTCTGTGGCTGTCACCACACCCTATGGCAGCGTGCGCGAATTCAACGGGCTGGCCGTCGGTTTTTACCAGGTCGGGCAGCACAACCGCCATCACCAATATCTCATCGTCGTGCGCCCCTGGACCTGGTTGCTCACCCGCACCAGCGACTGCAAGATCTTCCAGGACCAGACCATCAGGCAGATCATCGAGGCCGTTTTCGCTGATCACCCCTACGCCGACTTCGAGTTTCACCTTACCTCCAGCTACACCACCTGGGCTTACTGCGTTCAGTATCGCGAGAGCGATTTCAACTTTCTGACCCGGCTGATGGAACAGGAAGGCATGCATTTCTTCTTCCGCCACCAAAACGGCAAGCACACCCTTGTCATCGCCGACAGCCTCAGGGCCCACGTTGCCGCAGATCACTATGGCGAAGTGCGTTTCCGCGAACCCGAAACCACCCACGCCCGCGCCGACGAAGGCATCCGCGAGTGGTCCCACGGCGCCGAGATCCAGCCCACCCGCTTCATCCAGCGCGACTTCAACTTCGAGAAGCCGCGTGCAGACATGCAGGCCGATGCCGGCCCGGCGCGTCCGCTCAAGCACCAGCACCAGGCGGCCTTCGACATCTTCGATTACCCCGGCGAATACGAGGAGCGCGGGGAGGGCCAGCGCATCGCCGCCGTGCGCATCGAGGAGATGCGCCATCAGTTCGACCACTTCAACGGCGAAGGCAACGCGGCCGGGCTCGCCACCGGCGGGCTGTTCAAGCTGCTTGAGCACCCCCGCGACGACCAGAATCAGGAATACCTCATCGTCGAGGCCGACTACCGGGTCGAGGAGAGCCCGCTTGAATCCGAACTGGCTACCACCGAACTCATCGGCCTGCGCTTTCGCGCGATCCCCTCGGCGCAGATCTTCCATCCACCGCGCCTCACCCCCAAGCCCATCGTCCAGGGCCCACAGACCGCCATTGTCGTCGGCCCGGCCGGCGACGAGATTCATACCGACAAATACGGCCGCGTGAAGGTCCAGTTCCACTGGGACCGCTACGGCAAGAAGGACCAGAACAGTTCCTGCTGGATTCGCGTCTCCCACCCGTGGGCCGGCCAGAACTGGGGCATGATCGCCATCCCGCGCATCGGCCAGGAGGTCATCGTCGAATTCCTCGAAGGCGACCCGGATCGCCCGATCATCACCGGCCGCGTCTACAACGCCGACCAGATGCCGCCCTACGCGCTGCCGGCCAACATGACCCAGACCGGCATCAAGACCCGCTCGACCAAGGGCGGCGGCGTGGCCAACTTCAACGAGATCCGCTTCGAGGACAAGAAGGGCGCCGAACAGGTCTACATCCACGCCGAGAAAAACCAGGACATCGTGGTCGAGAACGACGAGACAACCAATGTCGGACACGATAGGACGGAGACCGTTGGGCATGACGAGACGATCACCATCCACAACGACCGGACCGAGACGGTGGACGGTAACGAGACGGTGTCGATCAAGAAGAACCGGACCCATTCGGTCGACGGCAACGAAACGGTCTCCGTCACCGGAAACCGCAGCGAGAGCGTGCAGGGCAACGAATCGGTGGATGTCACCGGCAAGCTCGACCACTCGATCACCGGCGCCGCCAGCTACACTTCGCCAACCTCCATCACGCTGACAGTGGGCGGATCCACCGTCGAGATCAAGCCCACTGGTATCACCCTCAGCTTTGGTGCCTCATCGGTCAAGATCGACGCGATGGGGATTGCCCAGATGGGGCCGAAGATTTCGCTCAACGGCTGAGGCGGCAATGGCGCTCAACCCGGTAGAGCATCGGCTGGCCTACATCTGCGGCGACTGGCTGGCGTTTCGCGACGATCCGCGCTGGCGCCTGCTGGTCTGGCAGGTGCCGGACAACGCGCGCCGGGTGGTGGCCGCGTTCTTCGAGAGCCAGAAGCATGAAACCGACTACACCTCGGGCGACCTGTTCATTCTCTTCGACCAGCCTTTCCTGCACGCTATCCAGTATTCCCGCGCGCTCAAGGCGGCTTTCGCCGGTCAGTACGCCGCCAGCCGCGAGGATCTGCTGCGCCAGGGGGAAGCCGCCGACTGGATGTTCGCCCCCGCCTCGCAGCCGGATTCGCCCGAAGGCTTTGTGGCGGCGCTGCGCAGCTTCGGGTCGAAGTACGCGGGGCGCATCGGCACGCTGGCAGTGGTACTGCTCCCCGAAACCGGGGCCGACAGCGAAGGCTTCGGGCGCTGGCTGCAGCGGGCACTCGATTCGGAACTGCCCCAGCGCTTGCGCGTCGTCACCCTCGATTCCGCCGACAGCCCGGCCCTTTGCGGCCTGAACGACATCCACGATCCGCGCATCGCCTGCCGGCCGCTGGTGCTCGACAGCTTCAACCTCGCCCAGGAAACCTTTGCCCAGGAACCTACGGTCGGCCCCGCCGGCGTCTTCCGCAATCAGCTGATGGGCCTGGTTGCGCTGGCCGAAAAGGGCAGCGCCGAGCAGGTCAAGGCCAAGGCGCTCGATGCTCTCGCCTTCGTCCAGAAGCACAAATGGAAAGACCAGGAGATCGTCGTCCGCCTGCTGGTGGCCGGGGCCTTGCTCAAGGAATCGCGTCACGCCGAGGCTGTGGCGGTGTACCAGGCCAGCCGCCAGGTGGCCGAACAGGCGCTGGCCGCCGCGCATCCGGCCGGCCACAAACTGATCCTGCAAACGTGGTTCGGCCAGGCCGGCGCCCACCTTGCCGCAGGGCAGATCGACGCCGCCGCCGACTGCTACCGCCACGCCGCCGCTACCGCCGAGGCCGACCGCAACCTGATCCTCACCCTCGAAGCCCACCGCATGGAGGCCTTCTGCCGTGCGCGGGATGGCGACCGCGAGGGTGCGATGGTCTGCGCGCAGCGGGCGCTCGGCTGCGGCGCGCTGCTCAAGCCCGAATCCCGTGGCATGACGAGCCTGCCGCTGGCGGCGATCGATCTGCTGCGCGTTGTCGATCCAGAGCGCACGGCCCAGGTCGAACAGCTCAAGAAGGTGTTCGACGAGCGCCTTGCGGCCATCGAAGCCGAGGCCGAAACCCGCGCCGCCGACGCCGGTGCCGCGATCAGCCAGCAACAATCGGCGGCCATCGAGCAGCAGCTGTGCGCCGACGGCGCTGCCGCCACGGCCGCCGCCGAAGCCGAACTGGCAAGCCTCGTGGCCGGCGGTGCCGACGACTACCGCCGCAGCTTCGCCCAGGCCCGCGAACTGCTTGGCTCCGACTGGCCGCTCGTCGGTAGCGCGGCGATCCCGGTCGCGCCCGTGGCAGCGGAGGGCGCCGCATCATGATGCCCGCCGCCAAGCACGGCGACCCGCAGCTCGGTGTCGACATCCACTTGTGCATCGTGCCGCCGGGCACCCCGGTGCCGCTGCCAACACCGCATATCTCGGTCGTGTTCGATCCGTTCGACTACATCCCCTTCATCGGCGCCACCACCACGGTGATGGGCATGAAGCGGGCGAATGCTGGCACTTCCGGCATCGTGGTGCATATTCCGCCGGGCTTCCCGTTCGCCAAGCCGCCTGAGAAGGACGACGAGTTGTTCATGGGCAGCGCCACGGTGCTGGTGGATGGTGAGCCGTTCTCGCACATCGCCCACCCGGCCCTCGGTTGCCAGGTGGTCGGCATGCCCAGTCCCGGCCGGATCAAGAGCAAGCCGAAAAAGATGTGCTTGCTTCCCACCGACTTCAACCTGGCGATTCCGGCCACGGTGCTGATCGGCGGGCCGCCCACCATCAGTATGATGGGCCTGGCCAGCAAGGGGGTGTTCAAGACGTTGGGCGCGCTGGCCAAGAAGGCCGGGCCGCTGCTGGGCAAGGTGGCGAAGCGCTTCAAAGATTGGCGCAAGGCCAAGTTCGGCCACCTGCCGCCGGGCTTTCTCAAATGCGTGATCCTGCGCGCCGAGCCGGTGGATATCCTGACCGGCACGGTGTCGGTCGAGCAGGAGGATTTCGAGCTGCCGGGCCGGATGCCATTCCAATGGCTGCGCAGCTATTCGTCCGGCAGCGCGCGGGGCGGCATCTGCGGGATTGGCTGGGAGACGCCGCTGGACGGCCGTCTGGAGGTGGACGCGGCGAGCGGCATAGTCGCGCTGCATTATCCAGGCGCCGGCCCGCTGTACTTCGACCGCCTGCCCCAAAGCGCCGGTGAAGCGGGAGCCGAACTCGAACTGATGGACGGCGCGCTGCTGGCCGACGGCGGCAGTCACTTCGCGGTGCGCACCAAGGGCAACCTGATCTACAGCTTCCCGAAGGCCGGTGTCGTCGTTCGCCCCGATGGTACCCGCGAGCTGCCCCTCGAACGCATCACCGATCTGGCCGGCAACGTCATGCGCTTCGAGCGCCACGGCGGGCAGCCCACTGCCATCGTCGTGCCGGGCGGGCGGCGCCTCGAACTGCGTGTCGAGGATGGCCTGCTGCGCGAAATTTCGATGATGCGGGCCGATACGCGTGTGCGGCACAGTCTTGTGCGCTACGAATATGGCGCCGGCGATCTCGTCGCCGGCGATCTCGTCGCCGTCATCGACGCGCTGGGTAAGGCCTACCGCTTCGATTACGCCGCCCACCTCATGGTGCGCCACACCGACCGCAACGGCCTGTCGTTCCACTACAGCTACGAGGCGCACGGCGACGGCTGGCGGGTTGATCACGCCTGGGGCGACGGCGGGCTCTACGACTACCGCTTTGCGTATTTCGACGCCATCCACGAGCGGCGCATCACGGATTCCCTCGGCCACGTGTCGGTCGTCAAGCTCGATGAAACCGGCCTGCCGATCAACGAACTCGACCCGCTCGGCGGCATGACGATCTTCGAGTACGACGATTGCGGCCGTACCAGCGCCGTCGTCGACCCGGCTGGTCGCAGAACCGAATACGCCTACGACGCGCGCGGCAATCTGCTCACCCTCACTCGGCCGGATGGCAGCACCGTCGAAACCGTCTTCGATGCCGCCAACAAGGCGATCCGCATCACCGACCCCAACGGCGCCGTGTGGCAGCAGGCCTGGGACGGACGCGGCCAGTTGCTGACCCAGACCACCCCGCTCGGTCACCTCAGCCGCTACGAATACGACGGCCTCGGCCAGCTCACGGCCCACATCAATCCCCGCGGCGCTCGCACGGTGCTGGCCTACGATGGCGACGGCAACCTTGCGCAACTCGACAACGCCCTCGGCCAGCGCACCCGCTTCGCCTTCGACGGGCTGGGCAACCTCACGGCACGCAGCGATCCCGCCGGCCAGCCCACCCGCTATCAATACGACGCCAAAAGCCGCCTGACGGCGGTAGTGCTGCCCTCCGGCGCAAGTATCCACTGCGCCTACGACGCCGAAGACAACCTCTCCGCCTACAAGGACGAGAACGGCGCCGTCACCCGCCTCGAATACTTCGGCCAGGGAGAGATCGCCCGCCGCATCCAGCCCGACGGCCACCGGGTCGAATACCTCTACGACACCGAAGAGCGTCTGGTGGGCGTGCGCAACCAGCGGGGCGAGTTGTATCAAATCAGGCGCGACGCGCTCGGCCGGGTCGTCGAGGAAGTGGACTACTGGGGGCAAAGCAACCGCTACGCCTACGACGCAGCCGGCAAGCTCAAGGCCACGCTCGACCCGCTCGGCCAGCGCATCGATTTCGTCACCGACCCGCTCGGCCGCATCGTCAAGAAGATCCTCCCGTCGCCCGAGCAGCCCGAAGGCGGCGCACCGTGGATCGAGACCTTCGACTACGACCCCAACGGAAACCTCGTCGCCACCGGCAACGCGCACGGTGAGGTCACGCGGGAGTTCGACGCGGAGGGGCTGCTGCTGAAGGAAATCCAGCAGCATGCCAGCGGCGACTGCTTCATCATCGAAAGCGCTTACGACGAAGCCGGCAACCGGATCGTGCACCAGACCCGATTTGCAGGCGGCGGATCGCAGCCCGGCGCCTCCGCTCATCGTGTCGAGTTCGCCTACAACCTGCTTGATCGTTTCATCGAAGCCCGTCTGGACGGCGGGAAGCCGATTCGCCTCACCCATGATGCGCTGGGCCAACTCACCCGCGAGGAGTTCGCCCCCGGTCTTGCCCGGGAGCTGAGCTACAACGCTGACGGCCTGCTCACCCGCCAGCACACCCACATGGGCAAGCAAACCCTGTTTGCCACCGATTACCACTACGACCCCGTCGGCAACCTCACGCGCCGGGAAGACAGCGGCTTTGGCGTCGACACCTACCTTTACGACCCGATGGGCCGCATCCTGGCCCACACCGACCCTCAGGGGCGCATCCAACGTTTCCTCAACGACCCGGCCGGCGATCGACTCGCCGCCCGCGTCGCCACAAGCCAGGCCGGCAACGATGCCGCCTGGGAACGCAGCGGTGAACACGAAGGCACCCGCTACCGCTTCAACCGTGCCGGCAACCTCGTTCATCGACAAGACGCCGACGGCCTGCTCGAACTCGAGTGGGATGCCAACCAGCGCCTGATCGCCAGCCGCCGCAGCGGCACCAATGGCCAACGCCTCACCACCCGCTACGCCTACGACCCGCTCGGTCGGCGCCTGTGGAAAGAAACCGCCGGCGTGCGCACCACCTTTGGCTGGGACGGCGACGCCCTCGCCCTCGACGCAACCCTCGGTGCGGTGCGGGAATTCGTCTATCGCCCGAACACCTTCGAACCGCTGGCCTTACTTCGGAACGCCAATGCACCCCCCCTTCACTACCTCAACGACCCCAACGGCTGCCCGATCCGCCTGATCGACAGCGCCGGCCAAATCCAATGGGCTGCGCACTACCAAGCCTGGGGGGCCATCGCGCAGTTGTCGATTAATCGGGTGGACAACCCGATCCGGCTGCAAGGGCAGTATGAAGACGGCGAGAGCAGGCTCCAGTACAATCGTCATCGCTACTACGCACCACAGATCGGCGCCTTCATCTCCCAGGACCCGCTGGGGCTGGCGGCGGGGGTGAATGTCTACGACTTCGCGCCGAGTGTGCTGGGGTGGGTAGATCCGCTGGGACTTACTGGGAATTGCGGGGCTGATAAAGCCGCAAAGGGGGGTAGCGAGAGCCAAGACGGTTCTTGGTCACTTCCCTGAGTACAAACAACTTGGCGATAGCCTCAATGCCCGTACCTTCAACATCCCTGAGGCCGCCTGGAACAAGATGTCCGAGGCGCAGCGCTGGGGAGCGAACCAGAAGTTCCTTGATCGCATGATTTCTCGTGGTGACGAGATCATTCTGGCGACACCGCTGGATAAGGTGCGACCGGGAAGCTACTTCGCGCGAGCTTGAGTACATGGGTAGTAAGGGCTTCGCCCCGAGCGCCGATGGAACTCGACTCATCAGGCCTTGATGCCATGATCGATCTAGCCGATATCGCGCCAGCCTTCTCATTCGTCGTGAGCAAGGGACTCGTACTCGTACCGATTGCCAACGTACAAGCACAGGATTCGGCATTGCGGCTCTTGGTGGGTGAAGGTGCGCCATTCTCACTTCGATTCCGGGTACGTGTCGGAGAACGGGTCTTCGTCGACGGACGCTCAATGCCGCTGGCAGTGGAAAACTCAAATCGTTCTTGGTTCGTGGATAACTCGATCACGCAGCAACAGCTTGGCGAGCCACCAGACCTTACGGACATGGCGGATCTGCTTCAAGTGCGTTGGGATAAGGTGACGAGCCTGTTCAGCGATCCGCAGAAAACATCGCAACTCCAAGCGTTCGCCAAACAGAAGTCGGCAGCCTTGCTCAGCAAGATATTCCGCAAGCCCTGATGACGGATGCTCGCCGCGAGCGGGGGTCGCTTCTTCTGCGAAAGCGACGCCGCCCGGCTTGGAGGTCGCAGGCTGCGCCCTCCGATGCGCTCGACAGCCACGGTCGCAGTGACGATTCCCGGGCGCGAGGGTCAAGTCTTGCCTCTTGCCTGACCACACCCGTGATCACCCTGGCCGCGTAAAGTTCTCTCGCAACGTCGCGCCAGGCCGCTGAGTCCCTGGCGTGGACCTGCGAGCCCATGGCATGATTGCGGCGCAAAGACCAATTGCTGCGCCCTTCGTGGCCAGCATGTCCGACCACCGTGGCCCCTTGGGGTTGTGGTGACTCGGTAAATCCACCGGCGCCCTCGTGCACCGGCACCTTGAGCGGGGCTGATAAAGCCGCAAAGGGTGTAGGCAAGGCGGTACCGGACGCTACGGTTGTGTGCCGAGGCGGTAGCTGTACGGCGCAGGCGTTTGCTAACGGTAAGGGGGTCACCACAAACTCAGCCACCGGAAAGCTTGACGGCGTTTCCACGGGCCTGGGGGACTCGGTTGCTTCAGCATCGAAGAACATTCCACATGGCAAGGTTGGCGTGACAACCGCTGGGGACATTCGAGCCGCAGGTGGTCAGGTTGTTAATGATCACGGAAACCATGGAACGGTATCTGGACTAACTGCCGAGAAGGCTGCTGAGGTCTTCAAGCGAATTGTCGAGAATCCGAATCGATGAGATCAAATCCAGTGGCGCCGATGCTTATCTATGCCGACTTCAATGGGCTGGAAGACAGCCTCGTCGATGCTGACATGGCTGTTCTAGACTTGACTGGATATGGAACGCTGGCCAGCCTGAGCCGTCATGGGGTGCAGCTACGGGTGGGGCAGCGTCTCGCGTTCAGTGACTTCGATGGCCTTGAGGTGGTCGGAGAAATTGGCTTCGATAGCGCTCGTGTATCTGAGCGCAGTAGTGGCTGGTACGCGCGATTTAGTCGCGGTGAAATCAAAGATGTGTCACCGAGAGAGCACGACTTCGCGACCCACCTGTGCTTCAAATGTCGCAACGATTTGAAGCCCTACTTGGACAAAGTTGGGAGGAGCTTCGTGGAGACTTGCCCTCATTGCGGCACACCGGTGATGGCTCCTCTCTTGCCGCCAAACTAGGAAACCGTTCGGTGGCATCAAGGCACGAACGCCTCGACGGTGAGCCCTGCGACGGCGCCGAAGTGCTTGACGTTGGCGGTGAGCATGGGCAATTGATGCTCGATGGCGGTGGCGGCGATGAGCGCATCGCCCATCTGCAGTCCGCGGCTCAAGGTCAGCGACTTCATCAACTTGGTGGCGAGCAGCGTGATGGCCTCGGTGACGGGCAGCAGCCTGGCCGAGCGCTTGTCGAGCATCTTCTTCACAGCGAGCAACTCGGCCTTGTTGCGCATGCCCTGCAGCACTTCGAGCCAGCTGATGGCCGACAGCGTGAGCGCGCCGAGTTCATCGAGCCGGCGCGTGGCCTGCGGGTAGCCGCGCAGATGCCAGATCAGCACATCGGTATCCACACCAACATCATCAAGGCTCGTTGCGCGAGCCGTCGCGGTTGTAGCGCGGCTGGCGAATCTTGCGCACATAGGCCGCCACGTCAGCCATGTCCTCGCGATAACGCCAGATACCGAAGACCGGATCGTCGGTCGTGAACTCCTCGGCCGGCGCGGCTTGGGCTTCTTCCTCGATGCGCACGGTCACCAGTGCGCCGCTGCCCTTGGTCAGCTTCGCGCGCCAACTCTCCGGCAACTCCGCCACCGGCACATGCCATGGGCTGCCAGCGCGAGATCGCCGCCAGGATCGTCGAGAAGGGGGGCGATTACCTGCTGGCGGTCAAGGGCAACCAACCCACGCTGCACCAGCAGGTGCGCGATCTCATCAGCGATGCCCAACTCGCCAGCGACGGCTTCAAGCACGTGGACACCGCCCACGGCAGAACGGTGCTGCAACTCAGCTGGGTCGCCGCCAGCGGCGCGGAGATCGACCCCGAGCTGTGGCCCGGCCGCAAGACGGTCGGCTGCGTTGTCTCGCAGCGGGTGGTCGGCGACAAGGTCGCTGAGCTGGAGGCGCGCTACTACATCAGCTCGCGCAGCCTCAGTGCCGAGGAATTGGCCAGGACCGTGCGCGCGCACTGGGCCATCGAGAACCGCCTGCACTGGATGCTCGACGTCTGCTTCGGCGAGGACGACTGCATGATCAGGAAGGACCACGCCCCGCAGAACCTCTCCCTGCTCAAGAAGATCGTGCTGAACCTGATTCGTGCGGACAAAACCGACACCGCCAAGACGAGCCTGCGACTCAAGCGCAAACGGGCGGCCTGGGATGACGATATCCGTATGAAAATGCTCGGGATTCATCCGCTATGACTTTTGAATGCGATGGCCCTGGGGTGCTCCGTGGATCGAACATTTCGCCTACGACCCCAACGGAAACCTCATCGCCACCGGCAACGCGCACGTGGAGGTCACGCGGGAGTTCGACGCGGAGGGGCTGCTGCTGAAGGAAATCCAGCAGCATGCCAGCGGCGACTGCTTCATCATCGAAAGCGCCTACGACGCCGCGGGCAACCGCGTGCTACGCAAGTCAAACAAGGGCAACCAGATCCGGTACGCCTTCGACCTTCTCGATGAGCCTGCCGAAATTCGCATCAACGATGCGGCGCCAATCACCATCCGTCGGGATGCGCTCGGTCAGATCACCGAGGAAGAACTCGCCCCCGGGCTCAAGCGCTCCTACCGCTACAACGCAGACGGGCTGATGACCGAGCAGGCGCTGCGCAAGGATGCAACCGAACTCTTTCGCACCGCCTACCGCTACGATCCAGCCGGCAACCTGACCGAGCGACATGACAGCGAATTCGGCACCGATGTTTATCTTTACGACCCGATGGGCCGCATCCTGGCGCACACCGATCCGCGGGGGGCGATCCATCGCTTCCTCAACGATCCGGCAGGCGACCGGTTGCTTACCCGGATCGCCGAAAGCGACGGCTGGAAACGGGAAGGGGAATATCAAGGCACCCGCTACCGCTTCAATCGGGCCGGCAATCTGGTGCGGAAGGACGACGCCGGAAAGCGCCTCGATCTCGCCTGGGATGCCAGCCAGCGCCTGATTGCGAGCCATCGGACGGACGCGGGAGGCCGACGCGTCACGACAACCTACGCCTACGATCCGCTCGGACGCCGGCTGTTCAAGGAGACGGACGGGCGGCGTACATGGTTTGGCTGGGATGGGTCTAGCCTTGTCATGGATGCCGATATATTTAAAATGCGCGAATTCATCTATTCGCCTGATAGTTTTATTCCTTTGGTAGCTACAACATATGAGGGTGGCCAATATTTTTACCTGAATAGCTCTAATGGGCGTCCTTCAAGACTTTTGAACTCAAAAGGGGAAAGTCTGTGGAGTGAGGACCAGGAGATACCAAATCATGTGGCGCAGGTAGGGATAGAGGGCGAAGCCCAGATAAATCCTATTCGATTTCAAGGGCAGTACGAAGATCTTGAGACTGGGTTTTTCTATAATAACAGTAGGTATTTTGATCCATTTTCAAGTTCGTACATTTCTCAAGATCAGATCGGGTTGGTGGGAGGGCTGAATTTATATGAGTTGGGATTCAATACCAATGCATGGATTGACCCTCTTGGGTTTGCCGCTTTAAACGATTCAGGCTACTCTGTTTATGCCCTTTATCACAAGGGTGGTCAGAATCCATATTATATAGGCATTACTAGGCAAAATGTCGATGCGAGAATTTCTCAGCATGGAAAGATAGTCGGAAATCATACTTCGGCTAGATTTAATCCTAGGTCAGACACCTATAGGATATATAGAACTAATTTGCTTCACAAAGAGGCTCGAGGTTGGGAGCAGTACTATATTGAGACGAAAAATACTCGCGCAAAATTTCCTGGGAATGTTCAAAGCTCATTCAAGAAGTCTAGGTCGGATTACAGGGGAAAAGTTTTTAAACGCGAGTACAATAGAATAAAGAAAATGATGAAGGGTTTGAGAGGATGTAAGTAAAATGAAGAAGCTGAAAGTGTTGGCCGGTGATCTTGTTAGAATTCCTATAGACGAAAATGGTAACTTTGTAGTTTGTAGGGTTATTTCAGAAGAAAATGTCAATGCGCATCTTGTAGAGGTCTTCAGTAATGTTTTTTCATCGCAGATAAAAGATGTAAATAATTTGGAATTGGGTGATCGTTTGTTTCGCCCTGTTTTTTTAAAATTTATGTTTTTCGATAATCAAAAGTGGGTATTGCTGAAACATGACCCCGATTATTGCCGGACGGAATCTGACTACGAAAATATAAAAATAGCTTTTGACGGAGCCGCGCCCTATGAGCTGTGGCAAGGGGGTAAGTTGTATCCGAGCTCTCTAGATGCGCTTGTAGGACTGGAACCCTCGATCGTTTGGTTTCCGCCAAAAATTGTTGATCGGATTGTTGCTCATTTGGCGGGGAAGTATGGCCCAAGTGATGTTTTTCCAGTTTGACGGCCATATTTGTGTGCTTCAGTTATTTTTCTGAGACGACTCCACCATGCGAATCTCCGTAATCAGCTTCAACGGTGCCCCGCCTTCCCGTGCGGCAAGTTTTGATTTCGACAGCCGGGGCGGGGCGATCGGGCGGGAGGACGGCAATGAGCTGGTCCTGCCCGATCCCGAGCGGCACATTTCCCGCGTGCAGGCGCGGGTCGAGTTCGACGGCGGGCAGTTCGTGCTGGTCGACATGGGCGGCAATCCGTCGTCGGTGAACGATCGGCCGGTGGGCAGGGGCAACCGGGTGGTGCTGAACGGTGGCGACCGGATCGCCATCGGCGGTTATCTGCTGGAAGTCGAGTTCGCCCACGCGGCGCCGGTGTTTTCGAAGCCCGAGCTGGCGGCGCCGTCGTCCGACCCGCTGGGCTTGTTTGGCGGTGCGCCGGCTGCCACGCTGGATTTCTCCGATCCTTTCGCGGGTTTGCTGGGCACGCCTGCTGCGCCGGCCGCGGCAAGCCCGGTGCCGCCGTCGCCGCCGATGTCCGCAAGCGACGATCCGTTTGCGGTGTTCGCGGCTCCGGCGTCGCCTGCCGGCCGCGCCTCGGCGCCCGCGCCCCTGCCAGATCCGTTCGCCGTGCCGCCTGCGCGGCCCGCCACGCCGCGGGCCGATCTGCTCGGCCTGGGCGGGGTGCGCAGCGAGCAGTCGGTGGATGCGTTGTTCGGGCTGGGCGATGCGCCGCGCGATCCGTTTGCCGGCACGCCGCTCGGTGATGCGCCGGTGACGCCTTCCGCTGCGGCGTCCGGGGCGGTCGATCCGCTGGCGCTGTTTGGCGGCGCGGGCCCGGCGCCGGTTGTCGCCAACCCCCAGCGCGACGACGCGCCGCTGCTCAACCAGGCATTCACGCCGCCGCGGCCGGAGGCTGCCACGCCGGAAGTAACCCGGGTGATTGCGCCGCCACCCGCCGCGCCGCCTGCGCCGGTGGCGGGCATGGTTTTTTCGTGGGACAACGCACCCGCGGCGCCGGCAGCGGCTCCGCGCAGCGCGCCCCCGGACGCAGCACCGCCGCCGCGGGTCGAGATCAGCGTCGACCGGGTTGCGCCGGAGCATCCGCCGACCGTCATCGTGCCGGCGCCCGGGCCCGCGCCGACCCCGCCAGCCGCAAGCGTTGCGCCCGGAGCCGAGCCAGCCGCTGCGGTTCCGGCCACCGGCGATGCGCTGCTCGACGCTTTCCTGCGCGGCCTCGGCGTGTCGGTTCATCTTCCGGCCGGGCTCACGCCGAAGCTGATGGAGCAGATCGGCTTGGTGCTGCGCGAGTCGACCCAGGGCACGCTCGATCTCCTCACCGCTCGCGCGCTGACCAAGCGCGAGGTGCGCGCCGAGGTGACGATGATCGTCAGCAAGGGCAACAACCCGCTCAAGTTCTCGCCCGACGTGGGCTTTGCGCTGTCGCAGCTGCTCACGCCCCAGGGGCGCGGCTTCATGCCGCCCGACGAGGCGATGCGCGACGCCTACGACGACTTGCGGGCGCACCAGTTCGGCTTCATGGCCGGGATGCGGGCGGCGCTGGCCGGTGTGCTCAAGCGCTTCGAGCCGGGCGCCCTCGAAGAGCGCGTGGCGTCCCGCGGCGTGCTCGACAACATTCTGCCCGGCAGCCGCAAGGCGCGGCTGTGGGATCTGTTCGAGCAGATGTACGGCGAGATCTCGCGGGAGGCGGAGGACGATTTCCACGCCCTCTTCGGCCGCGAATTCCTGCGCGCCTACGAAGAACAGGTGGAGCGGCTTCAAGCGGAGCGCGAGCCGGGCCGATAGGCCATTGATGCAGTCCGAACAAGCAGCGCGAGGTTCTCATGCTGGAGATGCAGACGTGTTTCCTGTCCGAGGTGGGCGGCCGCGGCCGCAACGAGGACGCCTGCGGTTACTGGACTTCGGAGGCCGGCTGCTGTTGGGTGGTGTCCGACGGCGCGGGGGGGCACGGCAGCGGTGACGTGGCCTCACGGCTGGTGGTCAGTAGCATGTTGCGTAGCTTCGTGGCCCATCCGCAGGTCGGCCCAGACACCGCCTCAACGCTGCTGCAGCAGGCTAACGACGCGGTGGTGGAAGAAAAAACCACCGGCAGCACCGCCGACGACATGCACGCCACCGCGGTGCTGCTGCTGATCGACCCCCGCGACCGCGTGGCGGTGTGGGGCCATGTGGGCGATACCCGCATCTACCTTTTCCGACGCGGCCGGGTGGCCTACCAGACGCGCGACCACAGCCTCGTCCAGAACATGATCGACGCTGGCTACGGCAGCGTCGACATGATCCGCACCCATCCCCAGCGCAGCCTGCTCACGTCGGCGATCGGCTCGGCGGAGTCCATCGCGCTGTCGGTGTCGGCCGAGCCGCTGTCGCTGCATCCGGGCGACGTATTTCTGATGTGCACCGACGGCTGGTGGGAGTACGTCGAGGAAGCCGACATGGAGCGCCTGCTCAACGCGTCGCCCACGCCTCAGGCCTGGCTCGAGAGCATGGGCGAGCTGATCCGCAGCCGGGCGCCGGAGTCCAACGACAACTACACTGCGGTCTGTGTCAGCATGATTGATGAGCCGGATGCTGATGAAACTACCGTGATCATCTCATCCAAGCCCCGTGACGATTCCGGGCCGCACTGAAGGAAAGGTTGCACCATGAAAGAGCGAGTGATGTTCCGTCTACCGGTCTGCGTGGTGGCGGTAAGCGTGGCGCTTGGCGGCTGCGCCAACGTGGATCAGAAAACCCAGAGCGCCGGGGTCGGCGCTGCGGTGGGGTGCGCGGCGGGCGCGGTGCTGGCCACGCTCACCAAGAACGACGCCAAGACCGCCTGCCTGGCCGGCGCGGTGGTGGGCGGCCTGATCGGCTACCAGCGGGCACGCAGCTCTGAGATTGACGATGCCAAGGCTGCCGCCGACGAGGTGGTGAAGGTGAGCGGTGCCAAGGCAGCGCCGGTTCAGACCGACACGGTGAAGGTGACCGACAAGGAGACCGGCAAGACCGAGACGGTGCGTGCGTTCAAGTCGGTGTCGGTGGATATTCCGCTGAGCCAGCTCGACACCGCGGACGGCAAGGAGGCGATGCGCAAGCTCAACGACTACGCCCGCAAGGTGGCCCGCGAGCGCGGCGAGGCGGTGCAGATGACCATCGCCACGGCGCCGGGTAAGGGTGCCAAGGCTGCTCCGGTCGGCAACATGCAGGCGAGCGAGAAGGTGGGCGACGGGGTGGTGAATCGTCACATCGTCACCGACAGCCGGATTCCCGCTAACGTGCAGCGGGTCAGCATCGAAGCGAGCAACCCGACGCGGGTCTCGGTCTGATCCGGCATTGAATTGCGTTCTGCCGACGGCGGCATGGCCGCATGTCGGCAGAGTCTCATTTTTCGTCGAGTAGCTTATCGAGGGACTTGTTCAAGTCCTTCACGTAATGTTTTTCGGCCTGCTCGTTGCTGGCTGTGCCCTTGGCGGCGGGCTTGTCCCGCGGGGCTGGCGCAGGAGCCGGCACCTTGACGATTTCCTTGTTCTTCCGCTCCGTCGCTAGTACTTCCTCGACCGAAAGGCGCTGCGCTGCGAAGGCGGGGGAGCAGGGCCGACCATCGGCGCAGCGCGCCTCGCCGCCCAGTCCCAGCGGTCCCTTGTCGGCGTCGGTGAGCGCCGCTTCGACGATCTTCTGCGGGGCCCCGTTGCTGGCGGGGTCGAAGCGTAGCGCCGAGAAGTCTCGCGGCGAATCCGCGACGATGGTGATCACCTCCCAGTCGCCCTTCGGCTGGTCGGCCTCGTAAGCCCAGTCGGGGCGGGGGAAGACCAGCGGTTTGCCGGCGGCGATACGGTTGCTGCGGTCGAGTTCGTTGGGGAAGATCTGGCTGAGCTGCGAGGTCGCCTTGTCCCACAGCAGCACGTAGAGCAGACCGCTGCGCTCGCTGTGGAGCACGAAGCTGAGCGCCTCCTTGCCGATAGCAAGCGGCGAGCGGACCTTGTCGATCTTCAGCCCGAAGCGAGTGTCGGAGGCTGCCACGGTGGCGGCGAAGGCTTCTTCGAGCGTCACCTGCCGGGAGACCGGTGCGACTGGCTGCGGTGTGACGGGCGCTAGGCTGGGTACCACCGCCGGTGGTGCCGACACGGTGGCTGCGGCCGGTGCCGCGGCGGGTTGCTCTGGCGGCGGCGGGGCTTTGCGGGCAAACATGAAAGCCCCGAGGGCGAGCACGCCTGCAATTGTCGCTCCAGCCACGTAAGCAGTGGCACCCCGCCTCTTGCGAGTTGCCGGCGTGGGCTCGGTCCTGGGCAGCGTGTCGATCTGCGACACATGAGTGGTGGAGGCCGGAGTCGATGTCGGCATCAGGGTCTCGAGCGCACCCGGAACCGTGTTTGCGCCCGGCGCGATCTCGCGGCCGGATGCTGGGGACGGGATGCGAACGTAGTCGGTCATGCCGAGCAGTTCGCGCATTTCGACGATGGACTGGGGACGCTGTTCGCCCTTGACCTGCAGGCAATGGTCGATGCCGGTGAGGAACTGTTCGGAATAGCGGCCGGCGGCGAGGGTGGCGAGGGGCTCGTAGCCGTCCTGCAGCATGCGCCCGACGGCCGGTGGTGGGGTGCGGCCGGTGATAGTGAAATAGACGACGGCGGCGAGCGCGTAGATGTCGGTCCACGGGCCCTGCTTCACGCCGGGCATTTCGGCGTATTGCTCGATCGGCGCGTAGCCGGGCTTGAGGATGACAGTGAGTGCCTGGGTCATGTCGCTGATGACCCTGCGTGCGGCGCCGAAATCGAGCAGTACGGGCCGCTCGTCGCGCAGCAGCATGATGTTGTCGGGCGCCACGTCGCGGTGATAGCAGTTCTCGGCGTGCATCAACTCGAGGGCATCCATCACCGGGCCGAGGATCTTCTGCAGCCAGGCTTCGTTGGGGGGCGGGCCCTGGCGTTCGCGCAGCACGTCGCGTAGGGTCTTGCCCGCGTAGTACGGCATCGCCATGTAAGCGGTGCCGTTGGCTTCCCAGAAACGATAGACCTTAAGCAGCGCGGGGTGGTCGAACTGGGCGAGCAAGCGGGCTTCATTGACGAAGCTGCGCCGGCCGATCTCGAAGGTGTCGGCATGGCGTTCGGAGCGGACGATCACCGACGCATCTTCGCCGCGCATGGCGAGAGACGAAGGCATGTATTCCTTGATCGCCACCCGGCGTTGCAGCGAGTGGTCGTCGGCGAGGTAAACGATGCCGAAGCCGCCTTCGCCCACGAGCCCGACGATCTCGAACTCGGAGAGGTGCGTACCTATCGGCAGGGCGTTGGCAGAGCCGCCCCGGGCCGGGCGCGGCGGCGCGGCGGGCGCAGCGGCGGCGCCCCCCAGCACAATCGTCTTGTCGTCGTCAGGATTGGACACGGTGGAAACCCTGGATGCGTGGGGCGAATCAGCCGCCCGGTGAGTAGGCCAGCATCTTCAACAGAAACGCGGCATCGGGCAAGCCTCGGTGCGCGAAGCCACCGCAGCCGCTGTCGTTGTTGTAGCACCACCAGGTGGAATAGCCGTCGAGGGCGTGCAGCAGGCTGCCGGTGGCCAGCGCGTCAAGGCAGTCGCCGGGCAGGCTGGTGAGGTCAATCAACTCTTCGCGCCGGGCGAAACGCGCGCCGACCCCTTCGAGGGCGCTGGTGGGCGGATGGCTGGCGGGCGGCGGGCCGAGGCTGGCCAGTGCGCCCTCCAGCTGCTCGATGTCGTGCTCGAGCTGGAGGGCGAGGCGGGCGGCCTCTTCGAGCTGCTTGAGCCACGCGCCGAGGGCCGGCGCCGAGGCGCCCAAGGCCTGGCCGGCGGGCAGCGGTGCGGCCAGCGTGAAGGGGAAATAACGTCCGACCCGATCGACCGACGGAGTCCACACGCCGGCCCAGCCGTGGTTGCCGAGCACGCCAGGCATCAGCACGAAGTGCCAGACGTGGGCGGTGAGGTAGGTGTCGAGCCAGCCATTGCCCAACGCGGCCTGGCTGCCGGCGACGCCGCGCTGCAGCCAGGCATCCCACGGGACGACGAAGTCGTGCGGGAGGCGCCGCTGGGCGAAATCGCCGAGCACCGGGAGCTTGCCGTACCAGCCGGCGGCGCTCATGGTCACAGTCCGCTCGGACAGCGGAACTCCGAGAGCTCGCGCAGCCGGAAGGGGTTCTGGACGCTGCTGGCGGTGACTTCGAAGGAGGCCTGACGGCCTTCCACGTCGAAGGTCACTTTGAATTTCTCTGGGGCACCCATGCCTTCGACCCGCGCCTTGTCGAACAGCCGGAACAGCGCCCAGGCGCCCTCGGTGGTCTGGCCGGAGGCGCCGCCGGGGCCCGGCGGGGTGATCTGGATGCGCGCCGAGATGCCGCCCTTGCTGCCCGGCCATTGGATCGACTGGGGCACCTGCGGCCCGTGGGCGTATTTGACGAGCTGGCCGTCCACGTCGAGGGTGAGCTGGGTGATCGTCGGGTCCATGTCGATGGGCTTGAAGTCGAGCCGCACCGAGCCGCCGCCACGGAAGAACACGTCGCGGATGGTGGCGGCGCGCTGAAATTGGGCGAGGTTGCCCGGCCCGCCGAGGGATTGCTCCTGCACCCGCTTGAAGCTCCACGGACGCGTGGAGGTGTCGACGAAGGGCGCGAGGTTCTTTTGGAAGAAGTCGTCCATCAGCCCGCCGGGGGCGAACAGGCGGGCGAAATCCTCGCGGGTCACGTCGCGGGCGCTGCCGCGAGCGAAGGGGTAGCGTCCGTCGGTGGCTATGCGGCAGAACTGGCCTACCTGCGCGTCGACTGCCGACGAGAGGTTCTCGCGGGTGGCGGCGAGGGACTGGCTGGTGCCAGCACTGGAAAGTTGCTGCAGCATGCCGCGGATCGGCTCGGGCATGCGCGCGCTCTCGGCTTTTATCTTGGCGGCGGAATCGCCCGACGGCGGGGGCGACCTTGTCCTTGATCGCCGTTTCGGTGGCGGATAGCTGCACGTAAACCTCGTTGAGCAACTGCGTGACGCCATCGATCGGGGCGCTCTTGCCGTCGCCGGTGACGAGCTGGCGGATCTGCACGAAGCGGTCGTCCACCAGGCTTTCGAGACCTTCCTGCGCGGCGGCTGGGGCTGCGCCGCCACCGCCGCTGGCACCCATCCCAAGCACCTTGCCGAGTTCCTGCTTGGCGCTGGCGAGCTTTTCGTTGGCTTTATCAATGGTGGACTTCTCGGCCGCTGGCGGGGTCAGCGTGGTCTCGCGTGAGATCGCCCGCATCAACTTGGGCAGCGGAGAATCCGCTCCGGACAGCACGCGCGCGACCTGGATGCTCTGGGCGAGGCCGGGCGAGCGGACGATGGCGATGTCGGCGACGAGTGCTTCCCACTGGCGCGCGTAGTCGGCGAGATAGAGCCGGCGTACGTCGCGGGCGGCATTGGCGGCGTCGCGCCCGGCGCTGGGATCGCGGCGCGTGCCGAGCACCCAGGATTCTTCGTCGGCGAGCTTGGCGGTGACCGCATCGACGGCCTTGGCGAAGCCCTTGTGGTACCGTCGTAGGTGTGTAGCCCAGGGACGCCGCGGGTCAGCGGCGTGCCGCTCTTGCGCTTGAATACCAGTGTCGAGCTGGGGCCGGCGGCGTGTTCGATGGTGAACTCCGGGAAGCCCTCGCCAACGCCCTGGCGCTTGAGCCGGCTGTAGATGCGGTCGGGCAGCGAGTAGCGCAGCAGCATCTCGCGGGCGCGGGCGACGAGGGCGGCATCCTGCACCACCGGCGAGGCCACCGGGCCGTCGGCGAAGAGCGCGTTGAGATGGTTGCCGAGGGCGCGCGCTGGTCGGCAGTGATGTCGCGGGGTAGGTTGCGGTCCCAGTCGATGGTGATCCAGGCCTTCAGCGCCTCGGCGTCGAAGTGGGCGGGATCGTTGAGCATCAGGTAGGCCTTGAGGGTTTCGTAGGCGAACTCAAGATTGCTGCCGTCGAGGCCGCGCAGCTGGGCTTCGATGCGGTGCGACAGGCGCGGGAACAGCACGTCGCGCAGCAGGCCGCGGTACGACTGGTCGGCGGCGGCGTCGAGCTTTTTGCCCTGGAAGAGGCCGAGGCCCATGCTGGCGGGCTCCTCGTCGCGCGGCCGGGACGCGGTGCCGGATACGCCGCGCACCGCGTCGAGCACCGCCAGCACGCTGGCGATGTCGTTGTCCGGCGCGGTGCCGACGCGCGTGACGAGAGGCTTGGCTGCGGCAACGGCGCTATCCACTTCATCCACGTAGCTTCTGTTGCGCAAGTAGCTGAAGCTCCAGCCGATCGACAGGCCGATGGCTAGCAGGCCCATCGTGGCAAGTGCGCCGATGTGGATCAGGCTGCGGCGGCGTTCCCATTTTAGGTTGGTGCCGCCGATGCGCTGCTCGGTGAATACGACTTCCTTCAGCAGGCGGGTGAGGAAGAAGCTCTTGCCGCTTCCGGCGGGGGGCGGAAGCACGCGGCGCTCCAGCCCGAAGGCGCCGCCGAGGCTGGCCATCACGCGGTCGATAGGGTTGCCTTCCTGGGTGCCGCTGGTGAAATACACGCCGCGAACCATCAGCGGGTGGTCGTAGCCGGAGCTAGCGAATACGTGTTGCAGGAATGCGTCGAGGAGGCGATTGACCAGGCCGAACTGCTGGTCGAAGGCGGCGATCAGGGCTCGGTGGCCGAGGTCGGGTTCTTCCTGGAGGCGTTCGATCAACTGGCCGCTAACGCGTTCGTGAAGGGCGCCGAGCTGGGCTGACAGGCCTGGCAGCGGATCGGCGGCAGTGGCCTCGTCGGTTGGGAAGGTGACGCCCCAGACCTGATCGCGGCCTTCCTTGCCGAGGTTGGCAAAGAATTCGTTGAAACCGGCCGCGAGGTCGGCCTTGGTGACGAGCACGTAGATCGGCAGGCGCACGCCGAGTTGGGAATACAGTTCCTGCACGCGGGCGCGCAGGGCGTCGGCGTGGCGAGCGCCCTCGGTTTCGTTCTGGGCGAGCAGGTCGCCGAGGCTGACGGTGAGCAGTACGCCATTGAGCGGCTGGCGTGGGCGGTGCTTGCGCAGCAGCCCGAGGAAGCCCTGCCAAGCGTCGCGATCTGTGGCGGCGTCGGAATCCTGGGTAGTGTAGCGGCCAGCAGTGTCGATCAGCACGGCTTCGTCGGCGAACCACCAGTCGCAGTTGCGGGTGCCGCCGACGCCCTTGATCTGGTGAGTGCCGAGCTTATCGGCGAGCGGGAAGCGCAGGCCGGAGTTGATCAGCGCGGTGGTCTTGCCCGAGCCGGGCGCGCCAATGAAGACGTACCACGGCAGCTGGTATAGATAGCGCGCCGAACCCAGCGCGGCGAGGCGTGTCAGCCCCTACCCGAGGCGGCCGAGCGGCTGTGGCGAAGGATGGTGGCGGCTTCCTCGAAGCGCTTGCGCAGTGTGGCGACTTCGGTGGATTCGGCGGGTGTCTCGGCCCCCTTGCCGAGAAGGCCGTCGAGCAGCCTGGCGTTGCTGGCGCGGGCCTTCAGCCGGATGACGACGAAGCGGGTGACGAAGGCCAGCACTAGCGCGCCGATCGCGATCCAGCGCACGCGTTCGGATTCGAAGGGCACCCAGCCGGCGATGGCCACCAGCGGGCTGACGTACCAGATCACCAGCGCCAGCGCGATCAGCCCGGCGAAGCCGAGCAGCACGGGATGGAGCAGTGCAGCGAAGAGCTTTTTCATCATTCGACCCTAGTTCAGTTTCCGCGGGCGGCCGGGAACACGATGACTTCGACGCGTCGGTTCTGCGCACGTCCTTCGGGCGTTTCGTTGGTGGCGACGGGTTCGCTGTCGGCGCTGCCTTCGGTCTTGACCTTCGGGTGGCTGCCCAAGCGCGGCGTAAGGGCTTCGGCGACCGCGTCGGCGCGGGCCTGCGACAGGTGCCAGTTGGATGGGAAGCGGGCTGAGCGGATCGGGCGGTTGTCGGTGTGGCCGCGGATGAGCACAATACCATCGACCTTGGCCACCGCATCGCCGATCCGTTCGAGGAGGTCGGCGAAGGGCGGCGAGAGGGTCGCGCTGCCGGCTTCGAAGAGGCCGTCGCCGCGCGCGGTGACGATGCTGCGGTCGGCCAGATCGCGCACCACGACGCGGTCGGCCTGGATTTCGGCGGCCAGGAAGTGGGCCAGCCGGGCGGGCGCCGGGGCGGCTGGCGCGGCCGCGGCGGCGAGTACCGGCGTGCCGGCCTTGAGGGCGAGGATGGACGAGAAGGTGGGGTCGGAGTGCCGGTTGAGGGCGAAGGAGGCGAGCATGTAGCCGATCGCCAGCACCAGCGTCGCGAGGGCCGACACCGCCCACAGCGGCACTGATTCGCGCAGCGGGCGGGCGGCGCTGGCGGTGGCCTGCCAGGCCGGCGAGAGCTCGTGGATGACGTCGCCGCGCTCCTTGGAGAGCATCTGCGCCAGCTTCTCGCGCACCGAGGCGAGCTGGGCGCGGCCGTTCTGCTGCACGCGGAAGCGCCCCTCGAAGCCGAGGGACAGGATCAGGTAGAAGAGTTCGAGGAGATTGCGGTGCTGGGCGGGGTTCTCGGCGAGCTTGCCGAGCAGCTGGAAGAATTTTTCGCCGCCCCAGGCTTCGTTGTGGAACTGCACCAGCAGGCTGCGCTGGGCCCACACCTTGTCGCCCCACGGGGTGTTTGCTGCGGTTTCGTCGAGGAAGGTGCATAGCGCGTAGCGCGCGGCGATCAGGTGTTCGTGGGCGACGCCGTGGTCGCGGGCCTTGGTCTCGAAGATGCCGATGGCTCGGGCCAAGGTGTCGCGCAGGCCGGTGGGGTCGGGGTGCTGGGCCTGGCGGAACTGGGGCACCAGGCCCAGCAGCGGGTTGGCGGCGGCGATCAGCGGGTTGAGCCCGGTGTCCCAGTCGAGGGCGGCGAGGTCGACCCGCTCGAAGCGCATGGCGGGCGCCGGCCCGGATGACGCCGCCGACCGCGCTTCGGGCGCCGGGGGACGGGATGATCAGCGTCTTGTCGGAAGGAGGCTGGGCAAATGGATCGTCGTGCGCCATGGTTCCGGTCTCCGGTATCGTTGCGTTAGTCTGCGCTCAGGCCCGGATGGCCCACAGCGAGAGTTCGAGGGCTGGGAAATCGCCGGTCACGTAGATGCCGAGGCCGCCGGAGCTGTCGAGCTGCTTCCAGAGCTCGCCGGCGTTGTCGAGTTCGAAATAGCTGAAGCCGGCGTGGAAGGGAATCTGCCGGGGGCGACCGGCAGTGGCCGCAGTGCGATGCCGGGGAGCTGGAGATTGACCAGTTCGCGGATCTTTTCGACCGGGCCGAGTTTGGCCTGGGTGGGGAAGCGCACACGCAGGGTTTCGCTGGGCACCTGCGCGTTGACCGCCAGCACGAAGCCGGCGTGGCGCAACAGATTGCGGTCGGCGACGAGCCCGACAAAGCGGCCCTGTTTGTGGTCCTGTAGCTCGATCTGAACGGCGTTTTGTTCGAGCACCGTGGCGAGGGCGCGGCGGATATCGCGGATCAGCGGGGCGAAGCTGGTTTCGAGGGCATCGTGGTTGTAGGCGGGCCGGACGCTGGGGCGGTGTTCGGTGCTGACGAGGGTGGCGAGCTCGCCAGAGAGTTCGAGCAGGCGGGCGAACAGGCGCTCGGGATGGAGCTGACCGAGTTCGGCGAAGTGCTCGAACACCGGCTGGTGCCGGTTGATGGTGAGCAGGAAGATGAAGTCGGCGATCTCGGCTACGCCGCCAGCTCCGGGCTGAGCGAGGCGGCCGGCCAGCGCGTCGCCCCGTTGGCCGAGGAGGCCGCGGATCTCGCGCAGGTGGCCGGCGAGCACGCGCGAGGTCTGGCTGGCGAGTACTGGTGGGATATAGCCCTTGTCGATCAGCACGTTGTTGTCGGGACTGCGCTCAATGACGCGCACCACGCCGATGCGCACGAATGCGTCGGAAATCTGATCGGCAAGGGCGAGGCGCAGCTGCGGCTGGCCGGTTTCGATGGGTTCGGTGGCCCCGTCTCCTGAGACTGAGTCGACTACCTGTTCTTCCACAGGAAGGTGGCGCGCGAGCTGCCCCGACGGATCGCCGACGCGGGCGGCTTCTGCGCTCTGGACGCGGCGCATTGGCAGCGCTAGATAAACGATGGCGTTCTTGGCGTCGGGGGGGATGTCGAGAGCTAACGGCGCGGGGTGAGCAGCGGGGAAGTCGAAGGGCGTGCCGTCGGGCAGCACTCCGCGGGCGACTGTTAGCACGATCTTTCCGGTGGCGAGTGCTGCGCTGTCGAGCTCAAGCTGGGCGAAGCCCCAGAAAAGGCCTCCCAGTGCCTGCGTTCGGGTTTCGACGTACCACTCCATGTGGCGATCTTGCTGCTGGAGGTGTTGGGGCCGCAGGAAGAGGCCCTCGGACCACACGACTTTGCTGTACCAGGACATGACGGCCTCTTGTGGGGCGAGTGTAAAGGTTGAATTGTTGCTCACTGTCCGACGCCGCGCTGCCGAGGGAGCTTCGGGGCGATTGCAATTCCACTCTGGCCAATCTGGACAGAATAGGCGGTGGTTGTATTCTGCGGGATGGGGGCGGTAGCCCGCCAGCGCACTGTGTTGACTTCGCGGTAGGCGGCGAAGACGGCCAGAAACTGGCTCGGGCCTTGGGGATGTAGTTCAGTACTAAAGGCCTGATTGGGTATAAGGGTTATTTCCTCCCGGACGACCTTTGCTGCGCCGAGCACAGCGTCGTCGCGCTCGAACTGGCGAGAAGAAATCGGCGTTGTCGAAGGCGGCTGTGGTTTGCAGGAGATAGAAGCGCACGACGATGGGCATCGCGCGACCGTGGCGGTCGGCATTGACAGCCGCATTGGCGGTGATGTCAAGCTGGATCACCGTAGGGATCGGCTCCGGTTTGGGCGGAGAAATGACCGGCGGCTTGGCGCAGCCTGCCAGCGCCAGTGCCGCCACGACGGTGGTAGTCGCACCAAGTGTTTGCGTGAGTCGGATCATTGCGGCTCGATCTCCGAAAGCTGGTCAGCTATACGATTTGAGTATCGTAGCCTTTCTGCCGCAATGCAATCGGGAATGATTCGGTGCGCCCCGCCATCAAGCAAACAACCTTAAAGCTTGTTCTGAACTATGTCAATGACATCTTGTCGGGTGGGGCAGCATCAGGCAGGCAAAGGCCAGGTAGTGCAATCCGGCCAAGGTTTCGGGCAGGCGCTCGTAATCACGGGCCAGACGGCGAAAGCGGGCGGCCCAGCCGAAGCTGCGTTCAACCACCCAGCGGCGCGGTAGCAGCACGAAACCCCGCTTGGCCTCACGGTCCGCATTGGCGGGGTTTTGATCGGCATACCCCTGATCGACGTACGCGAGCGTCACTTCCTGGTTGCTGACTTCCTGTATCGCCCGGGCCAACTGGCCGACTTGATCCCGATCCTGCTCGTTGGCAGGGGCGGCGTGCAGCGTGAGCAGGTTGCCCAGCGTATCGGCGGCCAGATGATACCTTGGAGGCCTTCTTGCGCTTTGCCCCGTCGTAACTGGCCCGGGCACCGCTGGTCAGGGTTGATTGCAGCGTCCGGCTGTCCAGAATGGCCGCGGAGGGATGCGGTGTGCGCCCATCGACCAGACGCAACAGCATGCGCAAGTCGAGCACGATGGCCTCGAAACAGCCGACCTTGAACCAGATCTACATTTGCTGATACACGTTCGACCAGGGTAAGCGTCGCCCCTCCTCGGTCGTGATCCCATTTCTTTGAGCCGCGAAGGTGACCACCATTCTTGAGGGTGGACACCATGGAAATTGAGAAGGCAGCAGAAGGGCCTCGGCGTGGCGCGTATGTTCTGCAGTTCGGCGCAGCCCCGAGCTGAAGACATCGACTGGCGGCGCCCCGTGCGTACCTGGCAGCCGGAGACGGCAGGATGGGGATGGGGAGCTGCTCACCGACGAGCCTCTCGCGTAGACTCGCGTCATGCCCCAGCCTGTCACGCCTCCCTCCATCGAACCCGCCGACGAGGGGGCCGCCCTGCACCATCAGCTCGGTGAGCTCGAGGCCGAGGTGGTGCGCCTCAAACTGCCCCTGGTGCCGCGGCCCTTGCCGGAGCCCGCCAAGACGGCCGATGCGCCACCGGTCGCGGGCCGCCCGCCCCGCCTTGGCGCCATTGTGCCGATCATCAACTGGCTCCTATGTGCCGGTCGGTGACACCCCGCCGCCAGCGCAAACCCTTTCCCGACGATCTGCCCCGGGAGACGATCGCGCACCTGCCGGCCCATACCCGCTGCCCCTGCTGCGGCGGCGCCTTCAAGCCCCTGGGCGAGGAGGTCTCGGAGATGCTCGATTACATCCCGGTTCAGCGATCCGCAGAAAACATCGCAACTCCAAGCGTTCGCCAAACAGAAGTCGGCAGCCTTGCTCAGCAAGATATTCCGCAAGCCCTGATGACGGATGCTCGCCTTCGAGCGGGCGTCGCTTCTTCTGCGAAAAGTCGACGCCGCCCGACTTGAGGTCGCAAGCTGCGACCTCAAGTTGCGAGGGCCAACGCACGAGCGCGTCGACTTTGACGCGACGCGATGATCAAGTCTTACGTCTTGCCTGACCACGCCCGTGGTCACCCTGGCCGCGTAAAGCTCTCCCGCAACGTCGCGCCAGGCCGCTGAGCCCCTGGCGCGGTCCTGCGGGCTCCTATGTGCCGGTCGGTGACACCCATGGCATGATTGCAGCGCAAAGACCAATTGCTGCGCCCTTCGTGGTCAGCATGTCCGACCACCGTGGCCCCTTGGGGTTGTGGTGACTCGGTAAATCCACCGGTGCCCTCGTGCACCGGCACCTTGGGCGGGGCTGATAAAGCCGCAAAGGGGGCAATGTGGACGTCAACCAAGTCCAAATCCATTGCTGAGAACGCCTTCATGGCACTTCAAGGATCATGGCGCCGACTTTGGGGCTAAGAACGCGGTCGATTACGTTCGTAAGGCTCAGGACTTCCTGCACAACCCAGGAACTGGAGTGCTCTCCAAGACCCGAGCGAACGGCGACGTAGTGAGGTTCGACCCGGCGTCGAATGCCTTCGGTGTAATGGACGGAGCGCCACGTACGTTCTACGTGCCTGACCCGACAAAGCACGGCTATCCGACAAACCTGGACTACTTCCATGCACAGTGATCAGGACCTGCGGTGCCGCGTTTGCGGTTACTCATCGGAGGAGCCACCGTGGGGTGCCGATGGAAAGAGCCCGCTGTACGACTTCTGTCCGTGCTGCGGAGTCGAGCACGGCTACCAGGACTCGTCGCAGATCGGAGCCAGAAGCTACAGAGCTGAGTGGATTGCAGCGGGCGCGAAGTGGGAAGATCCGGACGCCGAACCCGAAGGGTGGGATCTCACTGAGCAACTGCTCCATGTTCCACCTGAGTTCAAGTGATTCCTCGCCGCAAAGGAACTACCCGACGCGGCACTCGTCTGCCGCGGGGGCGAATGTAAGGCCGCGAACTTCTTGAGCGGCAGAGGTGTTACTCGCGCCGCGGACGGAACCCTTAGCGGTGTCTCCACGCAGAGTCTAGTGTAGTGCTTCGTTTTTCTTCGAACCGAGTTGGCGGTTGGCGCGAATGACTTTTTGGAGGATGTCATTGGCCTTGGCGGTCCAGATAAAGGGCTTTGGGTTCTGGTTATGCTCGGTGATGTAATCCTCGATGGCGGCCACGAGTTCGGGGGACGCTGCGAAGACGCCGCGCGCCAGGCGATCGGTCGAGATACTGCGGAAGAATCAGCTCGACCATGTTGAGCCAGGAGGCGGAGGTCGGGGTGAAATGGATGTGAAAGCGTTGGATGCTTCTCCAGCCATTCCTTGACCTTGGGATGCTTGTGCGTCGCGTAGTTGTCGCAGATGAGATGAAGTTCCTTGCCCTTGGGCGTTTCACGGTTAATCTGGCGCAGAAAATCAAGCCACTCAACATGGCGGTGACGTTGCGCGCAACGGGAGATCACCGAACCATCAAGCGTACTCATCGCGGCAAACAGGGTCGTCGTCCCATGGCGCTTGTAGTCGTGGGTCATCGTTTCCGCCCGACCTTTCTTGAGCGGCAAGCCAGGTTGGGTACGATCCAGCGCCTGCACCTGACTCTTTCGTCACAGCACAGCACCAAGGCGTGCTCGCGGCGGCGACATGTACAGGATAACAATATCTTCAAGCTTCTCGACGAACTTGGGGTCGCGCGACACCTTGAAGGTTTCCACCAAGTGCGGCTAGAGGCCATGAGCACGCCACACCTTGAGTACCGTGGTGTCCGAGATGCCAGAGCCGGGCGGCCAGTGTGCGCGTGCTCCAGTGGGTCGCGCCTTCCCAAGGTCGTTGCGTCGTCAGACGCACAATCTCAGCCGCATCAATGCGCGACTTGCGTCCGCTGCGCGGCAAGTCCGACGCAATCGCCTCCACCCCACCTTCGGCAAACCGGCCACGCCAGGCAATCACCTGTCCGCGACCGATTTCGAGCCGACGGGCAATCGTCGTGATTGCTTACGCCATCGGCGGCCAGCAAAACAATCTTTGCCCGCCTGACGCTGCGCGCATCCAATGTCTGCGATCGCACTCGGCGCTCCAGTTCAACACGCTGTACACTCGGTCAGATTGATCGGCTTGCCTTGATTCATCATTCGCTCCATCGACAGGGTGCAAATATGACAGGCAAAACCGTGATTGGTTCGAAAATTTCGAAAGCACTACAGTAGCTGTTCTGAATGGAAGCAACTTTCTGCGTCCACGTTCCCTCGCTCACGAACAAGGGCACGACCTCTCCGTTCTGCCAGCGTTGCAGGACCGCCTCCGGCAACCCGTCCTGAAAGCTTGTGGATCTGCGCTCCTGCTCAACCAAGTTTCAGCACAACACTGAACTTCCACCGCATAGAACACCAGCGAGTTCGAACGATCTCCTCGGATCGGCTGCCTGAATCGCTGCCAGTCATCGTCGAAGGCGCCACCTCCCACAAAGCAGTCTTTGAACCTAAAAACCTCAGTTACCCCACACCGTTTGCATGATCAGTCAGCAAACGGAGGGTTGTCGGTGGTCCGAGGGCCGCGAGGGTGCGCTTGAGATATTCGCAGCAGTGCATCCAGACCGATCGGGATTTCAACTGCTCCGCGGCCTCGCTCACCCAGGCTTGAAGCTGGCTGGATGCGCGAGTAACTGCCGGGCCTTCTCAGTGGGCGTGCTGGCCGGTCAGCGTAATCGTGGTTTGGACCGCGTGCTCCCGGTGCGCCGACCGACCGAGGACATCAACCGAAAGGCCGGCTGGTGATCCTTCCGAAGCCCGGCTTCGGGGGTTAGCCAGACGCACGAACAGACACCACCAGTTGTGAAAGTGCCACCTCACGCGCCGACAGTTGGCAACGGTGCAGATCGGTGAGTAGGTGCGAAGCCATCCCAGCCCCCTGATTCTTGAGCTCAGTCGGAACGTATTCTCCCGCGTCGGCTCGATCCCGGTAGAGCTGGCCGGGCGAGAGGATCTCGTGCTCGAGATTAGTGACCAGCACCGCGTACTCGCCCGGCTGATGCGCTTGCCGCTGCTGCGGTCGGCCTCGATGAAGCCCAGCTGCTGCTGCCCGTCGTCCTCCTGGGCGGGGCATCTCGCCCTGCAAGGAGTGGCACCGCGCGAAGCACGCGGCGCGTATTGTCGCATCCCAACCGGTAAGGCGCCAGCGTGCTGTCGATCCTTCCAGCCCTGGCCCGCGTCCGCCCAGCCCGAGACCGGAACAGGCGCTCGATGTGCCGCTTGGCGTTCTTCCGGAGAGGCGCAGCATAGAAGAGGTAGCTGCGCCCGCGCTTCGAACTCACGCATGATGCCGTCCGCGCCAAAGCCGCAATCACCGCGCGCCAGCTTCGGGTTTGCGATGCGCGGGCAGTTGATCGAGGCCCGAGCAGGCCAGGCCAGAGGTGCGGCTGCCCGGGTGTTCGTTGCCCGCCTTGACCTCGACCCCCATCACACAGGCGCAGCCCGCGGCCGTCAGGTAGGTGTGGTGGCTGTGCGAAAGGCCGGCCAGGCTTTTTCCGGGTTGTACGACGACCCGCCTTCTTGCTTGCCGTTGGCGGCGTGATGGCATTCTGTCGATGTCCAGAATCCGGCACATCGAGCAAGGGGCACGGTGCTGTCGCGCAGATGGCAGTCAGGCAGCTCACCGGCCGCTTCGGGAATCGCCAGCCGAGGCCCGACGCGGCGCGTCACTCGCTGATCACCTTGCGCATCCCGAGCGGCCCCGGATTGACCCCATCGCGGCCGGATCATCGTTGACGTGCGAGTCGCGTCGATGCTCCCGCCAGGATCGACGGCATCGAGGTGGCTTTTATCGGACTTACCTCGGTGCGTTCGGGCTCGTGTAGGCGAGCGGACATCGTTCCTGCCAGCCCGACCACACCAGTCAGCGTCAGAAATTCGATGAAATAGGCCAACTGCCCCATCGGCGTGGCTGCGCTGTTAGCCTCCCAACGAGCCTGCACCCGACCGCCGTCTGCGCTTACCGTTGCGACGAAGGCATTTCCTCTGCACGCGAACGCTGGTTCGACTCACCCATCGGGTGACTCCCTCGATCAAGCTCAATGCAGCCTGCCAGCGATTCGAGCAAGCGGCACATCATCAACTGAGATTTTTAGGTTGAACGCATGCTGGTCGTCGATGTCCAACCCGTAGGTCATCGCCCAGTACAGCACCAGGTCGTAGTTGAGCGAGATGACGGTTCTGAACCGCTTCAAGAAATGATAGATGCTCGGCAGGTGGACGCTTACCGCACCGTGCTCCGGGTGAATGTCGCGGACTGTTTGGATGAGGCAGTCCCTAACAGGGTGTTGAAAAACTCAGCGTCCCTCGCGGCTTTTTCCCCTGTCCGAAAAATCAACCTCCAATGGAACCCCTCAAGTCCGCAGCGCTGCCGTTTTGACGCGTTCTGCCTGCCACCCACCTCGTTGCGCCGCAATCCGCAGCCACTCCAAGGTTTCTGCCCAACTGCCCGCCAAATGCGTCCCCTATTCAGCGGGACGGTGCCAGCAAATTGCCCAGCCGAACCAGGTTATACGCGGCAAAATTGAGCAGCACCTCCCCGCGAATACGATCAGCCCGCGCAGCGTGGCGCGTCGAGCGTACCGATCTCCTTCACCCAGCCAAAGGCTTCCTCGATCATCTTCCGGCGCCGCAAGCTGACCGCGTAGCCTTACCGTCTCGTTGATCGCCTCGGGCACGGCACTGCCTTGGGTCTTTGCGGCCACATGCGGGACCATGTTCATATCCTGCAGCGCCTCGATGAACTCGGCCACGTCATAGCCCCGGTCGGCGCCCACCGTGATGGGGCAATCGGGCTTGCGCGGCGCCGGCCGGCGCTCGAGCATGACTTTGGCCGCTTCCCGTTCGGCCGTGCCGGTGGCCTGCGTGGTGTGCACATCGACGATCAGGCCGTGACGGTTCTCGCTGAGCGTATGGGTGGTGAAGCTCAGGTAGGCCACGCCCGTGTTCTTGGTGGCCAGGAGGGCATCCGGATCGGTGCGGGAGACGTGAGTCGTGTTCGAGCGTTTCTTGCCGCGGAAATTCACTTCGGTTGCGCCCCTGGTCCGGCCCCGCGGCTCATCCGAGCCATCCCGCGCTGCCAGGCTCTTGTGCGAGGCCCAGGCCCGCAAGAGCGAGCCATCGACGCTGAAGTGCTCATCCGAAATCAGTGCGGCCCATTCGGCGATGCCCGACGCCACCGAAGAACTCGCGCATCACGCTTTCCTTGAGCAGGCGATCGCGATTGGCCGAAAAGCTAGAATGGTCCCACGGGTTCGTCCTGGCTCAGGCCGACGAACCAGCGGAACAGCATGTTGAAATCGAGATGCTCGATCAATCCCCGCTCGGAGCGAATGGAGAACAGGCATTGCAGCAGCAGGGCGCGAAGAAGCCGCTCGGGGCAATCGACGGGCGCGCCCCTTCGGCATAAAGGGAATCGAAGGTCGGCGACATCGAATGCAAAACCATATCGGCCATCACTTTGATCCTGCGCAGCGGGTGATCCGCAACAATCCGGTCTTCGATCTGGGTGTAGCTGAAAAGGCTGCTCTGCTTATGGTCGGGGCCGCGCATGGGAATTGGATGTCGTGAATGCCTTATGAATTGTAATTCAGCCGAAACCCTTGCTGGTGCTGGGGATTGAATAAATCAACGCCCTGCTAGATTTCAATCAATCCTGTACTCATCCGAATCTGATACTTAAGCTCCACGCCATCCTCCGTTGCATCCCCTGTCGGTCGCGTGGGAAGTACATAGTCATTCAGGTCAAAGCCTTCGATAGTCTCTTTGAACGCATCGTCTTCGTTCATCGTCACGATGTACTGAAAACCAAGCTCCTGTGCGATCTCCGAACCAAGACGCAAGGCACTGATGACCTGGCGCCCGTCAACGCCATCGAACAGATGGCTGTCATGGATCAGGAATCCCGGCCCCATCTGCCGCTTGGCGCACAAGCGCATAAGCATCATGTCGAAGCAGAAGATCTGCATGTTCTTGATGCCCTTGCTGCGCTCGCCTTGCATCGGAAACTTGAAAATCGGGCCATTCGAGGTTTCGTCAATCGTCATGCTGCCGGCCGACTCATACAAGCGTTGCGAGGTTTCCTCGAAGGCGACAATGGCCTCCGCCAATCTATCCTTTTGCTCGGAGAAATCACGCCGCAGGCGGATCGTGAGGCGATTGCGCTCGATCTCCAACTCGTTCTTGGTGCCTTCGAGCTGCTCTGCGGCTTCGAAGCGCTGCCGCAGCGATTCCACCTCGGACTCCAGTCGCCCCAGTTCGCCTTGTAGCTTGAGGAACTGTTCCAGCGCACCATGGCTTCTGAGAATGCCCAGGATTTCGCCGCGTCGCTGGTCGAGCTGCGCCTTCTTACTATCACGCAGGTCAATGCGCAGTTTGGCAGCTTCGAGTTCGCTGGACAGATAGTCCTTGCGATTGCGCACCACCGATTCGTGAAAGCTCTTCACGTCCTCATAGCGGCGCTTGACCAAGCCAGGTAGTACGACGCCTGCTTCTTGATAGACCGCCTGAAGGTCTTCATGGTCTGGAGGAACTTCAGAGGCGAGTGCACTTTCCAAATCACGAATAACCGAGAAGTCGATGGTGTTAGCGTTGGCCAATTCGTTGAGCTGCCGGGTCAACGTGGCGCTTTCGACTTCTAGTTCCCGGTATTCCGGCAAGACCTGGAAAGTCTCAACTTCCGCGTGAAGCTTTTTGAGACGAGCTTCCTGAATGGTCAGTTCCGTGCGCAAGTCAGCGGCCTTGCCGATGATGGAACCGAACGCACCGTTCCCGGCCGCCTTCTTCAGCTCTTCAAGGGTCTTTTCCCTGTCGCGAACAGCTTGCCAATCCCGGGCAATTTGCCAGTCCAATCCAAGCAGGAACATCAGCGCCATCTGCATGTCGCCGGTTCCCTGCATCGTGGCCTGCTTTTCCGGCGTAATGAAGGCACCGCTCGCCTGTCGGCGCACAAAGTAGGCGAACAGTGACCGGAACGAAGGCGGCTTGCTGCCTGCAGCTTCAAGGCTGCTCAGGCCGAACATTTGTTCGCCGAGGAACGTACACCACTCGGTGGCCGAGAACTTGACCTTCGCGGCAGGCGGGACCGCCACGAAGATTTTGGCTTTGGACCCGCCACTGCGCTCGACGACCGTGCGTTCAGACTTCAGATCGAAATCCATGCCGAAGGTGTGTTCGGCCAGCTCCGGGGTGCGGAAAATCGAATCCGGACCGGCGTCTGCACCCAGCAGAAAATGCACCAGCTCAACGAAACTGGTTTTGCCGGCGCGATTGCGCGTTTGCTTGCTGGTCGCGCCCTCGGTTTTCTGGGCAAGCAGCACATTCAGGCCGGGCTTCAGATCACCAAGGCTCTTGAAACTGGGCAGCGTGCTGAAAATGTGATGAATCAAGCTGTCCTCCGTTTCACCAGTCCGCTGTCGAGTTCTATGGTTCCAAGGGCGTACAGGAGGTCGAGAGCAAGCAAGAACCAGTCATAGGTAATTCGCCGGGGCATTGCCGCCAAGCCAGCGTCATGCCTGTTCAACTCCTCCCAAAGCGCGGAGACCGTCTTGGGGCGTGCGAGGAAGGTCAGCACATGCGCGCCAACGGTTAGCAGTGCGCGATCCTGCGGCAGATGCTTGGAGGGCAAGATCATGCCGTTCCCACCGCTTGAGCGTCTTCAAAAATCTCGCACTTGTCGAACAGGTATGCCATGACGGCCAACACCGCCGCCTTATGCGTGGGCGTGGTATTCGCCGTGCCTCCGGCCCATGCTTCGAGGCGACCAAAGATTTCATCAGGATGGAGCTGCGGAACTCCGTCCCGCAGCCCCACGTATTCACTATTGAATGCCTGCGCGATTTGTTCGCCGTAGGTAGGGTTCTTCCAGTTATTGAAGAACTGCGCAACGAGCGGCGACTTCTGCATGCCGATCTTCAGGAAGTCGGAGACAGCTTGAGACAGGAGGTTTGCCTCGATCTTTCCGCGCGATACGTCCTTCACCTCGCTCGCCGTCGGTATGGGCGTAATGGTGATATGAGTGAGCACAACGGCCAGGTCGCTAAAGCCCAGATTGACGTTCGCTTCCATTGTCAGCGACGGGCCAAACCAGGATTCAAGATCCTGCAGGCTCAATTGGCGAAACTTCGCCAGCATTTCTTCGTACCCGCAATGGCCGATTCTGATTTTCGGATTGTCCTGCCTGAGTTTGGCCAGTTCTTCGATGATGTGAGGCCCCAAGCGACCGTCGGGTGCGTTGTGGACGAAGGTCCACTCATCGAAGTATTTTTCCCAGTGCTCTTTGGCCCCCTCGAAGTCCTCGTTGATCTTCTTGATGGCCTCGGCGGCGTTCATTTCATTCGGCGCGTAGCTCTGGAACAGGATTCGCGCAGAAGGTAGATAGCCATCGTTCTTCCTGTCTCCAACATTGCCCCAGGGACGGCAAGCCATGAAATCGTTGGGATGTACCTTCGACATTAGCTTCTCAAACAGGCGTTGAAACCCGTCCCCTTTGGACTCCAAGAAGGCAATGCGGAAGTCCTTTTCGTAGTTGAGCTGCTGTATGCGATCCATGCGTTCAGGCCCTTGCCTTAGTGTTCTTGGATTTCTTCAGGCAAAACCTCATGGCTTCTTGGTATCCGATTGGGACTGAGCACGATTGATATCGAAAGGAAGTGCTTTATCGGCCGCAATGCGCGTGAGCAACATCCGAATGGCGTCCGAAACAGACAAACCCATTCCGGCCAGCACGTTCGTGGCTTCCTCTTTGATATGCCCGTCAATCCGGGCGCGAACGACATCACTGCTGCTTGCCATTACATGCCTCATATGCTGTAGCTACATTGTGCTCCATCTGTGCTGCGGTGTCATTTGCATCTTGTTGCAAGCGATTGGCCGTCCCGGCGTACCGCCGTCGGGCTCGCGGGCTACCGCCCCGCGCCTCGTGCCGAGTCGCGGCCATCCGGCTTTGATCCCTGACGCCTCCGGCCCCGTGGGCCTGCGCGCTGCGCTTGCCCATCCGTCGTCTCTGCGGGCGGGGTGTGGGCGGTCTTGCTGTTCCCTTCACCGTATCACGGCGTTCTCGCCGTCAAGGGCTGCGCGCCGTTGGCGCTTGCGGCCGTGGCCGTCTTCGACCCTGTGACGGCTTGCGCTGCGCCGTGCTGGGGCCGGTTCCAGGCAATTCCGCCTGAGCAACCGGAGCACGATCATGTCGCAACTCTCTCTTCCTCTCGATTCCTCGCTGCTGGTGCGTGACGCGCAGGGCGTTACCTGCTGGCGTCGGCAGACCAGATTCTGGCGGCGGCTCGCCAGGTCATCGACGAGAAGAACCCACGCGGGACGCTGTTCACGGCGCCGGCGCTGGTCAAGGACTACCTGCGCGCCAAGCTGGCCAGCTTCGAGCACGAGGTTTTCGCGGCGCTGTTCCTCGACAGCCAGCATCGGCTGATCGAGTACGTGGAATTGGTCCGCGGCACCATTGACCAGGCATCGGTGTATCCGCGTGAGGTGGTGAAGGAGGCCCTGCGGCTCAACGCGGCGGCGGTGGTCTTTTCGCACAATCATCCGAGCGGGAGTCCCGAGCCGAGCCAGGCCGACAGGGTCCTGACCCAACGCCTCAAGGAGGCCCTGGCGCTGGTGGACGTGCGCACGCTGGATCACATCGTCGTGGGTGGCGCAGTCACCACCTCATTCGCCGAATGTGGCCTGCTCTGACCACGGGGGCTTCGGCCCCCTTTTTTGCTGCGCCCAGCGGCGCAACTCCGGCCCTTACGGGCCTGCGCGTGCTGCGCACTTGCCGAAGGCAGGTCTGCGTGGGTGGTGGGGTGGGGCGGGGCGGTCTTGCTGTTCCCTTCATCGTGCCACGGCGTTCTCGCCGTCAAGGGCTGCGCGTGCAAGCACGCTGGCGGCCTCTGGCCGTCTTCGACCCCTGACTGCTTGCGCTGCGCCGTGACCTGGAGGTGACGGGCAATTCCGCCCGGGAATCTTCAGGAGTTCACCATGAACAACGCACTCATCACCGACGAGCAGCGCGTGATGCTGCTGACCGAGATTGATCCCGATGACCATGACCACGCCTTCGGTCTTTGCGACTACAGGAAATCAATGCCATGAGCAGCCATCACGACTACATCATCGAAATCACGGCGCAGCACGATGCGCTCAAGCCGTTCGCACCGGAGAACGGCCAGCCCTTGCGCTTCAGGATCGGCGACGCGGTGATCTACACGAACGATGCCGGCTTGCGGTTCTGGCGCCGCGTTACCGGGTTCTACTGTCACTGACCGGCACAATAGAACCACCTCTGACCGGCATATAGGAGCCAGTTTGAATAGGCTCTGACGAACGTCTTCGGGGGTTCAAGGTTGGTTGTTTTTCGGGGTGCTGGCAAGGGCTGTTTTGGCCTTGTTGGGACCCTGCCGCGGCGCCGGTACGACGCCCCGTCGAGGTCAGGCAATGAAGCGTTGTGGCGCAGCCGATCGACGGTGGCCGAAGCGAGCAGGCGGTTGCCCGGGAAGGCCTGGTCCCACTCCGTGAAGTCGAGGTTGCTGGTGACCAGGGTGGCGGCCTGCTCGTAGCGCTCGGCGATCAGGTCGTGCAGATCCTCGTCGGCCGGGGCGCGCAGCGGCTTGAGGCCAAAGTCGTCGATTAATGTTGTGCACAACATTAATCGACTTATGTTCAGCATCCAGTAATGTGGAGTAGCGAGGCCAGCCTCTGGTGTGAAGCGGACTTCAGCCTCGGCGACTCCACATTATTTCTTACAGCCGCCTCAGCCATCCGATCAGGCCGTCATCGACGCGAGTGCCGCTTCCCGCGGGAGGTGACAATGCTTCCGGAAACACTTGGGCAAGCGCCTGGCGCTTCAGATCGAGATCGGCGCGTGCGTACTTCATCGTCGTGTTCAGCGTTGCATGCCCAAGCCATTGGCTGATCGTCGCGAAGTCGACGCCTGCCTTGAGCAGGTAAATCGCTGTGGTATGACGCAGCGAGTGCGGGTGGATCCGCTTCCCCTGCAAAGTGCTCGCCGTGACGCTACTGGCCGCGACGTACTTGTTGAGCAGATAGCGGACGCCGAAGCGAGTGAGCTTGCCACCGCGCCTGTTCGTAAACAGCAACGCGTCGGTGGTCGCGCCCCCCGATGTCTGCTGCGCCAGATCTTGCAGCCGACCAGCGGTCGAGGCCCAGATCGGACATATCCGCACCTTGCCCCCTTTGCCGCGCAGTCGGACTTGGTAGGGTGGCTCGGTCCGAACGTCGCTCAGCTTTAGATCGAGCACCTCCTGGACACGAGCCCCGGTATTGAGCATCAGCGCGAACAGCGCATAGTCGCGTCGCCCCGTCTCGGTTGAACGGTTTATCTGCCCAAGGAGCGTCTCGGCCTCCGCTGACTCCAAATAATCGATGGGGGCATTCCTGGCGCCACGCTTGAACGGTAGCCCCAGCACGCGCTGCACCTGGGCAAGATGCTCGGGCGACTCGGTGACGAGGAAACGGGCAAAGGTGTGTAGCGCGGCCAATCGTGCATTGCGTGTAGCGATGCTGTTGTGGCGTTCGGCCTCCAGGAACATCAGGAACTGCGTCACGTGCTCCGCGGTAACGGCGTCGAGATCGAGATCTTCGAGGCGCCGGCCGCTGTGTCCAGACACGAAACGCAGGAACAGGACCAAGGCGTCGCGATAGCTGCGAATGGTTTGCAGGCTCATGCCGCGAAGCGTCGGCAGATACTCGCGGAAGAACTTCTCCACACATAAGCCGAGGTTGTTGGGGCGAGCGCGTTTCATGGGGCACCACCGCTGATCAGGTGACCGAAGCGTGCCTCGAAGCGATCGCTGGCAGCTGTGGCGATGTCGGGTATCCACTTCAGGTAGTAGGCGGTCGAGACGATCGACACGTGCCCCATATACATGGCGAGCTTTGGCAGGTTGGACTGGACGTCGGCGCCTTGCCGATACCAACGCAACAGCGCCTGGACGGCAAAGCTGTGGCGGAAGTCATGTATCCGCGGTCGGCGCCCATCCGTACTCTGGACATTGGCAGACCGGATTAACAACTGCAGGCCGCGGCTCAGGCCGGTACCGGTATAGGCGCGCAAGCCGCGCGTGCAGTTGCACAGCAGAGGCGCATCGGGTGCCGTGCTCAGCGGCGGTACCAACCGCTGCCGCAGATAGGCGCGAAGCTCACGGCCGGCGTCGAGCGACAGCGGTACGAAGCGGGATTTGTGAAACTTCGACTCGCGTATCCGCAACACGCCCGCTGTCGGATCGGCATCGGCCAAGGTCAGGCGCAACAGCTCGCCCCGGCGCAGGCCGGCGGTGTAGAGCAGGATGACGGCCATCCGCAAGACCGCGGGCAGAAGCGGAGAGCCTGGCGTCGCCCGTTGCTGCCCAGCAATGGCCAGCATCCGGGCCACTGCATCCGGGCCAAAGATGACTGGGGCGCAGTACGGGCACGGGCGCGGAAAGCGATTGGGATCCGGCACGAAGCAATTCGGCTCGGTGCGCTGCCGATACAAACAGAAGTTACGCACCTCACGCTGCCGGTTCCGCCGGACGTTGGCGGTCAGATCAGCGAAGGACGTGCTCCAAGCGTCGAACAGTTTCTGATCGAGATCTGCGGCGGCGCGGTCGTACATGAACTGGAGCAGCGACACGAGCACGCGCTCGACACCGAGATAGCTGCGCCCGAGGGCTCGTTTCCACTGCAGATAGCGGTCGACGATGGGGTCGAGTGGGGTACCTGGACGAGGCACGTTCATGACAGTCTCCTCGCCGTGTTGGCCGCCGGTGACGGAATCGGCAACCCGACCTCGCGCAGCGCTTCGGTTTGCAATCTCAGGTAGACGCAGGTGCTCTCGAGCGTATGGTGGCCGAGCAGGTCGCCGATTGCCTTGATACCGACGCCGCGTTCGAGCAGGCGCATCGCGAACGCGTGGCGCAGGCTGTAGGACGAGGAGCCCTCCAGAGGCAGTTCGCTCAATTTGGCGCGTTT